>CANRZW010000012.1 GCA_947644545.1 uncultured Lachnospiraceae bacterium
TTGAGCAAAAGTCCGCGTGGGATTGATGTGGTATCTTTAACTTTGGGAAACTCCCTGCTCCCATTTAGAAACTGTCTGCCGCACGATGTTCAGCTTGACAGCAAGCTCTTGTTGTGAAAGTCCCTTTGATTTTCTGATTGCTTTAATATTTTCATTGAGCATTAGGCATAGCCTCCTTTCGATTGTCACCCATATTGTAAGCAAAACTGCCCGTTGCTACAAGCAACGCATTTTAACATTTCAGTAACTATGACATACTGCTATCCAATATATCGTGATATAATCTTAATAAAAAGAGGAGGTCGTCCCATGATCAGCCCCTATGAAAAATGTCCTGAATATGAAAATGAAAACTATATATTAAGAATGGTAAGCAAAAAGGACAAGGAAGCCTTATTAAAAGTATATTCCGATGAAAAAGCCGTACCATTTTTCAACAGTGATAATTGTGGTGGAGATGATTTTCATTATACAACGGAAAGCAGAATGGAACAAGCGATTGCATATTGGTCCTGGGAGTATAGCAGACAGGGCTTTGTTCGTTGGTCTATTGTATCCAAAACAGTTAATGAAGCAATCGGAACTATAGAATTATTTAATCGGAAAGCAGATGATTATTTTAATAATTGTGGTTTATTAAGACTTGACTTAAGAAGCGACTATGAGCAGGAAGAAAACATTTTTGAGATATTATCGCTTATCCTGCCATCGGTATTTAAATTATTTGAATGTCAGATCATTGCGACCAAAATTCCTCCCTTTGCTTCTGAACGAAAATCAGCAATATTACGATTGGGATTTGTGGCTTCCGAAGAAAATCTGATAGGGCACGACAAAAAAATTTATACTGATTATTATGTTCTGGAAGAAATTCCGTAAGCAGTCCAAACCATGTAAACACTCCATTATACAGGAACAATCGGCTTGATTCTGCAAACTTCACAGCATCCGCGATCCAGTCGGTAACTTCCCGATATTTGGCATTAAAAATCCTGGCAAACCCAAAGAAATCTGACATAGCGTCCAGACTCTCCGGGTTTTCAATTTATAAATCCTTTGAATCTGCTTCTGAAATCACATTACCGGTATTCTGATTTACATATTTTACATGAATGTTGTCAATATCCTTTCCACTAAATGCACTGTATAATCCTCCGTATGTGTAAAACACAAATATCGACATAGATTCTGTCATATTCAAATCTTCAGATGTAGTTGTCACGGTAAATTCCGTAAAGTCACTATTCGCTTTAATATCTGTGAAGCTAGGGTAATCTTCTCCGCCAATCATATCTTGTAATTGATTATTGATTTCTTTGCGCGTTTCGTCCATAAGTTCTTCGTGCTGACGCTTTGTCATTTTATAAGTTATACTACCATCCACATTCAGGGTAATTGAATCATAACCAAATTCTTCTGCAGTCTCGTTCAATTCTTGTTGTGTATGGTTGCCTGCGTAATCCGCCGGAACTGTTAAATCTACCGTAAAAAGTCCTTTGTTTGTCTCAAAAATAGCAGAAGAATTTGAATCATTATTTACTGTTTTATTTGTTCTGACAATATCATTTGACCCAAAAAACAAAACAAATAAAGTCCATATGAAAAATAACGATGCTGTTGTGATAATGCTTGCTGTTTTAAACCCAGAAATTGATATGGTCGCCAGCAATGAACAGACAAGACACCAAAAAGACCATACTTTTAAATCCGTATAACTTCCAGCCATCATAACTCCTACAAAAGAACCAATTCCATACAAAATGGCAATGGCTATATTGCCGCCTCTGTTTCCCTTCCTACATGCAATAGAAACTATACCTCCCGCAAGAAGCATAACTGCAACCAACGCCCCCGCACTTCCACTAACCTCTCCGTTACTTGACAATGCGTTATAAGCCCCTGCCGCGCACGACTGAAATGTAACAAAAACGAACATAATTATAGACAAAATACCAGAAACAAGTTTCCATGTTTTCATAGGTATTCCTTGTTTCTTTTTATTTTTTGCTACTTTCGCTTGTTTTTGTTCCGACAGAATTGCCTGCTGTTGAGACTGTAATTGTTCTAACTGCTGTTGATGAGCCTTCTCCTGTTCCGCTCTCGCCTGTTGTATCCTCTGATAATTAATCTGCGCCGCCGTCTGCCTTGTTTGTTGAGTGGTTTTTCCTCTTGTTTGTTGTGTAGTTGGCGAACCGCTCTTTTCAACCAACGGTATATTACAGTGAATACATTTTACCGTCTGGCCAAAATACTCTCTTCCGCATTCCGGACATACTCTTGACATATATCTTCCCCCAATCCGTATTATACTTTTCATTTTAACACACAATACTGCTTTTTCCTATCCTTATGTGCTGCAATTTTATATCACGGAAGAGAGTTTTCAATAAACTTGCGGATTTTATCCATATGATGCTGTCAAGTAAGGACTAATATAATTTTATATCTTTTAATATTTCTTTATGTCTGAAACCAAAACAGCTTTTGCTCTAATCCATAATGATCAAGAGCCATCAGAATTATACATTTCTGACAGCCCCTTTATTTATCTTTTTTAATATTTTACCGCAATATATTTTTGATTTCTACTATTCGGCTTATCCGGTTGCGTCATCTGCAACTTTCCCTCCAGGATAAGTGGAAACAAATATTTTCTGGTAAAAAATGTCCTGTTTCTATATCCCATATATTCACATATTTCTTTTTTGCTTCTTCCCACCTGACAAAACTCAAGAATATATTGTGAAATATCCTGTTCTTTCTCTATACCACTTCCATAACTATTAACTTGGTCAGTAACTTGGTCAGTGACTTGGTCAGTGACTAAGTTGTTATGAGACGGCCCAACTTTTCCAACAGAAACAGCCGTCAATGGAATCATTGTCTTAAATACATTTCCTTCTATAAATTCAGGTGTTCCTCCTGAATATAACTTTGTATATTTATAAGTATTCCTCATTCCAGATCCAAGTTCATCCGCCAACGATGTCTCACGAAACACCTTAGAAATAGCTGGATTTTTAGAAAATGGCTGAAAACTTGATAATTCAAGCATGCCATATCCATGCGCCCTATTAGCGTTTTCTGTATACATACATTGCTTTTCAATAACAAACTTTGCAACATAAGCAGATGAGTAATCACGATGCGCCAACAAATTAGAAAATATCTCCCGAAGAATTTTATCTCTGGCGCTGACACTGTTTATACCTTCCAATATAAAAGGATCACTTAAATGTTTCTTTCCAAATTCCATTAACCGGTCATAAGTATCAAATAAATTTGTTATAATAACATCCCTGTCATCATAACGATCTACATTTTCTACACGAAAAATCGCGTCTGTTTTATGCTGCGGAAGAGCAGACATTATCGTAATATCTTCCCCAAACAAAAGTATCGCTGCAAGAGTAATTCCTTCCCGATGCTTTTCATCATCTTTCAAAATCAGGCCTGCACTACGGAGAAGTTCCTCGTCTCCCATTGTCAGCCATGGATGGTTCATATTTCGAATACGGCTCATTTTTCTCGCCCGATCAATCAGATCAGAACGAAGATCTGACAGTCCGAATCCTGTAACTTTATTCACATAATAACTATCTTGCTTTCTGGCATACAACCGATAAACGGCATCCGAGTTGTTTGTAATATCTAAATCTGCTTCATGACTGCGGTCATATATTTTCCCATTATGTCTACAAACCTGTGTGCCCACAGGCACATATATATGAAGAATAATGCGTCCTTCTATTTCTATTTTTTCAGGAGTCAAATACATAGGCGGATATATTTTATTTGAATTGTTGACCGCAGTAACAAAATCTTTTTTCATTTGATCCAAAGCTTCCGGTGCAATCCCTATAATTGACCCATTATCCTCTACTCCAAGGAAAATATGCCCGCCATCCCGATTAGAAAATGAACAAACTGTATCATAAACATCTTTTGTGATTTCATTTGTAGATTTTTTGAATTCTACAGTAGTGCTTTCTCCGATTTTGATCAATTCCAGACTATCAGCTTCTGTCATTTAGCATCCTCTCCTTGCCACATATTGTTTCCCTATTTTGTGTTTTCCAACACGTTCAAAAATCCCAAATATCATCAAACAAATATTCCGTAATATTTTTAATCCGAAATAACTTTTAGATAATCTCTCCCTAAAGACGTAATAGTATAAGATGTAGATCGATTAGGCTTTTTGATATTAGGCAGCTTTACTCCCCTAAGCTTACTTTTCTTTTGTTCTTTATCAACTTTATTCAAATAATCAACAATAGCATCTATGTTGCTATCTCTTTGTTCCTCATTTCTACTGTATATTAAACCTAACCGTTCCAATTTTTCTTTAATTACTACAACTTGTTCTATCTTCAAGTTATATCTATTACACAAACTTATAACATCTTCTTGCGAATTCCTATCATATAGCGATAAAACATCAATATCAAGTTCTGTAAGTTGATTCATCGTATGAAAAAACATAAGCATTAAATTATCATTAGCTTCGTTATTCATTAAATTAATGAAACCATTTACGTGATATGACACCTTTCCCTGCTGCTTTTCTTCTTCTAAATTATTTAACAGCCACTCAGCATAGATTCCGCGAAATTTTTCTTGAATCTCTTCTATCAGCATAGAATAATTTGCTTCCGTTACTTCTATTTTCTGCACCACTAATGTAAAAGCATTTGTAACTCTTCTTTCGTAACTGTTTTGTCAATAACCGCGGGCAACATATCACTTTCAATTATAGCATTCAAAGTTTCATCCTTCGATGCAATTAAAAAGTCTTTAATTTTACCTTTTTCCATAATATTTTTCTCTTAAAATCAAAAACTAAAACAATCTCCGATAATTATTATATATTGAAATCAATCTCTTGAAAAGCCATTTTGCACATCTGACATATTAAAATATCTATAACTCTATTCATAATTATAAACACATTGTAACACAAATCATACAGATACTTTATTTATCACACTGGTATACTATCCCTCACACAACGCTCATACCCTACCTGTGGATTTGGATACTCCGTAAACCCCGGCAGCGCCCTCGCCCCTCTTCTCAAATAAGCTTTCACCTTCTCCCCATAGCCATATACCCTATCGGCATAGTTTCTCGTAATGATCTGAACGGTTGCTTTTTAAACAAAAACAGAGATTAAATTGCATAATATAATTCCTTATGCTATCATGATATTGCAAATACAATAAGAAGGTAGCTATAGGGGATTTATTGAGAGTAAGTTACCTGTAAGAGGAGGGGTCAAGATGAACAGAATGAAGATGTTTATTGCATCTGGTGCGATGGCCATGAGCCTTTTGGTATGCGGTATCAGTTCGCAGGCTGCACCCGGAGCGAGCACAGTAAGTGTCAAGGCGGATAAACCGTCAACGCAGTCTGGCACCACCGGAAGCAAAGTTTCCAGGAAGGCTACAGTATCTAACAAGAAATATAAATGCTGGTCAATGACTGGAATCTATACCGGGGAGTGGAGCAACAGTATGCCAAACGGAAAGGGTACATTTACCTTTTCAACAGAAACTTTTGATGGCGTGATTCAGAGTGATAATTGGGTAGACGGCGACGTATGCGGCCAGACAAGTGCTCAATTAGTATATGAGAACGGAGATACATACACATACGATGGAATATTCAGTGAGGGCCTCATATTGGAATCCGGAACAAAGGTCGTAGAATATGAAAATGGCGATTGTTATGCATCAGTTGGTACTTATGCAACGAATGAAGTACTGATAGATGGTGAATATATGTACATGCGGAGTAATGAAACATACGAATACTGTGATGGAAAATACAGTGATTCAGGTGTCATCAAATCCGGATACAAAAAAATATTAAATCTCAACGGTACGATGAATGTTTATGACGGTACCTATGACTCCTATGGAAACCTGTATGATGGCGAATACGTTGTTTACAACAGCGATTCTTCTGTCCAATCTTCTGGAAAATATATAAGCGGCATAAAGGACGCCGATAAATATGCAGCGGATTTATTCCATACAACAGGTGATGTTTTAAGAGAAGAACATCCGTATTGGGCTCTCTTCTTTGATATGTGCGGTGATAGCTTCACAGAGTAGCAGAAGATGCATCGTGCAATCGTACGAAGCGATGGCTTTTCCAAAGAACTTTTGATTCGGGAACTATTACAAGATGGAAGAATGTTCCGGAGTGTAATAGTTCCCTTTTTGAGACATCTGCTATGCTGCTTAGCTTTACTTATTCACCCAGATACGCCTTCTTGACCGCATCATTATGCATCAATTCACCTGCGTCTCCCTCCAAAGAGATCATTCCCGTCTCCAGTACATAAGCCCTGTCTGCGATTGCCAGCGCCTTCTTGGCATTCTGTTCCACCAGAAGCACCGTCGTGCCCGACTGGCTGACCCGCTTAATGATATCAAAGATCTCATTGACGAAGATCGGTGACAGACCCATGGACGGCTCGTCCATCAAAATGATGCTTGGCTGGCTCATCAACGCACGCCCCATAGCCAGCATCTGCTGCTCACCACCGCTTAAGGTTCCTGCCATCTGCGTCTTACGCTCCTCCAAACGCGGAAAACGCTCATATACCATATGCAAATTCTCTTTAATCTCGTTCTTATCCTTCCTCGTATAAGCGCCCATCATCAGATTATCGTACACCGACAACTGCGCAAACACACGCCGTCCTTCCGGCACATGGGCCATCCCCATCGGCACGATCTTGTATCCCGGCGTCCTGGTGATATCCTTACCCTCAAAGATGATACTCCCGCTTGTAGGCTTGATCAGCCCCGTGACCGTGTGCAATGTCGTTGTCTTCCCGGCACCGTTCGCGCCGATCAGGGCAATGACCTCTCCCTGCTCCACTTCAAAACTGATTCCCTTGATTGCCTCTATCACACCATAATGCACATGGAGATCCTTCACTTCCAACATCGCCATACCAAATTCCTCCTGCTGTGTGCTCTTCACTTTTCAAATTTTGCCCTGCTGTTTTACAGGAAGAATGCCTGCTTACTGCTTCCTGCATTCTTCCAGACATGATCCGCTTATCCCCTGGCAGCATTCCTTAATGCCATGGCACAACTTCATGTCTTCGTCTTAAGAACCCAGATAAGCCGTAATCACATCCGGATTGTTCAGCACTTCCTGCGTCTCTCCCTGTGCCAGCACTTCCCCGAAATTTAACACCGTCAGTTTCTCACAGATACCGGCCACCAGCTTCATATCATGTTCGATCAGCAGGATCGTCATCTCAAAACGGTCTCTCACGAAACGGATCGTCTCCATCAGTTCCTTCGTCTCATTGGGATTCATACCCGCCGCCGGCTCATCCAGAAGCAGAAGCTTAGGGTTTGTCGCCATCGCTCTGGCAATCTCCAGCTTTCTCTGCTGTCCATAGGGCAGATTCTCCGCTTTATAATCCGCATAGCCTTCCAGGCCGAACACTTCCAGAATCTCCATCGCCCTGGCGTTCATCTCCTTTTCCACCTTATGATAACGAGGCAGGCGCAAAATCCCCTCGAAAGTAGAATAAGGATAATGATTGTGCAGTCCCACTTTTACATTATCAAGCACCGACATATCATGAAACAGTCGTATGTTCTGAAAGGTTCTTGCTATGCCTGCCTTACAGATATCGATCGTCCTTTTTCCCGCCAGATTCACACCATCCAACAGGATCGCGCCCTCGTCCGGCGTATACACGCCCGTCAACAGGTTAAAGATCGTCGTCTTCCCGGCGCCGTTTGGACCGATCAGTCCGTATAATTGTCCTTTTTCCACAGAAATATCAAATGCATTCACCGCCCGCAGGCCGCCAAAGGAGATTCCCAGTTTCTTTGTCTCTAACAGTGCCATCTCTATGCCTCCTCCTTTTCCACTTTCCTGCCCGGTAAAAATTTCTGTCTAAGCCGCTTTCTGAGAAATACTGCGTTCGGACTCCAGTTGAATATCATCATCGCGATCAGCACGATCGAATAGATTAACATACGATAGTCACTCAATCCCCGCAGTACTTCCGGCAGAAGCGTCAAAAGCACCGCCGCAATGATGGAACCGCGGATATTGCCGATACCGCCCAACACTACAAACACCAGAATCATGATCGACATGTTGTATCCGAAATTCTTAGGCAATGCGTTCAGCGTAGACAGGTTATGTGCATACAGCACACCTGCCACGCCTGCTAATGACGCGGAGACCGTAAAAGCGATCAGCTTATATTTGGTCACATTGATGCCCACCGACTCGGCGGCAATCCGGTTGTCACGGATAGACATGACCGCACGTCCCGTTCTGGAATGAATGAAATTCAGTACGATAAATAAGGTAACCAGAATCAGGATCACACCCACCGTAAAGTTGGAGTCGTTGGGCGTTCCCGTAACACCCTGCGCTCCCTTGATCAGCATCACCCCGTCCTCCTCCAGATGGAGGGAAATAGCGTCCTTCATGGAAAAATGAACACCCCTGCTGTCCACACCCAGATATAACACATTGATGATATTCTTGATGATCTCACCGAAAGCCAGCGTCACGATGGCCAGATAGTCGCCCCGCAGCCGCAGCACCGGTATGCCCACCAGAAATCCCACCAGCGCTGCCGCTGCCGCTCCAATCAGCAGCGCCAGGAAAAACCGCAGGCCGCTCGGCATCGCATCCTTAAAGGCCAGAGAAAAGACCGCGCTGGCAAACGCGCCCACGCACATAAAGCCAGCATGTCCCAGACTCAGCTCCCCCAGGATACCAACTGTAAGATTCAACGCTACCGCCACAATAACATAAGTACAAAAGGGAACCAGAAGTCCCTGGATCAGACTGGATACATGCCCCGTGGATACCAGGAGCTGCACCACAATATATGTGAGGATCACCATTCCATAGGTGATCAGATCGTTCTTCGTCGTTTTACTCAACTTTGATTTGTTTACTTTCATTTCCATATCCATGCCCTTCCTTTGCCCGCCTCAGACTTTCTCCAAAGCTTTCTTGCCGAGAAGTCCCGTAGGCTTTACCAACAGCACGATGATCAGAATACTGAACACAATCGCATCCGCAAGCTGGGAAGAGATATAGGCTTTGCTCAGATTCTCAATCACACCCAGTAGAATCCCGCCGATAAAAGCGCCGGGAATCGAACCAATCCCGCCAAACACCGCTGCCACGAACGCCTTGATACCCGGCATGGAACCGGTATAAGGAGTCAGAGACGGATACGCGGAACACAGAAGCACACCGGCCACCGCCGCCAAAGAAGACCCAATGGCAAAAGTCACAGCGATCGTACCGTTTACGTTGATTCCCATAAGCTGCGCTGCTCCCTGATCTTCCGAGACCGCCGTCATGGCACGCCCGATCTTCGTTTTCTTTACGAAAAAGGTAAGGCCGACCATAATGATAATACTGACGATGACCGTCACAATCGTCACACTCTTGATGATCAGTTGTCCGTCAAACAATTCCAGATTCTGCAGAGTTACCACATTGCTGAAAGCCTTCGTATCGGAGCCAAATACCAACAACGCCACATTCTGCAGCAGATAACTCACACCGATCGCCGTAATCAGCACGGCCAGCGGAGAAGCTCCCCGCAAAGGTCTGTATGCCACCCGTTCTATGGTTACCCCCAGCACGGTGCACGCCGCCATGGAGACAATGATCGCCGCCAGCGGATTGATCCCTAAGCCGCTCGCCGTCACGAACACTACATATCCCCCGATCATAATGACATCGCCGTGGGCAAAATTCAGCATCTTGGCAATTCCGTACACCATCGTATATCCAAGCGCGATCAGCGCATATACACTCCCTAAACTTATTCCGTTGATCAAATGGGCCACAAAACTCATACTCACACCTCAGTTTTCCTCATCACACACATCAAACTACGCCAGTACGGCAAATCCATTTGCCGTTTGCTATAAGTTATGGAAATGCACTAAGATACCCTTCCGGCTATCTTAGTGCAACCTTAAACTCTCATTCTAAACTTTATATTGCTTATCGCTGTCGCTACGGGGAGAATGCGCTCTTTTGCATTCTCCCGGACATGACTTAGTTGTTCTCAGGCTGCGTTCTCTGCAGCCTTAGCACAACTTCATGTCCTCTACATAGCTGTATACACACCATCTTTGATCACAACCGCCTTCGGCTCCTTTGTCGGCTCACCGGAAGCATCCCATGTGATACCCTCACCTGTCAGACCGTCTACCGTGATTTCTGTCATAGCAGTCTGCATAGCCGCGCAGATCTCCTCATTGGACATATCCGCTGTGATACCTGCCTTCTCAGCCGCTGCCTTGATGGTATAGATCGCATCGTAACCGTCTGCCGCGAACTGATTCGGTGTCTCATTGAATTTCTCTTTGTAAGTTGTAACGAATTTCACTGTCAGGTCGTCTGTCGCATCTGCTGCGAAAGGAGTTAACAGCATAACGCCCTCTGTCAGAGAAGCGTCAAAGTTCTTCACACCCAGAATACCATCCAGACCGTCACAGCCGAAGAACTTCACATCAAAGCTCATATCGGACGCCTGCTTTAAGATCATAGCCGCCTCGTTGTAGTAGATCGGCAGGAACACCAGATCCGCGCCCGCATCCTTAGCCTGCTGTAACTGTACGGAGAAATCTGTCTTATTATCAGCCGTGAACGCGCCTGCTGTCACGATCTCAAAAGGCTGGCTCTCTGCTTCCGCCACGAATTTCTCATAAATTCCGGAAGAATACACGTCCGAGCTGTCGTAAATCACAGCAACCTTCGTTGCCAGACCATGCTCTCCGATATACTGTGCAGATGCCACTCCCTGGTTAGGATCGGAAAAACATACACGGAATGCATTCGGGTTAGCCACACACTCAACCGCAGAACCTGAAGGGGTCAGCTGGAAAATATTGTCTTCCACCGTCTTAGCCGATACTGCAATCGAACATGCACTGGTCACACAACCGTCGATCACCTGTACGCCCCAGTCCTTCAAAGCATTGTATGCGTTGACGGATTTCTCGGAGTCAGTCTCGTCATCCTGGAAATTCAGCTCAACTGTCATACCATTGATACCGCCTGCCGCGTTGATCTCATCCACTGCGATCTGGGATCCGTTCATAGCCGCGATGCCGTACACTGCATAACTGCCGGTCAGCGGTCCGATGCCTCCGATCTTGAAAGTGCCGCCTGCGCTGTCGCCTGCCGCGCCATCCTCTGCAGCCGTCTCATCACTCGCTGCTTCCTCGCCCGGTGTTTCCTCAGCCGCCTCAGTCTCACCTGCTGCATCGGAAGACTCCTGCGCAGCGCCGTCAGTGCTTCCGGCATCTGTTCCTGCGGAACCGCCGCAGCCTGTCAGCATTGCAGCCGTCATAACGCCTGCCAGTACAAGACTCAACATTCTTTTCTTCATAATCTTCTCCTCCTGTTTCTTTCTCCTCGTTTTCCGTTCCGCTTCTTTCGCTCTCATGACCAAAATCCACTTCCCGGGTTCGTCCCAGACGCTCTTTGGCAGAACAGTTCAGATCACATAGAACCCTGACCGGCACAGCTCTGTCAAAAAAAGGGACTTCTATATAGTAATAAGAAGTCCCAGCTCTGAAACTTAGAAAAATAATAGTTAAATTCTACAATTTTGTCAATAGTTTTTTGTGAATTTATTGTATCGGCCGCAACAGGAAAGCCGAAATCCACGCGGTACGATCAGTCCGTTACCGCTCCATCTTCCAGAAATACGCGCTGTAAGGAGGAAGCTCGCTGCCGCCGCCAAAATCATGTTCTTTGCCGCTGATCAGATCCACGGCCATACCGCAGCCTGCATCGAAATGCGCCGTATATGGCTCACTGTCCGCATTGATGGCCACCAGCACTCTCTCGCCCGCCGCCTTACGCTCGAAGATACACTGTTTGTTGGTCAACACAACGGAACGGAAGTCCCCATAATTGAGCGCTTCGGATTCCTTCTTCGCTTCGCTTAACCTGGAAATCCAGTCGCACAGATCATTCCACTCGGGTTCCTCGAAGCAGGCGCGCAGCGCCGGATCCCCCTCGTTCTTATGCGCCTTTGCGCCCCACTCACTGCCGTAATAGACGCAGGGAATGCCCGGCATCCCAAAGCACAGCGCATAGATTAACGGCAGATGCTCCTCATTGGTCAGGTTGCTGGCAATTCTCGTCACATCATGGTTATCCACAAAAGACAGCATATGCTTTCCTTTATAGAGAGTCCAGTTCTCCGGACCAAACTGCCGTAACAGCGAATGATTGATCTCGAACATATTCATGCTGTTGAAACTGGAGAAAAGTCCCTTATAGCATTCGTAATTGGTCGCCGAGTGCAGCATCTGGTCATTTACCATCTGGTTATAGTCCCCATGCAGCATCTCACCCAGCAGATAGAACTCCGGCTTTAGCTCTTCCGTGAAGGTCCGCAGCCTTCTCACGAAATCATGATCCAGACAGTAAGCCACATCCAGACGCAGTCCGTCGATATCGAACTCTTCTACCCAGCCCTTAACGCTGTCCAGGATATGACGGATCACATCCTCATGCCGCAGATTGATCTTGACCAGATCGTAGTTGCCTTCCCATCCTTCATACCACAGCCCGTCATTGTAGTTGGAATTGCCGCCCAGATTGATATTGAACCAGCTGAGGTAAGGAGAACTCTCCCGGTTCTTCAACACATCCTGAAATGCCCAGAAGCCTCTGCCCACATGATTAAACACTCCGTCCAGCACCACTTTGATACCATTCTCGTGCAGATTGTCACATACTTCCTTAAAATCCTCGTTGGTTCCCAGCCGGCAGTCGATCGTGTGATAGTCCCTTGTATTGTATCCATGAGTATCCGACTCAAACACCGGTGAAAAATATACTGCATTGATCCCCAGCTTCTTCATATGCGGAATCCACTCGTTCACCTTCAAGATACGATGCTCCAGCTTCCCATCGTTCTCAAACGGCGCCCCGCTGAATCCCAACGGATAGATCTGATAAAAAACACTTTCATAAGCCCACATAGCTTTTCCCTGTTCCTTTCTTAGTTAGGTTCCCCTTTTTGTTTTCCCCTTTACATGACACAGCTATTGTGTCCTTTGTCATTTTACCATATCTTCCTCATGAATGCAAAAATTCTTGAAACTGCGGAACTGCCTGTTTTTGACTCAAGCAGTCTATTTTTACACAAACCAAAATCCGTATATCGACTTTTCCACATGATTTTACCTATTATTTTATCTAATCCACCTCAAATCAGCCAAGAAATCCCCAATTTCCACAAAGTTATCCACATTGACATATATGTCATTTATTGATGACTCACATTCCTTTTTGTCGAAAATGGAATGTCGTTTTCGTTTTTTTCTATCACTTTCTGTCTCTTCCTCTCCTTACCCATGCAAATGGAGATGAAAAATGTCAATAAATATTGTATAATGTCATACATGCAGTCAATATATTTAGTGTTTTGACGCTCTAAGTCAAAACACTCCACCCACCCCCAATCCTCTCTGCCCGGCCCGGAATCCCGCATTTATCGCAAAGTCCGTGCAGTGGTACAGAGGATCGGAGGGGACAGCAAAGGAGATTACCATGAACCCAATACTTGGATCCCACGTAGGAATGAGCGGCAAGGACATGATGCTCGGTTCCGTCAAAGAAGCCGTATCCTACAATGCCGACACATTTATGCTGTACACAGGCGCACCGCAGAATACCAGAAGGAAAGAAATTGATCAGCTCAACATCCGGCCTGCCTGGGAGTGTATGCGGGAAAATAACATCGAAAGCTTTGTCGTCCACGCGCCCTATATCATCAATCTGGCCAACACCGTTAATCCTGCCACCTATGAGATCGCGGTGGATTTTCTTGCTCTGGAAATCAGACGTACTATCGCCATGGGTTCCCAGATCCTGATCCTTCATCCCGGATCCCACGTAGGCGCCGGTGTGGAAGCCGGTATTGACCGGATTGCTCAAGGACTCAATGAAGTACTTACTGCCGACCAGAACTGCTATATCGCTTTGGAAACCATGGCCGGAAAAGGTTCCGAGATCGGACGCAGCTTTGAAGAGCTGTCCGCACTTTTTGACAAGGTAACACACAGTGACAGGCTTCGTGTCTGCATGGACACCTGCCACCTGCATGACGCCGGATATGATATTATAAATGATTTTGACGGAGTGATTGACCGATTTGATCAGCTGATTGGAAAAGAAAAAATTGCCCTGTTTCACATCAATGACAGTAAGAACGAGCGGGGCGCCGGCAAGGACCGCCATGCCAATATCGGAGACGGGTTTATCGGAACCGAGGCCCTACGCTACATCGTTCACCATCCTGACTTCCTGCACCTGCCCAAGATCCTGGAAACGCCCTATATTCCTTCATTGACTGATCCGGACAAGAAAGTGGCGCCCTACAAACAGGAGATTTCCCTGCTGCGAAACCGCACCTGATTTTCCTGACAGTATTCACATCTCCATGGAGCCTCTCTACACCAGGCTCCTTTCTTCTTCTGCGCACAGCGGAGTCCTCCTGCCGGAAAACAGGATCGCAGTTCCGGGACAAACTTCCTACAACCATTCATCCCAGAACCGCTCCACTTTATGACCTATCTGGTCAACCGTAACGACCTCATAGCTGCTCCACTCCCGCGGGAACAGCCTCTGGTAGGCAGGCGTCAGAAAGCGTTCATCTAACAGCGATACGATCCCGAAGTCTTCCACGGTCCGGATCACCCTTCCTGCCGCCTGCAATACCTTATTCATGCCCGGATACCGATAGGCATAATCAAAGCCATTTTCTCCCCAGCCGTCAAAGTACTGCTTTAAGATTTCCCGCTCATTACAAACCTGCGGCAATCCCGTTCCGATAATGACCGCACCGATCAGACTGTCATTCTTTAAGTCGATCCCCTCACTGAATATCCCGCCCAGCACACAGAACCCCACCAGGCTTTTCTCCTCTTCCAGCTCGATCTCCATGTCGATCAGCGCATTCAAGTCACAGTCCTCATTGCCTGTGAACCTGTTCAGGAACTCCTCTCTGGCCTGCTCATTCATATAATCTTCCTGCACAATGCATTCCACTTTCCCGTCCGCATTAAAATACCGCATGAAGATGTCATAAATCTGCCGCAAAAAAGCATGGGACGGAAAGAACAGCATATAGTTTCCGTGCCGCTTATCGATCACCGCATTAATATAAGAAGCGATCCGGTAGAATTCTTCGTCGCCCCTGCGGGTATATTTACTGGTCACGTCCTTTCCTATATAAAGCCCCAGTTTTTCCGGGCGGAAAACGGATCTGGCATAGACCTCGTAGTCCCCCTCTTCCGCCCCCAGCAGTCTTTTATAGTATTGGATCGGCAGAAGCGTCGCCGAAAAGAGAATCGTACTTCTGCCCCGCATCATGCACTCTCGAAGATTCTTGGCCGGATTCACGCAAAACAGCTTCAAAATAAAACTGCCGTCCGATTCCAGCTCCGTGTAGGTCACATAATTCTCATCCACAAGCTCGTACATCTCCAAAAAGTGCGATACCGCAAAGTAGAATTCCAACACTTCCTTCCGTACCGGACTGTCCTCATGATCCTCCAGATAGTCCTCGATCGCCGCACTAAGCCTTGTGAGCGCACGCACAAAGGGATCGATAAACTCCTCGATACGATAGTTTTCGCAATCTCTCTTAAAGATCAAAAGCTCCTTATTACATTTGTCCAGATTCGCGGCGATCCGCTCGTCATAGGCTTTGACCGTCCTTTTCAATGCCAGAAAATCTTCCTTGCACAGTACCGCACTGTACATGCTCCGTCCCCGCTCTACCAGATTATGGGCCTCGTCTATAAGAAAAAGATACTCTCCCCGTACCCCTTCCGAAAAAAACCTGCGCAAATATACATGCGGATCAAACACATAGTTATAATCGCAGATCACCGCATCTGAAAACAGGCTCATGTCCAGGCACATCTCAAAGGGACAAACTCTGTGCTTCCTCGCATAGGCCTCTATATTCTCTCTGCTGTAGACATCCTCGTGGGTGAGAAGATCATACATCGCCTCATTGATCCTGTCATAGTGCCCTTTCGCATAAGGACAGTACTCCGGATTGCACTCCGTCTCTTCCATAAAACAAATCTTGTCTTTCGCCGTCAGAATCACGCTCTTATAGCGCAGCCCATGCTCCCGCAGCAGAGAGAATGTGTTATCCGCCACTGTCCTGGTGATGGTCTTGGCCGTCAGATAGAAGATCTTCTCACACATGCCTTCCCCCATCGCCTTCACGGCCGGAAACACCGTGGAGATCGTCTTCCCCACACCGGTAGGCGCCTCAATAAAAAGTTTACGCTTATGATAGATTGTCTGATAGACATAAGTTGCCAGTTCCTTCTGCCCCTCTCTGTAAGCATAAGGAAACTGCAGCGCCTTGATGGATGCCTGCCTGATCTTCTGCCATTGAAAACTGTAGTCCGCCCACTTCCGGTACTGCTCCATCACCTCCGCAAACCATTCCTGCAGCTCGGCAAACGTATAGTCATAGTGAAAATACCTTATTTCTTCCGTCTCCATATGGCAGTATGTCATCCGCACCCGAATCTCTGCCAGATTCTTCTGTCCGGCATATATGTAGGCATAGCAGCGTGCCTGCGCCAAATGCACGGGCACCGGCCCCTTCATCTTCTTCAAATCCTGGAAGGTACCCTTGATCTCATCTATCGTCACGGTCTGCTCTGTAATAATACCGTCCGCACGCCCCTCCACAATGATCTCATACTCTCCCGCATCATATACGTAACGCAGTCCAACTTCCGCCTGATACTCCGGCCCCATCCGTTTCTGAATCATGCGATGGATACGGCTGCCCTCCTGCATTGCATTTTCCGGTGACGCCGCTCTTCGATTATCTATATTGCCGGAACGCAGTATAAACTCTACCAGGCTCCTGACTGAAATCCGTATTTCCAAAATACCCCTCCGCCTTGCCCTCAAACTGTCAGCTTATCAATTATCAAAGATGTGCATCCTTGTCCAAGGGACTTCTGTTTCATGGGATGAAAAAACTCCCTATTAAGATATTACGCTATCTTAAATAGGGAGTCAATGTACCGTCATATAACAGTTCATCCAATCGGCACATCTAAATATGCTGCTGTTCCATATTATATACTCAACATGCCACTGCAAATTTCTTCAGATAATTCTCAAAGTCCGCATCATATCCGTTAACGGATACTGTCAGAACCTGATTGAAATTGAGCCCCAACACGCCGAGAATCGACTTTGCATCTACGATAAATCTGTTGTAGGAGATGTCTACGTCAAAGATGCATTTTGTAGCCGCAGAAACAAAGTCCTTCACTTCTTCCGGTCTTAATTTAATTCTGTGTTGCATAACGATCACCTTTCCTTTCTGGTCATATGTGCAAAGCGCACATATAGAAAAATGTTAACTTTCTCCTTGTTTGAGATGATTATACACTTTTTCCATTGTTTGTAAAGAGGTTGTTTTCCTCCGGAATCTCCACCCTTTGTGACGCCTCGCAAAGATTTCTAACATCCTGACAATTTTGTTTTATGCCCAAAAAAGATTTTTGTATATTCTGTCTATCAGGTCCAAATCTGACGATTTTTGGCGACCGCAAAATATTCATTTTACGGAAAATCCGTCATAATAACTTCGGAAACCTTCACGATACTGAGAATCCACTATACTAACTTCCGGAATCTTCGCGACGTTGAAACTCCGTCATATACTCCCGGAAACGCAGCGGCAGCATCTGCTGCTGCAGACGTTTATTGCCCCTCTCTTTGATGGCGATCGTCTTGTGGAAAAGTGAAAACAATTCCTGATATTGCTGTTCTTTGTCAGAGTATTGAACGACCTCCTGCATCTCTTCCGCTTCCTGTTCCACGCCGGATACCAGATACCATTCCCCGCGTGCCGGGTGCACGCCAAATAATCCTCTGTTTTCATCATGGATCATGAAATCCTCGGGTGCAAGGCGGTCCGCAAAGTGAGGCATCACAAAGGGCATCACATTATTCTCCGGACCGATCCTGGCATACAGAATCCCCTGCTTCAACTCCTGGAATCTGATAAACTCCAGTTCATGATTCACTTCATTGGCCGTACGCCTGGCAAGAGCAAAGGTCCTGGCTACATAGGGATTGCGCAGATTCTCCATGGTACGTTCACCATGACCATCCGTTATGCCATCCACCACGGTATGATAGACCGCATCCCCCTTATCCGCCCCATCGGAAGCCGCCGCACGGCAGATAGAACCATAGACATGTTCTCCCAGACGACTCTGCAGTGTACGTACCACTTTCTCAGTCTTGCCAAAATCCGGCTGACTATGCAGATAGGTTGCAAACAGTCTGTAATTGTCCGTCTCCCCCACCTGTACATGCAGGCGTTCGTGCCCCTCCCGCAGAGCGTAGGCATCATAGATCGCCGTAAAGATTCCTTCTAAAGAATCTTCGCAAATGATATATTTCTCTTCCATACTATAACCTCTGTGCCTCCGCTAAGCTGTATACAATACACCCTCCGTCTTACTGTCACCAGTTATCATGCTATTGCCCGTTATCCTGCTGTCTCCAGTTATCACGCTATTGCCCGTTATCTTACTGTCTCCAGTTATCACGCTATTGCCCGTTATCTTACTGTCTCCAGTTATCACACTATTACCCGTTATCCTGCTGTCTCCAGTTGTCTTACTGCTACACACATTGACAAAATTCCTGGTATCATCCAGCATCTGGCCCTCATCAAACAGAGACATCTGCCGATAAGGCGTCCCGTCCATCAAGAAGGGCAAACGCTCTCCCTTACCCATCTGGTTCTGATAAGTCAAATTCTGCACGATATACGTCTCGTCCAATTTCGTAGGATACATCATCCTGCCGCTGCATGTGATAAAATACAACGCCCGTTTCAGCACGATACCCATCTTCTTCAAATCTTCAAAGGTCAGATTCCCAAACCGCCTGGCAGTGATGATCCGCCTGGCGCTCTTAACGCCGATGCCTGGAACACGCAGCAAAAGACGGTAATCCGCACGGTTGATCTCCACCGGAAATACTTCCAGATGGCGCACTGCCCAATCTGCCTTCGGATCGATCGCCATATTGAAATTCGGCCGCTCCTTCGTCAGCAGTTCATCCACCTTAAAACCATAAAACCGCAAGAGCCAATCCGCCTGATACAGCCTGTGCTCCCGCAGAAGCGGTGGTCCTGCCGTGATCGAAGGCAGCTGCTTATCCTCATTCACATTCACGAAAGCCGAATAATATACCCTTTTCAAAGAGAACTTCTCATACAGGCTCTCTGCCACCGACATGACCTGATAGTCACTTTCCGGCAGCGCTCCCACGACCATCTGTGTGGATTGCCCGGCCTCGCAGAAATGCGGCGCATGTTTATATAGAGTCAGTTCATTCTTATTCTCTACGATACCGTTCTGAATCTGACGCATCGGCTTTAAGATCGTCTTGCGATGCTTGTTCGGCGCCATCTCGCGAAGCCCCTCCGCCGTCGCCATCTCCAGGTTCACACTCATACGATCCGCCAGATAACCGGCTCTCTGTATCAACAGAGGATCCGCTCCCGGTATGGCTTTCACATGAACATACCCCTGAAATCGATGCACTGTTCGCAGTTTGTGTACCGTCTCACAGATCAGTTCCATCGTATAATTAGGGCTGTACAGTATCCCGGAACTCAAGAATAATCCTTCTATATAATTACGCCTGTAAAACTCCATCGTCAGTTCGCATACTTCATCCGGTGTAAAAGAGGCCCGAGGCACGTCATTGGATCTTCTGTTGATACAGTACCGGCAGTCGTAGATACACTCGTTGGTAAACAGTATCTTTAATAAGGAAATACACCGCCCGTCCGCCCCGAAGCTGTGACATAAACCTGCTGCCACCGTATTCCCGATCCCTGTGCCGTCATTCTTCCGCGAAGAGCCGCTGGAGCTGCAGGACACATCATATTTTGCCGCGTCGGCCAGTATCTTCAATTTATCCATCAGCGACATCTGCGGCGCTATCTTGACTTCCATAACAGATCCTACCTACCTTCTTCATCATTCTATTGTCAGATCAATCCCCATGAATGACCACAAAGAACATACGTTCTTTTCTGTGAATCTATCCTATCACAAACCGGAACAGATTGCAATAGTTTTTTCGAACATTCGTTTGCTATTCTGCAATATATTTTTCCCATACTTGTGGCATTTTTAATTTTATAAAAGAGGCATAGGAGCAATCAGGGGTTTCTATCATGTGCTTTTCTTTCAGGTAATCGACACAGCACGAATACCACCATTCCAGCTGCTGTTTCGATTTGTCTTCAAAATATCCTATTTTCATTTTGCCCTGCTTTACATAGTCCTTAAATAAATCATACGCATTTTCTACCCTGACACAGTTCGTTACCTTAACAGGCTCTGTCGCCAGTCTCGCGCACGGAATATTTTTAAATGGAATAACTTGATTCTCTTCTGCAAGAACTTCATAGATATATCCGCTGACACCCTCTGATACTTCTTTCAGCGCATTCGGATACAGTTCGTGGTATACCGGTATATTACTGCCGCTTTCAAAACCATAAGGAAACCAATAATAAGGCCTTTCTACAGCATTGCATAAATAGAACGCGACAACCACATCCATTGTGGACATATACACATATGGCCGGTCATGATCCGCTTGATTTGGTTTTAATACTTTTATATTGCCGGTGTTGCTTCCATGGTATAGTATCATAGCGTTTTCTCCTTAATTTTCAGCAGCTTTTCCTGTATTAGATATAGAACTTCAAAGAAAATATTGAATTGCCTTCTTTTCGTCCATCATACCGTATATTATATAAATAAAGAAGAAAGACAGCAATGGCTGAAAAGGGCGCAGACAGATAAGAAAGCTGACTTTGTTGCAATCTTATCCGAATAATTACTTGATTTCTTCCCGCAAAAGCAGTTAAATAGTAAATGGTGAGAATGCAAATAGCAACAAGAAAACAGTAAAGTGAGGTTTTTCATGGATAATTTAATGATTCCCAAAGATTACAAGTCTGCACTGAATCTGCACGATACGCAGATCGGCATCAAGACTGTGAAAGATTTTTTTCAGGTACTGCTGGCGGAAGAGCTGCATCTGCTGCGCGTGTCCGCACCGCTGTTCGTCGATCCGGCCTCCGGCCTCAACGATAACCTGAACGGTGTGGAGCGCCCGGTCTCCTTCGGTATCAAGGAGCAGGACGACGCCCAGGCGGAGATCGTACACTCTCTGGCCAAATGGAAGCGTATGGCTCTGCAGAAATACGGTTTTTCCCATGGGGAGGGCCTTTACACCGATATGAGCGCCATCCGCCGTGATGAGACGACCGACAATATTCACTCCATCTACGTTGACCAATGGGACTGGGAGAAGATCATCTCCCGTGAAGAGCGCACGATCGACTACCTGCAGCAGACGGTCAGATCCGTTTACAAGGTACTGCGCAAGACCGAGAAATATATGGCGATCCGCTACGATTATATCAGCGAGATCCTGCCCCACGATATCTTCTTCATCACCACACAGGAACTGGAGAATATGTTCCCTGACTATACGCCCAAGGAACGCGAGTATTACATAACGAAAGCCAAGGGCGCCGTGTGCCTCATGCAGATCGGAGACCTGCTGGAATCCGGTGAGAAGCACGACGGCCGCGCTCCGGACTATGACGACTGGGCGCTGAACGCCGACATTCTTGTCTATTATCCGGTGCTCGATATCGCTCTGGAGTTGTCCTCCATGGGTATCCGTGTGGATAAGAAGGCCCTGCTTGACCAGTTAGACAAAGCAGGCTGCCCGGAAAGAGCAAAGCTGCCCTTCCAGAAAGCAATTCTGGAAGAGGAACTTCCCTTTACCATCGGCGGCGGCATCGGACAGTCCCGTATCTGTATGTTCTTCCTGCGCAAGGCGCATATCGGGGAGGTACAGTCTTCCCTGTGGCCGGAAGAAATCACGAAAGAAGCGCTGGCACAGGGGATTCAGCTCCTGTAACAAAAGTAAATTCTTCAAAGCAAGCACATTGTCACAATAAGGCCGGTTCTTGTATATAATACAAAACCGGCCTTTCTATCACGCTTCTATGCCCACCACATCTGTGACGGATCTTCTCTGATGATCACATCCTTCAGGAACAGCACAGCTTTCTCCAACCCTTCCTTTTCCGACATCAAACCGTCCTCATGCTCGATACTGAGCACATCATCGTAGCCGGCGATCCGCAGTGCAGCAACTACATTTTTCCAGAATTCCTGACCATGTCCATATCCTATTGTACAAAACTGCCAGGACCTTTCTGCTTCTTCACTGTAAGCGACAGTATCCAATGCTCCCTTTCTTCCTGTGTTCAGGGCATCAATCCGACAATCTTTGGCATGGAAGTGATAAATCGCATCCTTCAGTTCCCGAATGGATGCTACGATATCATTTCCCTGCCAGATCAAATGGCTTGGATCAAGGTTTGCCCCCATCACATTTCCAATTTCCTTGCGGATACGAAGCATGGATGCCGTATTATACACACAGAACCCAGGATGCATTTCAAGAGCAACTCTGACGCCGCTCTCGCTGGCGATCTGTCCTGCCTTCTGCCAATAAGGTAAAAGGCAGTCATTCCATTGATAATCCAGAACTTCAAGAAAATCCTCGGGCCAGGGACAGGTTACCCAGTTAGGATATTGTGAAGTCGGACTGTCACCGGGACACCCTGAAAACGTAATTACCTTTTTGATCCCCAACTCCTCGGCCAGATGCACAGTATCCACAAATTCCTCGTGACTTTTCCGCGCGATCTCCTTATTTGGATGGACTGGATTTCTGTGACAACTCAACGCATTGAGCTCAATACCGCAATCACTAAATAACGCCTTAAACGCCCTTAGCTTCTGCTTATCCCCCAAGAGCTCCTTTGGATTACAAAACTTATCCCCCGGAAAACCGCCCGCGCCCACTTCTGCGGCATCCACTCCGATCTTTTTCAAATATCTGAGTGCCTCCGGCAGTGTTTTCGCATACAAAGGCACTGTAACCACTCCTATCTTCATCTCCCCACACCTTCCCTTTCTAACCACTTTTCTGCCCGCCGCTGTGCCTCGATTAGTTCATCTTCCCAACGGTATTGTCTGCAGTCAGGTATCAAACCATTCCTGTCCAGATAGTCCACCGCCCGCGCAAGTCCTTCCTCCAGCGTAGTGGCCGGGCTAAATTCCGGAATATCTCTGGCAATCTTTTCCCCGGAATAGTATCCGTTATAAATAAAGTTACGACTTATCATCTCACTCACTTGAAATGTTCTGCTGCTCTCCATAATTTTCAATGGAATTTCCACCATAGCAACATTTTTTCCAAGCACCTGCATCATAGCACTATGGTAGTCTCCCCAGTCATAAGGTTTCAATCCACACAGATTATATACTTGTCCTTTACATTCCTCATGAGCAAAAGCACCTGTAAAAGCACCTGCTGCATCATCCACATACAGAAAATTCCTAAGAATCCTCAGATTTCCTGTAACGATCGGTCTACCTCTTCTGATACGATCTATCCAACTGTTGTCGGATGCAATCTGCCGCACAATAGTCTTCTGTCTTCCATACGTAACTGTCGGACGAAATATCGTCACCGGCAAATCCTCTTCCCGACTTTTTCGCATCAGAACTTCTTCCATCTCCTTCTTATGAATGCCATACCGCCATTGCGGCCTGCATTGCATGTCTTCCCTGATCGGAATCTCTCTGCCGGCAAGCGCCCCATACACCGCACCACTGGAGATAACGATCAGATGCTTAAGCTGTGGGAATATCTCGCAGTCCTGTTCCGCGTCCTGCGCCGTAAAACAAGCAAGATCCACTACATACTCATACCCTCCGCCCTGCAGTACCGTACGAAACCCCTCGCGATCCTGCCGGTCTGCACATATCATCTGCACATCCGCAAACGGTATCACTGCCGGTCTGTTCCTCCCCAGGATTGTCACGTCATACCCGCATTGCAGCAGCGCCTTCGTAACACTGTAGCCAATATTACCCAACCCGCCTATCACCAATGCCTTTCTCATATCATTGTCCCTTCCCTCTATTTTTTCAGCATAATATTTAAGATAACCTGATTGGTCTGCTGCATCCCTTCCCGGCCAAGTTCACCCACCTCACGTATTGTATTCTCAATCCCCTTCTTAATAATACCTTCTCCATGTACGAACTCTCTACCTTCCTGCGCCATCTGAAAACCCATGATCCCAGCTTCCACAGCCATGGAAATCTTCGCCGCGCAGGACGGCTTCGCACCGTCACAGATCGTACCGGACAAAATGGCAAGTCCGTTCACTATCGTATGCTCAATAACGCTCAAACCGGCATCATGCAGATATGCTACGCCTGCGCCGGCTGCGCATCCCGCACAGACAGCGCCACAGTAAGCCGATAGACATCCAATTTCCTGTTTGATACGGATAGCCGTCAAATTAGCCAGCACCAGCGCCCGTATTTCCTGCTCTCTTCCTGCATGCAGGGCCTGTGCATATTCCACTACAGGCATGGTGACCGTTATCCCCTGATTACCGCTTCCGGAATTGATAACTGCCGGTAGTTCGCAGCCGCTCATGCGCGCATCTGACCCTGCGGCGGCCCTGGCTCTCGCCCGCATCAAGGTATCCTGTTCACCGGCATGCTTCCACTGAATTCTGCCGATCTGTGCGCCCCAGTTTCCTTCTAATCCTGCCCGCGACAGTGCAGTATTATATAAAATCTGTCTTTCTATGATATCCTGCACCAAACACAGATCACATGTCGATGCAAACTCAAAAATCTCGCTGATGCTCATAGGACTGCCCTGCACCTCATCTGTCATACCTGTTTCCTGCTGATAGCAGATCTCACCATCTTTTTTCGTCTGTACCACGTTGGTGTGATGCCCACAAATATGTACACTGCTACTGTGTTCTTCCTTTTCAAATTCCAGCGTAATGTCAAAGAGTTCCTCTGTCCTGGCCAGCCTCACCTGAATCGGGCATTCCTTCATAAAGGCCTCGATACGTTCCACAGCACCTTCTGCTGCGCCGGAAAGCACTTCCAATTTTTTGTCTGCTATACCTTCCACGACCCCTGCCGCGATTGCCGCTTCAATCCCTTTCAGGCCACCGGTATTTGGCACCGTTACACTCTTTGCATTCTTGATGATGCTGCCACTTATAAATGCCTCGATCTTCTGCGGCCTGCCATCCAGCAAATCCCTGGCCAACGCCGAAGCGTAAGCCAAAGCAATCGGCTCAGTACAGCCAGAGGCGGGTATAAGTTCCCGCCTCAGAATATCTGTGTAATACATGTAAGTCTTCTTATCCATAGTCTTATCACTGCTCTGCAGCAATGTCCTCCATCACTTCATGCCAGACTACAAACCGATGTGTTGTCTCCCGGTTGAACTCACACCCGCCTGACACGATCAACTTCGCTCCTGCCTGACGGATCGCCTCATCCGTCTTCGCACGCAGTACAGCCTTCACTTTATCCCGGTTCGCACCATAGAAATCACTGTTACGGTCTATACCACCCATCAGTACCTTGTCCGTCATTGCCCTCACCTCTGCCAGAGACGGATTTGACGGAGACTGGTCTTCCCAGTTAATCGCCTGCACAGGCAGTGTCACCATATCTTTCATACGCAGATTTTCCATACCGCATACATGCAGCATAGTAAACCACGCTCTCCCCTGCACAGCCTCCAGCGCACGGACATCATAAGGACGGATGAATTTAAAATAGTCTTCTTCACTACAGAAATCCGTATGATCACCGCCCGGGCAATAGAAAAATCCGTCAGCGCCCATATCCAGGAAACCATTCATCACATCTATGATCTGATCGGTCAGGACATCCATTACATGAAAATATTCCTCTTCATGCGCATGAATAAAATCCATGATGTTCTCGCCTACAAAACTCTCACCCTGATAAATCCCCGTGCCTGGTGCATAGCCGCAAAGCTGCGTCAACATTCTCATCGGTCCGAAAATAGTTGGCAGCACCGGCACTGTCTTTTGAAAATGGTCGCAGATTGCCTTAATGCTCTGCATCTCTCGTCCGAATGCACCTTCGAATACATTTTTCTTTGTCACATTCTTCCAGTCCTCCAGGCTGTTAAACGCATTTTTCACCGTCTTCTTAAAACCGGCGTCGTCACTGTTTTCCGGCTCTGCAATGATCTGCCCGAAATCCTCCGCATTATACAGGCCATTCTGCATCACCTTGATCACGTCAAAATCATGCTGCGTCTCATAGGCAATAATCGCCTTGGAGAAATCGTTCACATTGCGATCCTCCAGATTTAGGTGCGGTCCCCATGCAATAAAGGGAATTCTGTCTACCGGCCTTCCTTCCAAAACAGCCTTGATGCGTTCTGTATGTGTCATATTATCCATCTTTTACCTTACCTTTCCTTCGTATGCTTCTATCCGTTACTGTACTTTCCACTCCCAATACTTCCATGCTTTAATAGAAAAATCTTCAAAAGGAACCTCTGTCAATCTTCCGTTATAGGCGAAGAGCTGATCCTTATGATACAGGAATGCCATCGGCACCTCCTCTACCAGACGACGCTGCAGCTCATAATAAGGTTCGCAGCGTTCTTCAAAAGTCGCACCCTGGAGGCCACGGTTATAAAGTTCTGTCCAACTTGTGTCTGTCATGTGGGTCCATCCATTTGGAATTACATTAAAGTATCCGGAACTCTCACTTGGTTCAAAAGGAGCTGACGCAGAACCCATGATCGCAAGATCATAATCACCCTCCATCAGTCTGGAACTGATCGTCGCCATATCACCTGTCTCCACTGTGATATTGATCCCAACCTCTGCCAGCATCTGCTGCAGCATAACAGCCACATTGCAGCGAAGTTCCTGATCTGCCTGCACCAGACATACCAGATCACGGTCCTTATCCCATGTAGTCTGAGCAAGCATTTCCTTTGCCAATTCAGGATCATAAGCATTTCCCTCTATTCCTTCCAGACGATACGGATTATCAGGATAGATTGCACTGATCGCCACCTGGCCATAACCATGCAGAAGATTGTCGATGATTGCCTGCTTGTCAATTGCATGATCCACCGCAACACGGAAGGTGGCATCATATTTTTCATTATCCATAAAAAGGTGATCATTCTGGAATCCCGGAATTTCCAGGGTATTCATAGATGCATTCTGCTTTGCCAGCTCATAGTCGTTATAAGACATTAACGATCCGTAGACAGTAGAGTCCACTTCTCCTGACATCATTGCCGATAAAATGTTGTTGGCCGGAATCACGCGGATGATCAGGCGATCAAAATCAGGCCTGCCCAGATAATACTCATCATAAGCCGTGTACTCCATACGTTCTCCGGAAATATAAGAGTCAAACTTAAACGGCCCTGATCCAACAGGGTTCTCCCAGAAAGGATCACTTGTCAGGCTTGCAGCAGGAATGTCCTTCAGGCAGTGCTCCGGAACTACCAGCGCAAAACGGAATGTATAGAAGAAATTCAGCAGCGTAGTCGGCTGTTTCAACGTAAATTCCACTGTCTCATCATCAACTGCCTTAATTCCGAATGCATCCGCATCGGTGATGATACCTGCATCATCGGTTCCTGTGATTAGGCGGCAGGTCCGTTCTGCTTCAACCTCAGGATTGCTTAACATTGAGTAAGTAAAAACAATATCATTTGCAGTTACCTTCTCGCCATCATGCCATTTGGCATCCGGATTCAGTTTTCCGGTGATTGTCAAGCCGTCTTCGGACTGCTCCCAGCTCTGCAGCAGGCGAGGTGTGATCTCACCATTTGCATTGACATTGACCAGCGTATCAAAGACCGGATAGGAGAATGCGATCTGTGCATCTTTCGTCACCCACGTCAAAGGACACATGGACATCCATGCAGCCGTTGCCGCCAATGTAACTACTTTCTCACCACCAGTCTCCTGTTTGTCCGCCGGTTTTTCTGCCTGTTGTGTACCACTGTCCGGCGTTTGCGTTTCGGCTGCTCCATTCTCTTCCACGGCGCTATCTGCTGTCGGCGGATTTTCCGCCGCCTGCCCGCAGGCCGTAAGCCCCAGAACTGCTGCCATACAAAGTGCCATCAGTTTCACAATCTTCTTTTTCATTCGTGTTTCCTCCATTCTTTTATTCTCAAGCCGGCTGATCCCGGCAGTGAGTTCATTCCTTAAAATATGCATCCAGCCGAAGCAGGGCAATGATATACACTTTCATAGCTTGTGTCAAATGCTCTATGCATATTGCCTCATCAATCCCATGAGGTGAACCAAAAGGATTCCGATAGTCCATGATCCCCGGTCCGTAGGGAAGCGCATTCGGAAACTTTCTTGCATGAGTTCCCCCACCCATCACATAAGGTTCATATTTTCTTTCCAGGAACTCATGACACGTATCCAAAAGCAGCTTCGTCACCGGCAGTTCCGGAGAAGTATATCGTGGATCGCTGTACTCAAGATTCTCTATCAAAATCCCCAGTTCCCCACAGCGTTCCTGCAGCTGACATAGCAGCTCCTCCGAATTCTGTTCAATCGCATAACGAACATTAATATTTTGACGTATCATGCCATCTTCCATGCGGATCATGCCACCAATACAAGTTGTCTTCCCAGATAGTGCATCCTCTTTGTCAATATGAAGCCCGGTCCCATAGTCATCACAGAAGCATTCCCGCAGAGTATGCAATCGTCGCGCTGCCTCTCCCGTCACAAGTTCATAGTCACTCAGAACAGCCAATAACCTGTATATGGCATTATCTCCTTCATCCGGTACAAACGCATGAGCTGCTTTACCATAGATACGGATTGTAACCTCTTCTCCTGACTGGAAGATTTCCACCTCTGGCTGTTCCTGCTGCAGGTGTCTAACTGCCTCCGCTGAAACTTCTTTCAACCGTGCCCATGCTGTGTCCGGAACCGAGTTGGAAGCAACCCCTCCGCTGATGTCCAGTAGATTCCCCTCCCCCGCCGGGAATACCAGATCAGCCGTCAGAATTCCCTTCTCACCGACACACATAGCCCATCCGCCATCACAGATCAAGGTATATTCCGGTGGACGGTGTTCTTTCAAATAGTGCTCAACATCCTTCATTCCGGCTTCCTCATTAAAACCGATGATCAGTCTGAGCGTGTGCGTCATGGAAAGCCCCAATTCCTTCATACATCGCAGTATATACAGCGACATCATAGTAGGTCCTTTATTGTCACTGCTTCCACGGCCGATCACGAATCCGTCCTTATAAACAGAACGGTACGGTTCGTAATGCCACCCGCTCCCCGCCGGAACAACATCCATATGTCCCAAAATCCCCAGTTCCTTCTTATCTATGCCCGGATACAGAATGCTTATGCAATAGTAATCATCGTTCTGTATCTCAAATCCATACTGCTCTCCCAGCAAAAGCATCAGATCGGCACATTCTTTACAGCCCGTTCCCATCGCATAACCACCTTCTCCCGGTCTGCTCACACTCTCACAATCCACTGCCCGCATCAGGTCACGCACAAGTTCCCCTTCGTGTTCCTTCGCCCACTGGTCGATACATTGAGCCAGTTCTCTTTCCGTCATCCTCTCACTCCTTCCACCTATGGCATGCTACCCCATGGCCACTTTCATCAAAACGCATTTCCGGCTCTTTCATCCTGCACTCTTCTGTAGCAAACCGACACCGTGTATGAAACCGACATCCCGCTGGAGGATCCATCGGACTTGGCAGATCCCCTTTGAGAATGATCCGTTCCCTGACAATATCTGTATCCGGAATCGGAATTGCTGACAAAAGTGCCTGTGTATACGGATGTCCTGGCCGATCATACAGCGCCTCCTTTGGCGAAATCTCTACGATCTTTCCCAGATACATAACTGCAATCCTGTCACTGATATGCTTTACCACACTCAGATCATGGGATATAAACAGGTATGCAACACCTCTTTCTTTCTGAATATCCTGCATCAGATTCAGCACCTGTGCACGCACCGATACATCTAACGCCGAAACCGGCTCATCGCATACCACAAAATCCGGCTCTGAAATAATCGCCCTCGCAATCACGATCCTCTGTCTCTGTCCACCCGAGAACTCATGTGGATATCGGTACATCTGATATTCATCCAGTCCCACATATCTCAAAATATCCCTGCTTCTCTCAAACCGCTCCTCCTTTGTTCCGATTCCGAAAATATCGAGCGGCGCACGTACGGCTTCCAATACTGTCATTCTGGGATTCAGAGAAGAATAGGGGTTCTGGAATACCATCTGCAGCTTCTTTCTCAGCATCCGCATTTCCCGCTGCGGCAGTTTCAAAATATCTCTTCCCTCATAGATCACACCACCTTCTGTAGCATTCACAAGATTGAGCACGGTTCGTCCCAGAGTAGATTTTCCGCAACCGGACTCCCCCACAAGACCCAGGGTTTCTCCTTTTGTAACAGAAAAACTCACATCGTCAACTGCCTTAACGTAACACCCCTTTGTTCCCTTAAAATATTTCTTTACATTTTGCACGGCGAGCAAAGCGTTCGAATCATTCATGTGCACTCTCCTTTGCTTCTTTTTCATACAGCAGACAACTTACACGGCTCTCATCCGACAGGGACAAAAGTTCCGGCTGGCACCCGCCGCACTCCTCTCTGGCATAACCGCATCGTTCCCGAAAGACGCATCCCTCGACTGGTTTCAGAAGATTAGGCACATTCCCTTCTATGGAAAACAGGCGTTCCTCCATTCTATCCATACGCGGGATCGATGCCAGAAGCCCCTTTGTATACGGATGTCTCGGATTCTTGAAGATCTGCTGTTTCGTTCCGTATTCCAGCGCACGTCCCGCATACATGACCAGAATATGATCTGCCATATCTGCCACTACTCCCATATCATGAGTTATCAGAATGATCGCCGCATTCACTTCATCCTTGAGCTTTCTCAACAGATCAAGGATCTGCGCCTGAATCGTCACATCCAACGCGGTGGTGGGCTCGTCCGCGATCAGCAGCTTTGGATCGCACGAAAGGGCAATCGCAATGATCACTCTCTGCCGCATACCACCTGAGAGCTGATGCGGATACTCCCTTATCCGCTTCTCTGGTTCCGGAATCCCCACCTTCGCAAGCCATTCAACCGCTGCGGAACGTGCTGCCTTCCTGCCAATCTTCTTATGCCGAACGATTGTTTCCACCATCTGCCTCTCTATCGTGAAGACTGGATTTAAAGACGTCATCGGATCCTGAAAGATCATGGCGATCTCCCTTCCTCGAATATTGCACATCTCTGCCTCTGAAAGTCCTAAAAGCTCACGACCTTCCAGTTTGACAGAACTCCCTGCCAGAATCCTGCCGTTATACTTTTCAATCAATTTCAGAATGGACATGCTCGTCACACTCTTGCCACTGCCAGATTCTCCGACGATCCCCAATACCTGCCCTCTTTCTACTGTAAAACTGATATCATCCACTGCCGGAATAATGCCTTCCTTCGTCTCAAATTGTGTCCTGAGATGACTTACCTGCAGCAATACGTTATCTTTCATCCCTTCATTCCCTCCTCCCGGTATCGTGATCATTCTGCGTTCTTCCCTTCACGCTATATCTTCATTTTGGGGTCTAGTGCATCCCGAAGGCCGTCTCCGATAAAATTGATACTCAGCACAGTAGCCACCAGGATCATTCCGGCCGGTACCCACATCCATGGACGATATACAAGTGTACTCAAACTCTGAGCAGAATAGATCATATTACCCCAGGATGCGGTAGGTACAGGAACGCCCAGCCCGAGAAAACTCAGTCCTGATTCCTGCAGGATTGCACTCGCAACACTGAAACTGAACTGCACGAAAAGAGGAGCCAGCGAATTAGGTAGAATATATTGAAACATCTGACGGAAGTTTGTCGCACCGCTGGCTCTGGCCGCTTCCACATACTCCTGTTCCTTCACTGAAATAACCTTGCTGTATGTCAGACGTGCGAAACCGGTCCAACCCAAAAGCCCGATCACGAGCATGACAGAGGTAGCTGATGCTCCAAGTACAGTAACAAGCACCAATTGTATAATCATGGCCGGGAAGGACATGAAAATATCCACAAGACGCATGATCGTCATACGTATGATGCCGCCATAATAACCTGCCAACAGTCCGAGAGGGATACCGATCACCGCACTCAACAGTGCAGATACAAACCCTACCAGGATTGAGACTCTACCTCCGTAGACAAGCCTGGAAAACACATCCCTTCCCACATCATCAGTCCCCAGCAGAAAACGGTCATCCGGTGCCATACTGAAACACCCCACATTAGTAGTATAAGGATCCAAATCCATGAGCAGAGGTAACAGGACAACAGCCAGAATCTCCACTGTCAGGAATACAAGCGAAAACATTGCCACCCTGTGCTTCATAAATTTTTGTACTGTATTTCTCCAGAAGGAGTTTCGCACATTTTCTTTCCTTTTCCTATCCATGATGCCAACTCCCTTCTCTTAATTACGAACACGCGGATCCAAAAGCGCATAGATTATATCCATCAGCAGATTTACCACCATAACGGCGCAGGTCGTATACACCGTCACTCCCATGATCACGGGATAATCTCTGTACGTGATGGAAAGTACCATCAAACTGCCCATACCAGGCCATCCAAAAACCTGCTCCGTTACAACCGCTCCCCCTACAAGAAACGGCACCGACATACCGATCTGCGTCGCCACGGGAAGCATTGCATTACGCAATGCATGAGAATACAGAACAACTTTCTCCCGCATACCTTTTGCGCGTGCCATCTTTACATATTCTTCTCCCATTACTTCTAACATCGAGCTGCGCGTCTGGCGGATATACCCCCCTGTCATGGAGATACCCAGCAGTACCGCCGGCATCAACAGATGTTTTGCTACATCCATCCAATCCTTTGTACTCGCATTAGCATACATGCCGCCTGTAGGCAGCCACTGCAGCTTTACTGCAAAGCAATAGATAAAGACCAGCGCCAGAAAAAAAGTCGGCACACCCGCCCCAATAAAGGAAAGCCCGGATGCCATATAATCCCATATAGAATAAGGTTTGCACGCCGCAACCACTCCCAGCAACACCCCGGCTGCAATCGCCAGCACAAGAGCCGTCCCGGTCAAAAGCAGTGTCGGTCCTACACGTTCTCCGATCACACCAGTCACTGCCGTGCCAGTCCGGAAAGAATATCCCAGACTGCCCTGAAACAATCTGCCCAGCCATTTGAGATATTGTATATGCAAAGGCTGATCAAGCCCCATTCTCACATACAATGCCTCAATATCTGCCGGCGTCATATCTGCCGTGATCATCGCATCAACCGGCGATCCCGGTGTAAGATTGGAGAGCACAAAAATCAGTATAGTCATTCCGAAGAAAACCGGTATCATGATTAAAATCCGTTTTAAAAGAAATTTCTTCATAAGCAGGCTCCCATTTCCACATCAACCCAGCGCATTTCCCTGTCGCTCTTCATGCAGGCATCAATAACCTTCATTACACGGGCCCCGTCTTCTATCGTCGCATAAGGAACTGTCTGTCCATAATTCTTTTCACAAATAGAGTGGTAAAATGCACTGATCGCATTGTACAGCGCATCATTCCATCCCTCAGGATGCCCGGCCGGCAGACGGGAAAACCCGCGAGTCTGCTCTGAAAGCAGCTCCGCCTCCCGATGCAGAATCTCGTTTGGTCTGCCACGGTGTCCTATGTAAAGCATGTCCCCATTTTCCTGTTTCCACTCATAAGAACATTTTTCCATATCCAGGCGCAGACGTAGATCATTTTTATGCCCTGCAGTAATCTGTGATACCTGCAGCATTCCTTCTGACCCCCCTGCCAGACGGATCATGATATTTGCAACATCCTCATTCTGAACATCTACCTCACCAAGAAATCTGCCCCGTTCTTTGGAAAAAGTGCCCCCATTCTTTTCATAATGCAGCCTTTTTTGATGCGCGATCATCAACTTTGCATTCACCGCTACAATATGTTGGCCGGTGACAAACTGACACAGATCAAACAGATGGGAACCGATATCAGAAAGCGCCCTTGTTCTTCCTCCCATCTCAAGATCAAGACGCCAATCATAATCATCCTGATACATCATCCAGTCCTGGATATAACTGCCTGTCACTATAAAAAGACGCCCGCTCTCCCTGTCCTGCACTCTTTTTCTCATCTCCTGAACAAGAGCATTCATACGATAATTCAGGTTTACAGCATTCGGCACCGGATTCTTTTTCAACAGCACCATAAGCTCGGTTGCCTCTTCCAGACTCATTGTCAGCGGCTTTTCACAATACAGGCTTTTTCCAGCACATATGACCTTCTTATTCACTTCGAAATGCTTTGATGTCGGAGTACAATTGTGTACTATATCAATCTGATCCGATGCCAGCATTTCATCCACAGTCGCAAAGACATAAGGAATTTCCAAATCCCTGGCCGTCTGCCACGCCCGTTCATAGTCTGCATCCACGACTCCCATAATTCTCGTGTGTGGTATTCTGCGAATGGTTTCTATATGCTTATTTCCGATATATCCAACACCTACGATTCCTATTCTCAACGTCTCCATCGCTGCCCCCTTACCGTAACAGTTCAGATTCCCTTCCTGTTATCCTAATCTGCCTTCATTCCACATTCCATTGACGATACATCTCATCCATCACGCCAGCTAAAGCAATACTTTCCTCCAAAGGCATCACACTACACTCTGTCCTGCCTGCCTGAATACACTTCATGGTCTCTATGATCTCAAATTGGAATCCTGGAAACGTAAAGGGCATTTCAACTGTTTCCACCGCTTCTCCATCCCGAATGATATACGCCCGATCCGGATGCCAGAAGTTAGGAATGTATACGGCGCCCTTTTCAAACGCGATATTTGCAGCCCAGACAGACTCGCTCTGAAATCCGGTATAAATCTGTGCCGTGCCTCCACAGGGAAATCTTAGGAGAGCACTGCTTCTTAAATCAACTCCGTTTCTTGTCTCCGCCATAGCCTTAATCTCACAGGGTATTTCTCCAAATACCATCACTGCCATGGACAATGGATAAATCCCTGCTCCACGCATCGCTCCTCCTCCCAGTTCCTTTTTAAAGAAGCGATATTCCGGGTCATACTCCGCCTGATAAGAAAAGTCTGCCATCACATTGGAAACCTTCCCCATTTTTCCGGAAGCGATCAACTCTCTCAACCAGACCGAAATCGGAAAAAAACGTGACCACAGCGCTTCCATCAGAAAGACTCCTTTCTCCCTTGCAAGATCGACCATCCCCTGCGTCTCCTGTGCTGACATTGCAATTGGCTTCTCACACAGAACATGCTTCCCGGCCTGCAGTGCCTTCATCGTATGCTCGTAATGCACGATATGCGGTGTCGCCAGATATACAATGTCAACCTCTGGATCATTAACCAGTTCTTCCACCGTCTCATACCGCTTTGGAATTTCCCACTGATCACAAAATTCCTGCATTGCCTTAATGTTACGGCTGTAAGCTGCAACCACCTCCGCCTCCGGCACCAACTCAAAAGCTACCATAATCCTCTGTGCAATCTTTCCAGTTCCAACAAAACCCCATCGCAATTTTTTCACCTCATTCTGAAAATTTTTCATTATTTTCTTTGATATTTTTCGTAAAATTTACACTTTCAGTATACTTGTCATTGTGGAAAAAGTAAAGAGATTATTTGTCCGAAATATGCTTTTTGTATATTTTACTAAATTTTAACTTTTAAAATCATGCATTTTGCACAAATACCGTATTCCTTTGTTTGATTTTCCCTCTTCGTACTTTTGTAATTTTTTCGAAAACTTATAATTGTAATCTTATAAAAAAACATGTATAATGAAAAAAAGTCACAAAATGGAAAAGGAACGTAAAACATATGGCACTCTCTAAAAATCTAACCATAAGCCAGATCGCGGAAAAAGCAAACGTATCTATTGCTACGGCCTCCCGTGTGATCAATCAGTCCGGCACCGTAAAGCCCGAGACTCGTGAAAGAGTTCTTCGGGCCATGAAGGATCTGAATTATCAGCGTAAAGGTGGTCAGAGTGACAGTAAGTTTATTCTCACCAGTTTTCCCGATTTTGATAACCCATTTAACGCAGAAATCATCAGCGGTATACAGGCAGCCACCAGACGACGCGGGTATCGTCTGTTTTTACAACAGATGGAAGATTTCCGTTCACCTGATGCCTATCGTTTTCTGCTCAATCAGCAGATATTCGGCGGTATCATTTTCGCCCATTTGATTCCGGATAATGCCCTCCTTGACAGCCTTTGTCTGCAGCATCCTGTCGTGATGTGTTCCGAACATTCCGAGACAGATGCGGTTCCCTTCGTTGCCATAGACGATTTTAATGCCGCACATGATGCTATGGAATATCTTATCTCCATCGGTAAACGACGAATCGCCATGCTGAATTCATCCATGGACTACAACTATGCCGTTCACCGTGAGCGCGGATACCGCACCGCTCTGCTGGATGCCGGTCTGCCCATACAGGAACACTGGATTGCACACCTGCCCGGTATTGATGCCGAGTTCGCATACTCAACAGCTGTCAGCATACTCTCCTCAAGCGAGCGCCCTGACGCTTTTTTCTGCGTATCCGACATGTTTGCCAGCGCTGTAATCAAAGCGGCACGCAGCCTGAACCTCTCAATTCCTCAGGATGTGGCTATTCTAGGATTTGATAATATATATTTGACAACCATGACAGTCCCTTCCATCACCACAGTCAGCCAGCCCACTTACCAGATCGGTTACCAGAGCGGCAATTTGTTGATGGATTTGATGGAAGGAACCCCGATTTTAAACAGACGTGTTATCCTGGATACTGAACTGATCGTGCGGGGTTCAACCTGAATTTCTTTCCAGGGATTATATCTTCTATTCACCTGCACACCTATGTTGATGACACAATAAGAAAATACAGATATGTCTACATAAAAGCAAAACGGCAGCAGCTGTCAATAGACACAAAAGCTGTTGCCGTCTTACTCTTCTTAATTATTTCCCTACCCCTCTTGCTTCCGCACCGCAGAAGGCGCGACGCCAAACTTCTTCTTAAACAGCTTGCTGAAATGATAGGCGTCATCATACCCGACCCGCGCCGCCACCTCCTGAATGCTTAAGCCCGGCTCCGCCAGAAGCAGTTCCCTTGCTTTCTCCATGCGGATGTCGATCAGGGAATGAATGGGTGTCTCCCCAGTCTCAGCCTTGAAGATCTTTGATATATAAAAGGGACTCAAGTACATGTTGCCCGCGATCTGCCCCAGAGAGATCTTCTGCGTGTAATGCTCCTCGAAATAATCCATAATCTTCTCCACCAGATATTTCCGGTTCACCGACTCGAAGGCATACTGCTCCACAGGCCGTTCCTTCCGGGGCTGCTCCTGTCCTCTGATAAAGAGCAGCAGCATCTGCAGCGCATAGGTCTTCATCATGAAGTAACCGCCAAGCCGCTCCGTCTCCTTCTCCGCTTCCATGGAAATACACAGTCTGCTCAGCTTCATCTTCAACTCTCCCGACGTGTGCAGGATCGGCTCATCCTCCGGCGCCGGAAGGCAGTTCTTCTCGTAGCCTCTTAAGTGGATATCCGTCATGCCCACGTAGAATTCCACCGCCGGACCGCCGCTCGCACTGACCAACGACTGATGATGCTGCCCGGCGTTGATCAGGATCAGATCCCCCTCACTGACCTCGTAGACCCGGTCCTCGATCCGATGACGGCCCTGTCCTGACATCACATAACAGAATTCCACATACTCATGTTTATGATAGTTCTTTTCATCCTCCCTGCGGATTCCTTTCCATGTAAAAAGAAAGGCAGGGTTAAAATCTTCCTGCAGCAAAGTTTCCTGTTCTCTCATCGTGTTCTCCATTCCACCCGTCACGATCCAGGGACCGGTAAGTTAAGTTCCCGCCATGACTTTGGGCCAATCCGCATCCACCGGACAGCATTGGCATTTTGTCTGAAAAGTTGCAGATAATTTTGTACAACCTGCACATCCCCGCAACATAACAACATCCGACAGGCAGCCCGCAAGATAGTACATTTCCTTTTTACCTCAAAATTATAAAATTAACAAGGGTTTTCTTAAATTAAAATATTTATTTCAATCTGTTTCAAGGGAGGATATCATATGACACCCATAAAATGGTTCTGGGGATTTCTGAAAAAATACTGTGTATTGCTGTGCATAGGGCTTGTGATGACCACCGCGATCTCCGTCCTGTCCATTGTAAATCCGTATATCTCCGGGCGTATCGTGGACGACGTGATCCGGGGCGGTGCGCTGGACCAGCTGCCGCGGCTGATCCTGATCCTGCTTTCGGTGACACTGGTGCGGGGCGCCCTGCGTTTCACCCACCAAGTGATCTTCGAGAGCTGTTCTCAGGGCGTTCTCTACGATATGCGCGACAAGTTTTTCCGCCGCCTACTGCTGGAGGATCTGAATTTTTTTAACCGCAAGAAGACAGGTGACCTGATGAGTCGACAGACCGGTGACATGGATGCCATCCGTCATTTTACCGCCTATATCATCTACGCCGTTTACGAAAATCTGCTGATGTTTGTGTTTGCCCTGCTGATGATCTTTACGGTCAATGTGAAGCTGGCGCTGTGTATGCTTTTCGTCCTGCCTTTCACTGCCCTTGCCACCGTGCGGCAGTCGAAGGAAGTGCGGCCCACCTTCGCCCGCATCCGCAACCGCTTCTCTTCCCTGAATTCTTTTGTCCAGGAAAATGTCAGCGGCAACCGGGTAGTCAAGGCCTTCGCCAAGGAGGACTTTGAAATCGAGAAATTTAATAAGGAAAACGACGCCTATCTGGAGGCGCAGCTTGCCTCTTCCCGGGTCTGGATGAAGTACCTGCCCGTGTTTGAAGTGCTCTCCTATCTGCTCAACGTGGTGCTGATGTTCTACGGTGGCTACATGGTCATTCAGGAGGAGATCACCATCGGCAATCTGGTCACAGTGAACGGCTATCTGTGGATGTTGAACATGCCGCTGAGAATGGCCGGCTGGTGGGTCAACGACATCCACCGCTTCCTCACCTCCGTGGAAAAGATCTACGACACTTACGTGGAAGAACCCAGGATCAAAATGCCGACTGAACCGGTCAAAAGCCGGCAGTACCGGGGAGACGTGGAATTTCGGAACGTTTCCTATACGGCGGACGGTGAGACCATCGTCAGCGATATCAGCTTTGCCGCCTCCAAGGGACAGACCATCGGCATTCTGGGTTCCACCGGAGCAGGCAAATCCACCATCATGAATCTGCTCTGCCGCTTTGTGGACGCGGACAGCGGTCAGGTTCTGGTGGACGGCGTCAATGTAAAGGATCTGGATCTCTACGAGCTGCGGGACAACATCGGCATGGCCATGCAGGATATCTTCCTGTTCTCCGACACCATCGAGGGAAATATCGCCTACGGCCGTCCCCACTGCTCTTTTGAGGATATCCATGATGCTGCCGTCATGGCGGACGCCAACCACTTTATCAAGGGAATGCCGGACGGTTATGACACCGTCGTGGGCGAGCGGGGCGTCGGCCTTTCCGGCGGTCAGAAGCAGCGTATCTCCCTGGCCCGGGCGCTGCTCAAGAAGCCTTCCATCCTGATCCTGGACGACACCACATCCGCCGTGGACATGGAGACAGAAAGCTACATACAGAACCAGCTGAAAAAATTAAACGGTCAGTGCACCGTCTTCGTGATCGCCTACCGGATCTCTTCCATCAAGGACGCGGATCTGATCCTTGTCATGGACAACGGCCGCATCATCGAACGGGGCACCCACAAAGAACTGCTGGCACAAAACGGATATTATGCCAGCGCCTTCCACCATCAGTACGGAGAGATTCCCTCCGCGGAAGAAATGCGCCGCGCTGGATTCGCAGTCTCTTAACATCATAGAAAGGAATGAAACATCCATGGCACGTAACAAATACGACGTAGACGAGATTTTAGAAGAGAGCTTCGACTTTGACCAGTTCAAGCGGTTGATGGCCTACTTAAAGCCCTACCGGAAACGCTTCTTCTCCGTGGCGGTGATGATGCTGACCGCTTCCGCCTTTACCATGCTGATTCCGCAGTTTTTCCTGCGCATCATGGACGTGTGCATCCCTGCAAAGGATATGCGCGGCGTGGCTTTTTACAGCGGACTGACACTGCTTGCCGCCCTGTATTCCGCCATCAGCCTGCGCTATAAGATCAAGCATACCAATATCATCGGCCAGCAGATCATCCATGACCTGCGAAGCGATATTTTTGAACATCTGCAGGATCTTCCTTTTGCCTATTACGACAACCGGCCCCACGGCAAGATACAGGTCCGGGTGGTCAACTACGTGAACAGCTTAAGCGATCTGCTCTCCAACGGTATCGTCAATACCATCACCGATCTGTGCAACCTGTTCTTTATCGTGACCTTTATGTTCCTGACCAACGTGCGGCTGACGCTGCTGTGCCTCTGCGGCCTGCCGATCCTCGCCGCCGTAGTGATTTTCATCAAAAAGAGACAGCATAAGGCCTGGCAGATCCAGAGCAACAAGCAGTCCAACCTGAACGCCTACATCGCGGAAAGCATCAACGGCATCCGGGTAACCCAGTCCTTCGTGCGCGAGGAAATGAACAGCAATATTTTCAATGACCTGAGCAGCAGCTACCGTAAATCCTGGATGCATGCCGTGCTGTACAACTTCACTATGGGACCCAGCGTGGATCTCATCTCCATGGCCACCACTTCGGCCATCTACGTGCTCGGTATCCACTGGATGTTTGACAGCGCCTCCCCGATTACCATCGGTGTGTTGATCGCCTTCACCTCCTACGTAAGCCGGTTCTGGGCACCGATCAACACGCTGGCGGCCTTTTATAATTCGCTGCTCACCGCCATCTCCTACCTGGAGCGTATCTTCGAGACCATCGACGAACCGGTCTCCGTACAGGATGCCCCGGACGCCGTCGAGATGCCGCCCATTCATGGCGATGTGTCTTTCGAACAGGTATCTTTCAGTTACGAGCCGGGCGTCAGAATCCTGGACAATGTGAATTTCAAGGCCAAAGCCGGTGACAGCTTCGCCATCGTAGGCCCTACCGGAGCGGGAAAGACCACACTGGTCAATCTGTTGAGCCGTTTCTACAATCTGGATACGGGACGCATCCTGATCGACGGCACCGATATCTCGAACGTGACGATCCACTCCCTGCGTGCACAGATGGGCGTGATGATGCAGGACAGCTTTATTTTCGCCGGAACGATCATGGACAATATCCGTTACGGCAATCATACCGCCACCGACGAGGACGTCGTCCGCGCCGCGAAGACGGTCTGCGCCCATGACTTTATCATGGAACTGGAAAACGGCTACCAGACCGAGGTAAATGAACGCGGCAGCCGCCTCTCCGCAGGCCAGCGCCAGCTGATCTCTTTCGCCCGCGCCCTGCTGGCCGATCCGAAGATCCTCATACTGGATGAGGCTACCTCCAGCATCGACACGGAGACGGAGATTGCACTGCAGAAAGGCTTAAGTGAGCTTCTGAAAGGACGTACTTCCTTCATCATCGCCCACAGACTCTCCACCATCCGCAATGCCGACTGCATCATGTATGTAGATTGGGGAAATATTCTGGAGAAGGGCACCCATGAAGAACTCATGGCCCTTGGCGGGGAATATTACAGATTGTATATGTCGCAGTATTTGAATTGCGCATAAAATTTATCGTCTTGCTGCGTTGCAGAGCAGCGGGGTATATGACCCTGGCAGTATGCGCCAAATGCTCGTGCAGGCATGGCACTTGGCGCATTGCCCGCGGGAATCAATCTCACAAACGGGCGTTACCTGTTTTCTCATAGGCGATCCGCGGCGTCCCGTCACTCACATGGATGATGCCGCATCGCCGAAAGCCGCACTGTGCGATCACATGCTGCATGACATGATTATCTTCATGCGTATCGATCCGCAGATGCGGTATTCTTTTCTCACAGTAAGATACCACTTTCCGCAGCAGGCCATGCACCGTCCCGTCTCCTGCTATCCGGTGGATCGTCCCGTATGCACTGTCCGAAAACCATTCTCCCTGCTCGATCACGCCGTAAGTCTCATCCGGCCCGATGGCGAAGAAGAAAACGCCGCAGACCCGTCCTGTCTCTTCTTCCGTCACCACGTACAGATTGTGCTTTGCAATGTCATCCTGCAGCAGGGATGTGGGCGGGAATCCGCCCGCCCACTGATAAGGATTGCCATTCTTCGCCATAAAGTCTCTTGCGTACGCATAGATTTCCAGTATAACCGGTAAATCTGCTTCTTCTGCCTGTCGAATCATATCGGTTCTCCCTTTCCCGTTCTCTTATCGTTAACGACATTAGAAATTTGTTATGTCGTTTACTATATCTACACAAACACATATTTCCGCAGACGGTCCATTGCCTCTTCCAGCAGCGTCTTCGGCAGCGCCAGATTCACACGGATACCGCAGGGACTGTGGAAAGCCCTTCCGTCCTGCCAGATCACGCCTGCCTCCACGCCCGCTCTCTGCACGTCATCAATCGTCTTTCCATGCTGACTGCACCAGTCACCGCAATCTAAGAGCAGCATATAGGTGCCCTGCGGCCTGGCCACCGAGACACCGGGAAAGTGCTGCGCTATGTAATCGCAGGCGTAAGCCACATTGCTGCTCAGCACCTGGCAGAGCTCGTCCGCCCACTCGGCCCCTTCGTCGCTGTATGCCCCCAGCAGTGCATACATGGACAGGACGTTCATGGAATTATAGTGGCAGAGGGAAGATTCCTTTAGGACCCTGTCCCTGATCCACGGATTATAGATGATGTGATAGCTGCCGATCAGCCCTGCCAGGTTAAAGGTCTTGGACGGTGCATAGAATGCGGCCGTGCGCATTCTGGCATCTTCCGATATTGACTGTGTCGGTATATGGATATTGCCATCCAGGATGATATCAGACCAGATCTCATCCGAAACGACCATCACGTCATACTTCTTAAATAACGCCATGGCTTCTTCCAGCTCCCAGCGCTCCCATACTCTGCCGCATGGATTGTGCGGGGAACAGAATACCGCCGCATGGATCGACTGCTCTTTCAGCTTCTTCTCCATATCCGCAAAGTCCATCCGCCATACGCCCTGTGCATCCCTTTGCAGAGGACTTAACACCATGTCATAGCCGTTGTTGCCAAGACTTCCGGTGAATCCCACATATGTCGGAGAATGCAGCAGCACCTTATCGCCCCTGGAGCAGAACACGTTGAGCGCGCTGACCACACCGCCCAATACGCCGTTCTCATACCCGATGCACTCCTTCGTCAGCCCCTGCACGCCGTGCCGCTCCTGCTGCCAGCGGATGATCGCGTCATAATACTCCTGTCTGGGATCGAAATAACCGTATAAGGGATGCGCCAGACGCTCCGCAACCTTCTGCGGGATCGACGGAGCCGTCGCGAAGTTCATATCCGCCACCCACATGGGAATCCGGCTGAATCCCTCCTTCACCTGCATATCCGCCGCATAGGGGATCTTCTCCGCCGCGATCGCATCTTTACCGTTTCGTTCGATAATATCTGTAAAATTGTACTTCATATCTGCGTCTTATCCTTTCGTCGTTTTTACTTCAATATGGAATTCTCCGGCCATGCCTGTCATCCTCTGCAGGAGGCTCAATCAAACTGATATACCTTCCCCGTCTCCACATCCCGGTATTCATGCTTCTCATAATATCCGATCAGCTTCCCCGTCTCGTCGCGGAGGGCGACCATATACACGTCCTTATTCTCCTTCTCGTTACGGAAAGTATAGATCCTGTTATGTTCCACGCTCTCCTCAAACCAGGCCGTCACTTTCCGGATCAGCTCCTCCGAACCCTTGTTATGACACCCGAAAATACTCTGTCCCACAAGACTTGCACCGCCGCGCTTCCCGTACCGCACCGCTGCCGCAGGATTCATATAGATGATCTCATGCTCCAGATTGCAGATTACGACGGAGCACAGATCCTGGTCAATAATACTTTTGAAATAATTCGATAACTCCATATGCACCTCCATGCCAGGTTTCTCCTCCCCCTGCTACGCTCTTTTCAGCCGTACGGTCTTCACCTCAAATGCCCTGAACGGCAGTGTCAGCACACCGTCTTCCATCGGAATCTCTTCTACCACATTCTCCAGCATATCGCACAGCCAGGCCTTCACACCCAGCCTGCACGCCACCCTGGCCGTGACCGCTGCTTTCTTTGACTCATAGAGTCGCAGGATAATGTCGCCGCTTCCGTCTTCCGCCGGCTTCATGGTCTCCAGGATCACATTCGCCTGGTCCACTGCCGCCGCACTGAAAGCCTTCACCGCGCCGTCACTGATCTTCGGCTGCACGTTAAGCTCATAGCCCTGCCTCACCACATCACTCTCCATAAAGTTGCCTTCCCATGCCGTAAAGGCATAGGTGAATCGGTGCAGCCCGTTATCCGCCTGCATCTCCGGACAGGCAGACGCCCGCAGCAATGTCAGTTCCAGCGCATTCCCGTTCATACTGATTCCATACTTACAGTCATTCAGTACCGCCGCTCCGTGAGCGCCGTCGCACAACGCGCTGTAACGGTGGTTACACACTTCAAAACGGTCTTTATCGTAAGGCTTGGAACGATGCGTCGGACGCTCCACGAAACCAAACTGCATCTCGTTGATGCCGTTCTCCGCATATACCTCCACCGGGAAACACGTCTTTAACAGACGATGCAGTTCCCTCCAGTCGATCGTCGTGTCGAAAACAAGCCTGCTGCTTCCTGCCGCAAGCCGGATATACTGCTCTACGGAAGATTTGCTGACTTTTCCGGTCAACTTCAGGATTCCCTCCAGTCCCTGCGACACAATCTCCACTCTGGCGTCAGTCAGGGCTTCCACCTCCTGCTGTATATAACCGGAATCAATGTCCCATGCGTCAAACAGCCGCGGCACGTCTTTGTAGAGCCGGAAACGGTTCATGGGCTGCGCCGCAAACTCCCTGCCGGAGTTCTTTAAGACGAAAGAAGTTACTTGACCTTTGAAGTCAATTATCGCTTTCAGGCGGCTGTTCTCCATCACGAAGCCCTGTGCAGTCTCCACAACGGTCACTTCTCTCTCTGCCTCCACGGCGTCCGCATCTTTCCTGCTGCCATTCTCCTCGTCCGCCGACACCGGAAGTAACGAAACCGCCCCGCAGGAAGGAAGCGTCACCAGGGCTTTCACGACACTGCCCTCTGCCCCCTCCTGTTTCCGCACCGGTACGCTCTCTCCTTCCGGCGTCCTTGCTCCGGCAGCAAACCGTTCCGGCAGCTCCACAAGTGCACGCCTCTCGAAGCTCAACGAGTTCCAGATCGTCACCGCTCCTTCCTCGGACCATCCTGTCAGGGCTTCAAGCGCCTGCTGTGTCATCTCCTGCGCTCCCCTCTGGATCCTGCCGTGTGCCTCCTTTGCCTCCACATAGACCCGGGCAATACTGGATCCCGGCAGAATATCGTGGAATTGATGCAATAACAGCTCCTTCCACAGCGCATCCGCGCAGGACAAGTCATAGGGCATCCCGCCCGCCATCGCCAGACAGCTCCACACTTCCATCTCCCGCAGTGCAAGCTCACTGCGGCGGTTGTTCTGCTTGACCATCGCCTGGGCCGTATAGGTGCCTCTATGCGCGCTGAAATACAGCTCTCCCACATAGGTATTCACCGGACCGCCCTGCTTCTCCATATCATGGAAAAACGTAAGCGGGCCTTCCATCTTCACCTTCACGCTTCCTTCCAGGTCCTCCTGCCGTCTTGCATATTCCACGAAGTCCCTGGCCGGACCACCGCCGCCGTCCCCGTATCCGAAAGGCATCAAAAAGGCGTCCAGATCCTGCAGCTGCGTCCGTTCCTTCCAGATTTTATTCGCCTCCACCGGATCGGTACGGTAAGTATAACTGGTCGGCAAAAAGGAGATGATCTGCGAACCGTCCATTCCCTCCCAGGTGAAATAATGGTACGGGAACTGCTCCCCCTCATTGTAGGACCAGAAGATCTTCTGGGTCACCAGATACTTCACGCCGCAGCCCTGCAGGATCTGCGGCAGCGCCGCCGTGTAGCCAAAAGTATCCGGCAGCCACAGGATCTGGCTGTCTACACCGAATTCCTCCTGATAATAACGTTTCCCATGAACCAGCTGGCGGATCAACGCCTCACCGCCGGCCATATTGGTATCCGGCTCCACCCACATGGCGCCGTCCGCGATCCACTGACCGCCCTTCACGGCCTCCTTGATCCTTGCAAACAGCTCCGGATAATATTTTCTGCACATCTCATAGGACGCCGGCTGACTCTGGATAAACTTATACTCCGGATATTCCTCGATCAGACGCAGCTGCGCCGCAAAGGTCCGCTCCGTCTTGCGGTAAGTCTCCGCCATGGGCCACAACCATGCCAGATCCAGATGCGCGTTGCCCACCGCGTAGAATACCGGCGCACTGGAACCGTTCTTGGCCTCCATCACGGGTCTAAGCGCCTCCCTAGCCGCCTGATAGGCGGCGATCCTGCCCTCCCGCGGCTGTTCAAAATCCACGATCAGGGTAAACTGCTCCAATGCCTTTGCAATCCGGGCAGCCCGCAGAGAAGTCTCGTCCAGGGTAGTCAACAGCATCTGCAGCGTCGTCACATCCATATAAAGCTGATAGGCCGTTTCATTCCAGATACCATAGGTGCATTTTCCCAGGGTTCTTCTTGCGCCTTCCTTCGCCTGATCCTGATAAGCGCCGGGCAGCACCGGTCCGGTACAGCATCCGCCCGCGGGCGCCTCCGGCATAAAATGTCCCGCATAAGTCTCCATCAGCACATCGAAGCGCTCTCCGCCTTCCGCATGGAAAGTCAGCACATTGTCCTCCATAAAGTGATGCGGTTCATATACCCAGGAAGCACGATACGTGCCAAACGCTTTGCCGTTTACGAACAGGGCAGATTCCCCGTCAGGCTTTAGATCCATCACGACCCGCTCTCCGCGTGCCCTCTCCGGAAGCGTGAAACTGCCCCGAAACCAGCCGTACTCCCACTCTTTCCCCCAGGTATATCCGGGCGTTACCGGCATAAAGCTCCCCTGTGAGGCTTCCTCCGGTGTCAGATATTCCATGGTGGTAAAAGCCTCCCAGGCAATCTCCCCCAACGGCTCATAGAAATCGTCTTTCAGCGTACGTATCCAATGTTTCACCCGATCCTGCCATTCCGAATGCATCAATCTCATGTTCTCCTCCGTTCTTTCGCTTCACTTTGCGCATGTTTTATCCGAACCGTTAATAGATCTAATAGATCCTGCGTCCCTTTTCGTCCGCAATCCCGCTCTTCCTGTAAAAATAGCTGTTCACCTGATCCCGCCACTCCCTGGCATTCTCCAGCTGGCGGACAAACCGCTCTGATACATTCTGATAGATCCGCTCCTCTATCTTCCCTTCCAGCTCTTTCCAGAGACGAATCATCTCCTCCACTTCCTCAACGCCCTCGAAATGGCTGTCGTATATATGCTGGATGATCGTCTTACCTGACCGAAGCCTGTGCTGATAGGGCAAATGGTGAAAGAACAAAAGCAGTTCTTCCGGACAGGTCTCTGCACCGTTATACAGACAGGCCATAGGATTCGCATACTGCTGTGCATACCCCGTTCCCCGATCCGTCCGGTCTACTCCGATTCCCTGCCAATCCGCCCGGTGATAAGTGCCCCAGCGGGAATACTCATAGCCGTCCACACTTGGCCCGTAGTGCTCCATAGGTGTCACCATCCAGCCGATTCCCAGGGGGCTGGTATATTTCTCATAGGTTTCCCGGGAAGGAAGCAGGATCTTCTTCCCATGCTCCACCACCTGCCTGTCGTTGGAAAGCGCCAGCCTGATCCATTCCTCCGCGATTGTTTCCGCAGACAGCCCTGTATCGTAGGCCAGACGCCCGAAACCGTAGAAGTTGGCCCCCGCCAGGTCGTTTCCCGTCCAGTTCTCATCCCTGCCCGTATTACATACCGCGCAGATACCCGCATTGCCGTTATGCATCGTCCGCCCGCTGACCACATCCGCCACCGTGCTTCTCTTCTCACAGCAGGTAACGGGCGCGGTGCATTCGCTCCGTGACGGACAGGCTGCACAAGTATTAAAGTCCAGCACCTCTTTGAACATCGGTATCAGATAACACACATCAATCTGATGCCCTGTATACTCCTGCGCGATCTGCACCTCCAGCATCTGGTTCGTCTTCTGAAGCGCCCCAAACAGCGGCGACACCGGTTCTCTGATCTGGAAATCCATGGGGCCGTTTTTGATCTGCAGGATCACATTGTCGCGGTAATCTCCGTCCGTACCGATGAAATTATCATAGGCCGCACGGGCGCGGTCCGTCTTCGTATCCCGCCAGTCCTGCGTACAGTTATAGACAAAACAACGCCAGAGGATGATCCCGCCATAAGGCCTGACCAGATCCGCCAGCATATTCGCCCCGTCGGCCTGCGTCCTGCCATAGGTAAAAGGCCCCGGCCGTCCCTCCGAATCCGCCTTCACCAGAAAACCGCCAAGCTCCGGAACCGCCTCATAAACCTGTGCGATCTTCTGCCGCCACCAGGCTGTCACATCCTCATCAAAAGGATCCGCACTGTCCGGGCCGCCCAGCTCTATGGGCGCCGCAAAATTCAGGCTTAAGAACAGACGTATCCCGTATTCTGCAAAGAGCGCCGCCATCTTCTTAACCTGCCCCAGATACCGTTCCGTAATCAGCCAGGAAGCGGCCTCCTTCACATTCACATTGTTGATGACCACGCCGTTGATCCCCACGCTGGCTGCCAGACGGCAGTAATCTCTGGTACGGCGGTTCACAAGTACCCTGTTATCCTCAAAGAAAAAGGAATTTCCGGAATATCCCCGCTCAATACTCCCGTCCATATTATCCCAATGGTTGTACATCCTGAGCGGATTGTCCGGCCTGCAGGTAACATCGATTCCCCGCATCGGCTTTTCCATGGCAACAAGCCGCAACACATGAAAAATACCGTACAGAACCCCCGGACCGTCGGCGGCTTCCACCTGTAGTATTCCATCCGCCTCCCGGATCCGATATCCCTCTGCCGGTATCTCCTGTCGGCAGCTTACCAGTACCCCTTCCCGCATCGCTCCGGCGTGCACCAACGTTACGCTGCCTCCCAGCATCCCCCTGATTCCCCTGCGAAACTCCGCGACGGCATTTCGTACCATCGGCTGCTCTTCGTCAAATCCCGTTATTTTGATCTTTCTTGTCAGCTGCGCATTCCCGACATCCTCCACATGCCTGTAAACAAGCCAGCCTTGTGTCCAATTCTCCATACTCATCCCCCATAATGCCATCCTGCCTGGCAAAGTCTTATTTTCATACAAAGAATGCCCTTATATTGGGCATTCTCTGAAACACTCCGTAGCACTGACGAAGCTTACTCTTTCCTATATAATATTAATAACACAAGACAACCACAAAAACAACTTTAATATGAATACCCATCGGCGCCACCCTCTGCACCTGCATATGCAATGGCCGATCTGATCGCATAATGTATCCCACCGCCATTGACAGGATTACAGGTTCCTGCGAAATCACCTATACCGTTTTTCCTGTAAGAATCCGGCCTTCTCTGATCACAGTGCCCCAGGAACTCCGCCCTTGGTTTTCTCACATACTCCCATTTTCCCGATACCTTGTGAAGAAAAAAAGCTTCCAGACAATACTGATAGTCGTTTTTCAGTTTCCGGTCAAAATGCCTGTTCCAGACTCCGACATTCCATAAATGACCGCCAATGGGAAACGCCCAGAAATACTTTTCATGATCGGCTGCATCAAAATACCAGTAATGGAACCTGTCCTCCGCTAAATTTACGTTTGCCGCTATTTGTCCGGATAAACCTATGCTCTGCTCTTTGGGTATCTCTCCTGAAATCCCTCTGGCCCCGCTTGCCCAGACAAGTTCTCTGGCGAGGAATCCATTTACCTCATAGAGCTCTCCGCTTTTCGTGACCATGGCGGCCCTCTGACCAAACTGTATCTGCGCATGAACATGCGCAGCAGCACAAAGCAGATACTGATCCAGCAAAGTTCTCTGTATTCCCAGTGACACCCGCCCTTCCCCATATAACTTCTCTGTGCATCCGCCATCCTCGTAGATCACATGGCCCCCGACCTGTCTGGCATTCATCAGAAACAACGGTTCGGCTGCTATTCCTATTTCCTTAAGCATCCGTAACGCTTTATAAGACACACCGCCTCCACATACTTTTTCTGCCTGACGGCTGTTTCGCTCAAGGATCAAACACCTCTTCCCCTTTTTGCCAAGTTCATATGCACATACGCTTCCTGCAATCCCACCGCCCACGATAATATAATCATAGATCATTCTTTCATCATCCTGTACATTTTCTCCACGTCCAAATCTGCTATATTACTCTGTACTGCTATGACTCTGACTATCCTGCAAAGATCGTCTGCCACTTCACCCGCAAGCCTTCTGTATTCTTCCGGATAATCATCCCGGATCCTCTCGACCGCCTCTTCTCGGCTCATCCTGCGCATAGCACAGTCTTTGCTTTTTGAAATAAAAGCAATCCCGTTCACCTTATAAGCCCGAAACGGATCTCCATGACTTACTTTACTCCAGGGCGTCATCCACCCCGCTGCCTGTCTTTCTTTGATGCCGGCCACTGTCCTGTCATCGCTTAGTATAAAGGATCTGCCGACGAAATGATCCAGCCATTGACGCGCCATTGTGGATTTACCTGCGCCGGGCTTTCCGGCAATCACATACCCCTCATTGTCCACAACCACCGTCACCGCGTGCATCAATAATTTCTTATGGCAGGCTGCACTTTTGGCAAACATCTGCATGGACAACAGCAGCTCACACTGCTTTGCGCTAAGATGGACATATTTGGCCCTGAACTCTGCCAGACTGCCCATTTCCAGCTTAGTGCACTCCCCTCTTTCTTCCCGTACCCTGAACCGTTCAAATTGTTCCAGGATCTCTGCAGAATCGGTGGAAAAACTTATTCTCTTCTCAGCGATCAGATATTGCACCTGCCTGTATCTCCTCTTCTCTTCTGCCTCTTTATGCCAAATAGTAAATATTATATCCTGTCACATTGCCCTTCTGGATTCTCTGGGCTGTCAATACTACTTCGCCGTATCGACTGTTCTTTTCTATACAATATCCCATTTCTTCATGCAGCAAACGGCCCAAAGGCTCCTGCGCTACTCTCCCATATAGCTTATAGCCAATGTTGTTTCCACTAATATGTACGCTGATCCCCTTAAACTTATAAACAGACTTCATATAGGCTTTTATTTCCTTCTCAGTAACAGGATCGCCGTTGGAAACATGCGCCGCGAATCGATCTGTCTGTTCCCGGATCTTCTCCTGATCCACTACCCCCTTAATACCGTAACGATGCCCCTTCAATATGGTCGGGTAAAAGTAGAAACTTTGTCCGGTCACTTCCCCCTCCCGGATCCGATACCCAACCGTATAATTCCGGAAAGACTCGTCGAACAGAATCGGAACCAGATCCAGTTCCTCTCTCACATCCGGCGGCAGATCCCTGTAAATCTCCCGATACTCCTCTCTCATAAGATCAACGTGGAAATTACAGGTATCCATCAGGTTCCCCTCAAGCATTGCATATTCAAACAGCGACAGGATCCCCTGTTCCATCCATGTCTGAATGCGGCTGTTTTCTATGCGGCAGCCATCAGGTTCATAATAGATCTTCATCTGTTCGGTGAATCCCTTCCCGGCATCCTTTAAGATTCTGATCCCACGTGAACGAAATCCGTCTGACAATTACGTTTCCTCCCCGTCTTTGTGTATATCGCCAAATTTCCTTTTTATCGTATCGCTGTACTCCTCCGTCTCTCCCCGTCTGAAATCATTTATGATCTCGTCATTGATGTCCAAGACGGCCTTGAAGATCCGATCGGATTGATTGCAGCTGTACCGCAGTAAAGCATCATCCTGGACATACATATACGACATGCAGATACATACGCCATTGCATACCCCGGAGGAATCACAATCTGTACAATATTCTCCCCGCAATTTCTCCAGTATTCCCAACATTCGTTCATATTCGCTCGAAGTAAAGCAGCTGCTGATGCGCAAGTCATCCGACGGTTCTCCCAGACAGAACTGCACATCATTCGGCCTTCCAAACGGATAAATCTTTCCGTCCGGATTCAATGCGATTTCCCGATGAAACCAAAACGGCTTAAACTGGGTATCCCTTCTGAGCGATGCAAATTCTTCAAACGTATAAAACCTTATCTTACACGACCGATCCTTGATCCAATAGCGATAAGTATCCGTGAGGACATGGATGAAATGATCCGTATCCATCAAAAGTTCCTGATCAACAGCCGCATACCCTCTTGGTTCGATCGGCAAGATCTTAAAATCTATTTTCCTCTCATTGAACCATTTATATATTTCCGTCAAATGCTCATAGGATCCTTTTGAAATCGTACAAAATGCTCTGACTCTGCCGCCCTTTGCCTTGACCTGACCGATCTTTTCATACACCCGTTCCTTATGCTGACGCAGGAAGTCATGGTATGGGCCGTCAAAAGATATATTGATCAGCGTCTGATTTGCAACCAGCAATTCTATCAGCTCATCATCCAGCAAAAGGCCATTGGTTGTAAAGTTATTTGCGAACCTGACATGATACTTGTCGATCATCTGCTTTTGAAATGCAAAGACTTCCCTGTAAAAAGCATTCCCCGCAAGTGTCGGTTCCCCGCCATGAAAAGTAACTTTGACGTCGCTGTACTCCCTGCAGGCCGATTCTATGAACTGACAGACGGTTCCGACTCCCGTCATTTCAACCCGCTTCAAATCATCTCCGTTAAAACAGTGCCTGCATTTCATATTGCATTTCAATGTCGGTTTAATTGTTAAAGCAATTTCATGTACCATCATTCACTCCAAATTTTCATATAGTCTGTTTTCAAAAAACTCCAGTGCCTTATACTCGTCCACTGCTGACATACATCGGTCAGCGAAAGGACAGTCTGCCATACAATCCATCCGATTCCGGGTAAGATCCATAATGCGGTATTGATTCCTGTCTTTGAAATAAACGATCAAAGCTTCCCGATCTCTTTCCAACTCACAGCTTCGCATCCACTCCATACTCTTGATGCAGCTGTCAAAGATCTTGATCTTTACATTACGCTGACTGAAATAGTCAAAAAATATCTTCATAAACCGGGACGCATCATCATTCGATATCGTTTTGCAGCCATTCTGAGCCGACACGATCGTATCGGCCATCTTTGTCAGATGGATTGCATGGTCAAACAGGATCTCCCGCTCGAAAGCCTGCAATGTCCTGTCACCGGAAGGATCTTCCTCTATCATGCGGTTGTTCAGGATCAGTTTTACGTCAACCGGACAGTTCGTCTGCTCCACAAGATACTTCAATCCCGCTATGGTTTCCTGATAACTGCCCTTCACTCTCGTGATACTGTCATGAATTTCCTCATATCCATGAATCGGAATAATAAATCGGAAATTTTCGTTTAAACAGGAAAGATCATAGTTCGTAATCATTCGGCCGTTCGTATAAATCAATACTTCACATCCGTAAGGAAGCAGGCCGCCGAGTATTTTTCCTATCTCAGTATGCATCAATGGTTCTCCGCCATTGACAATCACACGATCCTTTGCAGAAAGCTCTTTGTCGTCCAAATATTCAAAAAACTGTTCGACCGTCATTTCATTATGTGGCTGCGCATTATGCCACGTGTTATGCGAGTAGCAAAATATGCAGTTGCTGTTACACCCATATGTAATATTGAAATAGAAAATCCTTTTCATGATTCCCTCCATTCCGCAGCGTCACAACCTTTTCTCCTTAAGCTTAGGACATCTTATATCACCCATGCCCAATTTCCCGAAATAGTGATAGGACATTCCTATGCATCCTCCGTTACAGAACTTCTGATATTCACAATTACGGCACTCTGTATCGTCCGCCGGCTTATATTCTGTAAAGATCTTATTCTGCTCGCTGTCAAGTATTTCGGCAAGTGACTGCCTGCGCAGATCACCGATACAGAAATCCGTCAGACAGGTGCACGGATATACCCTAAAATCCGGATAGACATAAATCTTATTCCTGCCGCTGCTGCAATTCAGCGTTCTGATACGGTCAGCAGACACCCGCTCCAGTTCCGCCTTTCTTTTCTCGTATAAGTCAAACGGAAATATTTTGCGGATTTGAAGCTTGAAAGCAACCCTTTTTAACAGCTCATCGACAAATTCATTCCACTCATCGGCGCTCATCATAGATGCAAAGCCGGCGCTTCCAAAGGGCATTTCATACGATACCCGCCAATATTTCATACCGGACAATTTCTCTAATTCCGGTATCAGTGCAAATATTTCGTCCCTGTTCTTATGGCTGACCACTGACGCGACAGCATATTTTAATGCAAGCCGCTCCAATCTCAACAAGGTCTGCCAGGTTCTCTCAAATGCCTTCTCTCCTCTGATCTGATCGTGTTTCTCTCTGTTACCATCCAGGGAGACCTGAAACAAAAGATTATCATAGGGAACCAATTCCTCCAGATGCTCTCCGAACGTTCCGTTCGTGGTAACCGTGACTGTCTTCGCTTCACCGCACATTAATTTCACAATCCTTACAAACTCTCCGTGCAGAAAAGGTTCCCCGCCTGTTATCACAATATCATGTCCCGTAAAATCATTCTCATTGACGATCTTTTGAAGCTGATCGAAATCTAAGTTGATCCCCTTCTGTTTCCCCCTGACGCACATTGAACAATTCAAATTACAGTTCTCCGTGAGTAATATATAGATCTGCATTCTCCTACTCCTCTCTCTATGACAGGCCGCCGACGGTAAAGTCTGCCGGCAGCCTGTCATCTTGTTGGTATCTGCCAATCAATCAGGATACCTAATTGGCTTCTCCCCAGGAACACATGTCAAATAAGCTGGCTTCATCACACTCAGCGCTATTGACATCCTGCCAGGACATTGCCATAATTTCAATGTTTTCCATGCTTCTGCTGCCTCCTTTCTTTTGGTCTTATCTGGAACATTTCACGCGATTCCATGATCACGCTGCAATGTTCAGATCTATTGAAGTAAACCCCAATCATGCTCAGCCTGCCGCCTGGCGGCCGCATTGCCATTCAGAGATACCTTTGTTATAATAAAGACTGGCGGTCGTCACCTTCCTGCCGGCGCTTTATTTATTGTCTCTATAGTAGCACAGTGCAATGATACCCGTTAACAAAAAACCTGTAAAAATATAAAAAATGTGTTGCAAGACTCATGACGATCGCAGCGTAAAGCGCTTCGGAACACAGGAAAATATAACTTTGCGGAGGCCCTGAAACAATATGGAACTATTCAACAAATACAAAAATAAAGACTTCACTTACATGACCAATTACATAAACAACTGTCTTAACGATGATACACTGGCTCTCTCGCCCGGAGAAATCGCCTCCCAGCTTTCCGGCGAATCCCAAAGAACATTCGAGGAGTTCATTCATGCAATCCTGAACCAATCCTCCACAGACGAAGAGCTTAATGCGGCGCTGCTCTATGAGAATGACGGCAGGATGCAGCCCATACGCCAGATTTCAATCCCGGTCAGAGCCACTGTTGCGGAAAAGGCATGGCTGTATTACATCCTGCAAAATCCAAAATCCGACTTATTCCTGGAACCTGCTTTGAAGGAGCATCTGCTTAAGGCGCTTGCCTCTGACAGCGATTTATCCGATTACCCATTGCAATCCGACTATATCGATCTGCGCAGTCTCTCTCCGGATAACCACCTGCATATCACACCGGAATATACTGCCAATTTCAAGAAAATAGTAACGGCTGTCCGCGGACACAGATATCTCCTCGTGACAAATAACAGTTACGCCGGACACGTTTATGCCGATCAAAAGATAATACCCTATAAGCTTGAGTACTCGGCTCAATTCGATTCCTTTTCGCTGTCATGCTGTCCTCTGGAAAGTAAAAGACCTGTGAAAATGAATCTGAACAATCTCTCCAGAGTAGAAATAGATGCCCCTATAGAAAATTATGAAAAAATCCTGCATGAATACGAGCGTTTGTTAGTCGAGACAAAAATGGACGTTCCCGTCACCATTGAAATTTCTAATAATAATGAAGCTTATGACCGATGCTCCTACCTTTTCTCGTCGTTTGATACCTATTGTTACGATAAAGGAAATGACAAACTGATCATGCGCATTTATTACTACAGATTTCAGAAAGAGGAAATTATCCGCAATATCCTCTTTCTGGGTCACTACGTTAAAGTAATCTCCCCGGAAGACATTAAGACCGAAGTCATTTCCGCTATCAAAAGCTCTTACGAAAACTATCTGTAAGCGGTCTGTCACAACTGCAAAATGCTGTTATCCCTTATAATACGGTATCATGAACCCATACACTCTGCCGGTTCCTGCATGCCGTATTTTTTCTCACTTTATTTCAGATGTACAACAAAATACATCTAAATGCATAAGAAAATACATTTCTAATTCGAGCATTCTATTATAGCATGAAGCCATAATGCACTTTCTGGGAAAGGTAAGGAATTATTTCCAAGGTATTCTTATGGAAAGACTGATGCTTGATATGCACTGGTTTTTAGGACGTTTTCGACGGACCTTCTTTATGGCGCTGCCGGAAAACGAGGCGGATTACGAGAAAAGCCGGCGGCGTTACATCGTAGGGGATGCGGCCGCACAGACCATCGTTCAGCTGGCGGGCGGAACCTTCCTTGTTTCTCTTATGCTCTCCGTTGGCTTCTCCGATGCACAGGCGGGTGTGCTCACTTCCGTTGGCTGTCTGGCCGCCCTGTTTCAGCTCTTCACCATGCGGATGGTCAACCATCTGACAAAGCGGAAACTGTTTATCTGTCTGATGACGGTGCAGAAGCTTTATCTGGCATTTATTTTCTTTATCCCACTGCTGCCGGTTCCTGACAGCGCCCGTCAGTTATTGCTGATCACGGGTTACTTTATTGCACAGGTCTGTGCGCAGATCGGGACTCCTGCCACCCAGGACTGGATCGCGTCCCTCGTTCCTGCACGGCTGCGTGGAAACTATTTTTCCAGAAAAGACGCGGTCTGCGTTTTCGTCACGGTCACGATGATGCTGCTGTCGGGAATTGTCATGGATGCCACTGCCGGGGAACGGCAAAGTACAGGGTTTACGCTGAATGGCAGTATCATCCTGATCCTGGTGCTCTTAAATGCCTGGGCTTTCAGCTGCATGAAAGAACCACGGTTGGGTGAAATGAATGCAGACGGCAAGGAAATCCACGGAAAATTACGCCATAAATATATGCAAAAACAATCCGCACATAACGGAAGCTTCCTCCTTGAAATGCGGGACGCTTTTGGAAAAGCCGACTTTCGGATGGCCTTTACGCTCACGCTTCTCTGGCAGACCGCATTCTACTGCGCCGCTCCTTTTAACAGCAGCTACCAGCTGGAAGAATTGGGAATGCCCTTTACCTTTATCATGGTCATCGGTTTCCTGTGCAATATGCTGCGCATCGCCATCACCCCGCTGATGGGGAAGCTGGGCGATAAACACGGCATGGCCTTCCTTTACAAATATTCCCTGGTGGGAATCCTGTTGTACTTTATCTTTTTTGCCCTGGCAGTCCCTTCCAACGCTTACCCGATGGTGATCCTGGGAACGGTCTTCTCGGCGCTTGGATGGAGCTTTGCCGGAATCGGTCTGTTCGGCGTACAGCTGGAGCTGCTGGAGGAAGGGAAGCGGGATATTCATCTTTCGATCCTGCTGGCCCTTTCCGGTGTGTACGGATTTCTGGTCTCCTTTGCGTCCGGATTCCTGCTTGATTTTCTGCAGAAGACGCTTATTTCACGGCCCGGTCAAAGGCTTTATGCCCAGCAGTTTACCAATCTCCTGGGCGCCGGATTCCTGCTGCTCACGATTGTTTACCTGAAATGCAAGGTACAGAAAAGGGAACGGCAGATCACATCCTGACGCTCCCTCCAAAGATCCGTTCTCTAACCAATGGCCTGGCTGCCTTTTCCCTGGCAGCCACAGGTCATCATACGGTCTTTCACCAGATTCTTCACCCGCTCTCTGCCGTTCTTCCCGTAGATCTTGGGATCAAAGGTTTCCGGGACATCCGCCAGGATCTCCTTAATCCCATCGGAATAGGCGATCCGCAGTTCCGTGGCAAAGTTCACCTTACAGATACCTGCCTGAATACATTCCTTCACACTGTCGTCGGACAGGCCCGAAGCCCCGTGCAGTACCAACGGTACCATGACCAATTTCCGGATCTCGCGCAGCCGGCCTACATCCAGCTTCGGCTCACCGTGGTAGACCCCATGGGCAGTGCCGATGGCTACAGCCAGCGAATCCACCCCTGTCTGCTCCACAAAGATCCTGGCCTGTTCCGGGTCCGTATAGACGTCTGCTTCCGCTTCCAGATCGTCCTCTTTTCCTCCCACTTTCCCAAGCTCAGCCTCCACCGGCACCTGATACTTGTGCGCGGCCTCCACCACCTGCCGGGTAAGCCGGATATTCTGCTCAAACGTCTCTTTGGAGCCATCGATCATCACAGAGCTGTATCCTGCCTCCAATGCCTGCCCGGCCATATCAAAACTGCTCCCGTGATCCAGATGCAGGGCAACCGGGACCGGCGCCTGCCTGGCCAGCTGGGTCACGATCGCGCTGTATGTCTTAGCCGCAGCGTATCGAAGCGTGGAGGGCGTCGTCTGCAGGATCACCGGCGCCGACAACTCTGCCGCTGCCCTGATGACCGCCTGTGCCATCTCCATATTCTCCACATTGAATGCCCCCACTGCATAACCGCCCTGCTGTGCCTGTAATAAAATATCTTTTGTTGTTACATACGACATAATTTTCTCCATCCTTTGCTGTATTTTTTCATGCGTAAACCAGCGCTTCAATCTCCTTCTTCCACGCCGCTCCTTCCATCGGTCCTCTCTGCTGCACGGCCAGTGCACCGGCGCCACAGCCGAATCTTACCGCCTCCTCCGGTTCATACCCCAGCGCCAGGGCGGCGATAAATGCCCCGTCGAAACAATCCCCCGCTCCGGTAGGATCCACCTCCTTCGCCGGAAAAGAAGCCACCGGAATCCGGGATCCCGGCCTGTAAAGAACCGTATCCCGGCTCCCGTTCTTCACAATTACCATCTCCGCTGTCTCTAACAGTTGTGCCGCTCCCTCCTCCGTATTTCCACAGCCGGTTATCTGCTGCAGTTCCTCCACACCGGTCAGGATCAGATCTGCCTGCCGCAGGATGGTCTCAAAGATCTGCCTGGTTTCCTCACTGTGGATCAATTCCGGTCGGATATTGGGATCAAAAGAAACCCGTACCCCATGTCTGACGGCCAGTTCCACCCCTCTTGCAGCCGCCTGCGCAAGCTGCGGCGAGGCCAGCAGTGTACAGCCCATGATATGTAAATATTTCGCACCGATAAGATATTCCTCATCTGTCTCCTGTAAGCTGAAACGACCCACCGCCGAATCCTTGAAATGATAGAGGAAAGTCCGGCTTCCGTCCTCACGGTAGGTCACAAAGGCAATTCCCGTCAGCCGCTTTGAATCCACGCTCACATGACTGACGTCCACACCGTCCTCGCGTAACCGTCTCAGATTCAACCGTCCGAAATCATCCTCTCCCACCCGGGAGATCATCCCGCAGCTTACTCCCATCCGGGCTGCCTGATCAGCAAAAATCGCCGGGGCGCCGCTTGGAAACGGCCCACAGAATACCCCCGGCTGCAGAAACGTCTGCTCCTTTTTCTCCGCCATGATCTCAACTAAAATCTCTCCTATGGTAACAATCTCTGGCATACGTATCCTCCTATCTCTTTCCACCCAGCCGGCTTCTATACTGCTCCGGCGTACAGCCTACCAGACTCTTGAATTTGTCACAGAAATAGCGGTAATTCTGGAATCCCACTCTCTGATAGATCTCTTTCACTTTCAGCCCCTGCGCCAACAATTGCTTCGCATGTTCCATCCGCACGAAATTGATATATTTGATATAACTCTGTCCTACCTGCTCCTTGAACATCATGCTGAAATACGTCGGCTGCATCCCACACAGAGAGGCAACGTAGGGCAGCGTCAGAATCTCGCTGTAATGGGCATCGATATACTCCTTTGCCACGGCAACCTTACGTTCCTCCTTGCTCCTGCGCTCCCACATCCACTGCACCATGCTCCGAAATACCGAAACCGTCCAGCCGCTGATATCCGCTGCCCGGTGATACTGCCTGATCTCCACATGAGGCAGGAAGACCTTGCCGTCCCGGTCAAACTCCCTGCCTGTCTCCCGGCACAATCCCATGCCCACATGGATCAGCTTCAGACACTCGCTGTAAAACAAATCAAGTTCCAGCTTGCTGTTTTGCAAAAGCTGCAAAAGCTCCTCCACTTTCTGCAGGGCCTGGTCATATTCCCCTGTGCGGAAACAGTAAATAATGTCGTTCGTCCCGTTCAGCAGCTGTACCGGCGGTTCTTCATGATATTCCAATTCTTTCAGATCCACCCATGGTTCACCCAGATATTCCGCATATTGCAGCGCCTGCTCCCCGTCCTTTAAGGCATACTCCAGCTCCGTGATTCCCGTGTGCACCTCCCCGTATCCGATCGCCTCAACGACACCCTCCAGCGCCAGACTCTCGCCAAAAGCCCGCAGCCTTTCCGGAAAATCAGGCGCCGGTTCCTCCTGAAATGTAACAAACAGAAGCAGCTTTCTCTCCCTTGTAAAAATCTCCAGGTCACATCCTTCCGGAAACCCGGCTTCCTCCCACATCTGCCAGACTCTCTGCCCCGCCTCCGGTCCGCCGGGCCTGCCCGCAGCGATCAAAAATCTCTGCAGGCCCATCAGATCCACCCCATACTTTTCCTTCAGACAGGGAATCATCTTCATGGCCTGCTGCGGCGCTCTTAACAACTCCTCCATTGCCTGAGAGAACTGTGATCGCTTCTCCTCCGTCACCGTATGGAAGCGCTGTCTTGCCTGAAAGATCTGATTGATCTTCCCATAGACCTCCTCGATCTTCTCCACCGTGACCGGCTTGTCTATATAGTCGATCACCCCCAGACGCAGCGCCGAACGCGCATACTCAAACTCGTTGTATCCACTGATGACCACGAATAGCGTCGATGGCAGCAGCCGTTTGACCGCCGCAATCAGATCCAGCCCGTTCATCCCGGGCATCCGGATATCAGTCAGTACGACATCCGGATATACAATCCTGATCTGCTCCAAAGCTGTTTTCCCGTCATAAGCCGCCCCACAGACCTGTGCGCCCATCCCCTTCCAATCTACCAGCCGCATCAGCCCCTCAATCGCCAAATACTCATCGTCTACCAAAAATACCTTCTTCGTATCCATTCCCTCCTCTCATGGATCAGGCCCCTTACTGTAATCCCGCCTTTCCCCTATTCCCCGATATCCGGCACGGTCACAATGACACGAGTTCCTTCGCCCGGTGCACTCTCGAAGCGGCAGCCGTATGCCTCGCCGTACCGCAGCCTGATCCGTTCTGTCACGTTCCGGATGCCGATTCCCTCCACAGCCAGACCCGTATCCTCCATCCCTACGCCATTGTCTTCGATGTAAAATACCAGATTCCCGTCTTCCGCACACCCTCTGACCGAAAGCCTCCACTCTCCTGTCTTCGTCTCCAGACCGTGGTAGATCGCATTTTCCACCAGCGGCTGCAGGAGAAGCTTCAACAGTTTCCTGGGAAGCAGTTCCTCCTCCACCTGCAGCTCGAACTGAATACGGTTCTGGTAACGAATATTCTGGATACTGATATATTTCCTGATATGCTCCAGTTCTTCTTCCACCGTAATGATGTCCGTCCCCCTCTTTAAGGCGATCTTGAAGATATCCGACAGCGCAACCGCCATTTGCGCCACATCATCAGTCTTGCCAAACTTCGCGAGCCAGTACATGGATGCCAGCGTATTATAGAAGAAGTGGGGGTTGATCTGCGCCTGCAGGGCATTCAGCTCCGCTTCCTTTTCCAACAAGGACAGCTTTACAACCTTCTGATTCAGCTGTTGGTTCTGCTGGATTACGATCTGGAATTTTCTGCCGATTCGTCCGATCTCATCGTCGGCAAACCGGGCAGCCGCCACCTGTTCCATGTCGTCGGCGTTATCAATCAGGGTGTTCAGCTTTTTCAGCGGTCTGGTTATGGTATTCGCCGCCACCACCGAGCAGATCACCGACAGCACAATCAACACCAGGATCACGAAGGTGGTCAGCAGTGGAATGGTGAAACCCTGAGCGATGATCTTCCAATTCTCGATCACATGAACCAGATCCCAGCCTGTGCGCTGGTTACGCACCCGGGATATGGTGTATCCTTTCACTTCCAGCGACTGCGGATACTTTGCCAGAACCTCACTCTTTCCGCTGAATTCCCCGATCTGCAGGCCGACATAACCTGTCTGCTCGCTCTTTGGATCGATCAACAGATAACAGGAATCCTCCGACTGGATCGCCACCGGATACACGTTGCGGTAGTAGTCGATCGGCGTATTCATCACGAGCAGTCCATAGGCGCTGCCGGTTTGGGTATCCCGCAGAAGCTTCGTGACGGAGACGCATCTGATCATGCCCGGAACGGCATAATCCTCCAGTACATCATAGAGAAAATAGCATTCTTTTCCTTCCGCCTCCATCGTCTGCCGGTACCAGTCCTGCTTCCGGATCTCCTCCATATCAAGCTTCCACAGATTTGCCGACGAGCGGGAAAAAGCATTGTACTGATAGCGGAATCCAGCTTCATTGAACAAAAAGAGACTGGAAATATAGCTGTTGTCCGAGATCAGTTCCGCAATCGTTGTGTCCAGCCGCTGAATCGCCTGGGCGCTCAGGTATCGATCCGAACTTGATGTAAATTCCTCCATATAGCGCTCGATGATCCGATTGCCCAGCACAGAGCGGGCCAGCGACTCGATATTCTTCGACAGCAAATCCACGGTAATATTGGAAATGCTCAGATTATTGGCATAAAGCTCCATGGAACTGTCACGCACGTTTCTGGTAGCGATCACGAACGACATACTGCCCACCGTCACCAGCGGAATCAATCCGATCGCCAACGTGATGTACAGGAATTTATTACGGATTCTCCGAATAGACATAAATTCTCTCAGTCTGCGCATGTTATCCCTCCTGTGGATCACAATCACCCGCATCTGCCTGCCAGATACTTTTCAGTGTCCACACATCCAGTGAGACAATATCCGCGCTTCCGTCTTTTACATACACTTCCGTCTGTGTACAGCCCGCGTCCGGATAGATCCTGTTCGTCATACACACCTGACCCTCGTTGCCGTAGACTTCCACACAGGAGCTGTCTACATACACCCGGAAACTGATGCGCCCCAACGCATCTGCCGGACAGCTGCACCGGCTCCCCTGCGCGCTGCAGCCATCCGCTCTGCTCCGATCAAAGACCAGTTCTCCAGTCTTCGTAATATATCGCAGCACCGTCTGACGGCCGGTTGTTTCATTGCCCCTCAGGATCAGGCCAAACTCCCCGGCAGTAGTCCTTTGTAAGTCACAGGTCAACGCGATTTCCAGACTCACACCGCCTGCTTTGTGAGCAATCAACCGCTCCCCGGGATGTAACACGGCCGGTTCCCAGTGGAAGTGCTCCTCCCGCAGGCTCTCGGCCTCCCGAACCGGAGTAAAACGCAGATGTCCGGTCTGGTCCAGACTCAGCATCCGCGGCAGGGAGATGGCCCCACACCAGTTCTGCTGCACGGTCGGTCCAAAATCCTGAAACCATGGCATCCACTCCCAGGAATTCAGCCAGCCAAACATAATCCGCCGGCCCTGGCTGTCCTCAAATGTCTGCGGCGCGTAATACTCACAGCCGTAGTCCATCTCCCCTCTGGTCTGCCAGGTGAATCGTCCCGTCTCATAATCCAGGTCTCCCACCAGGTAGATTCCCTTCACCGCACCCAGCCCCATAGGCGAAAAGAGCAGTACATACTTGTCCTCTAACGGAAAGAAATCCGGACACTCCCACATGGTGCCAAGCGTCCCGTCACTCTCGGCAAGTACGCTCTTATACTCCCAATGTTTCATATCCTCGGAACGATACAACACCGCTTTACCTTTCCCGTCCCGGCATGTTCCCAATACCATATACCAGTGACCGTCATGCTTCCAGATATTGGGATCCCGGAAATTAGCCGATCCCTCCGGCGGCGGCCCTGCGATCACCGGATTGTCCGCATCCTTGGTGAAATGAATGCCGTCCCTGCTCACTGCCAGGCACTGTACTTGACGCAAGTCACTGCCTTCTCCGGTGGAACCACAATAGATCACCTTCAATTCCTCGCCGTCTGCCATGGCACAGCCGGTGAAGATGCCGCCTCTTGGATGTATGTCATAAGGTTCACTTGGCGCCAGGGCAATGGGCAGATGCTCCCAATGGATCAAATCCCTGCTTCTGGCATGACCCCAGTGCATATGCCCCCAGACAGGCGCATAGGGGTTAAACTGATAAAACAGATGATATTCCCCCCTGAACTCCACCAGTCCACAGGGATCGTTGACCCAGTAAGCCGGCGCCATCAGATGGTAATGAAGGCGCAAGGGATCCCGTGCTGCCTGCGCACTCACCTGCGCCACGGATGCCTCCGCCCTGACCAGAGCCTCCTTATGGCGCCTGTCTATCTCCTTCACATCGCTTCGCTCTTCCATACTTCCCTCCGTCTCCTCCCTCCGTCTCTTTGCTCCGTTTCTTTGCTTCTTCTCTTCGCTTCGTCCCTTTGCTTCTTCTCTTCGCTTCGTTTCTTTGCTTCCTGTCATCCCTTGACCGCCCCCGCAGACAGCCCATCTATGATCTTGCGATTCAATATCAGATACAATGCCAGGGTGGGAACAATGGCCGCGCAGATCGTCGCAAATGTGGGACCCCAGTCCCGGTTTCCACGATCGTCGATAAAGGATGCCAGCCCTACCTGCAGCATCTTATTGGTATTACTGGAAACGAAAGTCTGGGAGATCAGCAGATCATTCCAAATATTGACGAACGCCAGCATGACCACCGTGACCGCTCCATTCAGTGAAAGCGGAATCGCAATCCTTACAAAACACCGGTAGATATCACAGCCGTCCATCACCGCCGCCTCTAAGATCTCATCCGGCAGATATTTATAGAATCCGGTCAGCAAGTAGAAGGACATCGGTATCGACGTGCTGATAAAGATCACGATCAGACCCGCCAGAGAGTTGAGCAGATGCGTTTTCTGCAGCAGCAGGAACTGCGGCAGCAAAAGCACAAACGCCGGGATGAACATCCCCATCGTGATATAATTAAGCGCTAACCTCGACCACTTCCACTTCATCTTGGTTACGGCAAAGGCTGCCGTGGCGCTGAGCAGCCACACAAAAACGATCGAAGTACATGTGACGATCATCGTATTCTTAAACAGGGTACCCAAATGCGCCTGTGAAATCGCAACGCTATAGTTTTGCCAGTGCAGCCCCTCCGGTAGCATATACATCGGCTTGATAAACTCTGCCTCTCTTTTAAAGGAAGAGAGGATCAGCCAGATGATGGGGTAGAGATCGATCACCAACAGTGCAACGATCAGAAACTTCAAAATCCCTCTTCCCAGTTTAGCCATCATGCGGGCACCTCTTTTTTCATCCTTTGTTCCCATTCCTTTCTCACCCCTTATACTTCGTATCTCTTTCTTCATTAATATTATCTGGCCTGATCATTTCTCACTCTTTCGTTCAAAGCGCATGACTGCCTGAGTCAACACCAGGATCAATAACAACAGCACCACCGCGATCGTACTGCCATACCCGTACTGCCACTTAGTGAACGCTGTCTTGTACATATAGATGGACAATACCGTGGTTGTCCGCCCCGGTCCGCCGTCCGTGAGAACCACCGGCATATCATATACTTTCAGCGAATTCATGATTGCCAGCACCACACACATGACCGTCACCGGTTTCAGCAAGGGCAGCACGATCTTCCATATGACAGTGAGTCTCCCGGCCCCGTCTATCCTGGCCGCCTCTTCCAGTTCTGTCGGCACGTTGACCAATCCGGCATAGAAAATAACCGTATAATAGCCTATGCCCTTCCACAGATCTACCAAGCACACCATCCACATGGCCGTTGCCGAATCTCCTGTCCAGCCCCGAATGAACTGCTCCAGTCCCAGCGCATCCAGCAGACTGTTCACCAGGCCATAAGTAGGAGTCACCTCCAACACCTTGGAAAACAACGCCGCTGCCGCCACTCCCGGTATCACCACCGGCAGGTAGGCAATGGTCCGCGACAGGTTCGAGAAACGCTTCATTCCATATTGCAGCATCAACGCCACGACCAGCCCCAGGATCACCCAGCCGCCGCCTGTAACAAGAAAATACTGCATGGTTATCAGAAAACTCTCTTTGAAATCCACATCATGAAAGAGCTTGGCATAATTCTCCAGCCCCACAAACTCGAAATCCACATTGGGCGTACCTTCAAAAAAAGTAAAATAAACAGACTGGCACATGGGAAAAAATACAAATATCGTATATACCAGCATTGCCGGAAGCATAAACAACAGGATTGCTTTCTTATCTCGCAGGACTCTTTCCATTTAATTCTCTCCCCCATTAATCATCACCTTCTATTGAAGGCAGGAATGGATGAGGCCATTGAGAAAACCTCATGGCCCCTTTTTCCTGTGTTACTATTACCTGTATCTTTACCTGTATCTTGCAGAATCCCTGCGGCGATTCCCTCATTCTGCCAGGAAGGATTCATCCACCGAACTTGCCAGCCGTTCACAGTATTCCTCCGGCGTCATGGTGCCCTCCGCAAGCAGCTGCGCATTCTCCAGAGCCACATCGGTTGACGCGCTGTCCATCTTCGCCTCAAACCACAACGTAGGGTACAGGGATTCCTGCAGCTGATCCACGATGATCTGCTGGGTCGGTGAATACTCCAGCTCCTCTGTCGTCACATAAGGAGTCATGATGCCGACCTCACTCTGACGATCTCCCAGCGTAGTAAAGAGGTAGCGCAGGAAATCATGTGTCTTACCGGTCTCGAACTTTTCCTTGCCCAGGCACAATGCCGTAGCACAGGACAGATCGTCCATCTTGGAAGCGCGGTCCATATCAACCTGGCTGCCTTCGATTCCGGGCGGAATGAAATATCCGATATTTTCCTCACCCAGAGTATTTACCTCAGGATCAGTCCAGGTAGCCAACAGCCAGGAACCGCTGTACATCATGGCTGTCTGCCCTGTCAGGAACATCTGATACTGTGTGGAAGCCTCTACCGTGTTGAAGCCCTCGCCAAAATATCCGTTCTGGAACATTTTCTGTGCCTCGGTAGCAGCTTCTACGAAGATCGGATCACGGAAGCTGCGGCCGTTCTTGTTCTGGGAAGCGTCCAGATGTACATTCTCTCCCTCCATCCGGTCCGCATACAGCATAATCCACCGGGTGATAGGCCACTTATCCGCACCATTGCAGGCTAACGGCTGAATCCCGGCCTCTTTGATATCCACGCACAGATCCTGAAATTCCTGCCATGTAGTCGGCACATTCCAGCCATGCTCGGCGAACATCTGCTTATTGTACCAAACGCCGTTGGTGGTCAACTGCATCGGCAGGGAATAGATATCTTCATAATTACTCAGAACATGTTTCGAGCTGATTGCACCGGGCAGAACCACATCCTCCAGTTCCACGCCGATCCTGGAAAAGTCTTCCGAAATATTCACGATCGCATCACGCTCGATCAGCGCATCCAGCGAAGTGCCGTCTTCATAAGTGAACAAGTCGGGCACATCGTTAGAAGAAATAAGGATGGCGATCTTGGACGCGATATCATACTTCTTCACAACCTCAAACTCATAATCAAAATTGGGGTGTTCTTTCTTATAGTCGTCCAGAGCCAGCTTGATCGCATAGACGTCACTGGTTGGATCGTCCGGCGAGTTTTCGGAAATAACCTTGAATGTGTAGGGCGTATCGTCATAAGCCGCCGCATCTGCCGACTCTGTCTGCGCCGCGTCCGCTGTCTCTGTAGTTTCCGTCGTATCCGCCGTGGTTTCTGTTTCGGCGGTCTCCCCTGCGCTATTGCCGTCAGAGGCGCCGGAACTGTCGTTTCCCCCGCCTGCACAACCGGTTAACGTGGATATGCCCAGCGCTGCCGCCAGCCATATCGCCAGTACTCGTTTGTTTCTCTTCATCGTTTACACCTATCCCTTTCTTGATATTTGGACGGCCGCCCAAACGGCCCGCCCTGTGTATGTAACTTCATCAGAGCAATACGCGTTTTGCTTTCGTTACTATTATTATCACAAATTCCCGAAAAATTTATAGTGCTAATTTTTTCAGCGATGACAGTGTTTTTATATATTTTCTTAAGGAAAATACCACTATCTTTTATCAAAAAAAGAAACCCTTGCGATCGTAAAAACAACCGCAGGGGTTTCTTAATTCCATTTTATTTATTTAAGATGCCGCTTCTTGTTGTGCCTTCCCGTTCATTTCCCGCAATTCTCTGACTACCATCACTACAATAATCTGCGTAAGCAGGAACGTGAGTCCGTCCGCTACAGGCTGCGCAAGCTGCAATCCCGTCACACCGAAGATACGGGGCAGGATCAGGATCGCCGGGATAAAGAACAATCCCTGCTTGCTGACAGCGGTAAGCGTTGCCCGGAAGCTGTAACCGATCGACTGCGTCAGCATATTGCCTATGATCACAAAGGACTGGAAGGGAAGCAGACAGCACTGCATTTTCAACGCCAGCGCACCGATCCGGATCACCTCGGCATCCTCTCTTCTAAACAAACGCATGATCGGCGTGGATACGGCAAACATCACAATGCCCATCACCAGCAGAAAGACAAGGGCCACACGGCGGCAGAAAAAGTAAGATTCCAACACCCTGTCATACCGCTTAGCCCCGAAATTAAATCCGCATACCGGCTGAAAGCCCTGCCCAAAACCGATCAAGGCGGAATTGATAAACATCATGATCCTTGTGACAATAGACATAGCCGCTACCGCCGCATCTCCGAACCCGGATGCGGCCACATTCAGAAGGACGGACGCCACACTGGCCAGCCCCTGCCTGCCGAGCGTCGGCAGACCGGCGGAAAGGATCTCTCCATACACCCATCCCTGTAAAGTAAAATATTTCGGCAGCGGCTTCAATACATTATCCGAACGGATCACCAGCACCAGCAAAATCACAAAACTGACAAACTGGCTGAAAATCGTGGCAATCGCCGCACCTGAAATTCCCATGTTAAAACCGAAAATCAGGATCGGATCCAGGATCACATTCAGCACACCGCCCGTGGTAATGCCGATCATGGAGAGAGCCGCGTTTCCCTGAGAACGAAGATGATTGTTGAACACAAAGGAAACTGTCATATAAGGAGCCGCAATCAATATGTAACGCCCATAGTCCTTTGCATAAGGGGCAATCGTCTCCGTCGCTCCCAGGATGCGGACCAGGCTGTCAATATTCAGGATTCCCAGAATCGCCAGCCCCAGTCCGAAAGCCAGCGCCGTATATACCGCCGTAGAACATGCCCTCTGCGCCTTTTCCTGCTCTCTGGCCCCTAACATTCTGGAGATATAATTTCCGCTTCCCATACCAAGTGTAAAGCCGATCGCCTGGATCATGGCCATCAGCGAGAAATTGACTCCCACGGCTCCGGACGCGCTTGTACTTAACTGACTGACGAAAAAGGTATCCGCCATATTGTATATGGATGTAATCAGCATACTGATGATCGTCGGCGCCGCCAGCCTTGAAATCAAACGATTGACCGGCGTTTCCGTCATCATTCTGTACTTTTCTTCATAACTCATTGCTTTCATGTCTGTACCTCCCTGGCTGTCACGATACGGATTCTCATGAAAAAAGGCCTGCGCAGGATACCTCACTCATCATAATGCAGTCTTCTGATGATCATCGCCGCCGCGATCGTGACCGCAGTTAACGCTACACACCACGGAACCGTAAGCATCCTTTCCTGCAAGAGAGCATTCTGCGCCATCAGATAGACCACGCAGTTTGCCGATGCATGAAAAAGAACCGGGATACAGAAAGCCTGCGTTTCTTCATACAGATACGCCATTAGGATACCCATGCAGCAGCCATAGATACCCTGTACCAGATTCCCATGATAGACACCGAACAGCAGCCCTGACACAACAATCGCTGCCGCCTGTCCCTGTCCCGTCGCTCCCCGTTCTAACGCTCCATGCCGCAGACGATTATAGATCACACCCCGGAAGACGATTTCCTCCGCCAGCGGCGATACGACCGTATAGAGCAGCAGCCCCACGCCAAACGCTACGCCATACTGCCTCTGCGCCACTCCCTGATACGCTGTCGAAGTCTGTACCAATCCGGTCAATGACATCAGTATATTCAATCCGACCGAAGAGGAAACCGCCGACACAACTGTCAACAGCAGGATTATGATCCCCTGCCATCCCCGCAGCCTTCCACGTATCGCTGCTGATACAGCTCTCTCATCCTTCTGACACGACTGTATGCGCATCTGCAGTTCCATCCGCAACATAGGAAGAAGGAACACCGTTCCGATTAACATGCCAATACTGTTGACTATACCGGTCACACTCTCCCGATGTTCCTCCAACAACTTTCCGATGTCTGATGCCACTCTTCCGCCGTTTTCTACTCCCTCGACTCCCGGCGCTCCCGCTAATATTTGCAGGAGTCCCGACAGAAGAAAAAGCGATACTACATACACGCCATAATATAGCAGCAACGGCTCAAACACCCTTCGCGTTATCCGAAAAAAGCCATTTTCCTTATACATGGAACTCCTCGATGATGCCATTCAGACGCTTCACCACTTCATTCAATTCACTCATGGATACATTGATCCTGTCTATTTCTGCACTCTGGTTCTCCACCCGCTCATTCACTTCCTGGCTGGCAGCCGTCAGCTCCTGGGTCTCACTGGAGATATTGGAGAATTTATCTACGATGCCGTCCTTGTTATGGTTCAGGTTCTCCACGGCATTCTCAAGCTCGTTAATATCATTACCCATACCGGAAATATTGTCGCTGATCCGCTGGAATACTCCCTGCGTATCGGACATCGTACTCATGCAGTCTGTAGTCGTATCCTGAATCTGTCCGATTTGCTGACTCACATTCCTGATCTCATTCTGGATCTCGGAAATAATATGGTTAATATCCCCGGTAGCCGTTGCCGTCTGCGCCGCAAGTCCGCCGATCTCGCCGGCTACCACCGCAAATCCCTTACCCATCTCGCCGGCTCTTGCAGCCTCGATAGACGCATTCAACGCCAGAAGGGAAGTCTGACTGGCAATCTCGCTGATTGTCTTGCTGATCCCGTCAATGGAACGCGACTTCTGGGAAAGACTGTTGGCCGTCTCATAGGTAGCATTCTGCAGCTCGCGGCTCTGATCGATCTTCCTGGAAAGCAGCTCTACCGTCTCCATCCCGTCATAACACTGGCTGACCGCCGCCGCCGCAACTTCATTCATGCGCTCCATACGCCCGGCAACCATGGAAAGCTCATTCGCAAAATCGCTGAAATTCTCATTCGCCTGCTGTGTCTGCTGCGCTACATCATCGATCGCAATCACGATCTGTCCTATCGTATCTCTCACAGAATGATTGTCTGATACGGAATTTTCCACCGATACGCATACCGTATCAAACTGCTCCTTCAACGTGTCAGACGCCTGGATCATCTGCTGTACGATCTGATTCAGACGGCCTCGCAGCTCCTGGATTGCCTTGTTCATAATACCCATTTCATCCTGACGCCCATGTCCGCCGGACGCACTGCTCTTCATCTGCAGCTTCAATTCGCGCAGCTCTACGATCTCGTGCTGCATCGCAACGATCGGCTTCGTAATGCTGCCGCTGATTAGCGCCACAATAACGGCAGCCACAACGGCGGCGATCAACATGGTAACGATAAAAGTGAGCACAAGTTGATTTGTCGCTTCATTGTAAACAGAAACCGGCGTGGCAATAACCACACTGCCCACACTGCTGGGCACCGCAGTCAGATATCGCTTTACACCGTCGTAGTCCTTGACCGGAACCGACGCGTCCTCCATGGAAACATGATACGCCCCGTCCAGGACTTCCAATACAGAACTGATCTTTTCCTGAGACGGCATATATTCCGTATTCTCATGCATCAGAATATTACCGCTGTTATCCGTCATAAATACATAACTGCCATCCGAAGAGGCTGCAATCTCATTGACCGTATCAAACAACATCTGCAGCTGTAAGCTCATACCGATCACACCGGTAGAACCGTCCTTACAGGTAAACTGCCTGGATACAGGCATTACCATGCCTCCGTCGTTGTACGGTTCACAATAAACCTTCTTATCGACAGCCAGAGCTTCCGTATACCACGGATAGCCGGTATAGTCCCAATCCGACCCAAGATCAAGCCGTCCGCCGTCCATAAAAGTGCCGTCCGTAAACGCCGCAAACACATCTGTCGTTCCTCCATTGGCTTTCATCAATGCCTCCAGATAATCGACAACCTCCGCTTCATTGACCACATCCAGAGATTCCATATATACTACCGCGGAATCAACAAGAGACGTTTTCTGTTCGAGCCATGTCTGAATCGAGGAAGCGTAATATTCGGCCATTGTCCTCGCTTCCATATCATTCATCTCGTCGAACCTCTTATGCGTCCTTGTCAGGACACATAACATTGCGATCAGCATACATCCTATGCAGATCGCAGAAAAACAAATGATCAGTTTGGCTTTGATTTTCATCGTAAAATCCCTCCTATATGTAAACGATAATACTGCTGTATAGTATACTGGTTTTTCCATAAAAAGTCAAAGCCGACAGACCGTCTGATCTGCGTTCTTCTACACAAAAAACTACATTGTCCAAAGGTCCCCGGAGGGCTTCTCCTGTGTGATACGAAACACTACAACCTTCACCCCAACAGCGCCTCCTCCAGCTCTTTCACCGTCTCCACGATTCTGTCTGCTCCCGCCTCTTCCAGTTCTCCTGCCGCCGCATACCCATAGGCCACCCCGATCGATGCAAGTCCGAACTGCTTCGCTCCCTGCACGTCAAACTTCCTGTCCCCGACCATGACAGCATCCCTGATCTTCCCGGAAGCCGCCTGCCGTACCCCATTCTCCCCCAGCAACTGGCGCAAAGCCTCTTCCACCACTTCTTCCTTCTGCACCCTCCTGCCATCCAACTCGCTTCCCACTATCACCTCGAAATAAGGCAGCATCCCGAAATGCTCCAGGATCTTCTTCACAAACACTTCCGGCTTGCTGGATGCCACCGCCAGATGACACTCAGCTTCCCGCAGTCTGGCAAGCATCCTCGTGATTCCCGGATAGGCCTCATTCTCAAACAAACCTACCGTACTGAACCGCTCCCTGTAATATGCTATCGCCTGCAAACCTGTCGCCTCATCCAATCCGCAGAGTTCCCGAAAACTGTCCAGAAGAGGCGGCCCGATAAACGGTTCCAGCGCATCGGCTTCCGGCGCCTCCATACCCAATTTGCGTAGCGCATACTGCACGCACCCCGTAATACCCGGCTTCGGATCGGTCAATGTGCCGTCCAGATCAAAAAGTATGTAATGATACATAACTTCACCCCTTCGTTTTCTATTTTAATATGTTATCACGATAACAATCGGCTGATAGATTTTGCATGAGCATATTGCCCAAAATGCTCGCGCAGTTGTCTTGCGCAGGAGATTGAGATTTTCTTAATAGTCCGCTCGACATCCAGCAATTTACGGACATGGATGTCCGTAAAAGCCCGTACCGAGCCTGGATGGCGAGTAAAGGGCGGTTGCGTTCGCTCATCATAAACTGTATCGGAATATTTAGAAAATCCATTCGACGGAGCCGACACAAGAGAGCTTTTGGTGCATTATGCTCTCTCAAAATGCAAAAGCATCTATTGATATCCTAATCCTATATGACAAAAAAGAATCCTCACTCTGTATCAAGTAAGGATTCCGCTTATTACGCTGTCATAAACATCTCGTATGCCCGCAACGCCTGCTGCATCTGATAGTTAATATTTCCGCCGCCCGCATCCGCTGCAGCCTCCTCCTCGGGACGCATCGCTTCCGTGTCTGTCAGATCAAACCGAGCCTCGGCCATATCCTCAACGCTCCCCGCGCCCGTCGTCTGCTGCGTCAATTCTTCTGCCGCATTCTGCACGCTGCCTGCTTCCGCTTCCATCGGCTTCATGATCTTAGCGGCAACATTCTGTCCCCGCCTCATCTGCATATCAAGAATCCCCTGAAAATCAAGCGTCTGCCCCTTCTTCAACGGATTCTCGTTAAGACTCTCATCTGCCAGCTCACTGTAGTCAATCTTCTTATCCAGCACGTCGTCGGATATCCTGGAAAGCTTATTCATGCTGGCTGCATTTACTGTATTCGCATTATACACATACGGCCGAAAACTCACTGCGCTCATCGCACCCATCGCGCCGTATGCACTGATCGCTCCGATCGCCATAACTCATTCCCTCTCTTCGCTGCATGTCTTAAATATATACCTCTATCTATTTTATTACGTCCGCCCTGAATTTACAAGTCCCATCTTGATTTTTCTCCGCCCCAGTTTTGCAGTATTGCAGTGTTTTGCAGTGCTTCCCAACGTATTATATTATCAGGCCGCCGCTCCCGCTTCCTGCTACTGCTCTCCGCTCTTTAACTCATCAAACTTTTCTCTCACGCTGGGCGCATTTTTCGTCAGCTTCTTGATCGTCAGATCCTCTGCCTTGTTATTCGCCAGCCGCAGGTTATTTTCCGATGAGAGCAGCGCATCTTTCGTCTTCTGCAAATGTGTGATCGTCTTATCAATCTCGTCAATTGCCGTCTTGAACTTATCACTTGCAAGCCTGTAATTGCGTGCAAATCCATCCTTAAAGGCATTCATATTCTCTTCAAAATGAAGCAGGTCGATCTGCTGATGCCTCGTCACCTCCAGCTCCTGACGGTACTGCAGCGAATTCAGTGCCGCATTGCGCAGCAGCGTAATCATCGGGATAAAGAACTGGGGACGGATCACATACATTTTCTCATATTTATAAGAAACGTCCACGATACCGTTGTTATACAGATCATTGTCGATCTCCAGCAGAGAGACCAGAATCGCATACTCACATCCCTTCTCACGTCTGTCCTTATCCAGCTCCTTCAGGAAATCTTCGTTCTTGTGTTTGGTAGCCGTCTCGTCCATCTCATTTTTCATCTCAAACATTATCGAGAGAAATTCGACTCCGTCTGCCGCTTCCCTGAAAATAAAGTCCCCCTTGCTGCCGGTCCGCGCGTCATTATCCTTTTCAAAATAAGCCCTCGGAAATGCCGTCATCCGCAGCGCATTAAACTGGTTCAGGCAATGCTGTTCCAGGCTCTCTCCGATCATTTTCGTAGACTGTCTGGCCTTAAAGTCTTTATAATATTCGATCTGCTCCTCTTTCAGCCTGAGCCTGTCTTCATACTGCTTCTGCAGGGCCTGCTCCTTCAACTGGCGTTCCGTCTCTTTCCCGGACAGCTGGCTTCTCAATTCCGTGATCTGCGTCGCCTTCTCGGAAAGCTCCTTCTCCTTCTTCTGCACCGCCTCCGATACGGCCAGTCTCTTCTCGGTCTCACTGTTGCCAAGCTGCGCTTTCAGAAGCGCAATCTCCCTGTCCTTCTCGGATAATGCCGCTTCTCTTAAAGAAAGCGCTTTGTCAAATGCTTCCTTCTGCTTTATCTGCGCCAGCTCCAGATCCTTTTCTTTCAGATCTTCCAGCTCTTTCTCACGCTGTCTCAGTTCCCTGTCGAACTCCTGATCCCTGACCTGCTTCACGATCTGCGCGTAGCCGGATTCATCGACCACGAAGACCTCTCCGCAGTTGGGACATTTAATCTTCTGCATCGGCGTTCCTTCCTTCCAGATAGTATCTGCTTTCTTTCTCAGTCAATCTCCTCGGCTTTCACATCAAGCGCTTCGGCCTCCTGGCGGAGCGCCTTCGCCGTCCTGGACAGCCTTGACACGATCCACAGATCCGACACCCCGTCATAGATCAGGAAGAATCCGATCAGCGTCACCACCGTATCCAGCGCCGCAAAGGGCTTAAAGATCAACAGCGCGCCGAATCCCACCGTCACCACTCCCAGGATCAGCACCACCCACCATTTATCGTATTTCTCCCTGCCAAGCGCCACTGCCTGCTGTAAATTATTCAGACCATGCACCGCGATCACGATCCCCACGATAATGGGAATGATCGCCAGTACTTTCTCCGGCTTGATCACGATCCAGACCCCGACCACGGCAAAGATGATCCCTACGATCATATTCATCTGCGTATACATACTGCCGTCTCTGTCAAAAAAGCTCTCTGCCAGCCGTACCAGACCACCCAGGATCAGCACCGAACCGATGGCAATGCACACGATATGAATCGACATCCCCGGCCAGACAGCTAACACCAGCCCCAGCACAATACATAAAACAGCAGAGATTACCACATTTTTCTTTAGTTTCTTTAATAGGCCGCCCATATTATCCCCTCCTATATATACCCATGTACTACAGTAATATTTTATTCCTTTTCCAGGGTAAACACAACCGCTTCTGCACAATCCCGCTGTTTTTATGTCTTAATGAATCCTCTTTTCTCCAATACTTTATAAATTCCGAATCCCAGCGCCGCTCCCAGACAGTTTAACAGGATATCATCCACATCAAAAGCCCCGAAAGCGCTGAACAGCTGGAAGGTCTCGATCCCCAGCACGAAAGTGAAGGCATTCACAAACATGACCGAGAACTTCCTGCCATCCGGAGAGAGCAGGGGGAAAAGAAAACCGAAGGGCACAAAAACCAGGATATTTCCCGCCAGATTCTCCACACTGTTTAACTTGTACGCATAATCTATATACATCTTAATCGTATGAAACGGCACGAAATTTGCCGTGCCCAGCCCTTCCAGGATCACGCCTTTCTGCCATGTATTGGCGATTGCCCGCAGCTGTTCAAAAGGATATTTAAAGATAATGACCTTGATGACCACCACGATATAAAGGGCGAAAAGGAATTTCAGGAAGCGCCTTGATTTCAATTTCTCTAATTCAATCCTCATTTAATCTCCCATGGATTCTCTTTTCCTTCCATATGACATCTACAACTCATCAGGGAGTCCCTGACCACCGTTTCCACATAGTTTCTCGTATAAAAAGCCATATGGTGCGACACTGTCACATTCGGAAAACTCCTGAGCAATGCAAGCTCCTTATTCTTTAATATATCCGATTTGTGGTCATAATAGTATAGTCCGAACTCATTTTCTACCACATCCAGTCCTGCGGCGCCAATCTTCCCCGCTTCAATGGCCTCGATAAAAGCATCCGAATCGATCAATGCTCCCCTGGCCGTGTTGATAATCACCACGCCGTCCTTCATCTGCGCTATGGTGTCCGCCCCGATCAGATGGTAATTATCTTTTGTCAACGGCGTGTGCAATGTAATCACATCCGCCTCCTTCCAGATCCGGTCAAGCGGCACATAAGAAGCATATTGTCTGACCTCCTCCTTCTCGTACAGATCATGAGCCAGAATACGACAGCCAAACCCGGACAGGCTGTGGACCACTGTCGCACCGATTCTTCCCGTTCCGATGACTCCTACGGTCAAATCCTTTAGCTCCCTGCCGTTTAAGCCGGCCAGCGTATAATCCTGCAGCGCGGTCCGTCCCAGAATCGCGCTCATTTTGCGGATAGACATCAGAATCAGCATGACCGTGTAATCGGCTACCCCATGCGGGCCGTAGGGCGCATTTCCCACCCGGATACCGCATTCCCTGGCTGCCGCCAGATCGATATGATCATAACCGATCGTTCTGGTCGTGATATATTCTATCCCCTGCTCCTGAAATGCCCGCATTAACTGCGCGTCAATCTTAGATGTGATCACATCCACACAGCGGCTGCCCTTACACAGAGAAACATTATCAAGATCCGGTGCATCCGCACACAACACGACTTCCATCCCCAGTTCCCTGGCATATTCCAGAAAAAGCGCCTTCTCGTCAAAAGGCCTGCAATTATATACCGTCACCTGCATCATCAGTTCATCCTTCTTTCTTTTCCTTGATTCCGTTTATTCTGACCGCTTAATTCCTGCCATGCACAGCCGCTGCCCTTCCGTTAATCCGCTGCGCAACGGCCGGCAGTCCTTTATTTCTTATCACTCTTCTTCGAGATAATCTTCTTAATGATAAGCGGCTCCTCGATCTTAATCTTCGCCGCCTCCTCCAGCTCGCGCTCTTCCTCCTCCGCGCTCTTCAATTTCGACTGATAGCTGCGCTCCACCTCACGTTCGTATTCCTCCACGATCGCGATATCCTCCGGCCGAATCCGGCGGAATTTATTGAATCCCGCTGCCAGAATCTTGAGGCTCTGTCTGGTGGTGTCAAAAGCGCCGTCCTCATAGAGATTGATCACGATGATACCGATCGGCACCGCTATGATCATCCCCATCACGCCGGCCAGCTTATACCCGATAAACAGCAGAAACAGCGTAGGAATAGCATCCACGCCGATGGAATCCCCCACGATCTTCGGCTGAATCACCTGCCGCACAAGCTGACCCGACAGCCAGATGATGATCAGCCCCACCGCCATCTTATAATCCTTACTCAGAATCTCGATCACCGCCCAGGGGAGCATCACCGTACCCGTACCAAAGACCGGAAGGAAGTCCAAGAATGCGATTCCCAGCGCCACCAGCGGTACATACCGTACTTTCAGGATAAACAGGCCGATCACCAACATCACATAGATCCAGCACTCGATCTTGAACTGCGCCTTGAAATAGCCTCCCACTGCGTTGCGGAAGCTTCTGCGGATCAGGTCAAACCGGTAAAGCACCGCTCCCGGCACGTATTTTTTCAGGATATTTGCCATATATCCCTTGTCCGCCACGAAAAAGTACGCAGAGAGAATACACATGATGACCCCCAGGAAAATATCCGGCAGCTGTTTGGCCACATTGCCCACTGCCTCAAACGTCGGCGAGCCGATGCTCTCTATGATCCCGCCGAAATAAGTGCCCATCTCTGCGCCAAGATCATCCAGCGTCTCCTGTGTCTCCACCGGCAGTTTATTGAACAGCCCTTCCAGGTTCTCTCCGACCTCATTAAACTCCGCCACGATACTGTCCCACAGCATGGGCAGCTCGTTGATAAAGTTGATGCCTTCCTTCACAAGCTTAGCACCGATCGCATAGAACAGGAGGATCACAACCGCAAGCACGGCCACGATCACGATCACCGACGCACCCTTCCGCCGTATCTTCATTCGCTCCTCAAAAAAACGCACCACCGGAGAAGCGATCAGCGATATGATCCACCCGATGATAAACGGCATGAAAAAGATGACGCACCGCGGCAGCAGAAAAATGCACAAAAGCAGTATGATAAGCGCCGTCAGCAGGTTCAATATGACTTTCAGATATGTCTTGATCGATTGTCTCATCCGTATTCCTCCATTCTTAACCAAGCCACCCCTCTGTTTATCGCACCGTATCCAAAACGAGCGAAGCTCGTTTGCGAGCAAAGCTCATTTACAAGCAAAGCTCGTTTACAAGCAAAGCTCGTTTACAAGCCAACCTCATCCGCAAGCATCCTGTCAAGGAGCTCGTATATCTCCTCCCGTCCCTGCTTTGACAGGGAAGAGTACGGAATAACCGTAGTGTCCTCCACCACTTCCAGCGTATCGCAGATCAGCTTCACCTGCTTCTGCACCTGACTCCGCTTAATCTTATCAAGCTTCGTGGCAATGATGATCGGCTGATACCCCCTGTCCAGAATCCAGTCATACATGATCTTGTCATTCTCGGAAGGTGCATGTCTGATATCGATCAGAAGGAAAACCGCACGGATCATCTTCGACTGATGCAGATAATCCTCGATCAGTTTCCCCCACTGCGCCTTCACTTGCTCGTTGGCAGTGGCGTACCCGTACCCCGGCAGATCGACGAAATACATCTGGCCATTCACGTTATAATAATTGATTGTCTGCGTCTTGCCCGGCTGCGAGCTGGTACGCGCCAGAGACTTGCGGTTCATCAGCCCGTTGATTAACGATGACTTCCCCACGTTACTCTTTCCAGCAAAAGCCACCTCCGGCAGTACATTTTTTGGCAGCGTGCTCGTGATTCCGCACACCGTTTCCAAATTCACATTCTTAATTACCATTTTCTCCTCCATATGCATACTGCATACTCTTTGCATTCAGTTCGATCCAAACGCATATCCCACAACCTCGTCCATACACTCTACCATACAAATCTCTAAACCGTCTGTAATTTCCTTGTCCAGTTCCGCGATATCCTTCTCGTTTTCCTTCGGAACGAGCACTCTATGTACCCCTGCCGTCTTCGCCGCCAGCATCTTCTCCTTCAAGCCGCCTATAGGCAATACCCTTCCGCGGAGCGTAACTTCACCGGTCATCGCCACATCCGCCCGCACCGGCCTTCCCGTCACCGCAGACAGAATCGCCGTAGCCATGGTTATGCCCGCCGACGGTCCGTCTTTGGGAACAGCCCCCTCCGGGATATGAAGATGGAAATCCCTCTTCCGGAACAGCTTTTCCTCAATCTGATACTGCTCGCCCACAGACCGCACATAACTCAGGGCGATCCGGGCGGATTCCTTCATTACGTCGCCCATTTGACCTGTCAAGTCAATCTTCCCTTCACCGGGCATCATGTTAACCTCGATCTGCAAGGTATCGCCTCCCACGCTCGTCCATGCCAGGCCGCGCACAATACCGACTTCATCCTTCTTTGCGATCTTATCCTGACGATACCCGGGCTTGCCCAGATAGTGTTCCAGGCTGTCCGCAGTAACTTCTACTCTGTCAGTCAATCCCGTCTTTTTCTCTCCGGCATGTTTTCTGGCAGCAGCCGTATCCTGCCGTCTCTCCAGGATATGCCTCGCCTCCTTCCGGCATACGGCCCCGATCTGCCGCTCTAAACCACGCACGCCGGCCTCTCTTGTATAACGGCTGATCATGACACGCAGCGCTTCGTCGGTAAAGGTTATCTCATCCTCCCGGATCCCGTTCTTATGAAGTTCCTTCTTCACCAGATGTTCCCTGGCGATATGAAATTTCTCGTTGGCCGTATAGCTGTTGATCTCGATCAGCTCCATACGGTCCAGAAGCGGCCTCGGAATGGTGTCCGTACTGTTCGCCGTGGCGATGAACAACACCTCCGACAGATCGATGGGAATCTCTACATAGTGATCCCGGAACGCCTCATTCTGTTCTCCGTCCAATACCTCCAGCAGCGCCGAACTGGGATCTCCCTTATAATCGCTGCTCACCTTATCAATCTCATCCAGAAGCAGCAGCGGGTTCTTCACACCGGCCTGTCTGACCGCATTGGTGATCCTGCCGGGCATGGCCCCCACATAAGTTTTGCGGTGCCCCCTGATCTCGGCCTCATCCCGGACGCCGCCCAGACAGATCCGCACATATTTCTTATTTAACGATGCCGCCACACTGCGGGCAATGGATGTCTTACCGGTGCCCGGCGGGCCCACAAGACAGATGATCGGACTCCTGCCCTTGCCGGTCAGCGCGCGCACGGCCAGATATTCCAGAATCCGCTCCTTTACCTTCGTGAGTCCGTAATGATCCTCATTCAGGATCTTCTCCGCCCGGGCCAGATCATTGCTGTCCCGTGACGCCTTATCCCAGGGCAGCTCCAGCAGTGTCTCGATATAAGCCCGCTCCACCGCCGCTTCCGAATTGCTGCCGGTCACATTCTTATACCGGCCAATCTCCTTGCGGATTCTCTCCTTGACTTCCTTCTTCGCCTTCAGCTTCTCCACTGCGGCCTCGAACTGCTCCACATCGGAATCCGTATTGTTCTCTCCCAATGCCTCTTTAATATAGTATAACTGCTCCCGCAGAATGTAGTCTCTCTGGTTCTTGTCGATCCGCTCCCTGATATCCTTCGCCAGCTCATTCTTAATCCGAATAACGTCCACTTCCCGCGTCAGAAGACCCGTCAGAATCCCGAACCGTTCCTTCACGGATACCGCGCCAAGAATGGCCTGTTTATCTGCTAACGCCAGGGGCATATTGATGGTAATGCAGTCCAACAGCCGTCCCAGCGGCATCTCCTCCTCAATCTGATCCGACACCGCCTTACCCACTTTCGGGAAATATGTGTAATATGCCGCAAAAGTTTCCTTGACCATTCTGGTCATTGCTTCCTGCTCTTCTGCCGTCAGCTCTGTCATATCATCATTTTCATACGACACCTCTGCCGCAATATAGTCTTTTTCCTCCACAAACCGGTATACTCTGCCCCTGGATTTTCCTTCTACCAACACCCGCAGGACATGCCCCGGCAGTTTCGTCACCTGTCTGATCACCGCGACCGTACCGGTCTCATAGACGTCCTCGAATCCCGGATCTTCCACTTCCACATCCTTCTGTGTCACCACAAAAAGCCGCTGATCCGCCAGCATCGACCTCTCCACCGCCTCAATCGACTTATCCGCACTCAAATCAAAATGAATGATCATCCCCGGCAGGATCGACAGCCCACGAAGCGTCACGGTGGGAAGAATCTCCGTTCCCGATTCCATTCCCCTATAATTAAGATAGGGCATCGCTCTCACAGCAGCTTCATCATATTCCATACCGTTTTCCGTGTCTCTGCTCATATCTATTCCCTCTTTTCGTAACAGTTCCTAACAGCCCCAGGACGCCACTGCTTCTTACCGTATCCTGTTTCCCTGTCCTGTAATGGCAACAAACGCCGCCTGATTTCGGGCGACGTTTTCGTATAGGAAATTCCTTCGCTTAAAACGAGCTGTGCTCGCTTTTTATCACAATTAGCTGCTCTTTGGCACGGTCAGCGCAGTCTACGCGCAGACCCGGCTGAACTGCTGCCGCAATTATCTTCTTTACTCGGCACGCATCAATTTATTGCGGTAGACAATACGCGGTTTACCCTTGCCATCCACAACATCCTTCGTCAAAATACACTCCGCAATGTTATCGTCCGACGGAATCTCATACATAACGTCCATCAGCACATCTTCCATAATGGAACGCAGTCCTCTGGCGCCGGTCTTGCGTTCATATGCCAGTCTCGCAATTTCCTGTGCCGCCTCATCCTCAACGCCAAGTTTGACTTCATCGAACTCAAATAACTTCTTATACTGCTTGATCAGCGCATTCTTGGGCTCCTTCAAAATACGTACCAGAGCTTCCTGATCCAGATCGTCCAGCGTAACGGTAATCGGCACACGTCCGATAAACTCCGGAATCAGGCCAAATTTCATCAAATCCTGCGCTGAAACTTCCTTCAGCACCGCGCCGATATCCTTACTGCTCTTCTCTGCAATCTGCGCATTGAAACCGATGGAATTACGGTCCAGACGCTCCTCCACGATCTTCTCCAATCCGTCAAACGCGCCGCCGCACAGAAACAGAATATTGGAAGTGTCGATCTGAAGCAATTCCTGATGCGGGTGCTTCCTGCCGCCCTGGGGAGGAACACTCGCCATCGTTCCTTCTATGATCTTCAAGAGCGCCTGCTGAACACCCTCTCCGGAAACGTCTCTGGTGATGGATACATTTTCACTCTTCTTCGTGATCTTGTCAATCTCATCGATATAGATAATGCCATACTGTGCCCTGTCAATATCATAGTCGGCCGCCTGGATCAGCTTAAGCAGAATATTCTCCACATCCTCCCCGACATAACCTGCCTCCGTCAGGGTCGTAGCGTCTGCGATTGCAAAAGGTACGTTGATGATCTTAGCCAGAGTCTGCGCAAGATAAGTCTTACCGGAACCGGTAGGCCCTACCATGATGATATTGCTCTTCTGCAGTTCCACGCCGTCATCCTCCTCCGGCGCCAGTACTCTTTTGTAATGATTATAGACAGAAACAGCCAGCACCTTCTTGGCGTCCTCCTGCCCGATCACATAGTCATCCAGGAAATGTTTGATTTCCACCGGTTTCAGGAGATTGATCTCCATTTCTTCTGTTTCCGGCTCCTCTTCGTACTCTTCCTCGATAATATCCGCACAGATATCCACGCATTCATCACAAATATAAACACCCGCAGGACCTGCAATCAACTTCTTGACCTGTCCCTGTGTCTTATTGCAAAAAGAACACCTCACTCTGTCATCAGAATTCTTTCCTGCCATTTTAATGTTCCATGCCTTTCTTCAATATTTAGCGGCCATAAGGCTATCAAGCCTCACAGCCGCTGCCCTTCTTGATCCCATGTCCGTGAGAACCGCTTTCCTGTTCCTTACGCTTCCCCACTATACAGCACTGGCATGATTCGTGATAATACGATCGATCAACCCATAAGAGAGCGCTTCTTCGGCCGTCTTCCAATTATCTCTCTCCGTATCCGCCATGATCACTTCAAAGTCCTGGCCCGTATTCTCTGCCATGATCCTCGCCATCTTCTCTTTCGTGGCAAGAATGTGCTTCGCCGTGATCTCAATCTCCGTAGCCTGCCCCTGTGCACCACCGGCCGGCTGATGGATCATGATCTCCGCATTGGGAAGAGCCATTCTCTTACCCTTAGTGCCGCCTGCCAGAAGGAACGCGCCCATGCTGGCCGCCATACCGATGCATACCGTACTCACATCACACTTAATGAAATTCATCGTATCATAGATCGCCATGCCTGCCGTAATCACACCGCCGGGACTGTTGATATACAGATGGATATCTTTCTCCGGATCCTCCGACTCCAGGAAAAGCAGCTGTGCCACGATCACACTCGCCGATGCGTCGTTCACTTCTTCTCCCAGAAAGATGATCCTCTCCTTCAGTAATCTCGAATAAATGTCATAAGAGCGTTCTCCTCTGGAAGTCTGCTCAATGACATAAGGTATTAAAGCCATGCTAATTCCTCCGCTTTCTCATACTACTACTCTTCTACTGCATTCTCAGCCACGAACTCGGCCGCTTTTCTCACAGCCAGATCCTGCATGATATTCTTCTTCTCTCTCTCACCCATCAGCTCTTTCACCTTGTCGATCTCCATCTGGTAAACCTCAGCCATGGTCTTCATCTCTTCGTCATAATCTTCTTCGGTAGCCACGATGTTCTCGGCCTTAGCGATCGCCTCCAATACCAGTCTGGATTTGATCCTTTCTTCCGCCTGCGGCTTCACCTGCTCGATCATCTTCTCATAGGTCGCGCCTGTGAACTGCATATACTGCTCCATGCTCATTCCCTGCATGGTGATCCGCTGTGCAAACTCGTCCACCATCTGTCTCTGCTGCGTCTCCAGCATCGCCTCCGGAATCTCCATCTCGCTTGCTTTCACTGCCGCCTCAACAGCCTCATTTTCTCTGGCCGACTTAGCATCCTTCTCCTTCTTCTCGGTCAGGTTCTTCCTCACATCTTCTTTATATTCATCCAATGTTTCGAATTCGGATACTTCGCTCGCAAATTCGTCGTCAAGCTCCGGAATTTCCTTCTCCTTGATCTCCAGCACCGTGCACTTGAACACGGCTTCTTTGCCCTGCAGTTCCTCTGCCTGATACTCTTCCGGGAAAGTAACCTTCACTTCCACTTCCTTACCGATCTCGGCACCCACAAGCTGCTCCTCAAAGCCAGGGATAAACGCACCGGAACCGATGGTCAACGGATAATTCTCGCCCTTACCGCCGTCAAAAGCCACGCCATCCACGAAACCTTCAAAATCAATTACGGTCATATCGCCGTCTTTCACCGGTCTGTCCTCAACCGTGATATTTCTGGCATTGTTTTCGCGCTCTTTGTTGATCTCAGCCATCACTTCTTCTTCCGTGACTTCCCTGTCGATCTTCTCGATCTTCACGCCCTTGTATTCACCCAGCTTCACCTCTGGCTTCAACGCAACCGTCGCCGTAAAGATAAAAGGCTTGCCTGCTTCAATCTGAGTCACCTCAATCTTCGGGGAAGATACGATATCCTCCTCGCACTCGTCCACTGCCTTGTCATAAGCATCCGGGATCAGGTCATTGGCTGCATCCTCATAGAATACTTCCTTGCCATACATCTTCTCCACCATCATACGCGGCACTTTTCCTTTTCTAAAGCCCGGAATGCTGATCTGTTTCTTCTGTTTCTGATAAACTTTCTCAATTGCTTTCTCAAGATCTTCTGCGCTTACTTCCACCGTAAGCTTCGCCATGTTCTTTTCTAATTTTTCTACCTGTAAGCTCATTATATGGGTTCCTCCTTCAAATGCCTCTGCGACATGTGGAAGCCCTTTTTGCCCCTAGTCACAGTCATTTAAGCATTATAGCACAAACTCTCAGAAAATGCCAGATAGTTTTTTCTATAATTATGCGGCAAATATGCGCCATTCTTTCAGAGCCGCACCTTCGATGCCTGCAGCAAGTCCGCATCTTCTTCTCTGTGCGTCGACATGAGGAACATCCTGCCCTGCAGATTCTCCATAAGATACCGCGCACAGCGCGCGCGGTTTTCCTCATCCAGACCCGAAAAAGGTTCATCGAAGATCAGCAGGTCCGCATCCGAAAGCAGTGCGCGCAGCAACGCCACACGCCTGCGCATCCCGCCGCTCAGATTCTTGACCGGATTAGTCAGACATTCCTCCGGCAGGATCCTTGCCGCCTGCTCTTGGACATATTCCGTCAGCTGTTTCCCTGTCAGGCCTTCCGGCCCGTAGCGCAGCGGCCTTCTCCCGCCCCCTGCCTTCATACCCAGCAGAATATTACACACCGCGTCGTATTCCTCACACAGCCTGTCTTCCTGAAAGACCATACCGATTCTGTCAGGCATCCCCTCGATCTTCCCCCGGTCCGCCTCCTCCAGGCCTGTCAGGATCTTAAGCAGCGTCGTCTTGCCTGCACCGGAAGGCGCCAGCAACAGATACCGGCCCCCTGCCTCCATTGTCAGATTATAATCCTGCAGTACAGGCCGGCCATTGTAAGCTTTATCAACGTGCAGCATCCGGACACTACCGTGTGCCGCTATCTTCTCGTCTCTCCCGGATTCCCGCCGCCTGTTCTCACGCCCTGCCCTCCCATTCCGCTCAGGGCACGGCGCATCAGGAGAACCTATTCTCACGCCGCAGGCCGGATACGGCCGCCACGCCGCGATCCTTTGGAACAGCCACAAAACCGCCTTTTCAAAAAGAAAACTGACCAGCACGATCGTCACCGTCCACGCAAACAATCCTGCCGTATCCAGATATATCTTTGACATGTAAAGCTGCTCTCCCAGGGACGACTCCGACAGGCCGATGATCTCCGCCGCCACCCCGGATTTCCAGCTCATGCCCAGGGAAATCTTTAAGCAGCTTCCCAGATACGGCATCAGGGCCGGCATATAGATATAGAAAAGCTTTCTTGCGCGGCTCATACCAAACACATGGGACATCTCTAACAGCTTCCTGTCCGTACTTTTCAGGCCGGCTATGGTATTCACAAACACATTCGGGAACACGATCAGAAAGCTGATCAAAGCGGTCAACCGCCCGGCGCCGAACCAAATCAGCAGAAGTACCACAAAAGAGGCTACCGGAACGGACTTAAGCGCCGCCATCACAGGCGCCAGCGCCTCCTCTACCCAGGCCATGCAATATCCTGCACTCCCAAACAGCATTCCCGCGAAAAGAGCCATGAAAAATCCCTGCCCGATTCCCGCCATCGAATGCAAAACAATGTGGAAGAAATCGGGACGCTGTAGATTCCCCACAAAAGCATGCAGAACCAGAACCGGCCCTGCCAGAAGGATTGCATTGTCCGTCAGTGCCGCTGCCGCCTGCCATACGCCAAGCCAGAATACCAGTATGATCGTTTTTCTGATCCGCCTATGTGTCCCTTTCATGAATGATTCCTGCTTTCGGTTACGTATATTCGCTGACGCGTTATTTTACATAGTAGAACTCGTCGCCCGGCAGGCCGCCGCCTACCGACTGCGGGTCCTGCTCCCACAATACTTCCAGATAACCGGACAGCGCCGTCTTCATTTCTTCCCCGTCTATACAGGTAATATTGCACTCCGGCAGGGCTTTTGCCGCCACCGGCGCCTTGTCAATAATGCCTGCCGCCGCCACCAGCTGCGCCGTCTCTTCCACATGCTCGTTGGCATAGGCCGCGCTGGCTGCATGTTCCTCTAGGAATATGTCCACCGCTTCCTGCCGCTCTGTCAGAAGTGCATTGCGCACCACCGTCACACCGGTCACCAGACTGCTGCCTCCCTCCTTCTGCACCATGGCCCACTGCTCCGTCAAGTCAAGCGCCACGGACAGCTTCTCGTTCTGCGCACACGCCGCCGTCACGAAGGGCTGCGGCAGCACGCCTGCCGCTTCCGGCATTTCTGCCAGCATGGCCGCCACTTCCGCCGCTTCCGATTTATACTCCAGTGTGACATCCGCCGCCGTAAGGCCGTTTTCCTTTAATAAATACTGCATTACATAATCCGGCGTCGTTCCCTTGCCTGTCATGTAGACGGTCTTTCCTTTCAGATCCTTGATCTCCCTGATGTTCTCATCGCCCGATACCGCATACAGCACGCCCAATGTATTGATATCGATCACCGATACGTCGCCTTCCGCCCTGTTATACAATACGCTTGCCATATTGGCAGGTATCAGGACAATATCCAGATCCCCGGAAAGCATGGCCGGCAGCAGTTCATCCGCCGCAGCCGTCATCGTAAATTCATAGTCGTTTATCGTTTCGCCCTTTTCGGACCGTTCCATCAGATAGACAAGTCCCATGGATGTAGGCCCTTTTAAGGAACCGATCTTAAGCGTCACGCCTTCATCGGTCCCGGCGCCGGCATTTCGATCATCTCCGGTCCCTTCTTTCGTCTCTTCTTTCGTCTCTTCCTTCGTTCCTTCCGGTGCCTCTTCCGGTATCAGTTCTTCAGCCGCCGGTTCGCTTTCCGCCACGACTTCCTCTTCCGGCTCTGTACTGACCATCCCGGTATCGACGTCTTTGCCCGCTCCACACCCGGCCAGCATGATTGCACACACTAACGCGCTCATCCATATTGTCACTGTTTTCTTTTTCATTTTCCCGCTCCCTGCTTTTCTATCGATTTCTGCACAATAGCGTTATTTACACGAACCATCCTCACAATCTCTTCTTCAAATACGCCGTGATCACCTCCGCCGCCCGGGCGTGTGCCAGCTCCCCTGGATGCTGTCTTGATCCAAAGGTCTTATCCGTCGTGTCTGGCAGCAACAGGAACGCCGTATTCCCGTCTCCCGTCATCTCTACATATCTGTCTACGGCTTCCCTGATCGCCGGCGCAAGCTCATCTCCCAGCATACCGTACACCCAAAGAATATGCGCAGTAGGATTGTTCCGCCGTATCTTCGCAAGGAAATCGACCACCGCCTGCCGGACGCGTTCCAGATCCGCCGGATGACAGGCCCCGTCAGCTCCCCTTTTCAGTTCAAATGTCTCCTGCGTCACAGGATCCGTCCACGCCGGCTGATCAAAAGCGCCCGCATCATTCGTTCCCAGATTGACAATGACCGCATCCGCCTGCCAGCTTCGGAAATCATAAGGCTTCGCCGCGCCCAGCTTTTCATTCGTCCCGCCCTTGGCCAGACCGCAGATCTGCTCGTAACAGGACGGAATATTGTGCCTAAGATCATTGTCCCAACCGCACAATACGCCCCAGCCGCCCTGGGAGATCAGACGGCATTCCGCATCCAGCGCATCAGCCACCATGCGCGTATAGTTCCGGCTGTTTCCCATATACATCGGGAGCCAATCCATATCCTCCTTCGCGCCGTATACTCCCTCCCCGGAAGTAATGCTGTCACCGATAAATTCCAGCTTACAGCTATGCTCTTCCACCGGCAGGAATTCGCCGTCACTGCGCAATCCTCTAACAAGCAGACGACAATCATCGTCCTCCGACATGGCTTGCAGCTCCCGAAAAAATCTGACATTCTTCACCGGCTCCGGACTCATCCCCCGGAAAAGACAAAGAGAACAGACACCGGGCATCAGCATCTGACGGCTCAGAAACGCTCCGTTTAACGCCGTCCATACCCATGGCTCATGCACATCAAAATCCACCTCGATTTCGATCCACAGTTCCGTCCCCGTCACGTTCAATTCGATACCGCTCCCTTGATAAAACAACGGCAGCGGATCCTGCGTCTCATCTGTCCGACCGTGAATCTTATATGCCGTAAGCTCTTTTAACCCGTAGGATCTTAATCTCTCGTTTTTCTTCATGCCCGCAATACCTCCCTGTATCCTTTCGCTTTGGTTCGTCGCATCCATTATAACAGATATTTTCCCAAAAGCAAAAGGGGAGCCATCGCCCCCCGCAGATTCTTGATCTGCCGGAACGACGGCTCCTTCCTTTTGTTTCCTGCTCTTAGCTTATTTCATCTGCTCTTCCTGGCTCTTGATCATTCTACGAACCATCTCACCGCCGATAGAACCAGCCTCTTTGGATGTCAGGTCACCATTGTAACCTTCCTTCAGGTTTACACCTAACTCAGATGCAACCTCAGTCTTGAAACGATCCATTGCTGCCTTAGCTTCAGGAACTTCTACTCTATTCGTCTTGTTGCTTGCCATTTCTTTCACCTCCGAAATACTTTTGGATGAAAATCCTGTTTCCATCCATAATCTATATTATTGAGATAAGCGCTGTCGTTTATACGCTTATCCCAGATACTTCTGCCTCGATCAGTTCCCGGATCCTTACCTGGATCCTTTCGCTCTGAATGAAGCTGCGATTCGAATTGGAATCTCGTTGTCTGTTAAAGCGTTCACTTTATCGCTTATCTTGATGTTAGTATGTTCGGATCGATTGAAAATATTATGGTAAATTTTGCCATGATACTGATGCGATTCATTTCTTCTATAAACTTATATATTATATGCCTATTTACTTATATAATCGTCACGCCTCATATACGATCTGCGCCGCCATCTTCTTCGCCGCATCCGCACCCTGCAGCTTCTCCAGGACAGCCAGTGCAAACGGCACCGCCGCACCCATGCCGCGCCCGGTAACGATATTGCCGTCGATCACTGCCGGCTGGTGCATCACCTCCGCACCTTCCAGATGACTCTCGAACGTAGGATAAGAACAAGCCTTCCGGCCTTTCAGGAAGCCTCTATGTCCCAGAATACTCGGCGCCGCACAGATCGCCGCCACAGGTTTCCCCTGCGCCACGAAAGCATCCACCTGTGCCATCAATGCCTCGCAGGCCTCCAGATTCTGCGTACCCAGACCGCCACCCGGCAGTACGATCATATCCAGCTCGTCAAAATCTATCTCCGTCAGTACCGCATCCATCGCAACCGAGATCTCGTGAGAGCCCGTTACGCTGCGCTCCTGTGTGATGGAGACCATCGGTGTCTCCACATCTGCCCGACGCAGAATATCCACCACCGTCAATGCCTCGATTTCCTCATATCCTGTTGCAAAAAAAACTGCCGCTTTGCTCATTGTCCATTTCCTCCGTTCTTCTATTACTATAAGTTGTACAAATTCAGCTTACAATAATCATACACAACTATTCCTTAAATAGCAAGAACGCCGTATCCTGTAATACGGGAAATAGCGCAACGCGGCCTGACGCTTCTCTCTTACACTTTACACCCTGACCTGCCATTGCTATAATCTAATCAGCAAAAAGAGAACCCGAAATGTTGTCCGTCAAGGAGAAGGAGTTATTATGGAAATCGAACGAAAATTTACCGTCAAAGCTCTGCCGGAGAATCTGGCTGACTATCCCTGCCATAAGATCGAGCAGGCCTACCTTAACACTGACCCGGTTGTCAGAATCCGCCGTCAGGACGACGAGTACTATCTGACCTATAAGGGAAAGGGCCTGCTCGCAAGAGAAGAATACAATCTCCCGTTAAACCGGGATTCTTACTACCACCTGCGTGATAAAGCAGATGGGAATGTGATATCGAAGAAACGCTATATTATACCGATCGTTCAACCGACATTTACGTCAGATTACGCCGAAAACATTGACCGGATAAGTCTGTCAGTAGAACTGGACCTGTTTGAGCCTCCCTTTGCACCTCTCGTCATAGCCGAGGTGGAGTTTCCGGATGAGTCCATGGCCCATGCCTTTCTGCCTCTTGACTGGTTTGATCAAGATGTAACCCAGGACCCGGCCTACCACAATTCCGTGCTCAGCCGGCGTACTTTCTGATGTCAGTTGCGTTCTAACCTTGCCGCAGACTCTCTCTCCACCAATTCTGCGGCAAAGATGATCTGCTGGTGTTCCTTATGTCCGGCGATCACGTCGAACAGCAGACGAATGGCTTCCTTCGCCATCTCCTCCACAGGCTGTTTGATCGTGGTCAGCTTCGGATTATAGTATTCCCCGATCTCCATCCCGTCATAACCTGCCACCGAGATATCCTCCGGGATCCGCAGCCCCGCTTCCCGGACTGCCCGGCAGGCGCCGATGGCCAGTGAATCCGCCGCCGCATAGATCGCCGTCACCTCGCATCCCGACTGCAGCAGCTTCTTCGTCGTCAGATAACCATTTTCCATACTATAATGATCCACGTCTTCCTGTACGTAGCAGATCAGATCCTCCGGCACTTCCAGTCCTCTCTCCACATAAGCGTTCCAGTAGCCTTCCATACGGCTGCGCCCGATGCTCTCGTCCGCATTCTCCGTGATAAAGGCAATCCGTCTGTGTCCCAGATCCAGCAGATATTCCGTCATCTTCTTACTCTCCAGACAGTCATCCACCGCAATATTGGAGAATTTCGCCTCTCCCGTCTGCTCGAAGGCTTCAACGCTGATCGCGCAGAAAATATACGGCACCTTCAACTTATCCAGCTTTTCCTGTGAATGCCGGAACATACCGCCCAGGAAGACGATACCCCGCAACCGCTTTTCCTTCTCCAGTTCCAACGCCACGTCCAGCTCATCCTCCTGCGCGTCCACATGACGCAGCACCAGCGCATAACGTTTACGCTTCGCCTCATCCTCTATGATCTCGATCATCTTGCTGAAAAAGGGGTTCGTGATACCCTTTACCAGCATGGCGATACATTTGGCATCCGTGCGCTTTAAATTGCGCGCGCTGTTATTGGGAATAAACCCGGTCTGCTCGATCACTTCCAGTATCTTTTTCCTGGTTTCCGGGTTGATATCCGGATGATTGTTCAGCGCCCGCGACACGGTGCTGACTCCCACACCGCACTCTTTTGCAATGTCCTTGATCGTTATCTCTGCCATATCATCACTTCCCATTCATTTTTATAAGCATAAACGAGCACAGTTCGTTTGCGAGATTCGGAAAATTTCCTATAAGATAGAAACTGGCTGACAGTCTGATGATCTCCTAACTGTCAGCCCTTCCTCGCAATCTATACCCTGCTGTATAATCTGGTCATATCATAGATCTGCCCCGCAAGCTCCTGCGTAAACTCTCCCCGCAGCATCCTCCATTTCCAGTTCGTCCCCAACGTGGAAGGCATATTGATCCTTGCCTCCGTACCAAGTCCCAGATAATCCTGCATCGGGATTACACAGGTATCGGAGACACTGGCCATCGCCGCACGAATAAACGCCCACTGCGCATCCTTGCTGCTGCGAATATGCAGATATTTCCTGGCAAACGCTTTATCCTTACGGTTCAGCTGCGTATACCAGCCGACTGTCGTGTCATTGTCATGTGTGCCTGTATATACAATACTGTTCTTATCATAATTATGCGGCAGGTAATCGCTCTCTTCCCTGGAGTCAAAAGCAAACTGCAATATCTTCATACCCGGATAGCCGGTCTTCTTTACGAGTTTGATGACCGTATCAGTCAGAAATCCCAGATCCTCGGCGATCACGGCCTTATTGCCCAGCTTCGCCTTCATCGTCTTGAAAATATCGTAACCGGGTCCTGCCTCCCAGTGCCCAAATTCCGCTGTCTCATCGCCATACGGAATCGAATAGTATTCGTCAAAGCCGCGGAAATGATCAATACGCACCACATCATACAACTTGTAACAATAGGCGATACGCTTCATCCACCAGGCATACTCCGTCTCCTTATGATACTCCCAGCGGTATAACGGATTCCCCCACAGCTGCCCCGTTGCCGAGAAAGCATCTGGCGGACATCCTGCCACTGCCGTAGGCGTCAACGTATCATCCAACTGAAACAGCTCCGGGTTTGCCCAGGTATCCGCACTGTCAAAGGCCACATAGATCGGAATATCGCCGATGATCTGTATCTTCTTCTTATTCGCGTATGTCTTCAGAGCGAACCACTGCTTCGCGAACAGGTACTGCTGAAACTTATAAAATTCCACTTCTTCCGCATATTCCTCACGGTATTTCTTCATGGCTTCCGGCCGGCGGAGCTTGATATCCTCATCCCATTCGCTCCAGCTCTTCCCGTCAAAGGAATTCTTCACCGCCATATACAGCGCGTAATCGTCAAGCCAGTAGCCGTTCTCTTCCACATAATCCCGGAAATCATTCTCCTGCTCCGGATGACTGTTGTGAAAAGCCGTCTTTAGCACTTTAAATCTGGACAAATAGATCTTCTCATAATCGATATATCTGTCATTATCCCCAAAATCACATTTGATACAATCTTCTTCGCTCAGATATCCTTCCTCGATCAGAGATTCCAGATCGATATAATAGGGATTCCCTGCAAACGTGGAAAAAGACTGATAGGGAGAATCTCCGTATCCTGTCGGTCCCAACGGAAGGATCTGCCAGTAGGACTGCCCCGCCTTCTCCAGTAAATCTATAAACTCATAAGCCTGCTTCGAAAATGTGCCAATCCCATATCTTGACGGAATACTCGATACAGGTAATAAAATTCCACTTTTTCTCATGACTGCAACAATCCTTTCCCCACAATTTCGGTATCGTTTCCATTCTACACTTTTCCCCTCATTCCCGCAAGACAAATTTGCAAATTTCGCCGAGATTCGACAGAGGGTAACTCATAGATAAGTATGGCAGAATGCCACTTCTGACATTCTGCCAACAACGGTTCATCATCAACCCTTAACGGCGCCTGCCACAATACCTTCAATGATATACTTCTGACACATAAAATAGAAGATAACAATCGGGATCAGCGCGATCACGATCGTCGCCATCAAATGGCCGTAGTCAATGGAGCCGTAACCGCTTCGCAGATACTGAATCGCAACCGGAATAGTTCTGTACTTTGTTCCGATGATCAGATAGGGAAGCAGGAAATCGTTCCAGATCCACATCGCATTCAGGATCGCAATCGTGATGGAGATCGGTTTCAGAACCGGAAATACCACCTTAACAAACATTGTCAGCGGATTACAGCCGTCAATCAGTCCGGCCTCCTCCAGTTCGATCGGAATCCCCTTCACGAAGCCGGTAAACATGAACACTGCCATACTGGAACCGAATCCCAGATACAGTACGTTAATGCCGATGAAATTGTCCAGGTGCGTCATATTCGCCACCTTGGTCATCGTATACATAACCATCTGGAAAGGCACTACCATACTTGCAATAAACATAAAGTAAATAAAGGATGTCAGTTTATTCTTCACTCTGGTAATATACCAGGCTGTCATGGAACAGAAAACAATAATCATGATAACGGAAACCACTGTGATAAACAGGGAATAACCGATACTGTCCATGAAATGTATCTTCGTCAGACCTTCAATATAGTTCTTCAGTCCCCGGAAACTCTCACTGTTTGGCAGCGCAAAAGGCGAGGTTGAAATATACAACTTATTCTTCAAGGAGTTCATGATCACCAGCGCGATCGGAATGATGAATATCACTGACAAAATCGTAAGGATAACATAAACGAGTGTATTTGCTGCTTTTCTCTTTTCCTGCATCTTACTCCACCTCCTTGGACTGTGTAATCCGAAGTTGAACCAACGAGATAACAAGTACCAGCACGGTAAATACTACCGCCTTGGCCTGGCCTACACCGGCGAAACCTGTACGGTTATAATACGTATTGAAAATATCCATCGCCAGCATCGCTGTCTGGTTTGCGGGTGCACCGCCTGTCAATGCCAGGTTCTGGTCGTACATCTTGAAGCAGTCTGTCAATGCCAGGAAAGTACAGGTCGTGATGGATGTCATAACAAGCGGAATAATGATCTTCTTTAAAGTCTGCACGTAATTGGCGCCGTCGATCTTGGCTGCCTCCAGGATATCGCCTGAAATAGACTGGATCCCTGCGATATAGATGATCATCAGATAACCGATCTTCTGCCAGTTATACAGAATAATGATACCCCAGTAACCAAAGGTAGAATTGAAAGTCAGGTCCACGCCTGCCACTCGGATCAGAATACCATTTAACAACAGCTGCCAGATATAACCGAGGATAATACCACCGATCAGGTTTGGCATAAAGAAGATTGTACGGTATACGTTAGTACCCTTAAGCCCCTTCGTCAAAAGAAGCGCCAGTGCGAATGCCAGCACATTCGTGGAGACAACTCCAACAACGGCAATTTTAACGGTAAACCACAGTGCCGAGAGGAAACCGGCGCTGTCACGGAACACATAAAGATAATTAGATAAACCCACCCATTTTGCGGAACCGATCGTCTTGAAATTACAGAAAGACAGATACAGTCCCATAAAAAAAGGAATCACGAATGCAATGATAAATGCCAACAACGTTGGAAGTACAAAAATCGGAAAATACTTTTTATAGTTTTTTTGCATGGTTCTCTCCTTTCCCCATATATTTCACACATCTTATTAACAATTTAACAACGTTTCTGAATCTTTCGTGCTTGTGCCCCTATCTCCTCTGGCACAAATGCTTCTTTTCCATACTTTTTTGCTAAGTACTCATAAAAAGAGCGCTTTATTCAAATGGCTGCTATATTTCTGGCGTACCATAAAACAAAGCGCTCTCGTCATGCAAAAGCTATGATGACCGGATACCCCCGCCGCCTGCCTTCAGACAGACAGCGTACGGATATCCTTCGTCGTCATTTCTTAGTTGCCGTTAGCCGTATTGGTGATGTCTCTCTCAACAGCCCACTCGGAAACAGCGTCTGCAACAACGTCTTCCCATGTCTTCTGCCCCTGAGCGTACATAAGCAGGCTTGCACCGAAGCTGTCCTTCCATGTCTGGTCAGGAATCAGGTTACAGGTTGTGCTGTATGCAGTCTTGCCGGCTGCGGAGATCTCAGCCTCACTGCCGAACAGCGGATTGGTGTATTCTGCGCCTTCCATGCAGGAGAAAGGTGTTACAAGCTGCAGCTTCTGAGCTACCATATTCTTACCTGTGTCGGAAGAGAACAACCATGTCAGGAAGTCGATCGCTGCCAACTGATCTTCCTCAGGAAGCTGGGAGTTGATACAGAAGGACTGGGAACCGCCTACGCAAAGACCCATGTTCTCCTCACCGGCTGCGCCGGATGTGATCGGGATGAAACGAACCTTATCATCCTTTACAACCTTGCCTTCCGTGTTCAGGATCGTGTTCCAGGCCCAGTCACCGTTCTGGATCATAGCACACTGTCCAAGTGCGAACTCAGCCATGGAGTCGTCAACTGTTCTCGTACCAACAAGGCTGGGCTCGATCACGGAGTTGTTTAAATAAAAGTTTCCCAGTTTTTCGGACTATAGAAAATTGCTTATAATCCGGCA
>CANRZW010000013.1 GCA_947644545.1 uncultured Lachnospiraceae bacterium
AAGTATCGATTTTTCAAAGTGCGAATCACATTTTTAATGTGGGAAGTTTGAGTTAATAATAGTTGGAACACCATGACCGGTATGTTCCGTCAGCCCCATATTCAAAAAGATTCTCATCAATGTAGAGTTTCTTGGATGGCTGATTCCTTCATAGAAGTCTTCTATCGCCATTCCATTGGGAAGTCCTCCATGTGATAATATTTCCATGCGATCACTAAAAACAGATATCTGTGGCTCTGTAATCGTCCAATCGTTATGAACCAATGCATTTAGTATTGCCTCGTTTACGGCATCATAATCAAAAAGATATCTGTCCTTTCTTGGCCTGATTGTGGTATCAGAAATACATATATTTTCTGCAGACAATCTTGCTTTGATTTTTTCATAAACCGACAAGATACATCCGTATCCATAGTCATTTCTCTCGGATATAGAAGCCTTATCGACACCACTAAATCTCACAAAAATGAATGGAATATTATTTTTATCAGCCAGGAGTTCGGCTAAAAGATTATATTCTCCGTCTTTATTGCGAAGATTAAAATTCGCCTCTATTGAGGAATCCTCAACATGAAAGCCTTTTTCCGAATAATATATTTTAAGTTCTCTAAAAGAAAGGTCTGTACGAGATGCTCTTTTCTTTATCATGTATTCTTCATCATAGAAATTCTTTTCATAACGAACTCGAATCTGCTCTGTAGTCATCTCCTTACAGGTAGTACCGATTCGAATCACACATCCGTTTGAAGAAAAACCATACTTTTTCTGACAATAGATATTCCTTGTCCCCTTTGAAATGGATAAAACTATGAGAGTCTTTCCGGAATCAAATTTAAGTTCCGTTCGAATTTCTTCTTGAGGATTAGGTTCTATCTGCATAGTGATGATATCAGATATTCTTTTCAATGTTTCATCAATTTTATCAACACCAATAACATTGCCATTATCGTCAACGCCTATAATAATTCGACCACCATTGGCATTAAGAAATGCCACAATCTCCTTGCATATTGTATCTGTGTATTTTGCTTTTAATTCGACTTTTTCAGATTCTATATACTGGATCATATACGATATCCTCTTTCTCAAGTTAACTAATATTTATTAAAGTGTATCATTTTGACGACATTATTTCAATATAAACCGACATTCAAACCGACATCTTTGCGTAAAAAAAGAAATCCACGAAGGAACTCCTTTCAACACAAAGCAAATTGAGCAGACAATGGCTACCCAACTCGCTTTGTCCTATCAAGGAAATTGACGTTTGTTATATGTCAGGAAAAAGCAGAGGGAGAAAACAGAAAATAGTATATTTGAAATAATGTATATAGATTGTCCAAAGTATTTATGCTAAGATAAAATCAAACGGAACACCGACCGGGGTGGAGGTTGGATTTAGCGAACAAAGATCGAGAAGCAATATTGGAAACAAGACTGCAAGAATTATTACAGCCTATGGATATTATAGTAAGTGATTCCAATAAGGAATTGCTATTACAGTATAAACAGTATAATGTAATGAAAATGGATTACAGAAATATTATTGATAACAATGGAAAAATACCGGTATATGAATACAATAATCTGGTAGCGCAGCTTTTTTGTGAAAAGATATCGGGTAAATCCCAAAATCAGATATTGAAAATATATAAGAGTATTTTTGGCCTTGCATTTCCGAAGATGTAGAACATAAGATTCTGCACAGATTTCCAATGTCGTTAACGATAGAAAGGCATACAGGCATGTATAAAATATTGATCATTGAAGATGATGCCGTGATCTCGGAGCAGGTCAGCAGGTATCTGGCCAGGTGGGGCTACGAGACAGCCTGTGCGGAGGATTTCGAGAATATCCTGCCGCAGTTTGTCTCCTTTGATCCGCAGCTTGTGCTTCTGGATATCGGGCTGCCTTTTTACAATGGTTATTACTGGTGCGGGGAGATCCGGAAGGTGTCCCAGGTGCCGGTGGTGTTCGTCTCCTCGGCCTCCGACAATATGAACATCGTGATGGCGATGAATATGGGAGGGGACGATTTCATCGTCAAGCCTTTTGATCTGGAAGTGCTTCTGGCCAAGGTGCAGGCGATCCTGCGGCGGACTTATGCGTTCCAGAATCAGTCGACGGTGATGGAGCACAGGAACGTGATCCTGAATCTGGCGGATATGAGCCTGCTGTATCAGGGGACGAAGCTGGAGCTGTCGAAGAACGAATTCCGCATCCTGCAGCTGCTCTATGAGAATGCGGGCAGGACGGTGAGCCGGGAGACGATCATGAAACGGCTGTGGGACAATGAGTGCTTCGTGGACGACAATACGCTGACGGTGAATATGAACCGTCTGCGCAGGAAACTGGAAGAGGCGGGGATTCAGGACTTTATCGCGACGAAAAAGGGTGTCGGCTACCAGTTGAGTGACTGCGTGTAAAAGTTTCATGAAGGGCAGAAAGAAGAATAAATCCGGAAGGAAACAGGACATATATGAGACAGAAGGGAAGAAGCTGCAGGATCGCACTGTCTTATCTGAAAGACAAATATAAAACAATACTTACCTACGTCTTTATCGTGGCGGTCTTTTTTATGGTGGCATTTCTTTACGGCTATAAACAGATTTATGTGGATATGCTGTATGCGGTGCTGCTTGCGCTGTTTTTCGGCGGGGTATTTGTGGTGGTGGATTTTCTGCGGTATTTCAGGCGGTGTATGGCGCTTTACCAGTCATTGGAGCGCAGGGAGGAACGGCAGAAGAGTCTGCCGGAGGCGTCGGGCCTGCAGGAAGTTTTGTATCAGGAGATGCTTGAGGACATGCGGCAGGAGAATTGCCGGCTGCAGACGGAATACGACAGGAAAAAGAAGGACATGGCGGATTACTATACCATGTGGACTCATCAGATCAAGACGCCCATTGCGGCGCTGCGGCTGCTTCTGCAGGAGGAAGAGACAGGAGAAAGTGCGCGGCGCGGCGGACGTCAGTCGGAGCGGGAGGAGCTTTTCAAGATCGAGCAGTATGCGGAAATGGCCCTTTATTTTGCCAGACTGGACAGCCTGTCCTCGGATCTGCTTTTCCGGCACTGTGACGTGCAGGAGATCGTAAAGCAGGCGGTGCGCAAATATTCGGTTCTTTTTTTGCGCAGCGGCCTTTCTTTTCAGATGGAAGCGTTTGAGATCCGGGCGGTGACGGACGAGAAATGGCTGTCTTTTGTGGTGGAGCAGGTCTTTTCCAATGCGCTCAAGTATACGCATCAGGGCGGTATCGCCATCTACGGTGCAGATGAGACGGGCAGCAGGAAAGAGGGGCGGACATCCTATCTTGTCATTGAGGACACGGGGATCGGTATTCGGGAGAGCGACCTGCCGAGGATCTTCGAGAGAGGGTTTACCGGCTATAACGGGCGTATGGACAGGAAATCTACGGGAATCGGGCTGTACCTTTGCGCTCAGATCATGGGCAGAATGTCCCACACGATCCGTGTACAGTCAGCCCCGGGCGAGGGGACGAAGGTGATCCTGGGATTCTTGCAGCAGACATAACCCGGGCAAAACTGCATATGTGACAGAAACGTAAGGTTGGAGGGAAGAAATGTTAGCCAGATACATGGCAGCGCATTTCTTCTTTGTCTATAATCATCTATGTAAACGGAAATCATACAGCACATACGGCAGTCTGGTCAGCAAACACCAAACTGCGGCAGTGCAGATCAAAACTGTGAAAAAAGGAGTGGGATACAATATGGCATTATTAGAAGTCAGGAATGTGAAAAAGGTATATACGGCCAAACTGGGAGCAGTCAAGGTACAGGCGCTGAGCGACGTGAATTTCTCGGTGGAGGAAGGAGAGTATGTGGCAATCATGGGAGAGTCGGGGTCCGGCAAGACGACGCTGTTAAATATCCTGGCCTCTCTGGATAAGGCCACCAGCGGCCAGGTTCTTTTGCGAGGAAAGGATCTGTCGGAGATCAGGCACAGAGATATCTGTGCGTTCCGCAGGGAGCATCTGGGTTTCGTCTTTCAGGATTTTAATCTGCTGGATACGCTGACCTTGAAGGACAATATCTATCTGCCGCTGGTGCTGGCGGGAGTCGATCACCGGGAAATGGAAAAGAGGCTGCAGCCGCTGGCGGCAAAGCTGTCCATCGCGGAGATTCTGGAGAAATACCCTTACGAAGTGTCCGGCGGCCAGCGGCAGCGGGCGGCGGTGTGCAGGGCGCTGATCACCGAGCCGGATATCATTCTGGCGGATGAACCTACCGGAGCGCTGGATTCCAGGGCGGCGGGTAAGTTGCTGGGACTGTTCGGGGAAGTGAACAGAGAGGGACAGACGATCCTGATGGTCACGCACAGCGTTCAGGCAGCCAGTCATGCGGGGCGAGTGCTGTTCATCAAGGACGGCTGTGTATTCCACCAGATCTATAAGGGCGGTCAGAGCAATGAGGCCATGTACAGGATGATCTCCGATGCCCTGACGGTGCTGCAGACGGAAGCGGCAGCGGGCAATGCGGCAGATGCAGATTTACAAACGACAGTGCAGACGATTGAGAGAAGGGCGGTGTGATCATAGATGAAGAAAGGAAGAATTCTGCCGGTGATGGCATGGAAAGGGATCTTAAGAAACGGGAACGTGTATTTTCCTTATTTGATTGCAGGCATCTTTTCGGTGTTTACCTATTTCGTATTTACCTCCATCCTGCATAACGATATCATCAAGGTGCTGCCGAGAAGCAGTTATGCGTGGATGATGCTGTATATGGGAAAGGGGATCCTTTCGTTGATCCTGATCCTCTTTCTGGTCTATGCCAACAGTTTCCTTGTAAAAAGGCGGCAGAAGGAATTCGGTCTGTACCACATTCTGGGACTGGAAAAGAAGCATATCGGCATCATGCTGTTCTTCGAGACGATCCTGCTTTATGCGGGAGCGGTGGCGGGCGGTGTGCTCTTTGGGATGGTACTTTCCAAGCTGTTGTTTCTGATGCTGCTGCGGATGTGCAACCTGTCGGTGGAGGTGAGCTTTGTCTTTTACCCGGAGGCGTTTCGGGAGACGATCGTCTACTTTCTGTGGGTGTTTGGCGTGAACTTTGCGGTGGGGCTTTTGCAGGTCGGCAAAGCCCGTCCCATCGAGCTGATGAGCGGCAGTAAGAAGGGCGAGAAAGAGCCGCGGTTTTTGCCGGTTTACGCGCTGGCCGGTGTGATGGCGCTGGCGTTCGGCTATTACTGTTCCGTCACTTCTAAGGTGGACAGCATGATCTTCGTGGATTTTGTGTTGGCGGTAAGTCTGGTGATCGTGGGAACATATCTGCTGTTCGCGTCGGGCAGTATCGCTTTCCTGAAATGGATGAAGGGCAGGAAGAAGTTCTATTATAAGCCCGGCAATTTTGTCACCATCTCGGGGATGCTTTACCGCATGAAAAAGAATGCGGCGGGCCTTTCCAATATCTGCATCTTTTCCACGATGGTGATCATTACCCTGATCTGTACGGTTTCGCTCCATCTGGGGATGGACAGTCTGGTGCATTTCGTACATCCCTACGATATGACGGCGCTCTACGGCGAAGAAAAGATCGCCGAAGAAGAGGTGGCGCAGGAGATCGCAGCGCTGGAAGAAAAGTACGGACTTGCGGCCACAAGAGTGGATATCTATGACAGAATAAGACTGGCGGTGAGAAAGGAAGGGGACCGTTTTGTCATGCGGCAGGACAATGTACGGTTCAGTGATTATGCGGAGGATTACAGGCTGGAGATCATAACGGCGCCGGAGTATGAGAGGATCGAGAACCGGACGGTGGACCTGCAGGACAATGAGGTTTTACTCCATTGCAGCGGCAGGGATTACGGATATGACAGCGTCGATTTCATGGGTGTGAAGCTGCAGGTGAAGGAGGAGCTTACGAGTTTCTTCCCCTATCCGAAGGCAGCGGACAATACTTTTGGCGCCTGCTATGTGATGGTGGTGAAAGACAGACAGGTGCAGGAGCAGTGTGTGCGGGCCTGGGCCGAAGCAAACGGTGTGACGGAGATGGAATCCTTTCTCGAAAGCGACTATCGGTTTATCGGGATTGTTTTGGCGGGAGAAGACGCACAGAAGAATGCTTTTCTGGGAGAATTTGCGCAGTGGTGCCAGAGCAGGCCGGGATTTTTTGATCTGACGGATAACGTGGAAGGCAGGCGCGATCTGGGAACCATGTATGGAGCGCTGCTGTTTCTCGGAATCTTATTCGGCCTGATCTTCTTTATGTGCCTGATCCTGATCATGTATTACAAACAGATCACGGAAGGGTACGAGGACAGGAACAGTTTCGACATCATGCAGAAGGTAGGCATGAGCGACCGGGAGATCCGGGGTACGGTGCGCAGGCAGATCCTGATGGTGTTCGGACTGCCGCTTGCGGGAGCCGTCATGCACACGGCAGCAGGCATGGTGATGGTAAAAGGGCTGATGGGAGCCGTATCCTTCTTCCGTGTAGATCTGCTCTTCTGGTGCACGATAGCTGTGATCGTCATATTCATGGCGGTGTACGGCGTAAGTTATATGATGACAGCGAAGACCTATTACAGGATCGTGCGGCATGAGTAGGACTGTCAGGCAGTTATTCGGAAACCGGCAGGTTCAGAGACCGATCGTATCTCCGCAGGACAGATAGTGCAGATGTTTCATGGTCTGTCTCATAAAAGCGTATTGTTTTTCGCCCGTGCAGTGGCAGGTGTAGTATCTGGTGGGAAAGCTGTCCAGATATTGGGCATAGGTTCTCAGCGTGTCGTCTAACGGCAGTTTGGAGAAATGAAAGCCGCCGATCAGGACATCGGGCCGGAACCAGTCAACGATGTCCAGGATGCCTCTGTGGGAGCAGCCGCTGAACAGAATCTTTTGCCCATTCTCTTCCACAAGCAGATACTGTTCGTGACGAAAATCTTCCGGTCGGAAGGCGCCGTCTTCCAGCATGGTAAGGCCGAAAGCGCCCAGATTATGGCGCTTTTGTGCCTGCGCGCAGGAATGGAGCGTTATGTCGTCGGCAAGGAATGTGTCGCCGTCGGTAAAGACCAGCTGCCTGTGATGCGCGAGGGCGGTGTCCAGTCCGATATATTTTACGGTGCCGTTGTAATGAGGCTCGAAGGCATGGCGGTTTACATAAATTGGAGCGGTGCGGTTTAACGCCAGGAACCGGGCAAGGCCGCCGCCATGGTCGTAGTGGCCGTGGGAGAGGATGGCAATATCCACCGCTGCCAGATCAATGTCGAGCACGGAAGCATTGTGCGAGAAAAGATCAGTCTGTCCCATATCAAAAAGGATCTTATGGCCGGCAGTTTCGATGTAAAGGCTCAAGCCGTGTTCTGCAGACAAATTCGGCCTTGCAGTGGTGTTTTCCAAAAGAACTGTGATCTTCATGACGGGTGTCCTTTCTATATACATGGAGATACATGGAGTTCATGCAGTGTTTTAGTTGGCAATGTGCCATATCTATACTATAATACAGATGATGCCAGCTGTCGATTGGTAAGACAGCCGGCGTCAGGTATAAACGGAGTACGGGAAAGGAAAAAGATCATGAAGCAGACGAAGGAATGCCGGGCAGGCGAAGGGATCGGGGCAGGTACACTCGTGTACCGTCAATTGGGCGCAGAGGAACTGGAACGACAATTATTCGCGCAGTTTATACGCCGGCAGAAGGTTGTAATGTGCCGCCGCAGGGAAAACGGAGAGTGGGTCATCCGGAAGGATCCTTTTGTGGATGACTGGACAGAGGAGGATTACGGCATCCTGATCAACTGTCTTCAAAATACGCTCCGCACAGGCGGTTTTGTATATGGAGCATTTGTTGACGGGGTACTAAAGGGCTTTACCTCTGTGGAAGCAACGCTGTTCGGCGGGCAGAACCGGTATCTGGATCTGTCGTGCCTTCATGTGTCCGAGGATATGCGGGGCAGAGGAATCGGACGGGCGCTGTTCGGGGCCGCCGCAAAATGGGCAGGACACAAGGGGGCAGGCAAGCTGTACATTTCGGCCCATTCGGCGGTGGAAACCCAGGCCTTTTATCAGGCAATGGGCTGTGCTGAGGCGCAGGAATATAATCAGGAGCATGTGGAAAAGGAGCCGTATGACTGTCAGCTGGAATACAGATTAGAGGATTCCGGAAGAATATGAGTCGTTTGATGTGAGGCTGCAGCAGTGAATTGACCGCGAGTTAGCCGAAAGTTATGTAAACCTCTAAACTATTGTAGGAAATACATAGTTTGGAGGTTTTTTGGCAGAAGTCACTTGACCGTATCTGAATTTGTCTGCAATTTTCTAAGATGTTCCTTTAATACAATATTAATATATTGGGAAAAGGATCTGTCATCCTGTTCCGCCAGATCGCGGATTGTTTCGATGATTTCAGAGTCAAGAGTAATACTGACCTTTGTTTTTAATGGTTTCATAAAAACTCTCCTTTTTAATACAATATAGCATTTTGTAGCTTTTTATATTGACTGGTATTACAAAGTAGGATAAAATGCTTTTTAGTAGTATATAGTAGCACAAAATGAGGGCTGCTATGAAAAAAGCGGGAGGAGAAGAGTCAGATGGCACAGAAGATAGGGTTCTTAAAAAAAGCAAACGAGCCAACCGAGTTGGAGAGGACAGAGCAGAATATTGCGCAGGTAGAAGGAGAGATACAGCAGAGGGTGTATCAATTAGGGCAACTGTTTTATGAGGAAAACAAGGCGAACGAAAATGTGGATAGCAAATACTATAGCCTTGTGGATACGATTGCCAAGCTGGAGCTTAATCGGATAGGCTTTTATAAAAATAAACTGCGTCTGCAGGGGCAGATGATGTGTGAGAATTGCGGTACAGTCATTCCCTACGGGAGTATTTTCTGTAACTCCTGCGGGAAAAGGGCAGACGAACGGGAAGCAGGGAACTCTTCGGCGGCGGTGGGAAGCGGAAGAAAATGCGCAAAGTGCGGCGCTCCTATGGAGGAAGACAGCCTGTTTTGTGTTTCCTGCGGTGCAAAGGCGAATTAGAAGAAGAGAAAGCGGCGCAGGCGGAAGCCTGCTTAGAGAGAGGATAGGGTTATGTATTGTAAGAAATGTGGAAAAGAGATTTCGGATGGGGCGGGCTTTTGCAAGTTCTGCGGCGGGCGTGTGAAGGCGGATACATCACTTCCCACGGGAAGCGGCGCGTTGGCGCAGATGCCGTTGGCGCCCCTGCCTGCTGCAGAGCAGAAAGAAACGCAGCCCAAAAAACTTCCGATTTCAATAGCGGCTTTGGGACCGGCCCTGGCAGCGTTGGTTGTCGTTGTGATAGCGGCAGGGCTGATTTTTGCCAGAGGAGGAAATAAAATTGAACAGGAGATCCGACAGGCGAAAAAGTACTTAGAAGAAGGAAACTATGAAGAAGCCCTGGGATGCTGCGAGAAAGTCCTGGAAAAGGATAGACGGTATGCAGAGGCCTATTTAGTGTGCGCAGATATCCATATCGCAAGAGAAGCGTATAAAGATGCGATAGAGATTCTGGACGAATATTTAGAGCCGGCCAATGAAGAAGAGCTTAAAGAATTTAAAGAGAACTTCGATGAAAAACGGGAGGAAGTTTATCGGATACAGGAGGAAGCCTTGTCGGGCGTGTGGCAGATGAATTATGATATTGAGAATCTGATTCCGAAGGATTTTAGCGGCAGTTATAGTATTCCTGTGGAGCCTGTGCCGATTCTGCTGGAATTTAACGGCGATGGCGGCCTGTATCTTTCTATAGAGCCGGACTATTTTGATGGGGCGCGGCAGATACTGAGCAAGTTCGCAACTGTGGCGACTACTGCCGCTACCCAAAACCCTATAGGGGGAAAGGCGGCGGGATGGATAACGAATTTAGTAACAGGACTTTTGGCGGATAATGCGGGCGTTAGTTACAGCTATAACGTGGTGGAAGACAGGCTGTATTGTACAAACGCAGAAGGGGAAAAGGAATTCTATCTCTTTGAGATTAACGGCGGTACACTGACCGTTCAATCATGTTCAGAGGAAAAATATTATTTGGATTTCCCATTGGTTCTGGAAAGGACAGAGCAGCAGCCGGATGCGGCGAGATAAGAGACGGAATGATTCGGATGGAGAGAGGATGAGAGGATGTTTTGTAAGAAGTGTGGGAACGAAATAAAAGACGGCGCTGTATTTTGCGCGCACTGCGGTGCACCGGTAGAACAGAAGGTGATGGGAATGGGAACGAATCCTCTGCCAGGCGGCATAAACGGGATTCCAAGCCTCGGCACGCAGACCGGAGGCGGCGCTTCAGTGGCCGATGGAAATTCTAACCGCCGCTTTATGCGCATCGGTGGAGCCGTTGCGGTATTAGTGTTGGTACTTGTCGGCGGGCTGGGAATCGGCCTGCATTTTGGAAAAGGAGACAGCGGCAGTACAGAATCTGGGGATAAGGAGCCAAAAGAGGTAAGTGAGTCAACAGAAGAAAAAGAAGAGGAAAGCCTTGTCCGGACATGGGAAGGCGAGTATGAGCTCCTCTACATTTATTGGTGGCAGGGTACGGAAAGCGGATTGTACAGCGGATTGTCCTATGACGATGATATAGCAGAACTAAAAGAAATGGAGATGGAGATGGAGGGCTTCGGTGAGCCTTTATCTGCGGTCGCCAATGCGTTGTTATCTGCGAAAGTGCCGGGATTTTTGGAATTTAGCAAGGACGATACATGGAAACTCCATGTAGACGAAGATGACTTTTATAATGTATTTGCGGAGGTCTGTTTTGAAATGTTCTCTGCAATGGATGCTGATACACGTAATGAGGTAATAGAAGAAGCGGATTGGATAGCATTTATGAATGCGCCGAAAGCGGAACGCGGAAAAGTAATGAAGGAATTGGTTTTTGATAAGGAACAACAAGAGGAATTGCAGCGCCTTTTCAAAAGGGCGGTATGGTCCGGCAGTTATACAGTGAATGAGGAAGAGGGAGAGATCGAGCTGACCATAACAGAAGCAATGGGAGAGGAAAAATCAGAAAAAGTGCTATTGGAATATCAGGTGGAGGACGGAAAGCTGAGCTTAGAAGTACAGGAAGATGAAAGTGGAATCATGGAACCGTGGCAGGAAATGGGCTTTTTTGACAAAAAACTGTCTGGAAAATGATAATAGAACTGGAATTATGGCGGCCTTTACGAGGATGATCGTGAAAAGCCGCCTGTTTTGCCACGTTGGCAGCGGATACTGTAGGATGGCGCATAAGAGCGGGAAATGGAGAGAGAATGTTTTGTAAAAATTGCGGAAGAAAGATCAAAGAGGGGGACTCGTTCTGTGTCTGTTGCGGTACACCTGTGAAGGCGAGTGGTGGAACCATGCAAATACAGGAAGCGGAGCCAAACATCGAAAGTGCTAATAAAAAGAAAAAAATAGTTATTATTTCATGCATTGTTGTAATGCTTGTCTTAACGGCAGCGGGAACAGGGGCTTTGTTGTTTTTTAACAGTGACGGTTACCGGAGTAGGAAAAATATGACACTGGCGGAAGAAGTGCAAAAGGGATCAGTCAATGCCGATGTTTCAGATATGGAAAACGACGAGGAAACAGTGCAGCCAAAAGAGACGGCGCAAGAAGAGACGGACGCATCACAGCAGGATAAAAAGGAAGAATCTGACAGAGAGGACGGAATGTCTTCGGTCGAAGAAGATTCAGATATGGAAACAGACGTATGGAAAACGGAGGAACATTATCGACATACACAGGACGGCGGGGAATATCTACAGAGTCTAATTGAGTATGACAGCAGAGAACATATAGTCAGAGAGTGTTTTTACAATGAGGATGGAAGTATATTCAGTGAAACAAAATGGGACAATCGGTATAACGGAGAGGGAAAGCTTCTTGGCCGAACCGGAACCAGTGGGAGCACTTCTTCCATCGAGGAGTATGACGAAGAGGAAAGAAAGATAACAACTCGCTGCTATGATGAGTGGCACAGATTGATTAGTGAATGTCCTGTTTCTTATGAGTATGATGAACTGGAAAAGGTATGGTACTGTGATTATATGTGGCTGAACTACAACGAGGAGGGGGAATATACAGGCAGTGGCCTGAGTAATCATGAAATAATCAGTTATGATGAACAAGGCAGGATAACTGCATTCTGCCAATATCCGTTTACGGCACGGTGTTATATGTATGATAAGACCGAGGAAGAGATCCGGCAGGAGCTGGCAGGTATATCACAGGAGTCAGAGAAGCTGATCTACCGTGAGTTCGCACAGATGACGGAGGAGTATGGTGACGATGGGCTAATAGAGGTATATCGCTATGACGGGGAAGGAAATCTGCAGGATGTTAGCAACTATCATGCTGCGGATGATTCACTCATCCGGAAAGTGTCCTGCACTTACGAGTATGACAGCGCGGGTAATATCCGGACAAGCCGTATGGAGAGCGAATCCGAGACGGTAGCTGTGGTCTATAACAGGGCGGTATTGCAGAATCCTTGTGGTATACAGGAAGTGACATGGAGAGATGGCGAATATGGGATAGAAAAGCCTGTTTTGCGATTTCAGCTGGAGAATGGAAGTGTAATCGAACGCGAGGCGACATATGCCGGATTGGTGGATCATGTGGAGTATCGGGATATTAACGGGGATGGGTTCCGAGAGGCTTTTGTGTATATTGTCATGCCAAATAATTTTTTTGATACTTATTATCGGATTGCTGTCTACCAAGTGCAGGAGGGGAGTGTGACGGATATATCTCCATATACAGAATTTTTGGAGGAAGCCTCCTATTGGAATACCGAAATTGTGGAAGAGTCCGAAACGGGATATGGGGTGGTTCTCCAACTGGAGTCTTATGATAAGATTTTGGGAGTGGAAGGATCCAGCATATATGTTGCCGACAGGCTCACAATAGGGTATCGGGATGGCAGATGGGAGGAACTATCAAGAGAAAGCAATCCAGACGGGATTGGCGGAGCAGAGTAGGAAACGGAGATAATATGTTTTGTAAAAATTGTGGAAAAGAGATCAAAGAGGGAGATGTGTTTTGTGGCAGATGCGGTACGCCCGTATTGACGCAAACGGAAGAACCGAAGGGGAATAAAAAATTAGTTATGCTGGTGATTGTTGTGGTTTTAGCTCTTGCAGCGGTGGGGACAGGGAGCGTCTTGTATGTAAACAGTGACGGATACCAGAGCGGGAAAAATATGAAGCTGGCGGAGGAAATGTATGGGTCAGGGGAGTATGAAGAGGCGATCACTTATTATGAGGAAGCACTTAAGTTAGATAACAGCAATGCCAGAGCCTATGCAGGGGCAGCAGATATCTATGTGCAGAGAGGCAATTACGATCAGGCGTTGGAAACAGCAGAGGGCGGGCTTGCCCATATCAGAGCAGAGGATAAGGAACTCCTGATGCAGAAGTTTGTGGAAATCTACAAGAAAAAAGCGGAAGCTTTATTTGCAGATGAAGAGTATGGACAGACAGTGGAGCTTCTTCGGGAGGGTCAGGAGAAGACGGGAGAGAGTTCATTGGGCTGCTATGCGGCGGAGCTGTTCCAAGAGAAAGCGGATGCCTGTCTGTCGGATAACGAGTGTATACAGGCAATCGAAATATTAATGTTGGGAATCGAATATACAGGGTCCGACGAGTTGGCTAAACGGGAATCGTTTGTGCGGGAGAATACAGTCGTTGCAGTGGAAAGTGTAACATGGTACGATTCAACCGGGGAGGCAGCCTGGTATTATTATGATTCTGAATATGATGAAAGCGGGAACCTGATCAAAAGTATTCCTTATGTTTCGTACGGGGAAGCAGTCGGAGGATATACGGAATATGAATATGATGAAAGGGGGAATCAAATCGGAGAAATCGATTACGATGCAGATGGAAAAGTAAGTTCGCGCGTAGAAAATGAATATGATGAAAACGGGAACCAGATCAAACATATTATTTATGATGCGGATGGGGAGATAATCTGGAATAGTGAATGGGAATATGATGAAAATGGAAACCAAATCAAGATTCCCATTATGGATCGTTCTGGGAAAATACTAACAGGATACCGTAAAATAGAATATGACGAAAAGGGAAATGCAATAAAAGAAATTGGAGGTGAGTATACAGATAACGGAGACGAGAATGTGGATTATAGATCAGAATCCGAATACGATGAAAGTGGGAACCGGATCAAATATATAGTATACGATTCGGCCGGGGAAGTAAGCAGACATGAAGAATATGAATACGATGAAAGTGGGAAGCGGATCAAATATATAGAATATGATCCGGCCGGAGGAGTAAGTAAGATTGAGGAATATGATAAAAACGGAAACGCAGTAAAAGTAGTTGAGTATGACAATGACGGAAGAATGAGTATTTATGGCGAATATGAAAATGAGTATGATGCGAATGGAAAAATGATCCAAAGAATTACTTACGATTTTGCGGGAACAAGAAGAGGATATGAAGAGTATGGCTATGACGAAAACGGGAAGGAAATAAAACGCTTATCCGCTCAATATGACGCTGACGGAAAGAGAACAGATTATCAGGAAAAAGCATATGAGTACGATGAAAAAGGTAATATGACAAAAGCGCTTTCTTATGACGCTGACGGGATAATGCTTGATCAGAAAGAATATCAATATCAATACGATGAAATCGGAAATCTGATTAGGCGGACAGAGGACGGGATTTGCCGATACAGTGCGGAATATACTTATGCTTTCGTTGGTGATCGATAGTTAATACAAAACTAATGCATATGAGGAGGAAACGAAGAGACTATGTTTTGCAGCAATTGCGGAAGACAGCTAAAAGAGGGAGCGGCGTTTTGCGATCGCTGCGGTACGCCCGTGCAACTGGACTTGACGCAGCTTTCCGAATATCCTGTCTGGTATGCGGATTATGAACCTACGCCGCAGACACCGTATCAGTTTGCGGTTTGGCAGTATTCAAATCACGGAAGCGTGGATGGAATAGAGGGAGAGGTTGATTTGAATCTGCAATTCTGCCCCGTAGAATCCCTTTCGGAGACCATCCGGTGTCAATAGTGGCCTGCCTTTTTGTGTCGATATCGCACAAAGGATTTTTGAGGCAGGGGAGCCAGGGATCCAAAAAGGACTACATATCGTAAAAGGCAAGGGCGTCTGCAAGCGAGAGCTTAGGGGACGTCCTTTCTTTGTAACCGCCAAATAGTGAAAGAAAGAACAAGGGGAATAACAAAGGGAATGGCAACGGATATATGCCTGCGCAACGGATGAAAACTGTCGTGAAATAGATTTCACAATGATATAGATGGAAAAGCAGAAAAAATTATGAAAAATGACAATTTACAATATTTGGAAGGAAATGTATGATATAGGCATAGTGAAATCGGTAACATACTGATACCACACAGACATTACAGATATGACCTGAAAACTATAAAAAATGCGGGGGTGATGGAATAGAACGGATTGTTATGGATAAGCTGTTTATAAGGGGAATTTAAGTCAATCCGGTGCTGGTTCTGCAAAACAGGAAGTAGAACGTAAAACATAACAAAGGCAAAATGAAGAAGTAAAGGAGATTGAATCATATGCAGCAGGTGAATGTTAAGTTTAACGATGTTGAACAGATCAGGCAGTTTATTAAGACAATTGACAAATTTGATACCAATTTCGATCTTGGTTCCGGCCACAGGGTGGTAGATGCGAAGTCTATCATCGGCGTGATGGCGCTTGATTTCTCAGGGCCGCTTCAGCTTAGATATCATTCGGATGATGCAAATATCAGAGCGATGATTGCGCCGTTCTTAGCATGTGAAGGTTAAAAGGGATTAAATAAATGGGCAGAGAGCCTGCGGGCTGTCCCCTGGAAGGGACAGTACGCAGGTTCTTTACATCTTCCGGGTGGAATGGTAAAATGTTGATGGATTTAAGAGTCGGGTAAAGGCAGGGTGTGCTCCATGAATCAGAAGGTTTACGAATATGAATCCATGATCTATGATGCGGATAAAAAGGGCGGCGCATATGTGATCTTCCCCTATGATATCAGAGAAGAGTTTGGCCGGGGCCGGGTGAAGGTACATGCGGAATTTGACGGCGAGCCATATGACGGCAGCATCGTTAATATGGGAGTTAAGAATGAAGACGGCAGTGTCTGTTACATTATCGGGCTGCGCAAGGATATCCGCAATAAGATCGGAAAGCAGCCGGGGGATCAGGTGCAGGTGACGGTAAGAGAACGGGAATAGATGTTTGCAGCGGAGGAAGAGATGGATAACGAGAAAGTATTTCGGATGGAGTTTTCCAAGGTATATGGACTGCTGGTGAATAAGGCGGTCAAGAAGGGAAGGACAAAGGAGGAGGTAGACGCGGTGACGCGGTGGCTCACCGGATACAGCCAGGAAGAGCTTGACGATAGGAACAGCCGCTTCGTCACCTATGGCGATTTCTTCCGTAATGCGCCGCAGTTGAATGAGAAGCGGAAGCAGATCAAGGGAGTAATCTGCGGCGTGCGGATAGAGGAGATAGAGGACCCGCTGATGAGGGAGATTCGATATCTGGATAAACTGGTAGACGAACTGGCGAAAGGAAAGCCTTTGGAGAAGCTCTTTTAAGTTGACACGCATCGGCAGTCAGACTATAATACAAATGTGTGATTTCTACATAATAAAACATTTTCAGATGAGAGGGAGGAAATTCCAATGAAGAAGTTATCTGTGAAAACTGTGGTGGCGATCGGTATCGGCGCGGCGTTATTCTTTGTTCTGGGTAAGATCTCGATACCAACGCCGGTTCCCAATACCTACATCAGTCTGCAGTATGCGGTGCAGGCGGTATTTGCGACACTGTTCGGGCCGATTGCGGGTCTGCTGATCGGATTTATCGGTCATACGCTGATCGATGCGACCAGCTATGGACCTTGGTTTAGCTGGATCATTGCGTCTGCGTTTGCCGGCCTTGTGATCGGTGTTGTGACGTTGAAGCTGGACATCAACGAGGGGATCGACACCAGGAAGATCGTTCATTTTAATGTGGCGCAGATTATAGCACATCTGCTGTCATGGGGACTTGTGGCGCCTTGTCTTGATATTGTGATCTATTCTGAACCTATCGAGAAGTTATTTGCGCAGGGCCTGATGGCAGGTATTGCCAATATGGTAACAACCGGTATTGTGGGTTCGCTTCTGTTAGTTGCATATGCGAAGACGGTTGTCAGGAAAGGTTCTCTGAGTAAGGAGAATTAAGGTAATCATTCAGTCCGGGATCAAAGAGCGGCCGTAATCGACAGATGCGGCGGCTCTTTTACGGTATCGGTAATCCCACCCTGTTGGATAAAGGTTTAATTTGTGAAGCAAATGCGGTTTTGAACCTGTGTTTGCTTATTCATAAACAAGAGAAGGAGCAGCAATATGACAACTCCCGTAATTTCTTTTCAGGACTATGGTTTTCAATATATGTCGCAGGCGGAGCCTACACTGCATCATATCAATCTGGATATCTATCCGGGTGAAAAGGTATTGATCGCCGGTACTTCGGGCAGCGGTAAGAGTACGATCGGCAGCTGTATCAATGGCTTGATTCCTTTTGCCTATCAGGGTAAAAGTACGGGGCGGTTGTTGATTGACGGCAGAGAGGCGAAAGAGAGCAGTATTTTTGAATTGAGCCATACGGTAGGGACGGTATTACAGGATACGGACGGTCAGTTTATCGGGTTGACAGTGGGAGAGGACATCGCTTTTGCGGCGGAGAACGACTGTATGCCGCAGGAGGAGATGAAGCAGTTGGTAGATCAGGTGGCCGCTCTGGTGGATATTGACCATCATCTGGAATATGCGCCGCATGAATTGTCCGGCGGACAGAAGCAGCGGGTCAGCCTGGCCGGGGTGATGATGGAGGAGGTTAAGGTCCTTCTGTTTGATGAACCCCTGGCAAATCTGGATCCGGCGGCAGGACGGACAACGATAGAACTGATTGATATGGTACACGAGCGCATGGGGGCGGCGGTGCTTATCATAGAGCATCGGCTGGAAGACGTACTGTGGCGTAAGATGGATCGTATCGTGTTGATGCATGAGGGAGAGATCATAGCGGATATGCCGACAGCCAGCCTGCTCTCGGGAAATCTGCTTCTGGAGCATGGGATCAGAGAACCGTTGTATCTGACGGCGCTGCGTTATGCGGGAGTCGAGATCAGGGAGAACCTGCATCCTGAGCATGTGGACATTCTGCGGCTGCAGCAGGAAGACAAGGAGCAGGTAAGGCGCTGGTATCACAGTCAGCGCACGGGAATCCGTCAGGCGCGGCCCGGTCAGGAACTGCTGCGGGTCAGGGACCTTACGTTTGGGTATACGCCGGACACTTGTACGCTGCAGGACGTGAATTTCACGATTTATAAGGGAGAGATGGTCAGTATCGTGGGGCGGAACGGCGCAGGCAAGAGTACGCTGGCCAAATTGATCTGTGGGTTTGAACAGCCGCTTTCCGGCAGTATCTGCATGGAAGGCAGGGATATGCGCGAGGATACGATCAAGGAGCGGGCGGCCTATATCGGTTATGTGATGCAGAACCCGAACCAGATGATATCCAAACCCATGATCTGGGATGAAGTGGAGATGGCGCTTGTGCAGAGCGGTATGCCGAAGGAGGAACGGACCAGGCGGGTTGAGGAGACGTTGAAGATCTGCGGGTTATATCCTTTTCGGAACTGGCCTGTTTCGGCCCTGTCTTTTGGACAGAAGAAGCGGGTGACGATCGCCAGCATTCTGGTGCAGAGGCCGCAGATCATTATTCTGGATGAGCCTACGGCAGGACAGGATTATCATCACTATACGGAGATCATGGATTTCCTGAAGGAACTAAATGAAAAGGGATATACGATCTTGATGATCACGCACGATATGCACTTGATGCTGGAATATACGAAGCGGGCGATCGTGTTCAGCGACGGCCGGATGCTGGCGGATACTACGGCGGCGCATGTGCTCAATAATCCGGAGCTTGTGCGGGCAGCGAATCTGAAGGAGACCAGCCTGTATACACTCAGTCTGGCGTGCGGTATCGAGGAGCCCCAGGTATTTACGGAGTGCTTTATAGACTATGAACAGAAGGAGGGACGATAATGGCAAAGGTTGCGATCTTAAGCTACATCAAACGGAAAAGTCCCGTGCATGAGCTGACAGGCACAACGAAGCTGATCTTCTTCATCGCCTGGAGCGTGGCCGCCATGGTCACTTATGATACGAGAGTACTGCTCTGTATGCTGGTGATCAGCGCCGTGGTTTTCAAGATCAGCGCGGTCAGGATACGGGATATCAGCGTTGTGCTTGGTCTGGCGGCTGTCTTTTTGCTGCTGAATAATCTGTTCGTCTATCTGTTTGCGCCGGAATACGGGGTGGGGCTGTATGAGAGCAGAACGGTGCTTTTCACGATTGCCGGGCCCTATACGGTCACATTACAGCAGCTGTTCTATCATTTCAACATGACGATGAAGGTGGTCTGCGTGGTGCCGGTGGCGCTGTTGTTTATCGCCTGTACGGATCCAAGCGAATTTGCCGCATCGTTGGCCAGTATCGGCGTCAGTTACCGGATCGGTTATTCCGTCAGCCTGGCGCTTCGTTACATACCGGATGTACAGAGAGAGTATCATAATATCAGTCAGGCGCAGCAGGCAAGGGGAATTGACCTGTCAGGGAAAGATAAGCTTTATACCAGATTGAAGAACTCGGTGGCAATCCTGCTGCCGCTGATCCTCTCCAGCTTAAGCCGCATCGAGACGGTCAGCAATGCGATGGAGCTGCGCGGATTTGGGAAGAATAAGAAACGTACCTGGTATGCGAGAAGGAAGATGCGCCGGAATGACTGGCTGGCGATCGGATTTGTGGCGGCGGTGCTGGTGATCGATCTGGTGGTGACTTTCTGGGACGGCAGCCGGTATTTCAATCCATTTGTGTAGGAACCGTTAAGAGGCGGTAATTTAGGAGGCAGACATGAATTTACTGGTAATCGGCGGCAGTTATTTCTATGGCAGAGTATTTGTGATGGAGGCGGCAAAAGAGCACACGGTCACGGTACTCAACCGCGGCACTTACTCGATGCGGGAATTCGGGGCAAGGGAGATCAGAGGCGACAGGCACGATGCAGACGTCCTCGCACAGTGCCGGGAGAACTACGATGCGGTCATAGACTTCTGTGCATATACGGCGGGGGACGTGGAGTTCGTGATGAAAGAGATCGCCGGGCAGATCGGACAGTATGTACTGATCAGCACAGTGGATGCTTACGAGAGAGGAAGCGATGTGGTAAGGACGGAAGAACATGCCCTGGAGCATCGGATTTTTCCGGGAGAAGCGGGCGCTTATATCGCGGGTAAGGTGGCATTGGAAGAGGAACTTGCACGGATCTGCGGGGAACGGCATATCCCGTGGACGACGCTCCGACCGGCCATTCTCTATGGTCCTTATAACTATGCGCCGCGGGAATCCGTTTATATTCAGATGATGCTGCAAAACAGGGCGCTTCCTAAGTTTGTGGATGCGGACGGCAGATTTCAGTTCGTGTACGTTAAGGATGCCGCCCAGGCTGTGCTGCGCACGCTTGGCAATCTACAGGCTTACGGGCAGGCGTACAATCTCTGTCAGGACGGAAGCGTGGATTATGCCCTTTTCTTCCGGACTCTGCTGGAGGCAGCGGAGCCGGAAGTAAGAGAGGGACTGCAGGAAATACCGATCACGGTAGACAGCGCCATGGCGCAGCAGGTTCCGGTGCCCTTCCCGGCAAAGGCGGAGGAGACGCTGCTTTGCTCCAATGAGAAGAGCAAGCGGGAACTGGGACTTGAGTATACGGAGTTTGCGGAGGGAATGGGCAGGACATACCGGGCATTTAAGCAGGTATATCAACCGGATATGCCGCAGGAGGAGAGATAGAAGATGACATTGGATCAGGTAGCGGTTGGAAGGGAAGTGAAGATCGTAAAAGTCGGCGGAGAGGGAGAGCTTCGCTGCCGGCTGTTGGATATGGGGCTGATTCCGAAGACGATCGTCAGGGTACAGAAAGTGGCGCCCATGGGGGATCCGATCGAGATTCATCTTCGGGGCTATGAGCTGACGATCCGCAAGGAGGATGCCGGCAAGATCGAAGTTGTCTCTTAGGGATCCGGGATGACGGCGGAGCAGATGCCGCCTGAGAGAAGGTAAGACGGGAAAGAGGAAAAGATAAGGGCGAGGGCAGGATCATGAGATATGCTTTGGTAGGAAATCAGAACTGTGGCAAGACGACTTTGTTTAATCAGCTGACAGGGTCTAATCAGCATGTGGGGAATTTTCCGGGCGTGACAGTGGATTCCAAGATCGGAGAGATCCGTGGGGAGCGGGGCGACTGTGTCGTTGACCTGCCGGGAATCTATTCGATCCGTCCCTATACGAATGAGGAACTGGTGACGCGCAGATTTATCCTGAAAGAGCATCCCGACGGGATCATCAATATCGTGGATGCCACGAATATTGAGCGGAATCTGTACCTGACGCTGCAGCTTCTGGAGATGCACATCCCGATGGTGCTGGCGTTGAATATGATGGATGAGGTGCGTGGCAACGGCGGCACGATTGACATCGGGAAGATGGAAGAGGCGCTGGGAATTCCGGTGGTGGCTATCAGCGCGGTCAAGAACGAGGGGATCGAGGATCTGATCCATGCGGTCAGGGAGGTGTCGCAGCGCCGGATCTATCCGAAGGTGATGGATTTCTGCGAAAAGGGCGCCGTGCACAGATGTATTCATGCGGTCAGCCACCAGGTGGAGGACCATGCGGAAAGAATCGGTATCTCCCCGCGGTTTGCGGCGACGAAGATTGTGGAAGGGGATCGTAATATCATAGAGCATCTGCAGCTGTCGGAGAACGAGCTGGATCTGATGGAACATAGTATCGTGGAGATGGAACGGGACAGCGAAATGGACCGCAATGCCGCGCTGGCGGATATGCGGTATGCTTTCATTGAGCGGGTATGCGGGCAGGCGGTCATCAAATGCCGGGAGAGCAGGGAGCACAGAAGAAGCGTGCAGATCGACAGCGTATTGACGGGAAAATATCTGGCGATTCCTTCTTTTCTGCTGATCATGCTGCTGGTGTTCTGGCTGACATTCGGCGTGATCGGCACGTTCTTAAGCGATTTGCTGAGCATGGGGATTGATGCGCTGTCTGCCGCAGTGGAGCAGGCTCTCGTAGAATATGGCATCAATCCGGTGGTCAAGAGCCTGGTGATCGACGGTATTTTCACCGGGGTGGGCAGTGTGCTCAGTTTTCTGCCGATTATTGTGGTATTGTTTTTCTTTCTTTCCATTCTGGAAGATTCCGGTTATATGGCGAGGATCGCTTTCGTAATGGACAGACCGCTGCGTAAGATCGGGTTGTCCGGCAAGAGCTTTGTGGCCATGCTCATCGGCTTTGGCTGCAGCGTGCCGGCAGTTATGGCTACCAGGACGCTGTCCTCGGAGCGGGACAAGAAGATGACGATCCTGTTGATCCCTTTTATAAGCTGTTCGGCTAAGATTCCGATCTATGCATTGTTTGCGGCTGCCTTTTTCCGGCAATACAAGGCGCTTGTGATGATGGGACTGTATGTGCTGGGCATTCTGGTGGGGATCTTATGCGCGGTGATCCTGAATAAGACCACTTTTCACGGAAAACCCATGCCGTTTGTGATGGAGCTGCCCAATTACAGATTTCCGTCAGCCAAAAGTGTCCTGCTGTTGATGTGGGATAAGGCGAAAGACTTCGTACAGCGGGCTTTTACGGTGATCTTTATCGCGACGTTGATCATATGGTTTCTGCAGTCTTTTGACAGCAGGATGAATGTTGTGACGGATTCCGGTGACAGTCTGCTTGCCATGATCGGAAAGCTGATCGCGCCTGCCTTTATGCCGCTGGGCTTCGGAGACTGGAGGGTGGCTACCGCATTGATCAGCGGATTCAGTGCCAAGGAGGCGGTGGTCAGTACGCTGGGTGTGCTGACCGGGACCAGCATGAGCAGACTGGGCGAGACGCTGGGACAGATATTTACACCGCTCACGGCGGCCAGCTATCTTGTGTTTACCCTGCTGTATACGCCCTGTGTGGCAGCCGTGGCGACGATCAGGAGGGAGATGGGATCGTTGTGGAAGACGGTGGGCATTGTCTGTATGCAGTGCGGGGTGGCCTGGATTGCGGCATTTCTTGTCTATAATGCGGGGAAACTGTTCGGATAAAACTTGGGGGTGTACAAAAGGCAGAAAATGGCATAGAATTGTCTGTGAGAAAAACAGTAAGAAACTCTGTGGCGGCAGGAACGGACTGCATGAGTATACAGACAGTAGGGAAAGGCGTGAGAGAAGATGAAAAGTTATATGCTGGATTTAAATTCTATTGACAGGGTGAAGGGATTTGTCAAGGCGATCGAAGTGTTTGACGGATATTTTGACCTGGCTACAGGCAGATATGTAATCGATGCCAAGTCTATTATGGGTATTTTTTCCATGGATCTGTCCAAGCCTGTGGAATTCCGGGTTCCGGAAGTTCACGAGAAGCTGCCGGAGATCGAGAAGGCGATCGCGCCATATATAGCGCAGGCATAATGGGTGGATGATTTTGTATGAACATTGAGAGGAAACTGTCGGTATGCGGGGAAGGCGTATACCGGCAGTTTTGAAATTACGGGTTTTTAATGGATGCCCGGTTCCTTTATAAGAACCTATTTGCTAAGTGTTCGATTTTGTGATAAGATACTCTAATGGATTGAGAGAAGGAGTGACAACATGCTGGAATTAAAAGGTGTCTGCTACTCTGCGGAAGATGAGAGCAGAGAGGCGGAAATTCTGAAAGATATCAATGTTACCATTGATGACCGGTTTATCGCCGTGACCGGACCAAACGGCAGCGGCAAGTCTACGCTTGCCAAGATTGTGGCGGGAATCTTAAAACCTACGGCGGGACAGATCCTGCTTGACGGGGTGGATATCACGGATCTGTCTATCACGGAGCGGGCTAATCTGGGGATCAGCTTTGCTTTTCAGCAGCCGGTTCGTTTCAAGGGAATCACGGTGCGGGAGCTTTTGTCGATCGCGGCCGGGAAGAATGCCAGCATGGCGGAGATCTGCAATATGCTCTCCGAGGTTGGCTTGTGCGCCAGAGATTATGTAAACCGTGAAGTGAATGCATCCCTGTCCGGCGGGGAATTGAAGCGCATCGAGATTGCCATGATTATGGCGCGAGGGACGAAGGTTTCCATCTTTGACGAGCCGGAGGCAGGGATCGATCTGTGGAGTTTCCAGAATCTGATCCATGTGTTTGAGAAGATGCATGAGGAGATCAACGGATCTATTCTGATCATTTCCCATCAGGAGCGTATTTTGAATATCGCGGACCGTATCATTCTGCTGGCAGATGGGCAGATTAAGAAGGTGGGGAGTAAGGAAGAGGTGATACCGGAGCTTCTGGGCGCCGGTGCACACTGTAAGACACTGACAGATAAATTATAGAAGGGGAGGTATCAATAAGTGGATGCAATACAACGGAACCTGTTAGAGCAGGTGGCAGGACTGCATGAGATACCTGCCGGCGCTTATAATATCCGTGCCAACGGACAGATGGCGGCCAGGAATACGACGGCCAATATCGATATTGTCACGAAAAAGGACTGCTCCGGCATCGATATTCGGATCAGGCCCGGTACCAGGAACGAGAGCGTGCATATTCCGGTGGTGCTCAGCCAGAGCGGATTGAAGGAGAGCGTGTATAACGACTTCTTTGTGGGAGAGGATGCGGATGTGACCATCATTGCCGGCTGCGGCATTCACAACAGCGGAGACGGCGCATCGGAGCATTCGGGGATCCATAGATTTTATGTGGGAAAAAATGCGAAAGTCAGATATGTGGAGAAGCATTACGGCAGCGGAGACGGCAACGGGGAACGGATCATGAACCCGGCGACCGAGATTCATCTGGATCAGGGCGCGTCTCTGGAGATGGATACGGTACAGATCAAGGGGATCGATTCCACGAAGCGGGTCACGAAGGCCGAAGTAGCCGAGGGCGCGTCCCTGGTTATTCGGGAGAAGATTATGACCCACGGCAGACAGTATGCGGAGACGGATTTCAGCGTGGATATGAACGGAGACGATTCCAGTGTCAACCTGATCTCCCGTTCCGTGGCCAAGGAACATTCCAGACAGCTCTTTAAGAGCCGGATCGTGGGTAACGGTAAATGTCATGGTCACAGCGAGTGTGATGCCATCATCATGGACGCGGCCAGTGTCAGCGCCATTCCGGAGCTGACAGCCAACAATATTGACGCGAATCTGATCCATGAGGCGGCCATCGGCAAGATTGCAGGAGAGCAGCTGATGAAGCTGATGACGCTGGGGCTGACGGAGAAGGAAGCAGAGGAGCAGATTGTTAACGGATTTTTGAAATGAGAAAATTTTTACATTATGCATTAAACAGGCTGGTAATCACGGCGCTCATCGTGCTCTTGCAGGTGGCCTTCTTTATGATGGAGATCGTGGTGTGGGGCAATTACTATGTGGAGATTGCCGTCGGTCTGCGCCTGATCAGCTTCGGCGTTATTGTCGCGCTGATCTTGAAGCAGGGTAATCCGGCGGTGAAGATGGCGTGGATCGTGCCGATCCTGCTATTTCCGTTGTTCGGCGGTGTGATGTATCTTGCGCTGGGCCATGTGTTTCGGCCCAAAAGGCTGTATACGGCGATGGCGCATACGGGTGAACTTGTTCGGTCGAATCTGCAGCAGGATGCACGGGTCATGGACAGGCTTAAGGAAGAGGATGCCGGTGTTGCCAACCAGTGTGATTATATTCTGCGCTATGCGAAAACGCCGGCCTGGCAGCATACGAAGGCGGATTATTATCCGGAGGGCTTTCCCTGGTGGAGACAGCTGCTTTCGGATCTGGAGCAGGCGGAGCGCTTTATTTTCCTGGAGTTTTTTATCCTGGGAGAGGGGACCATGTGGGATACCGTGCTGGAAGTGCTGGAGCGCAAGGTGAAGGCCGGTGTGGAAGTGCGGTTGATCTATGACGATGTGGGAAGCGTTTTTCTGTTACCCAAGGAATACAATGAGGTGATGGAGAAGAAGGGGATCAAGTGCGTCGCTTTCAACAGACTGGTTCCGTTTCTGGCGCTGGTACTCAACAACAGGGATCACAGGAAGATCGTGGTGATTGACGGCAAGGTGGGTTATACCGGCGGCATCAACATGTCGGATGAATATATCAACTATAAGAAAACGCACGGCGACCATTGGAAGGACGCGGGGATCCGCATCGAGGGAGAGGCGGTGTGGAACTTTACCGTCATGTTTCTGCAGATGTGGAACATGTCCCGCCATACGGAAGAGTATTACGGCAGGTACCGGCATCAGTTCACGGACAGGCCGGAGGATATGGGGATCGTGCAGCCATATATGGATACGCCGCTGGACGAGGAGACGGTGGGAGAGAATGTCTACCTGAATATGATCGGTTCGGCCAGGAAATATCTCTATATCTTTACGCCCTATCTGGTGACGGACAACGAGATGCATACGGCCTTAAAGCTGGCGGCGAAGCGGGGTGTGGACGTGCGTATCGTGACGCCCGGAACGCCGGATAAGAAGACGGTCTACTGGCTGACGCAGTCCAATTACCAGAGCCTGATCGAGGCCGGTGTCAGTATCTATCAGTATACGCCGGGGTTTATTCATTCCAAGTGTGTGCTGTGTGACGATGAGACGGCGGTGGTGGGTACTATTAATTTCGATTACAGAAGCTTCTATCATCATTTTGAGTGCGGCGTCTTCCTGTACCGGACAGCCATGATCAGGGATCTGAAGAAGGATATGGAGGAGACTTTTGCGGTGTCTGAGCAGATCACGCTGGAGTGGTGCAAGAAAAAGTTCGTGAAGACCAATGTGATCGGACCGTTTTTGAAACTGTTCTCACCGTTATTATAAAAAAGGTTCCCTGGTGACCGCTCCTGTGCCTTATCTGGGCGCTGTAGTGGGAAAATGGGAGCCTGTAGATAAAGGTAGTGAAGATTATGTTACGTTTTATACAGGTTATTGTGTGTAATCTGCCCAGGCTTTACATGATACCCAAAATGGCTTACAGGGCCAGACACGGGGAGAAATATTCGGAAGAGGAATGCTATCGGTACGCGCAGCTTGCGATCCGTCGCATGATGAAGGCAGGACACATCTCAACGGAGAAATACGGTACGGAGCACCTTCCACAGGAGGGCGGCTATATGCTGTTCCCCAATCATCAGGGAAAATACGATGCGCTGGGTATCATGTATGCGCACGAGAAACCCTGTTCGGTGGTGATCGACGATGCCAAATCTCACGGCATCCTGGTAAAGCAGTTTATCGATATGCTCCATGGTAAGAGGCTGGTCAAGGACGATCTGCGGCAGTCGGTGACGATCATCAGGGAGCTGGCGGAGGAGACGAAGAACGGGCGCAGGTTCATTATTTTTCCGGAGGGCGGTTATTACAGGAACCATAATACTGTCGGGGAATTCAAGGCGGGAAGCTTTAAGAGCGCCGTGAAAGCGAAGGCGCCCATCATTCCGGTAGCGCTGATCGATTCTTACAGAGCGTTTGAGGAATGGACGTTAAAGCCGGTGGTGACGCAGGTGCATTTCCTGCAGGCGATCTCCTATGATGAATATAAGAATCTGTCGACGGCACAGATCGCTGTTATGGTACGGGACCGGATCGTCAATACGATTCAGGAAGCGCTGAGTCCGGCCTGACCGGCCGCACATGCCATAATGCCATAAAGAACATGAATAAACCCCGGGACGGTAACGGCACTGTCTCGGAGTTTTCAGGTTATGTTTCGGATAGGGATTCAGATTTTCAGAATGGGCCGGGTATATTCATTCCCGTCATAGGACGTGCCGGGGAATTTGTTCTGCACCAGGCTGTGATAGATCTGACTGGCATAAATATCCTTGGCAAGCATCTTCTGGCCGTTCTCCGGCAGCAGTTCTTCCGCGTCTGACAGCTGTCCAAGCAGCGGCACGGTGCCGTTTGCCTTGATGGCGGTCAACAGCGGCGTGGCATCCTGGCGGAACCCGAGGATGCGCGCATAATAGACATAATCCTCTTCCTGGAAGGTAAGGAGATCTTCCTTCTGGATCTGCAGAAGAATATGCATCAGGCTTCTGGCGATGCGGGTATAGGTGCGGTTCTTGGTCTTCAATTTCTCACAGAAATCCGTAAAGCCCCGGAAAGCGGGCAGCAGATTTACAATACGGTCTGAAAGATCCTGATCGATATCGGGATGAGAGGTGAAGCCCTCCGGCTGTTCCGATAACAGCTGATAATGCAGCGGCAGGGAGAAGTCGTCGGCATGAACCGGACAGGATCTGCCGAACTGCGACGCCAGCAGCTCGAAGGCTACGGGCGGCATTAGCTTCGTGACTTCGGAGAGATTGCCGGAAGCATCGATGGCCTCTCTGATCGCCAGCGCGGAACAGAAGGTATTCAGCAGGCTTGCATCATGGTAGGAACTTCCGGCCCGGTGGGTCGTGTAAGGCTTGATATTGCTGTCACGTCTGGAAAGCGCCTTGCAGTATTCGATCCCCAGGATATTGTTGGAGGTAGACATGACATGCATATAAGGAGTAAGGTGCGGCGCGCTTGCACGCAGCGCGGCATCTCTTGCGCCGGGGTAGGCATAGCCCATCCGCAGGTGTCTGTCCAGTACTTCCTTGAATACGGTTCCTTCCGCCATCAGGCTGACGGCGAATTCCGACAGGATAGAGATGTCTCCGCATTCGCTGCCAAAGCACAGGGCGTCTACGATTCCCAGCCTGTCAAAAAGGGCAACGGCCCCGGAGGCAAAGTATTCTGCACTGCCCAGTGCATAGTAGACAGGCAGCTCCAGTACAAGATCGGCCCCACATTTCAAGGCGGTCTCCGTGCGCAGATATTTGTCTGCCAGAGCGGGAGCGCCGCGCTGCACGAAATTGCCGCACATGGCAATGATGCAGTAGTCGGCTCCGGTCATTTCTTTTGCTTTTGCGATCTGATAGGCATGTCCATTGTGAAACGGATTATATTCTGCAATGATACCTACTGTTTTCATAGTCAGTTACCCCTTTTACTTCCGAAAGCGTTACGACATGTTCTCCTGTTCCAGGCGGCAAAATGGTTTGCCATTTCTTATAGTTTATCATAAATAAAACATTTTGCACGCTGTAAATGGAAAAAGATTAAAATAAGTTTGTCTCTTGTGTGCGGGCCGTTCTTTTTGTATAATTTAGGAAAACTATCGAAATGCATACAAGGAGGGTACAGCATGTCTTATATTGACTTAATGAAGGAGAAGGCAAGGAGCGACAAGAAGACGATCGTCCTGCCGGAGACCAATGACAAGAGGACGCTGATCGCGGCGGCCAGTATTCTTAAGGAAGAGATTGCAGATATCATCATGATCGGCAATGAGGAGAAGATCATGGACGGTGCCGGCTGGCTGGAGGTGGAGCTGGACGGCGTCACGATCATCGATCCGGAGAAGTCGGAGAAGCTGGACAGCTACGTGAATATTTTATATGAGACGAGGAAGAACAAAGGGATGACGCCGGAGAAGGCGCGGGAGATACTGCTGAGTGATTATCTGACCTTCGGTGTGGTGATGGTCAAGGCCAACGATGCGGACGGCATGGTGGCGGGCGCCTGCCACGCTACGGCGGATACCCTGCGGCCGGCGCTGCAGATCTTAAAGACGGCGCCCGGCGTGAAGCTGGTATCCGGTTTCTTTATCTTAGACGTGCCGGATTGTACGTTCGGGGAGAAGGGGACGTTCCTCTTCGCGGACTGCGGTTTGAATCAGGATCCGACGGCGGAGGAGCTGGCGGCGATCGCCGATACTTCGGCGAAGAGTTTCAAGAGTCTGGTAGGAGCCAAGCCGATCATCGCCATGCTGTCCCACTCTACAAAGGGCAGCGCCAAGCATCCGTTAGTGGATAAGATGGTGGAGGCGACCCGCATTGCCCATGAGCAGTATCCGCATCTGTGCATTGACGGAGAACTGCAGACGGATGCGGCGCTGGTGCCTCATGTGGCCAAGTCCAAGGCGCCCGGCAGCGAGGTGGCCGGTAAGGCCAATGTGCTGATCTTCCCGAATCTGGACTGCGGCAACATCGGTTACAAGCTGGTACAGCGTCTCGGCAAGGCGGAGGCGTACGGACCGATGCTGCAGGGAATTGCGAAGCCGGTCAACGACCTTTCGAGGGGCTGTTCCTGGCAGGATATCGTAGGCGTGGTGGCGCTGACGGCAGTGCAGGCGCAGTTAGCATAAAATTTTTGTTGACAAACCTGCGGCCCATGGGTATAATTGTTTGAGTGTGGATAGGAGTCAACTATGTTCGTGAATTTAACTGAGGTGTTACTCAATGAGGACAGGGTAGACACGATACAGGCAGAACCGGAACTTACGCAGATTACGATCGGTGGAGAGGTATTTCCGGTGAGCGGCATCACACCTTTTGCATTGACCTTTACGAATCTTGAGAAAGGCAAGGCACGGGTGGAAGGGGAAGGGAAGATCACCTTCTTAGTCTGTTGCAGCAGATGCCTGAAAGAAGTGGACATGACACTGGAGCTTGTGATCGACAGGACGGTGTATGCTCCGGACAGGATGCCTTCGCCGGCAGACGGCGACGATCAGGAGTATATGAGCGGTTATCAGATGGATGTGGAAGAACTGCTGCACAATGAAATTGTGATCAACTGGCCTATGAAGATTCTGTGCAGGCCGGACTGCCGCGGCATATGCCGTCAGTGCGGACAGGATCTGAATACGGGAACATGTGATTGTGACACGTTTGTTCCTGATCCCAGGATGGCAGTAATAAAAGATATCTTTAACGGGAGTAAGGAGGTGTGAGACGATGTCAATCTGTCCTAAGAACAAATCTTCCAAAGGGAGAAGAGACAGGAGAAGAGCAAACTGGAAAATGGCTGCCCCTACATTGGTTAAGTGCAGTAAGTGCGGTGCGCTCATGGTACCCCACAGAGTATGTAAGAAGTGCGGCACATACAACAAAAAAGAAATTATCGCAGTTGATTAATGCGGGTGATATGAGAGAAATCAAGGGATTGTAGCATATATGATTCCTTGATTTTTTTAATTTATGAGAATGCGTCCGCAGCGCAAAGCGCTTCGGAATGGGGTAATTATGAAATATTTGCGGGCTGAACTGTTGCCTTTTATAATAGACTTTGGTTTTGGCATATGGTATACTGGAACTATCTTGGTGATTTTGTTTTCGGCGGGAGGGAATCCTGCATACATGGATGAGATCAGGGAAGAAACAGGCAGAAGCCGATATGAGGTGTGGTTATGAGCGAGTATATTAAGGTCGCGGTGGACGCGATGGGCGGTGACAATGCCCCGCGGGAGATCGTGAAGGGGGCGGTGGAGGCCGTCAACGAGAGCAGTAAGGTCAAGGTATATCTGGTAGGCATGAAAGAGGCGGTGGAGAGAGAGCTGGCCGGCCATACATATCCGAAGGAGCAGATCGAGGTAGTGCCTGCTTCGGAGATTATAGAGACGGCGGAACCGCCCGTGATGGCGATCCGTAAGAAGAAGGATTCTTCTCTTGTGAAGGCGTTGAATCTGGTTAAGGACGGTACTTGCGATGCCTATGTATCGGCGGGGAGTACAGGCGCAACGCTGGTGGGCGGACAGGTGATTGTGGGACGGATCAAGGGCGTGGAGAGACCACCGCTTGCACCACTGATTCCGACGGCGACAGGGTGTTCCCTGCTGATCGACTGCGGCGCCAACGTGGATGCCAGACCTTCTCATCTGGTACAGTTCGCCAAGATGGGTTCCGTCTATATGGAACACGTCATGGGGATTAAGAATCCGAAGGTGGGGATTGTGAATATCGGTGCGGAGGAGGAGAAGGGTAATGCGCTGGTCAAGGAGACGTTTCCCCTTCTGAAGAACTGCCCGGACATTAACTTTATCGGCAGCGTGGAGGCCAGGGATATTCCGGCAGGCGCGGCGGATGTAGTAGTGTGTGAGGCTTTTACGGGGAATGTTATCCTAAAGACCTACGAGGGAGTGGGCGCTACGCTGATTTCCAAGGTGAAAGAAGGCATGATGACCAGTCTGCGCAGTAAGATCGGCGCGCTCCTTGTGAAACCGGCCCTGAAACAGACGCTTAAGGCTTTTGACCTGGAACAGTACGGCGGTGCGCCGATGCTGGGCCTGAAAGGCCTGGTAGTCAAGACCCATGGCAGTTCCAAATCCATAGAGATCAAGAATTCCATATTACAGTGTATTACCTTTACCGAACAGCGGATCAGCGAGAAGATCAGACAGATGCTTCAAGCTGACGGGATCGTGTCCGGAGAGAAGTAAGAGCGCGCATATTGGCACCTTGGAAGACCAGGGGCGCAGGTGGGAGACAAACGAGAAGGCGAAAGGGGTAAACTGTCAAAATGGAACTTGAGAAGTTAAGAGAAGCGATCGCGGATATATTGAATGTGGACCCTAACGAGGTTACAGAAGAAACGACTTTTACAGAAGACTTGGGAGCGGATTCGCTGGATGTCTATCAGATTGTGATGAAGATCGAGGAGGCATTTGAAATCGAGATTCCGGCCGAGGCGGTTAAGGAGATCTCGACGGTGGGAGAAGCCGTCCTGTTGATCAGAAATTGTATCTAGTATTAGCAAGGTAAAGCGGGAAGCCCTTTTTATTACGAAAGGGCTTTTTAAATGCAGGAGGGTTCTTATGTTGGCGGACAAGTTTACGCAGTTGGAACAGAAAATAGATTATTGCTTTCAGGATAAGAAACTGCTGCGGCAGGCGCTGACTCACAGTTCCCATTCCAATGAGCAGAAGATCAATAAACTTCCCGATTATGAGCGGCTGGAATTTCTTGGCGATGCGGTGCTGGAACTTGCGAGCAGCGATTTTATTTTCAGGGAGCATCCTGAGATGTCGGAGGGAGAATTGACGAAGTTCAGATCTTCCATCGTCTGTGAGCCGGCGCTGGCTTTCTGTGCAAGGCAGATCGGATTGGAACAGTTTATCCTGCTTGGCCGTGGGGAGGAGATGACCGGCGGCAGAAAACGGGATTCCATTATCTCGGATGTGATGGAGGCCGTGATCGGTGCCATCTATTTGGACAGCGGCATCGAGGCGGCCCGGGCGTTCATCGGACGTTTTATCCTGTCGGATTTAGAGCACAAGCAGCTGTTCTATGATGCCAAGACGATTCTGCAGGAAGAGATTCAGAAGGAGAACAGCGGCGCGATCCGCTATGAGCTTATCAGGGAGGAAGGGCCGGAGCACGACAAGAATTTCGTGGTCGAAGTGATGGTGGGAGACAAGAGGGCAGGATGCGGTAACGGCCATTCCAAGAAGGCGGCGGAACAGCACGCAGCCTATGAAGCGCTTCTGCGGCGCAAGCTGGCGCCTGCCAAAGAGGGAAACGGTAAGAAAAAGACAGATTGAGGTAGGTATGTATTTAAAAAGCATTGAGGTACATGGGTTTAAATCTTTTGCCAATAAGATAAATTTCAAATTCCACAACGGCATTACCGGCATCGTGGGGCCGAACGGCTCCGGGAAGAGCAATGTGGCGGATGCCGTCAGATGGGTGTTGGGAGAGCAGCGAATCAAGCAGCTTCGAGGTTCTTCCATGCAGGACGTGATCTTCTCCGGAACGGAGATGCGTAAGCCTTTGGGTTATGCTTATGTGGCGATTACGCTGGATAACACGGATCATCAGCTGGCCATCGACTACGATGAGGTGACGGTGTCCAGAAGGCTGTACCGGTCCGGTGAGAGTGAATATATGATCAACGGTTCCGGCTGCCGTCTGAAGGATGTGAACGAGCTTTTCTATGATACCGGTATCGGTAAGGAAGGATACTCCATCATCGGACAGGGCCAGATCGAGAAGATCTTGAGCGGCAAGCCGGAGGAGCGGCGTGAACTGTTCGACGAGGCTGCCGGTATCGTGAAGTTCAAGCGCAGGAAGTATGCGGCACAGAAGAAGCTGGAAGACGAGAAGCAGAACCTTGTCCGGGTCAACGATATCCTGGCCGAGCTGGAGAAACAGACAGGGCCTCTGGAGAAGCAGTCCGAGAAGGCAAGGATCTACCTGAAAAAGAAGGAAGAGCTAAAGACGTTGGACGTGAATGTTTTCCTGTTGGAAAATGTGCGGGTGCGGCAGCAGCTGGCGGAGACCGACGGCAAGCTTACGATCGCCGGCGGAGATCTGGAAGAGACCACGAAGAAGTATGAGAATATCAAGGAAGAATACGAGCAGATCGTCGGCCGGATCGAGGAACTGGACCAGGCTATTGAGGCGGCCCGGGCTACGCTGACGGATACCGGCGTGATGCGTTCCAAGCTGGAGGGTGAGATCAACGTCTTAAAGGAGCAGATCCACTCTGCGGAGGGCAACGAGGAGCATTTGCAGAGCCGTATCCGCAGCATCAGCGAGCAGATCGATACGCGTACGAGAGAGAAGGAGAGCATTCTCGCGGACAAGGAGCAGACGGACGAGGCGCTCAGGCAGTTAGAGACGGCCAGGACGGAGGCCAGAGGACTGCTGGAGGAGACCCAGAGCCGGATCGAGGAACTGAATGACCATATCGAAAGCGGGAAGAATACGATTATAGACGCCCTGAATAACCGTGCCACCATCAAGTCCAAGATGGGACGCTACGATACTATGCTGGAGCAGATCAACATTCGCAGGGCGGAGTTAAATTCCAGACTGCTGCGGGCCAAGTCCGACGAGGCGGAGCAGACGGAGACGATCAAGAAGCTGGAAGAAGAGTTCGAGGCCGTGGGGACTGCCATCAAGGAGCTGGGAGAAAAGCAGGAGACAATGGAGGAGCAGCTTTCGCTTTTCCGGGAGGAGCTGGCAGGCCGGGATCAGAAGCTGCGGGACACCCAGGTACTCTATCACCAGCAGAAGTCCAAGCTGGAGGCGCTTGCCAACCTGACGGAGCGTTACGAAGGTTACGGCGGCAGCGTCAAGGCCGTGATGGAGCGCAAAGGGCAGGAGAAAGGGATCATCGGCGTAGTGGCGGATATCATCCAGGCGGAAGCCAGATACGAGACGGCTATCGAGACGGCCCTGGGCGGCAATATCCAGAATATCGTCACGGAGGATGAGGAGACCGCCAAGCGCATGATCGGTTATCTGAAAAAAGCACGGGCGGGCCGTGCAACCTTCCTGCCGCTCACCAGCATTACCCGTCCCCAGGAGTTCAAGAATCCTGACGCCCTGAAGGAAAAGGGTGTGATCGGTATGGCGGACGAGCTGGTGAAGGTGGAGAAGAAGTACCGGAACGTGGCCAAGGCAATGTTAGGGCGTATCGTGGTGGTGGATCATGTGGACAATGCCGTGAAGATTGCCAGAAAGTTTGATTACGGCATTCGCATGGTCACGCTGGAAGGAGAGCTGTTAGTGCCGGGCGGCGCCATCAGCGGCGGCGCTTTCAAGAACAATTCCAATCTGCTGGGCAGACGCCGGGAGATGGAGGAGCTTAGTAAGAAGGTTAAGCAGTATGTGGTGGATATCGACAATCTGCTGAATGATATCGAGGAGACGAAAAGAAACAGGAACAAGCTGCGTCTGGAGATCGAGGATATCAAAGGGCAGCTGCAGCGCAAGTTTATCGAACAGAATACGGCCAGGATGAGCGTGGCGCAGGCCCGGGAGAAGAAGAACGAGACGGAGGAAGGCTTCGACGAACTGAAAACAGAGCAGCAGGATATCGAGCAGCAGATCAAGGAGATCCAGGTCAATAAGGATGAAAACTTAAGAGAACTGGCAGATTCCGAGGCGCTTGAAAAGAATGTGGAAGCGCAGATCGGGGAGTTCCAGAAGCAGCTGGAGGCAAAGCGGGCGGAAGAGTCAGAGCAGTCGGCCAAAGTGTCCGAGTGGGATGTGGAAGTGGAGAAGATGCGCCAGAGCGCGGATTTCCAGAGACAGAACCTGGAGCGTGTGGAAGGCGAGATCGCACGCCACGACGCAGAACTGAAGGAGGTGCAGGAAGGCCTGCATCTGGGCAAGGAAGAGGTGGAGCGCAAGAAAGAAAGCATACTGGAGATCGAGAAGACCATCGCTTCTTCCTACACCACACAGACGGATGCGGAGACGAAGTTAAAGGACGACATAGCGCTTAAGGAAGAGCTTTCGGGGAAACAGAAGAATTTCTTTGCCACGAGGGAAGAACTGTCCGAGCGGATGACGGCGCTGGATAAGGAAGTGTATCGTCTCAACAGCCAGCGGGAACGGATGGAGGAGTCCATCGAGTCCCAGATCAACTATATGTGGGATGAATATGAGATTACCCTCTCCGATGCGGAGTCCATGAAGGATGAGGAGATGAACGATCTGCCTGCCATGAAGAAGGAGATCACGGCTTTAAAGGATGCAATCCGCAAGCTGGGGGACGTGAATGTCAATGCCATCGAGGATTACAGGAATCTGATGGAGCGGTACACCTTTTTAAAGACCCAGCATGATGACCTGGTGGAGGCGGAAAAGACGCTGCAGGGGATCATCGAGGAGCTGGACAGCTCCATGCGCAGGCAGTTCAATGAGAAATTTGCACAGATCAACCGCGAGTTTGACAAGGTATTTAAGGAACTGTTCGGCGGCGGTAAGGGGTCTTTGGAGTTGATGGAGGACGAGGATGTGCTGGAGGCAGGTATCCGGATCATTGCCCAGCCGCCCGGTAAGAAACTGGTCAACATGATGCAGATGTCCGGCGGAGAGAAGTCTCTGACTGCGATCTGCCTGCTGTTTGCGATTCAGAACTTGAAGCCGTCGCCGTTCTGCCTTCTGGATGAGATCGAGGCGGCGTTAGATGAGAGCAATGTGGGCAGATTCGCCAAGTATCTGCATAAGCTGACGAAGAATACACAGTTTATCGTGATCACCCACAGGCGCGGCACGATGGAGAAAGCGGACCGCCTCTATGGTATCACGATGCAGGAGAAGGGTGTGTCAACACTGGTAAGCGTAAATTTGATCGATAAGGAATTGGATGACTGATGAGTGAAGAGAAGAAAGGTTTTTTCAGCAGATTAAAAGAGGGATTGACGAAGACGAGAAACAACATCGTCCACGGGATTGATTCCGTGTTCAACGGCTTTTCCAACATTGACGAAGATTTCTATGAGGAACTGGAAGAGATCCTGATTATGGGTGATATCGGTGTGCAGGCTACCGAGGCGATCTTAGAGAGGCTGCGGGAGCAGGTGAAGGAGAATCACATCAAGGAGCCGGCCGACTGTAAGAGTTTCCTGATCCAGAACATCAAGGAACAGATGCAGGTACAGGAGACGGCCTATGCCTTCGAGGAGCGGCAGTCTATCGTACTGGTGATCGGTGTCAATGGCGTGGGCAAGACCACGACCGTGGGGAAGCTTGCCGGCAAGTTAAAAGGACAGGGAAGACGGGTGCTGATCGCGGCGGCGGATACTTTCCGCGCGGCAGCCGGCGAACAACTTAGCGAGTGGGCGAACCGGGCAGGGGTGGATATGATCGGCGGAAGCGAAGGCTCCGATCCCGCCAGCGTGGTCTTCGATGCGGTGAATGCGGCGAAAGCGAGGAGTATCGACGTGCTCCTGTGTGATACGGCGGGCAGGCTGCACAATAAGAAAAACCTGATGGAGGAGCTTAAGAAGATCAACCGGATCATCGACAGAGAGTTTCCCGATGCCCACCGGGAGAATCTGGTGGTGCTTGATGCCACTACAGGCCAGAATGCATTGCAGCAGGCGAAAGAGTTCGGCGAGGTGGCTGATCTGACGGGCATTATCCTGACCAAGATGGACGGCACTGCCAAGGGCGGCATCGCGGTAGCGATCCAGTCACAGCTGCAGATTCCGGTAAAGTATATCGGCGTGGGTGAGACGATAGAGGATCTGCAGAAGTTTGACGCAGACCAGTTCGTGGATGCGCTGTTTGCAGTGGATCACAATGATTAAGCAGGATGCAGGTTATTTATCAGGGGCGGAAGAGAGTAAGGGGGATAAGATCATGATGGAGTTATCATTGGATAAGTTTGAGGAGGCATACGAGATCGTCAAGGAGGTGACGTCCGAGACGAAGCTGATCTACAGCGATCATTTCAGTACACGGACGGGCAATAAGGTCTATCTGAAACCGGAGAACATGCAGTTGACGGGAGCATATAAGCTGCGGGGGGCCTATTATAAGATCAGCACGTTGTCGGAGGAAGAGCGGGAGAAGGGACTGATCACGGCGTCTGCCGGGAATCATGCCCAGGGTGTGGCCTATGCGGCGAAATGCTATGGCGTGAAGGCGGTGATCGTGATGCCTACCACTACGCCCCTGATCAAGGTAAACAGAACCAAAGGGTATGGCGCGGAAGTGGTGCTGTACGGCGACGTCTATGACGAAGCCTGCGCCAAAGCCTATGAACTGGCGGAGGAGCATGGGTATACTTTCGTGCACCCCTTCGATGATCTGGATGTAGCTACGGGGCAGGGGAGCATTGCCATGGAGATTATCAAGGAACTGCCCCTCGTGGACTATATCCTGGTGCCGGTGGGCGGCGGCGGCCTGGCGACAGGCGTGTCTACTCTGGCCAAGCTGTTAAACCCCAAGATTAAGGTGATCGGTGTGGAGCCAACGGGTGCCAACTGTCTGCAGGAATCCGTGCGGGCCGGCAAGGTGACGACGCTGGAGCAGGTCAATACCATCGCGGACGGCACGGCGGTGAAGACGCCGGGCACGACGATCTTCCCCTATCTTAAAGAAAATCTGGACGGTATCATCACCGTGGGGGACGAGGAGCTGGTAGTCTCCTTCTTAGACATGGTGGAGAATCATAAGATGATCGTGGAGAATTCCGGATTGTTGACGGTGGCCGCCTTGAAGCATCTGGACGTGAAGAATAAGAAGATCGTGGCGATCTTAAGCGGCGGCAACATGGATGTGATCACCATGTCCTCGGTGGTACAGCAGGGACTTGTGCTGCGGGATCGGATCTTCTCGGTATCGGTTCTTTTGCCGGATAAACCGGGTGAGCTGTCCAGAGTAGCCGATGTGATCGCGAAGCAGAACGGCAATGTGATCAAGTTAGAGCACAACCAGTTCGTTTCCATCAACCGCAATGCAGCCGTGGAGCTGCGGATCACCATGGAAGCTTACGGTACGGAACATAAGAACCAGATTATTTCGTCACTGCAGCAAAACGGGTACCAGCCGAAACTGATCCGGGCAAGCATCTGACCCCAGGTAAATATTGATCATGGCATGAGACATGAAATGACGGGAAATGGTTACAATATGGTCATGACGATCATGGACGTATGCGCGTTACTGATTTGGGAATATGGATAACGGGGTTATAAGATGGGGAAAAACGAAAAAGTTTCAAAAAAAAGCAAGACAGAATGGATCAGGAAATATATTATTATAACAGTGGCGACTTTCGTCTATGCGGTGGGGCTCAGTCTTTTTATCGATCCGAACGACATGGCACCCGGCGGACTGACCGGAGTGGCAATTATTTTAAGCAGGCTGGTACCGGTCAGTACTGGTACTTTGATCCTGCTGTTAAACATACCGATCCTGATCTTCGGCGTCTGGAAATTCGGGTTTGGACTGACCATATCGACGATCTATGCCACGGTACTGATTTCCTTTTTTACCAATATCTTATCAGGCATAGGAGCGGCAACGGATGATATACTGTTGGCAGCAGTGGCAGGCGGTATCATTCAGGCTGTGGCTATCGGATCGATCTTCCGGGCCGGCGCCACCAGCGGCGGCGTGGATATCATTGTCAAGGCATTGAAATTAAAGCTGCCGCATTTGAAGACGGGAAATCTTTTTCTGATGATAGATGCTACGGTGGTGACATTGTCGGGGATTGTCTTCCGGGATGTAAACGCGGCGCTGTATGCGGCGGTGGCGGTAGGATGCTGTTCGGTGGCCATAGACGTGGTGCTGTACGGACGGGATGAAGCGAAGCTCCTGTATATTATCAGTGATAAGCCGGAGCAGATTACGCAGCGGCTGTTAGAAGACCTGGATGTGGGTACGACTTATATCAACGGGCAGGGAGCTTACAGCGGCAATGAGAAGCGGGTTATCATGTGTGCGATGAAGAAGACGGTATTTCCGAGGGCGGAGGAGATCGTAAAGGAGGAGGATGCGAATTCCTTTATGATCGTGACCAGCGCTACGGAGATCTTTGGAGAAGGATATAAAAGCTATTTCAGCGAGCGGATTTAGACGGGGAGAAGTATATGCAGGATATGAATTTGCGGAGTAAGAGACATAGGAAGAGGCGCAGGAGAAGCGAGAACGGAATCCTGGTAGGGTCGATCGTGCTCTGTCTGGTGACTTTGACAGCCATTACGATCACATTGATCATGGTCTTCCGGTATCGTTCCATTCAGATGGAAAACACGGTAGTCATGAATGAACTGGAGGCCGTGCGGATGGACGAGACGGTCACCTACACGCAGGGCGAGGTGGATGCAATGATCGCCAGTGCGGTGACGGAGACTGCGGATCGGACGACACAGGAGGTGCGGGAAGAACTTCTTGATAAGATGAAGGAGTTGATGCTTACCGGCGACGGGGCGCTTGCCATGCTGCGCTATTTCTATCCGGATGAGATCGTAGTGGTGGATGCGGGAGAATATCATTTTTTTCCGATTTCCGATGATCTGCTTCATCATACATACGATCTGGGTAAGTTTATCAAAGACGGCAATGAGGTCATGCAATATTATGACAACAGCCAGTGGACCGCCCATAAGGGAATTGACGTATCCAGATATCAGGAAGAGATTGACTGGGAATTGGTGGCCGGTGACGGTGTGGAGTATGCTTTTATCCGGCTGGGCATCCGGGGATACACCAAGGGGGAGATCCAGGAGGATGAGAATTTCAAGGACAATATCAAGGGGGCATTAAACAATGATGTAGGGGTGGGCGTTTACTTTTTCACACAGGCGGTGAGTGTGGAGGAGGCCGAGGAAGAGGCGCAGTTCGTGCTGGATGCACTGGAGCCTTATCCGATCGATTACCCGGTAGTCATTGATGTGGAGGCGGTATCGAATGCCAATGCCAGGACGAAGGATCTGACGAAGGAGGAGCGGACGAAGTACTGCATTGCTTTCTGTGAGAAGATCAGGGAGGCAGGGTATACGCCGATGATCTACGGTAATATGAAGACCTTTATGTTGATGCTGGATCTGCCGCAGCTGGAAGAATATGAGAAATGGGTTGCTTTCTACGATGAACCGATGTATTATCCCTATGCTTTTAAGATCTGGCAGTATACGGATCAGGGTAAGGTAGCGGGGATTGAAGGGGATGTGGATCTGAATATCAGCTTTGAGGAGGCGGCGGATTAAGAGCGGACGGGTATTTGCCAGCCCTGTAATGTGCTGTGTTGGCAGACAGAAGTCTTCATACAGGAATAAAAGGTTGTTCCAAAGAAGAGATTCATGTTAAAATAGGAAATAAAGTCAAAGAAAGGCGGGGTTATCAATGAAATATGAATTTGAAGGAACGGTGGAATTTCGTGAGAACGAGAATGCGATTGCGGTGCCGTTTAATGTCTGGGAAGTATGTGAAAAAGTAGGGGATGCACCGGTCAGAGTGTGCTTCGATGATGTTTGCTTTATATGCGATCTGCTGCCGAAGGGACAGGGATATTATGATATTCCGGTAAATCATGACACCTTGTCCAAAGTGGAGCTTGGCAAGAAATATCTGATCTCGATCGAGATTGTTGGCAATATGGTAAGTATGGGAGGAAGCCCTTACAGTACGGAACATCCGATCCGCAAGATCGACAGCGTGGATCTGGTGACACAGCCCTGGGACGGATTATGCGGACAGGCCTGCGTTGCCATGATTGCAGGAACCACGTTGGATGAGGCCTGCGATATCATGAAATGCCGGGAGTGGCAGGCGAATATGAGTAAGATCATAGCTACATTGGAGTATCTTGGAATCCGCCATGCGGACAAGATCATATATACGCTGGGTAAGTCCGTAGAACTGCCCCGCTGCTGTATCATCATGGAGAAGATGGGGAGATACAGCCATTATCTGGTGCACTTCGACGGCGGGTATTATGAGCCTAACCAGGGCGTACTCAAGGAGTTTGACCAGACGAAGATGGTGGGCTATCTGGAGATCGTAGTGTCATAAAGAACAGAAGACGGGAAACCAACTGCCGGCAGATCGCGGAAGTGAAAATACGGTTGGAGCGCGTGAAGGAATTCCGCAAAGAACGCAACGGTTTGTAGGAATGTGAATTCAGAAGTGGAGGGCGGACAATGCAAAGTATTAGAATTTATGAGATGCCGGCTTGCAAAATGGTTTCTTCCGGAACAGGCATGTTCGGAGAGAAGACGTTCGATATATTTGACGAATGGCTGTCTTCGCAAAAAAGAGGCCTGTTTCCCAAAGATTTCCTGTACTGGACGGGAGAGGGCTTTGTGTGGTTGTATATGTATGAAGATGGAATGAATGTTCCAAAAGAATTTGAAGTAATAGATTTTCAGGGAGGTCTTTATGCTGTTGCAACCGACATAGACCAGAAAACAGATCGGGAGATTATGAACGTGGAGATAGATAGGTTTCTGAGTGAAAACGGATTTGAGCGGGACACATCACGTTCGGAACTGGGAAATATAATTACATCACCACTTGCGAAAACAATAATGGGATACGAACAGATGGACTATTATTTCCCGATAAAGTCCCTGCGGCAAAGTTTCTGCGAATAAGAATGTGCGATGAAACAGCAGGGGCGCTTGGACACAAGCCGTGGACAGAGGGTACCCATGAGTATTGTTACTTGTATGTTCCTGTGAAGAAATTATAATTGCCTGACGAAGAAATATGTACTAAACTCCGTTTATGGGAGACCATAGAGCCGGGCGGCTGACCCTCCGAAATGGAGGGTGTTGCCAATGATGATTACATATTCTGACTTAGTTCAGACTGGAGTATTCATTGTTGCCCTGATTGGACTGTGCTATACAGTTTTTAAGGGAAAGCGAAAATAGCCGCCTCTATGGCTTTCCCTTTTTTTGTATATAATACAGTATATCCGGCGGCATGATTCAAGAGCCAAATATCCGGCAATTCCGCATTTCTTCCCGGCTAAAAATTTTGAACGAACAGTTCCGGCTTTTCTTCCCGTTGAATCATTCGGATGGGTAGGATGGGTAAGAGGGGCGTCTATTTACAGCAGATACAGCCACAAAAGGATGGAAGAAAAGGCAAATGAAATGAGTGCCGATGCAATCGTTGGAAGCAACTATTCTACACATAATCTGATCGGCGGGGCGGCAGAAATAATTGTATATGTATGGTACAGCAGCAGAATTTGTTTAAAGGCAAGAGGAATCCTGGATGAGTAATGTTATTATGATGTGCGGAGTATGCGGTTCTGGTAAAACAACTTACGCAAAGCAGAAAGAAAAGGATGGGTATGTCAGACTTTCGATTGATGAAGAAATGTGGAAAATTTATGGAAGGAAAGGTATTGATTATCCGGACAGCCGTTATGAAGAATTATCAGAAAAAGTAGAAGCTATGCTTCGTGAGAGATTAATTCGCTTTGTGAAAGACGGAAAAAATGTAGTAATTGATTTCAGCTTTTGGAGTAGAGAAAATCGTGATTTTTATAGGACAATCATTGAAAAAGCGGGAGGTACGGCTAAGCTTGTATATATGAAAGCCAGTAAAGAGACTCTGCGAAAAAGACTGCAGAAAAGAAATATGCTTTTAAATGCTAATTCTCCATTCATAATAACGAATGAAATATTAGAGCATCATTACAATAACTTTGAAGAGCCGCAAGGAGAGGGAGAAATAATTCTATTGCAGGACTAATCATAACAGGTAAAATCATTTGTTTTGAAAACGTTATATAATTCCCAAAATGATTGATAATTTATTGAAGGACGACAGATAAGTGTTGTCATCCTAAGCGTGCCAGATACCCTTACAGATGGCAGTCACGTCCACTCAATCCGGTCTACTATTGTCAGAAAAGAAATCTTATTTCTCCATAGATCCATAGGCTACGAGACAGTAAGAAATAGTAGATATGTATATCGAATAAAAACAAAGGAGAATTCATGATGGAACCTTTAGAAATGGAACACATTATAACAGACAAGCACACTGCAAAAATGAATAACAAAAGTGCGGTAATGAAAAAGGATATGTATACTCCTATTTTGCAGAAAATAAAGTATTGGCGAGATTATACAGGAACAGGTGATCTTTACCGGCAGGAACATGACCTTGACTGCATTTTAACCGGGGGAAACCTATTTGCAGACACTCTCTTTAGTTTGTGGCTCCCTTTGCGTTATACACTGAATTATTATGGCTGCGAACTTTGGGATAACTGGAAAGAATTTGAGGCTGAAAAACTCAGACCGAAAAGACTCGGATTGAAGAATTGTCCGGACTTTCTTAATTCACTTGCTGAAAATATTGATGTCTTTTTACCGCCAATGGAGCTGACATCACTGTTGTCTGAATTATTTGAGTTGGGACAGCAGCGATGCAATGTGCTGATCCTTCCGTACAGATCGTGGAACAGAAGACGGGGCGGCCAACCATATTGGGAGTATCTGCCACATTTCTTGTTCGAGCTGATGAACACCGAGTCGACCGTGTTCTTGAAGGCGGTCACCACATGGCTGCAAAACGAACACTTAGAAATGTTTTTCAGTGGAAGCTTAGATAAGAGTAATCTCAAGGATTTGGCAGGTACAGGGGCGGTTTGGCGGCATAAGCCGAATGAAATCAACTTGGAGCATCTGCTGCACAGTTATATTGACATTCTAAAAGAGCGTAAATCTATTATAATGGATATTGTCTAAGCATGGTCAAAAGGGAGATTGCGTTTGATGGAGTTCGTTATGACTGTAAATCTCAGCGGCATGTATCAGAATATGAAAGGCGGTATAAGCTTTTTTTGCCTACAGAGAAGAAGGTGAAGATATCCGTTGTTCAGGGGAGGTCTTGTCTATTATGTGGGGAGAGAATGGCAGAGATCAGGGAGGGCGATACTTTTACAGAGTTGCTTTTATCCAGCGTGCCAGGGATTGACGGAAAATCTGTAAGAATGTATTGCCATTGTCCACATTGTGGGCGTTGTGTGAGATATCTGTATGATTATATAAACAAATTGCCTGACGAAGAAATATGTGCTATACTTCGAATATGGGAAACCATAGAGCCGGGCGGCTGCCCCCATTTCGGAGGGGCTAACCCTCCAGACGAAAGAAAGGAGGGCGATGCAATGTATGTTACATACTCTGATTTGATTCAGATTGGAATATTCATTTGCGCCCTTGTGGGATTATGCTATATAATCTTCAAGGGAAAACGAAAATAGCCGCCACTACTGCAATAGTGACGGCCTGATGTAAATTAGGTTTTTGCTTTTGAGGGTAGCCGCTTCTATGGCTTTCCCTTTTTCTGTTTTTAATATAGCATATCTGGCAGCAGGATTCAAGAGCCAAACGCATGTTTGTTGTAATATGATTGCAAAAGCAGCATGCTGCCCTCTCATTCTCTTATCAAGTGATTCCACTTTTCAGAATACCTACAGAAACACGCCGCAATCCCATATTTCGCATTTTAACAGCATGGACGGTTTTTTTGTGCGCTTTACTGATTTTGCTATCCGCTGACATATTGACACCCTCTTTCTGTATATTCGTTCTAATGGGGCGTCTATTTCTGAAAATATAAAAACAATAGTCTGTAAAGAAAAAATACTTGATATAATATTTGCGGAAATGCAGTAAATATGCCGTTTTCAGAATTTTTAATCAAAGATTTGTGACAATGTTGTGACAAATTCAGAAGAAAATAGGATTTTAGAGCAAAAGAAAAGCACTCAATACCTTAATCGGTATCGGGCGCTTTTTCTTTTGCAATACGTTCTATTTCTTGGATAATGAATTTGAAATGTTGGTCGATTTTAAATTCTTCTATATCCAAGTCCCTGCCTGTTTCATGTATTTTTTTATCTAAAGCCTCATTATACGGATAATTATAAGATGTTAAATCCCCATCTTTTTGGATACATTCTGAAATTATTTTTTCGTGCCTTTCCCGTCTTATTTTAGTTAGACCTTGATATAAGGATACATTTTCCATATATTTATCAATATGAAAAAGGGCATTATCAAAATTTCCGTGTTTAAGAAATATATTATTTATGATATCTATATATCGTTTTGAGCGTGCCTTTTCATGTAAATAGTTTATGGCATTTTCTGAAAGACCAGTTTCTTTTGAAATATAATGATTTTCAACACTTGTACAGTTGGAACGGCATAGTAAATAATCAATGGATACATGATAAATATCGGAAAGTTTAAAAAGATTTTCACAATCAATAGCTGGATAATACTTAATATCGTCTTTAGTATAGGTTCCGACTTCCCATTTTCTATATGTTTTTTCTGTTATATCCATTTTTTTCGCTATGTATTCTTGGGTATATCCGGCAGTTGTGCGTAAGGTTTTTAATCTATCCGCAATTTCTTTTTGCCTTTGAATCGGTAATCTATTACTGTTTTTCATGGTAACATGCTCCTGAATAAGTCTTTTATAGGGAATTTACTACTTGAATCTTATCATTTATAATTGAAAATGTAAAGAATAATTATTGTTTACTTGAAACATGGAAAATACTTCTGATTAACGGGAGGAATAAAGTTGGCAAATTTAGAAATCAGAGAAGAAATCAGGAAAAGCAGATTGTATCACTATGAAATTGCAGATGCACTTGGAGTATCAGAATCAGCTTTCAGTAAGTGGCTTCGGTCTGAAATGGATGCAGAGAGAAAAGAAAAGGTTATGCGAGCAATTGACAGTATAAAAGAGGTGCAAGCGAATTTGGAGAAATAAAATCCAATAATAACGCAGTAAAAATGCAGTATTTTTTGATAGTTTTTGGAAATTTTTTTGACACTTTTTTGATATGTTAATTTTTCCAAAATTCGTTTATCGTATATGTAGACGGGGCGCAACGTTAAAACATAAAGAAAGGACAAAGTTATTTGAACAAATCAAAAAACAGGAATTTTAAAGGCGAGCTGCTTACATATCAGCAGACGGCAGAAAAAAAGTAATATAGGCATAAATACAGTTATGAAATTGGCAAGAGAATCAGGTGCACTTATAAAGATAGGTCGTATTGCAAGGGTTGACTGGAATGTATTTTATAACTATATTACGTCAGTCTACCAAGCAAATTAATACGGTTGCATAAAAATACCCTCTAAAGCGGTGCAACGCTAAAGAGGGCAGAGCATCTTGGCCGGCGCCATGTTTTGGCACAACATGATTATACCGCATCCGGCGGAAAGGAACAAGATAATGTCAGAAAAAATTTCAAAACAGAATAATAATAGTTTGTCTGAAAAGAGCTGTTTTCCAATTATGGATATACTGCCAGTCGGAAAGGAAAATGCCATATCAACCGCTGATTTGGTAAAAATAACCGGGTGTACTTCGCCGAGGGATTTGCAGGAGCGGATTGCATTGGAGCGCAATGCCGGAGCGGTTATATGCAGCGGTGCTGGAAGCGGATACTGGAGGGCTAAGAACAGGAAGGAGCTTTTAGAATTTGTCCATTGCATGGACGCAAGGGCGAAAAATACACTTGCGGCAACAAGAAGCGCAAAAAGAGCCTTGCAGATTGCAGAGGGGCAATTTGAAATGGGGGATTGCGGATATGGCGAATAGAAGAATGTTTTCACTGGATGTAGTGGACACAGATATTTTTCTTGATATGCCGACATCCACACAATGCTTGTATTTCCAGTTGGGAATGAGAGCGGATGATGATGGTTTTGTTTCATCTCCCAAACGAATAACTACTATGGTTGGATGCAATGCAGATGATTTGAAGCTGTTGATTGCCAAAGGCTTTATTATTGCATTGGAGGACGGAATTATTGTTATCCGTCACTGGAAACAGAATAATTATATTCAGAATGACAGGCGCAAAGATACGATTTACCAAAGCCAACTGGAAGCATTGACCGTCAACAATGGCATTTATGAAATGGATACAAAATGTATACATACCGTATCCGAAGCGGATACACAGGATAGTATAGATAAGAACAGTAAAGATAAGGGTAGTAAAGGAAAGGATAGTATAAAGCCGCCAAAACGATCAACAACCTATTTTCCAAATGATGAATCGTTGAATCAGGCATTTTTAGATTATTTGGAAATGCGGAAACAGATTAAAAAGCCAATGACGGATAGGGCGGTTGAATTGGCAATAAAGAAATTGGAAGAATTATCAGCATTACCATTCTCTAACAGTATGGATAATGACTTGGCAATTCGGATTCTTAATCAGTCAGTTATGAACAGTTGGCAGGGGTTGTTCCCACTAAAGGAGCAGAAAACAAGCAGTACACCGCAAGGCGGTGTGGATTGGAGTAAGGTATGACGAGAGAAGAAGCGAAAAAAATAGTAATGGTGATTGCATCCACATATCCAAACTGGCATCCGTTAGATATGAGTTTTACTGTTGATGCATGGGCGTCAATGTTGGAAAGTTTTACATATCAGGAAATCAGCGCGGCATTGAAAGCATTTATTGTGTCTGATACAAGCGGATTTGCGCCGGCTCCCGGACAGGTTATAGGATTATTGGATAGAGCCATAAACAGCCATGAATTAAACGAAATGGAAGCGTGGTTACTTGTCAGTAAAGCATTATGCAATGGTTATTATGGAGCGGATCAGGAATTTGAGAAATTGCCGCCTATCGTACAAAAAGCAGTAGGTTCGCCCTCACAGCTTCGGAACTGGTCGCAGACGGACAGTGAGAGCGTGGAAAATGTGATTCAGTCAAACTTTATGCGGACATACAGACAGGAGCTTGCAAAAAATAGGGAAATGCGGAAGATACCACAAGATACACGTTTCACACTGGAACAATCCAAGAATATGTTGATTGAGGATAAATAAAAGAGCCTGCCTAAGCAAGCCCCCGAACCTGATTAAATTATAAAAGGAGTGGCTTGCTATGTCAAAGGGTAATTTAAGCAGGACGGAAAATCAGGGAGCACCCCGGCTTAGTTTTGAAGCGTACAACATAAGCCGGGAAAGGTATATAGAATTGCGTGACGGTTGTGCGGCGGGGAAATATAGCCGTGAAACACTCCGGGAGGCTTGCAGAGGGCTTGAATTTATAGAGCCGTGGATTATCCTGTCTGTCACAAAAGGTAAGTCCTATGACCTTATAGAGTTTGATTATAAGCTGGGGCGCATCCCGGTCGGGCGAAGTGATTTTTATGGTTGTCGCAGGAAATTCTATCATAATTTGGATTGTTTATTGAGGATAGAGCGAGAAAAGGTGTCAGTGAAAGAAGGGGCAAGGGATGAACAGCAGACTAAAGGGAGCCGGAGGGGAACGGGAACTATCCTGCATTCTCCGGGAGTATGGATATAATTGCCGCAGAGGGCAGCAGTATTGTGGTGCAAACGGTGACGCTGATGTGATCGGACTTCCGGGCGTACATATCGAATGTAAAAGAGTGGAACGTCTGAACCTATCCGAAGCTATGAAACAGGCTGTAAGGGATGCCGGAGCCGTAGAGGTTCCGGCGGTATTCCACAGGAAGAACCGGGAGAGGTGGCTTGTCACAATGCGGTTGGACGATTGGATTAAGATGTATGCAGAAAGCAGGAGGGAACATTGATGGATAAGGCAGATGAAAAAGTAATGGTATCAATCAGAAGACGGGAGCCGCTTTGCGAGCTGTTTATAAAAATTTGTGGTAAGGTTGCGGCGGCGTATAGTGGAAAATAGTGGCATTATGTACACGATAATATATAGGCACATGGCAGCAGTTTTCGGACATTTCGGACACCCTAAAAAGAATGAGTACTATATGCGGAAACAAAAGTATAGGGGGAGTAGTACACAAGAAATGCTGACTTTATAAACAGTGCGTAAGGTTTTTATTAACAAAAAAGGCGGTGGTAATATGCAATTTCAGACATTAAAAGCAGTAAAAAACTCCGATTCACAGTTTTATGTGGCGATAGCCAGTATTGGTATTAATAGCGAGGGGAAGTATGAAGGGATTCTGATAATCGCTGATAAGAAGAAACCCAAAAGCAAATATGAAGCCAGTGATATCCATATTGTGGGGAGAAATAAAGAGACTATCTATCGGCAAATCAGGGAGTTTGCCGGGTTATATCCTCCGATAAAGAAAGATGTGATTATTCTGGATACAGAGGAAATGAGGAAACTATATGAAAAATGATTATATGCAGCGGTATCAGTTTTCACAGATGCAGAAATCAGTGCAGGACAGAAACGGCAAGAAAATCAAATTACGGTGGAATAATCCGACGGAGGTAAGGCGGTCACTTGCAAAGATAAATAATATGGTGGCGAACTGTGAGCTTCCGGCAAAGGAGGCAAATGCGATCTTTTATTCTGCTAATCTGGTGCTGAAAGCGTTGGAAATGGAAGCGGCGGTCCAAAAGGGAGTAGAGGGCAGTAGAACAGAACCTAATAAAACCTAACATCTTGGCGGCACGGATAAAGATAAATCACAAAACAGCTTTCAGAGGAACGGAGGGAGCAGAGAGAGGAAATCACGCGCCAGAACTTTAAGAAAGACGCTTATAACCGTCTGTAAATGGGCAAATCGGGCTTAAAATAATGTGCGGGTAGAAATATAAGGGTAAGAGGGATAAAGGACGAAAATAGGCTTTAAAACTTAATATAGGAATTGCCTGAAAAGAAGATGCGTGCTATACTCCATTCATGGGAAACCATAGAGCCGGGCGGCTACCCTCCATTTCGGAGGGGCTAACCCTCCAGACGAAAGAAAGGAGGGCGATGCAATGTATGTTACATACTCTGATTTGATTCAGATTGGAATATTCATTGTTGCCCTTATTGGACTGTGTAACACAGTTTTTAAGGGAAAACGAAAATAGCCGCCACTACTGCCAATAGTGACGGCTGATGCTGTAAAGCATTGACTTAGTTATTGTTCGGAGGGTAGCCGCTTCTATGGCTTTCCCTTTTTATGTTTATAATATAGCATATCCGGCAGCAGGATTCAAGAACCAAACACATGTTTGCTGTAATATGATTGCAAAAGTAGCCTGCTGCCCTCTCATTCTCTTATCAGGTGATTCCACTTTTCAGAATACCCACAGAAACACGCAACAAGCCCATATTTCGCATTTTAAAGGCATGGACGGTATTTTATCATGCAATACAGTACAAGCCCGATATGGGACAGATAGAGCCTTTACAAAGGGATTCGACAGTAGGGCAGTTTATTCCTCATGTATGAAGAATTGGGCTGAAAATTCAGTGGTACTTCTGCCCCATAATTACCAGCTCCCCCACTTGTGCCAGCTTGTCGGCATGATTTGTATTCCAGTACGAGCCGGACGCAAGATTGCGTTTTGTGGAATATCCCTTGTGTGGTTACTGCTGATAGTTTCATAGTAACTACACACGCACATTTCCGTTACCTGATAAGCCGGAGCATGGGCGGCGGTCATGCCTGCTTTTGGTTGTCACGTTCCATAGTTTCATCAATAGCCCGGACAACGAAGGAGTTCATGCTTTCCCCCATAGTGGCGGCGTGTGCCTGAACTTTTGCTTTATCGCCTTTGGGAACTCTGATTCGGATATCCTCAACGGATTCTTTCAGATATTTTTCATTGGCTTTTTTCCTGGCTTCCGTGTAACCAGTGTATGTGCTTTTCTTTTCATCTGACATAAGAAGCACCCTCTTTCTATTATGTGTTTCAGTGGGAGGCAAAATATAGATGCACCTTCTCAACTGTACAATGATATTATATCATAAGTAAATACATGTATCCATGTACATAATGCACAAATATTAAGCACATGGGGACATGTAATTTTAAATATTCTGTCAATTGATATGTATGTGCCCATGTGCTATGATGGTATCATCAAAGAGAGGAACACAACAGCCGGGAGAGCCGAAAACTCCCGATACCGAAAGCCATATACCTGTGAGTGAGCAACGGAGCAATACCAATAGTCAGGAAGATTCTTTCGGGGCTGAAAATCCTTAAAAATTGAAAGGAGTAGTCACAATGACAGAGAGAATGATTGAGAACCATATCAAAAAGTTATCCGCGCTGGAAGAACAGATCGCGCAGCTCAAAGAGCAGGCGGACGCTATTAAGGACGAACTGAAATCTGACCTTGAAGAAAAGGGGCTTGACGAACTGCAGACAAAGAATTTCCTTATCAGGTGGAAAGAGATTGTGAGCAACCGCCTTGACGGTAAAGCATTAAAGGCAGCATTGCCGGAGATTTATAACCAGTACTGCAGAACGACAAGCATTCGGAGATTCACAGTAGCGTAAATGAAAAGCCCTTATCAAAGCCGGTAACTCTGATAGGGGCAGATAACCCGGAAACTTGTAAATCGGGTATGGGGAATTATAACATACCACATGCTCGGAGTAAAGAATTGAAAGGAGTTTTTTATGGTAGAACGGCACATGAGTAGGAAGAAACGCTTAAAAGCAATATGGAAAATTATCAGAAACATTGAAGATTCATGGATTCTCTGGCAGATACACAGGACTTGCGTTCACATGACAGAGCCAGAGAAAGGCGGTGCGGAATGAGAGAAATGTACATAGAAAGAACCATTGAGATAATCAATCAGCTTGACAACGAACGGCTGAAAAAGGTTTATACAGTAGCAAAGACGCTTTTAAGGTTTCTGAAAGAGAAAGGCGGTGCGTAATGAAAGAATATTATGAACTTGATCATGATGAATGCATCAAAGCAATAAACGACATTTTATCCAAAATAAGCGACTTATGGATTGTTCGGCATATTTATCGTTTCGCAGTCAATATGACAGAAGAAGAGTAGGAGGTGCAGTATGGATTATAAAGCTATCATTATTGAGCTTTTAGAGAAAATCGAAAATCAAAGATTTCTCAAAGCTATTTACATTTCCGTGAGTGACTATGTGAAAGAGAGTGAGGGTACAGAATGAATGGAGTCAACGAAATAATTTTGAGAAACAAACCGGGCCGGGAACCGATGAGTTTTGAGCGGCTGAAATTTATCCTGTATTTTGTTGCCGGAATCATTGCTGAGGTGCTTGGGTTTGGTCTGGCATTTGTGATTGTTCTGGCGATGGCCGGAGTGTTCCGTTAAGGAAGGCATGGGCGGCTTTATGCCTGCTGCCCTATTCCACATTATAGAAAGGCGGTGCTTATTATGGCAGAAAAGAGGAAAGACAACCGGGGCAGGAATCTCAAAACTGGCGAATACTATGATTCAAATAATAAGCGGTATATGTTCCGAAAAATGATTGATGGCGAGCGCATCACAATTACTGCTCCTGATCTGGTGGAATTGCGGAAACAGGAAAATGATTTGCTGTGCAGGATTGACAGGGGCAATAAGCTGAATACCAGAAATGCCAGAATGACATTGAACGCCTACTTTGATTTTTGGATGGAAACATTTGCAAAGAGCGGCAGGAAAGCCACAACTTGTACGAATTACAAATCATATTACAATACATATATCAAGAATACAATTGGGAAAAAGCAGATTGCAAAGATTACAAAGGCAGATTGCCAGAGAATCATTAATGAAATGGTTCAGGACGGCAAGAAACATTCTACGATGTCCAACCTGAAAAGTTGCTTGAATATCGTCTTTGAATGTGCTTTAGATGATGATATTATTATTAAGAATCCGGCAAAGAATTTACAAGTACCGCAAACAGAGAGCAAGAAACGGACGACCATAGAACAGCAGCAGATTAATTTGTTTATGGGTTATGTAAAGAATAGCGAACGGTATTCATATAGTTACCCAGCGTTTGTTGTCCTGTTTAATTTGGGTATGAGAATCGGAGAAATGGCGGCTTTGACGTGGGATGATGTGAATTTCAAAGAGAATACCATAACCATCAGTAAAACGGTAAATCGTTACAGAAAAGCAGATTACGGATTTACTATGGCGGTAGCCTCTCCCAAAAGTAAAACATCTATTCGCACTGTTACAATAAACAGTGTGGTGAGAAAAACACTTTTAAAGCTGAAAATGCAAAGTGCACCTTCGGTGGCAAAATTGCCTTATGTGGATGATTCTGGGAATGTTAGAGGGTATATATCTGGTTTTCTGTTCGTGAATACATCCGGGAATGTATGGAATGAGCCGGGATTCCGGGAACTGATAAAAAGGATTGTGGAGCGGCACAACAAGGATGCAGAAGAAAACCATACAGAAAAGATTGAGAATTTTTGTCCGCACGTGGTTCGGCATACTTATACAAGTCTTGCCTATTCTGCCGGGGCTGATGTAAAGATTGTGAGCCAGAACCTCGGACACGCTTCTACATCCGTGACACTGGACACATATACGCATTTGACAGAGGATAAAAAGCGAGAGCAGGAAGCAGTGGCGCAGACGGTTAGAATATCATAATTGCTGTGACAATTCTGTGACAAATTCGAGAAGAAAGACGGAAAAAGATAGATCATGATAAAAGCACCCTAAATGGCAGCAGTATTGAAATAAACAGTGATAACACAAGAAGGAGAAGCGCGAACAACAGTTCGTAAAGAAAAAATACTTGACACCATTCTTTTCTTATAGTAGAATGCATAAGTCGGGTGCGATACAGCGTGTCCGGCAGAGGTTAGCGACATGGAAAAGATCGTGGAACAGGGATTGCTGTATGATTTCTATGGCGAGCTGCTGACGAAGCATCAGCGGCAGATCTATGAAGGAGTCGTATACGACAATCTGTCACTGAGTGAGATTGCGCAGGAAGAGGGCGTCAGCAGACAGGCAGTGCATGATATCGTGAAGCGTTGCGATAAGATCCTGCAGGGGTATGAAGAGAAGCTGAAGCTGATCGCCAGGTTTAAGAGCATCAAGGAGAAGATCGCCTGTATCAGCCGCCTGTCGGAGCAGCTAGAGGAAGATGAGGATGTGAACGAAGAACAGTATCGTCTGTACAGCGCTAAGATAAAGCAGTTGTCTTCCGAGATTCTGCAGGAACTATAGTGAATGATATAACACTTAGTATGATTTGAAAGGCATGGAATTCTATGGCATTTGAAAGTTTGACCGATAAACTGCAGAATGTGTTCAAGAACCTGAGAAGTAAGGGACGCCTCACGGAAGCGGATGTCAAGACGGCGCTGAAGGAAGTGAAGATGGCGCTGTTGGAGGCGGACGTTAACTTTAAGGTGGTGAAGCAGTTCGTCAAGTCGGTGGAGGAGCGTGCCATCGGCGCGGATGTCCTGAACGGATTGAATCCGGGGCAGATGGTCATCAAGATCGTTAATGAAGAGATGATCTCGTTGATGGGGTCCGAGACTACGGAGATTACATTACAGCCGGGTAAATCAATCACGGTCATCATGATGTGTGGTCTGCAGGGAGCCGGTAAGACAACCACCACAGCAAAGATAGCCGGAAAACTCAAGCTCAAAGGTAAGAAGCCGCTGCTTGTGGCCTGTGACGTCTACAGACCGGCGGCGATCAAACAGCTGCAGATCAACGGTGAGAAACAGCAGGTTGAAGTTTTTGCCATGGGAGAGAACCACAAGCCGGTGAATATCGCGAAGGCGGCGGTGGAACATGCCCAGAAGAACGGCCATAATGTGGTGATCCTGGATACGGCGGGACGTCTTCATATCGACGAGGAGATGATGGCGGAGCTGCAGGAGATCAAGAGCAATGTGGACGTGCATCAGAGTCTGCTGGTGGTGGATGCCATGACCGGACAGGATGCGGTCAATGTGGCGAAGGATTTCGATGAGAAGATCGGGATCGACGGCGTGATCCTTTCCAAGATGGACGGTGATTCGAGAGGCGGTGCTGCACTCTCCATTAAGGCCGTGACAGGCAGGCCGATTCTGTATATCGGTATGGGAGAGAAGCTTTCGGACTTAGAGCAGTTCTATCCGGATCGTATGGCCAGCCGGATCCTGGGCATGGGTGATGTGCTGACATTGATCGAGAAGGTGCAGCAGAATCTGGATATCGACGAAGAGAAAGAGAAACAGATGGCGGCCCGCATGAAGAAGGGCAAATTCGACTTTGAAGATTATCTGGAAAGCATGAAACAGATGCGCAATATGGGTGGTCTGTCCGGTATCTTAAACATGATGCCGGGAATGGGAAGTAAGATGGGGGATATCGAATCCCTGGTGGATGAGAAGCAGTTAGCCCGCATGGAGGCGATCGTGCTGAGCATGACGCCGGCGGAGCGGCAAAATCCCAAACTGTTAAATCCCAGCAGAAAGCATCGGATTGCGAGAGGCGCCGGCGTGGATATTGCGATTGTCAATAAATTTATCAAGCAGTTTGAACAGTCCCAGAAGATGATGAAGCAGCTTCCCGGTATGATGGGCGGCAAGCGGGGCCGGGGCATGTTCGGCGGTTTAGGCGGTATGAAATTCCCATTTTAAGAATTGCCGGGGAGGGTTTCCGGGAGGTTCTTAAGGGTTTCAAATAATTAATATTTTTTAGATGGAGGCAAAGAAAATGGCAGTTAAGATCAGATTAAGAAGAATGGGACAGAAGAAACATCCTTTCTACAGAATTGTAGTAGCAGATTCCAGATCTCCGAGAGACGGAAGATGTATCGCTGAGATCGGCACATACGATCCCAATACGGATCCCAGCACCTACAAGGTAGACGAAGAGGCGGCCAAGAAATGGTTATCAGACGGCGCTCAGCCGACAGAAGTTGTCAGCAGGATTTTCAAGAGCGTAGGCATTACCAAATAGTAGTCCGTTGTACAAAACAGCTTTTGGAGGTGGACAATGAAGGAATTGGTTGAAGTGATCGCCAAAGCTCTTGTAGAAAACCCGGACGAGGTTGTTGTTACGGAGAAGGAAGAGGGTAAGAACATTACCGTTGAGCTTCATGTTGCAGCGTCGGATATGGGTAAGGTGATCGGTAAACAGGGCCGCATCGCGAAGGCGATCCGTTCCGTTGTGAAAGCCGCATCGTCGAAAGACAATAAGAGAGTGGACGTAGAAATTATCTAACAAATAGCCTCACGGAGCAATCTGTGAGGTTTGTTATGTCGTAATCCGAAGATTTACAGAAAGGACAGTTATGATATCTGAATTACAGATCGGCGTTATCACACAGACGCATGGCATCAGAGGAGAGGTCAAAGTATTTCCGACAACAGATGATGCAGCACGTTTTAAGAAGTTAAAAGAAGTGATCATGGATACCGGCAGAGAACGCCTGGATATGGAGATCGAAGGCATTAAATTCTTCAAACAGTATGTGATTGTCAAATTTAAAGGATACGATTCCATCAATGATGTAGAAAAATATAAGAACGCGAAGCTCTATGTGACAAGGGATAAGGCGGTGCGTCTTAAAAAGGACGAATATTTTGTCGCCGATCTGATCGGAATGCAGGTGGTGACCGAGGAAGGAGAGGCCTTTGGCACATTGAAAGATGTGATGGCAACGGGCGCCAACGATGTGTATGTGGTGGAACGCAGCGGCGAAGACGGGGCAGAAGTGCTGATGCCGGCGATCAAGGAATGCGTGAAGAACATTGATATGGAGACCGGCGTGATTACGGTGCATATCATGGACGGGTTGTTGTGATCCTGCCCGAAGGATAAAAGAGAAAGGAAAGGGGATCTCACTATGATGAATTTCCATATCCTTACGCTGTTTCCGGAGATGGTGATGCAGGGACTGCACACAAGTATACTCGGAAGAGCGGTGGAGCGGGAACATATTTCCATCGAGGCGGTAAATATCAGAGACTACACACTGGATAAGCACGGTAAGGTGGATGATTATACTTACGGCGGCGGCGCGGGGATGCTGATGCAGGCACAGCCGGTCTTCGACGCCTGGCAGGCGGTAGCGGACGGGATCGCCGCACGGGGGGCTTCTCCCGGGCGGGTCATATATGTGACGCCCCAGGGAAAGACTTTTCATCAGAAAATGGCCCAGGAGCTGGCAGCGGAAGAGGACCTGATCTTTCTGTGCGGTCATTATGAGGGCATCGACGAGCGGGTGCTGGAAGAGATCGTGACGGATGAGGTCTCCATAGGGGATTATGTGCTCACCGGCGGGGAGCTTCCGGCCATGGTGATGATCGATGCCATAGCCAGGTTGGTGCCCGGCGTGCTGCATAACACGGATTCTGCGGTGACGGAATCCTTTTATGACGGACTGTTAGAGTATCCACAGTATTCCAGGCCGGAGGTCTGGCATGACAGACGGGTGCCGCCCATACTGCTTTCCGGGGATCATGCCAAAGTGGATGCCTGGCGGCTGGAACAGTCCATCCTGAGGACGAAAGAGCGCAGGCCGGATCTGTATGAGGTGTATTGCAACAAAAATCTATAAATTCGCTTGCAATCCTTTCCGTTATATGCTAAATTATTAATGTTGCGAAAAAGATGGTCCTCTGTTACAGATTGTATTAAGAACATCCATAGAAATAGGAGGCAGATATGAACCAGATTATCAGAGAAATCGAAGCAGAACAGTTAAAAGACAAGGTTGACGAGTTCAATGTAGGCGATACCGTTAAGGTATACGGTAAGATCAAGGAAGGTAACCGCGAGAGAGTTCAGGTTTTCGAGGGTACCGTATTGAAGAAGCAGGGCGGAAGCAGCAGAGCTACCTTCACGGTTAGAAAGGTATCTAACGGCGTTGGCGTTGAGAAGACATGGCCCATGCATTCCCCGAACGTAGAGAAAGTCGAGGTAGTCAGAAGAGGTAAGGTAAGACGTGCGAAGCTGAACTACTTAAGAGACCGTGTCGGCAAGAAGGCTAAGGTCAAAGAGCTGGTAAAATAAAGGCTCCAGGCTGTTTTTACGTAGCGATAAACAGATATGAGACGATGGAACTGGTACTGCAAAGAGATTTGTAGTATCAGTTTTTTTGTGCTAAAATGAGACTGGGTCGCGGCGGGCTGCCGCGAGGAGAAAGGAACGGAATTGTTATGGGGTTATATCGTATTTTGCTGGTAGATGACGAGGAGGAAGTCCGTAAGGGGATTATCCGCAAGATGGAATGGGAAAAGCTGGGATTCGAGGTGGCGGGGGATGCCGAGAACGGCGCGGAGGCGTTAGAGAAGGTGGAGCAGCTGCAGCCGGATGTGGTGATGACGGATATTCGTATGCCGTATATGGACGGACTGACATTGACGAAGCGGATCCGGGAGAAATATCCTTCGATCAGGATATTGATCTTCTCGGGCTATGATGATTTCGAGTATGCGCAGCAGGCCATCAAGCTGCACGTGACGGAATATATTTTGAAACCGGTGAACGAGGAGGAACTGTCGGAGATCCTCACCAGAGTCAGGGAGAATCTGGACGAGGAGATCAAGCAGCGGCGTGATATCGATTCCCTGCGGGAGAGCTATCTGGGGAATCTGCCGATCCTGCGGGAACTTTTCCTGAACGATCTGGTGAGGGGTGCGGCGGATGCGGAAGCGGTGGTACCGAAGCTTGGGGAGTACGGTATCGATATTCTGGATGCCTGCAGATGGGTGGCGGCGGTCATTCATGTGGAGAAGTCGCAGACACAGACCCTGCCCCAGGAACTGATCCCCATTTCCGTACGGGGACTGGTAGAGGATTCCCTGCAGAGGTATTACAGGTTTGCCGTTTTTAATTCCATGGATGAGATTACCCTGATCGCGGCCATCGACGAACACAATACCCAGACAGGCTTAAGCAACCTGCTCCATGATATCTGTAAAGAGTGCCGCCGGGTGCTGGAGGTTGAGATCACCGTGGGCGTGGGCTGCAGCTGCGAGACATTGCCGGAGGTCAGCCGTTCTTACCAGTCGGCCATGGATGCGCTGGGGTATCGGGCCATCGTCGGTACGGGCAGGCCTATCTATATCAATGATGTGGAGCCCGTGGGCAGAGGGAAGCTGCAGTTTAGTGAGAAAGACGAGGAAGAGCTGGTGGCGGCCATTAAGTTCGGGACGGCGGAGAAGATCGACAGCGTGATCCGGGAACTTTCAGGCCGGATGGACGATGCGAAGGTTCATATCAGACAGTATCAGGCCTATATGATCTCCGTTGCCAACTATATGATCAGGCTGATGCAGCAGCACGATCTGGATATTGACGAGATGTTTGATTCCAAGGCGCAGTATGCGGAGGTGCTGGAAGGCATCTGCCGCCGGGAGGAATTCGCGGACCGGATCGCCGCGATCGCCTGCCGCATGAATGAGGTTATGAACCGGGAACGGGACAACACTACGCGCAGGGTTATCCAGGAAGCGAAGGAATATATCAGGGAGCATTTCTCGGAACCGGATTTGTCGGTGGAGACGTTGTGCCGTCATCTGCATATGAGTCCGGCTTATTTCTCCACTGTTTTTAAGAAAGAGACCGGACAGGCTTATGTCAATTATCTGACCGAAGTAAGACTCAGAAAGGCAGTGGAACTTTTGAACGAAACCGACGACAAAACGTATATGATTGCGCAGAAAGTGGGTTACCAGGAACAGAATTATTTCAGCTATGTGTTTAAGAAGCGGTATGGTGTGTCGCCTACCAAATACCGCGGGACGCAGTCGGAAGCGCAGCAGCAATAACGCCACAGGAAAGGAGCGCCATGGAACAGCAGATGCCGATGGGAACTGGCAGAAAGTCCAGCATCCGCTATACAATATTCAGATACTTTACGATCAGCGCTCTGGCGGTTATCGTTCTGATCGGGGTGACCCTTTATGCACAGATGTCCCAGCAGCTGACGGCGGCCGTGCGGGAGGAGAATCAGGCTGTCCTGGGACAGATCAACCGTTCTGTGGATTCTTACCTGCGCACCATCATGAAGCTTTCTGACAGCTTATACTACGGTGTTATCAAGAATGCGGATCTGGAGAAGGAGACGGTAAACAGCCAGATTACGCTGTTGTATGACAATAACAAGGACAGCATCGCCAATATCGCCCTGTTGTCCAAGGAAGGGGAGCTTCTGGAGGCGGTGCCGGCGGCGCGGCTGAAGACAGGCCTGGATGTGACGAAGGAACAGTGGTTTGGCAATACCCTCAACCGAACGGACAACCTGCATTTTACCACGCCCCATGTGCAATATATATTCGATAATAATGAGAACCAGTACCGATGGGTCATTACCCTGACGCGGGCAGTGGAGATCACCCATGGTACTTCCACGGAGCAGGGAATCCTGCTGCTGGATATCCGCTACAGCAGTCTGCAGCAGATCCTGGACAATATTACCCTGGGCAATCAGGGATATCTGTATATGGTCAGCAGCGGCGGGGAACTGATCTACCATCCCCGGATGCAGATGATCGAGACGGGGCAGATGTCGGAAAACACCGCCATGGCGGCAGGCTACCGGGACGGCAGTTTTCGGGAACGATACGAAGGGGAGTGGCGCGAAGTCAGCGTGAAATCCGTGGGGTATACGGGTTGGAAACTGCTCAGCGTGACACCGGAAAAGGGACTGCCTCTGAGCAATCTGAAAATGCAGCTTTTTGCGGTCTTTGTGGTGGCGGCATTTCTGCTGGTGCTGGTACTGACCAATAATTTCATCTCATCCCGCATCACCACGCCGATTCAGGAACTGGAGAAGTCTGTCAATGCGATCGAGGCGGGGGATCTGGATACGGAGGTGTACCAGGGCGGTTCTTATGAGATCAGGCATCTCGGTCGTTCTATCGGAGAGATGGCAAAGCGTATCAAGACGCTGATGGAAGATATCGTGGCGGAGCACGAATCCAAGCGGAAAAGCGAGTTTGATACCTTACAGTCCCAGATCAATCCGCATTTTTTGTACAATACCCTGGATATCATTGTGTGGATGATCGAGAATGAGCAGAAGCAGGACGCCGTGCGGATCGTGACGGCGCTGGCGCGGTTTTTCAGGATCAGCTTAAGCAAAGGGAAAAGTATCATCACAGTAAAGGATGAGCTGGAGCATGTGCGGAATTATCTGATGATCCAGCAGACAAGATTCAAGAACAAGTTTGTGTATGAGATCGAAGCGGCAAAGGACGTGATGGATCTGGTGAGCCTGAAACTGATGCTGCAACCGTTGGTGGAGAATGCCATTTATCATGGTATGGAATTTATGGACGGGGACGGAGAGATCAGCATCAAGGTGTACCGGGAGGATACGGAGTTGTGGTTTCGGATCAGCGATAACGGGCTTGGCATGACGGCGGAACAGGCCAGGAGCCTTCTGGATGAACAGCATCATGTATCTTCCAAGCGGGGATCGGGCATCGGCGTCAAGAATGTGAATGAGCGGATCAGACTGTATTTCGGTGAAAGCTACGGCCTTACGATCTGGTCGGAGCCGGATGAAGGAACGATCATTGAGATCCATCTTCCGGCGCAGGCGTATTCGGAGGCGGCACAGGAGGCACGGGTATGATAGGTAAAAGTGGAAAAGTGCTGATAGTGATATATATCGTATGCCTGGTAGTATTGTTTCTTATGTGCTCTACGGATCTGATTATTCGTGAGCCGGAGCGGGAGATCTATCAGATCGCGGTGATTATTGAGGATGTGCGGAGTGATAATTACAGTAATTTCCGCAAGGGGATGGATCAGGCTGCTTTTGAGTTTAATGCGGATGTGCAGTTGATCACCCTGTATGAGAAACTGGATGTGCAGGAGCAGATGGAGCTGATGGAGCGGGAACAGCAGGACGGTGCCGACGCACTGATCGTCGTTCCGGTGGAGGAAGAACAGGTATCGAAGAAGCAGATGACGATTCCGGTGATTCTGTTTCGAGCCGGTGTGGCGGATGCGTCCGGTGCAGGGAATGTGATCATCGATCATGAGAAGATGGGGAAATTGCTGGTCGAGAAGATTCTGGAAGAGCAGCCGGCCGAAACGCCTGTGTATGTGCTGACGGATTCGACAGGGCAGAGCGATATGGACCGCCTTTTTCTAAAAGGCGTCGATGCGGCACTCGCGGAAGAAGGGTGCAGGGTGCAGAGAATCATGAAGAACGAGGAAGACCGTTTCTGGATGATGCTGGAGAAGATCGGGATGGAGGATTTGGAAGAAGTGGTGATCCTGGCGGAGAGTCAGGAGATCCTGACGGAAGCGGCAGGGGTTCTGGACGGCAGTGAGGAAACGGCAAGGGCCGTCAGAGGGCTTTACGGCCGAGGCACTACCATACCGATCCTGAATTATCTGGACCGGGGACTGATCACGGGCATCTGTGTCACGGATGAATTCAGCCTGGGGTATTACAGTGTGCGGGAGGCGGTCCGGGCACTGGAGGGAGCGGGCAGCGTTCCTACGGTGATGGAGTCCTATTATATAGAAAAGAAGGATCTGCGCGATCCGGCGTTTGAGAAGATGCTGTTTCCGATCGAGTAATCCTGCTTCGGCATGGAGGTAAGAATGAAAAGAATATTTATATTGCTGATCGTGTGCCTGCTTTTGACTTCCTGTCAGGGAGTGAGTAAGGAGGAGGAGAAGACATCGATCCGCATCGGTATCAGCTTATACCGAGGGGACGATACCTTTATCAATAATATTCGCAGCATCATAGAGGAGAAGGCGAAGGAATATGAGCGGGAGAGCGGCATCAAGGTGACGCTGGACATTCAGGAGGCCAAGGGCAGTCAGAATACCCAGAATAATCAGGTGGAGCGGTTCATCTCATTAGGCTGTGACGTGCTGTGCATCAATCCGGTGGATCGAACGGACACTTCGCTGATCATTGATAAGGCGATGACCGCGGGGGTGCCCGTGGTGTTCTTTAACCGTCAGCCGGTGGAGGAGGATATGAACCGCTGGGACAAGCTCTTCTATGTGGGCGTGGATGCAAAGGAGACGGCTGTCCTGCAGGGCCAGATGGTGGTGGACCTGTACCGAAAACAGCCGGAAGCGGTTGACTTAAACGAGGATGGCGTAGTCAGTTATGTGATGTTAGAGGGAGAGACCAGCCATCAGGATTCCCTGATTCGCACGGAGTGGTCCGTACAGACGTTGAAGGACGGCAGAGTATCTATCGAGAGAATCACGGGCGGCATCGCAAACTGGGAGCGCAGCCAGGCGTCGGCGCTGATGGAACAGTGGCTTACGGAGTATCCGGATACCATCGAATTGGTGATCAGCAACAATGATGACATGGCGCTGGGGGCGATCGATGCGCTGGAGCGGGCGCAGGTTACGGGGGTGAACGTGATCGGTATAGACGGCACTACGCCGGGGCTGGAAGCGATCGAGAACGGGAAGCTCTTAGGAACGGTCTCTGCCAACAAGGATCTCTACTGCAGTGCGATTCTGGAATTGGCTGCCAGCTGTGCGCTGGAAAAAGCGCTGCCGGAGGAGTATCCGCTTACGGACGAGACGTACTTTTGGACGCCGCAGGAGATTATAATTACAAAAATCAAAGAAAATCCATAACTATTCCAAGAAAATCTTATGGAAAACGGACAGATAATCCGGTACAATAGCCTTGTCAGTAGTCATAATGTGTAAAAGGGAGTGCACATTATGGCATAAAATGATAAAAACGCCTAAAAATGGCAGAATTAAGGAGGATTTGTAACTATGAAATTGAAAAAAGTGCTTGCGATAGCAATGGCATCCATGATGGTATTCGGTCTGACAGCATGCGGCGGCAATGATGCAGCTCCTGCAACGACAGAAGCGCCTGCAGAAGAGGCTCCGGCTGAAGAAGAAGCGCCTGCAGAAGAGGAAGCTCCGGCTGAAGAAGAAGCTGAGACCGAGGCTGAGGCAGAAGACGCAGCGGCAGAAGATGCTGACGCAGCAGCGGATGCAGCAGGTGCAGGCGGCAACATCGGTGTCTGCATTTACAAGTTCGACGACGCATTCATGACCACATACCGTAATGCACTGCAGGAGATCCTGGAGGGCAAAGGTTACACCGTAACTTTCATGGATGGTAAGAATGACCAGGCTGAGCAGAATAACCAGATCAACAACTTCATCGCACAGGGCGTTGACGCGCTGATCATCAATCCGGTTATGACATCTGCAGCAGACCAGATCATCGCTACCGTTAAGGACGCAGGCGTACCGACCGTTCTGATCAACCGTGAGCCTACGGCAGAGCAGATGAGCGCATATGACAAGCTGGTTTATGTAGGATGTGACGCACGTCAGTCCGGAACCATGCAGGGTGAGCTGATCCTGGATACCGAGAACAAGGGTGATATCAACGGCGACGGCAAAGTTTCTTACATCATGATCCAGGGTGACCCGGAGAACGTTGACGCACAGTATCGTACAGAGTTCTCTGTAAAGGCACTGACAGACGCAGGCATCGAAGTGGAAGAGCTTGACCTGCAGCGTGGTGACTGGGATCGTAACAAGGGTCAGGAGATCGCACAGAACGACCTTGCTAAATTCGGTGACCAGATCGAAGTTATCTTCTGTAACAATGACGATATGGCAATCGGTGCTCTGCAGGCAATCCAGGCAGCAGGCCGTAAGGTAAACGAGGACATCTATCTGGTAGGTGTTGACGCTCTGGACGCTGCACTTAACGAAGTGGCATCCGGCAACATGACAGGTACGGTTCTGAATGACGCTCAGGGTCAGGCAGAAGGTGCGGTTGCAGCTATGGAAGAGCTGCTTGGCGGCAAGACATATGCATCTGGCGAGCAGTCCATCTATGTAGACTATGTGAAGGTTACTCCGGATAACGTAGCTGACTTCCAGTAAGCAGAAGCAGTCCACAATAATATGAGAATGTAAATCACTGAGAAGTGCGTGTGCATTTGGCGCATGCACTTCTTTCTGATACATAAAGGGGGTTATCAATTTGTCAGAGTATCGTTTGGAGATGCACAATGTCGTTAAAACATTTCCAGGTGTCAAAGCGCTGGACGGTGCGCAGTTGAATTTGCGGCCGGGTACGGTTCATGCCCTGATGGGCGAGAACGGAGCCGGCAAATCCACCCTGATGAAGTGCATGTTCGGTATCTACCACATGGACGAAGGGGAAGTGATCTATGAAGGAGAAAAAGTTCAGATCAAGGGGCCGCTGGATGCCTTAAACCGCGGTATTGCCATGGTACATCAGGAGTTGCAGCCGATTCCGGAAAGAAGCATCGGTGAGAACATCTATGTAGGGCGTTATCCGGTTAAGAAGTTTGGTCCGGTGACCGTGATCGATCATGATAAAATGTATGAAGATGCGGCCAGAGTATTGGAAGAGGTGCATCTGAATTTCGAGCCGAAGGCGAAGCTGGGAAGTCTGTCGGTATCGCAGATGCAGCTGGTTGAGATCGCGAAGGCGGTTTCCGCTGACTGTAAGGTACTGATCCTCGACGAGCCTACCTCGTCACTGACGGCCGCAGAAGTAGAAGCTTTATTTACCATCATCAATGAGCTGCGCAGCAAAGGCGTTTCCATCGTCTATATCAGTCATAAGATGGATGAGATCCTGCGCATCAGTGATGAAGTTACGATCATGCGTGACGGACAGTATATCGGAACCTGGTCGGCCAAAGAGCTGACTACCGATTTTATCATCACCAAGATGGTTGGCCGTGAGCTTTCCGAATTGTATCCGACGCGCGAGAATGTACCCGGTGAAGTGGTGTTCGAAGTGGAAGATTTCACTTCCATCAATCCCAAGAGTTTCCGCCATGTATCGTTCCAGCTCAAGAAGGGTGAGATCCTGGGTGTGGCCGGTCTGGTAGGAGCACAGCGTACAGAGCTGATGGAAGGCTTGTTCGGGCTTCGCAGCCATACGGCGGGTAAGATTACATACAGAGGGCAGGAGATCAGGATCAACCAGCCTAAGGATGCCATCAACAGCGGTATTGCCATGCTGACGGAGGATCGTCGTGCCACGGGAATCCTGGGCGTGCTGTCCATTGCGGACAATGTTTCCATCGCATCCTTGAATCAGTATCTGATCGGCGGATTTATGCTCGATGACGGCAAGATCGAGCAGCTGGTACAGGAGAATGTCGCCAAGCTTTCGATCAAGACACCGTCCTCTAAGACGCAGATCCAATCGCTTTCAGGCGGTAACCAGCAGAAGGTACTGATCAGCCGCTGGCTGGCGAACAGTCCGGATGTCTTTATTATGGACGAACCTACGCGTGGTATCGACGTGGGAGCCAAGTATGAGATCTACTGTATTATTGCCGAGATGGCAAAGCAGGGCAAGAGTATCATCATGATCTCTTCGGAGATGAGCGAGCTGATCGGTATGTCCGACCGTATTATGGTCATGTGTGACGGCCGGGTGACCGGATTTATCGGCGGCGATGAGGCGAATCAGGAGAATATCATGGCACTTGCAACGCAGTTTGAATAAGGAGGGGGAACATTATCATGGCAAAATCATTTAATATGAAAAAATTTATGTCCAACAATGCGATCATAATCCTGATCGTGCTGCTGGCTATTTTGACAGGAGCTACAACACAGAACTTTTTTACAGTAACCAACTTTAAGAATCTGGTAGTCAATGTATCCCCCAGATTCATCATCGCCTGCGGTGTATCGGGATGTCTGATCACCAAGGGTACGGACCTTTCCGCAGGACGTGCGGTCGGACTGGCGGCGTGTCTTTCCGCCATGCTTCTGCAGAGTATTGACTATTCGGCACGTATGCTTCCCTGGATGCCGGATATTCCATGGCCGATCGCTTTGGTTATCGTTATGGTTATCATGGGATGCTTCGGCGGCGTGAACGGCGTTGTGATTTCCGTATTGAAGGTTCCGCCCTTCATCGCGACTCTGGGTATGCAGACGATTATCTATGGTCTCTGTTCCCTGATTACGAACAACCAGCCTATGGGTGGTTACAAGACCAGTTATCTGACCGTTGCCAGCGGATCCCTGGGACCGATTCCCTATCTGATGATCTTCGCGGTAGTGATCGGCGCTTATTTCTGGTTCCTGTATAATAAGACCCGTCACGGTAAGTATATGTATGCCATCGGTGGTAACGAGAATGCGGCACAGGTGGCCGGTGTCAACGTGCGCGGTTCTCTGATCCGTATCTACATTCTGGCGGGCTGCATGTACGCGCTGGCAGGTTTCCTGGTAGGCGCGAAGGCCGGCGGTGCATCTACAGCGACCGGTAACGGTTATGAGCTGGAGGCAATCGCAGCCTGTACCATCGGCGGTGTATCCGCGAACGGTGGTGTAGGTCGTGTGGGCGGTATCCTGATCGGTGTACTGGTATTCGAGATCCTGAAGATCTGTCTCCAGTTCCTTGGTGTGGATCCGGCTTATACATACATCGCACAGGGTCTTGTAATCGTGATCGCGGTTGCACTTGACTTAAGAAAGTACCTGCAGAAGAAATAGCAGAACAATATGGAAGGAATAGATGATATGGCAGAAGAGCAGAGAAGAGATGAGGAATTGGAGCTGGAAGCGCAGCAGGCTGATACGGAGCAGACGGATAAGAAGAAGTCTTCCGGAGGCAGTGCATTTGAAGGAATCTATGAGCAGCTTCCCGATATTCCCATCCGGTCACTGGACAAATTCATTTTGCTCTGTGTGATCGCACTGGTGGCGGTGATTGTGTTCGGCGTGCTGCAGGCAAATCATGTATTCGGATAAAAGACAATAATTATTTCTATGAGGGTGGAGATATTTATTAAACACAGTGAAGGGGCTTTCCGTAAGGAGGGCCCCTTATAGGTGTCAGAGGAGAATGATCCGGATGACGTAAAGATTTGAGTTGGACATAACAAAATGTTCGTGCTATACTATGAGAGTCGTGGATTTATACAAGAAACAACAGGGCGCAAAACGCTTCGGAGGGAAAGAAAAGACGAAAAGAGATCAAAGAGGAAGATACGTGTGGCGAGAAGAAAGGGATTAACTTTTTATCAGAAGAAAAAAAGACTGGATTCCAGAATTATCAAGGACATCTTCGAGATGATCGTTGGCGGGGTGGCGGCTGTCTTTCTGGCATTTGTGATCGTGTATTCCGTAGGGATGCGCACGAGCGTTATCGGGGATTCCATGGAGACTACGCTGTTTAACGGGCAGGAGATTCTGGTGAATCGTGTGTTATACAGGCTTTCCACGCCGAAACGGGGAGATGTGATTGTCTTTCTGCCCAACGGAAATCAGAATTCTCATTTCTATGTGAAAAGAGTAGTGGGCCTGCCGGGGGAGACCGTGCAGATCAAAGACGGCAGCGTCTATATCGACGGTGTCTTTCTGGAAGAGTCGGAGGAATTCGACAGGATGATCGATGCGGGTATCGCAGAGAATGAAATGACGTTGGCGATCGATGAATTTTTTGTGCTGGGGGATAACCGCAATAGCAGTGAGGACAGCCGCTCCGGTAATATCGGCGGTGTGAATAAGAATAATATAATCGGGAAAGCCTGGTTCCATATGCCGTCGGGAGAGGAAGGCATGGGACTGGTCGAGTAGGAATAGAAGGATGCAGTCATAGCGGTAAGACACAGACAGGAAAGGACAGGAAATCAGATGAATTATCAATGGTATCCGGGACATATGACGAAGGCGAAGCGGATGATGCAGGAAAACATCAGCCTGATCGACCTGGTGATCGAGCTGGTCGATGCGAGAATCCCGCTCAGTAGCAGGAATCCGGATATAGACGAGCTGGGGAAGAACAAGGCAAGGCTGATTCTGCTCAACAAGTCGGATCTGGCGGATGAGAAGGTCAATAAGCTGTGGATGGAATACTTTAAGAATAAGGGATTTCACGTGCTGGAAATCAATGCAAGGAGCGGGCAGGGATTGCGCGCGATCTATGGCATGGTTCGGGAAGCCTGCAAGGATAAGATCGAGCGTGACAGAAAGCGAGGCATCAAGAACCGTCCGGTGCGTGCGATCGTAGTGGGTATCCCGAATGTGGGGAAATCTACGTTTATCAATTCTTTTGCCGGCAAAGCCTGTACAAAGACCGGCAATAAGCCGGGCGTTACGAAGGGCAAGCAGTGGATCAGGCTGAATAAAGAACTGGAATTTCTGGATACGCCGGGTATTCTGTGGCCTAAGTTTGAGAGTGAAGAGGTGGGCCGGAATCTGGCGCTGGTCGGTTCCATGAATGACGAGATCCTGCAGATGACGGAGCTGGCGGCAGATCTGATCGCTTATCTTCTTATTCATTATAAAGATGCTTTGTATGAGCGATATCAGATTGAGCCGGGACAGGATGGCATGGAGGCGGAGGATACGCCGCTTTCGGTGCTTAAGCATGTCTGTGAAGTGCGTAAGTGCTACAGGAAGGGACAGGAGATAGATTACGAGAAGGCATCGGCGGTTGTGGTCGATGATTTCAGAAGCGGCCGGATCGCAAGGATCACGTTGGAAATGCCGGAGCCTCATGAGGTACAGGCGTCTGAATATAATGTACAAGAATAGGGACAGATTTAGAAAGAGATAGATTGGGGAAGTGACGGAATGAAAAAAGTACTGAAAGAGATCTTAAGCACCAGCCTTTACCTGTTGTTTGTTTTGTGCGCCGTGTATCTGGTGATCCATTTTGTGGGACAACGGACACAGGTACAGGGCAGCTCCATGGAGCCGAAGCTGAGCAGTGAAGATAATCTGATCGTGGATAAGATAAGTTATCGCTTCCATGAGCCGGAGCGGTTCGATATCGTAGTGTTTCCCTTCCGCTATGAGGAGAATACCTTTTACATAAAGAGGGTGATCGGGCTGCCGGGAGAGACGATCCAGATCGATGAGATGGGGAATATATTAGTCAACGGTGAGGTCCTGGAGGAATCCTACGGTAAAGAAGTGATCCAGAATCCGGGCCGGGCCTATGAGGAGATCGTGCTGGCGGATGACGAATATTTCCTGATGGGAGACAATCGAAACAACAGCACGGACAGCAGAGATCCTTCCGTGGGAAATGTCAGACGGGATGAGATCATAGGAAGAGCATGGCTGCGGATCTGGCCTCTTAATAAGTTTGGGTTCATTAAGCATCGGTAAGATGCCGGTATGTATGGAAAAGGTCGGAGTGGGAACAGGCCGGAACGGAAGAAGGCCGGAATGGAAGAAAAATGAGAGAAAGCATCAAAGTAATTACGGAGAAGATACAGGCAGCGGCGATAGAGGAACTGCCTGTTTTGTTTATGCACTATGCGGAGGATGAGCGGACCGGAGTACGCAGCGCCGTGGAGAAAGGAAGGAAGCGGCTGCTTGCCTATGAAAAGGAAGTGGCAAGGAGCCGGGAGCTATTAAAATACGAGCGGGAATATGCGATGTATGAACATATTTGCGGCATCGACGAGGTGGGACGCGGCCCGCTTGCCGGCCCGGTGGTGGCCGGCGCCGTTATATTGCCGAAAGACTGTGACATACTGTATATTAATGATTCCAAGAAACTGTCCGAAAAAAAGAGAGAAGAGCTTTATGATATCATTATGGAACGGGCGGTGGCAGTGGGGATCGGATACAGTACGCCGGAGCGGATCGATGAGATCAACATTCTGCAGGCCACATACGAGGCCATGCGGGAGGCTGTCGGCAAGCTTACGGTGACGCCTGACCTGCTGTTAAATGATGCGGTGACGATTCCGCAGGTATCCGTCAAACAGGTGCCCATCATCAGGGGGGATGCCAAGAGTATTTCCATCGGGGCCGCCAGTATTGTGGCCAAGGTGACAAGGGATCGTCTGATGGTACAGTATGACGAGGTGTATCCGGAATACGGTTTTGCTTCCAATAAGGGATACGGTGCGCAGGTACATGTGGAGGCTTTGAAGAAGTATGGACCGTGCCCGATCCACAGGAGATCATTCATTACACATTTTGTATAATTGTGGCAGGGGGATAAAGGTTGAATCTGGCGGGTGTTTTTAAACGGAATAATCAGAATATCAGGGCAAACGATACGAGTAAATCATCGGAGGCTGTATCTAAGGGGGAACGGAATTACCGGGTACAGAATGAGATCAGGAATCTACTGCCGGGACAGACGATCCAGGGGGCGGTCGTCAGCAGGAACGGTAATGTTGCGCAGATTGCGCTCAGCCAGGAGCTGCTGATCAATGCGCGGATCGATCAGAGCATCAGTCTGGCTTTGGGGCAGAATATGAGTTTTGAGGTGAAGACCAACAACGGCTCGGTATTGTCTCTGACGCCGTTGTATGCCAATATGGCCAATCAGGCGACGATCCTGCGGGCGCTGGGAGCGGCGGGATTACCGGAGACGGCGGCGAATGTGGAGATGGTAGCCCGCATGATGGAAGAGGGTATGCCGATCGACAAGGATACCATCTTGAATGTGAGCAGACAGCTGTTGGAATTTCCGGGGCAGAATCCGGCTTCCATAATCCAGATGATCCGGCTGGGGCTTGCCGTGACGGAATTAAATATCGAGCAGTTCGAGCAGTATCTGAATGCCAGCCATCAGCTGCTTGGCAGCGCGGAGACGATTATGGAGGAGCTGCCGGAAGTTTTTAGAGAGCTGATGAGTGAGGGCAGAACCGGGCAGGCGTATGCCTTTTATGGGCAGGTGCTGGATATTCTTGGGGAAGACGGCGCCGCCGGAGAAGTGATCCGGAAGGGGCCGGATAGTGGCGTGGAACAGGCAGGCGGAAACGGTGTGGCGCCGGAGGAAGGGGTACAGCCAGGCCGGCTGATGGATCCGGACTTCCTGTATGCAAAGGGTGCTGACGAAAGCGCCTCCTCACAGGAAGCGGGGCAGAATCCCGTCCTGACGGCGAAGCAGTGGAGTGATCTGGGGAATCTGCTGCGGGAGCTTGGCATGGAGGAACAGGCGGCGGAGCAGATCAAAAACGGTGGTTTGTCGGCAAAGGAAGCGCTGGCATTGATCCGTCATACGCTTAACGGTGCGGGAGAGCATGAGATGCCTTCGCAGGTGTTGGAGCGGCTTTTTGCAGGCAAAGAGTTTGAGGGACTGTTGAAGGCGGAAGTGAGCAGACAGTGGCTGATCGAACCCCGGGATGTGGCCGATCCGCATAAAGTGGAGCAGCTGTACGAGAGGATCCGAGAGCAGAGTATGCGTCTGCATGAGGCGATCCAGACGGCAGGCAAGGCAGATCTTCCCGTGGCGAGGAGTGTACAGAACCTGCAGAACAACGTGGACTTCATGAACCAGATGAATCACATGTTCGCTTATATCCAGCTGCCGCTTAAGCTGGCCGGCAACAATGCCCACGGCGATCTCTATGTCTATACAAACAAGAAGAATCTGGCGGCAAAGGACGGCAATGTGAGCGCGCTTTTGCATCTGGATATGGAGCACCTGGGCGCTCTGGATGTGTATGTGGCGATGCAGCAGAATAAGGTGAATACGAATTTTACCCTGCAGGACGAGAGCGCGCTGGATCTGATCGAACAGCATATCTCCCTGTTGGATGAGCGGCTTATGAAGCGCGGATATGCGTTAAAGGCACAGTTCCAGATCAAGGAGGAGGAAGTAAAAGAGGGCGGCATTATGCAGACGATTCTGAATCAGGAGAAGAATATCTCGGTACTCAGCCGAACCTCTTTTGATATGAGGGCATGATAAAGCAGCGAAGGCAGAAAGGGGAGGGCTATGACGCAGGAGGAGAAACGGAAGGCGAGGCAGGCGGCCATGACCGGGCAGGCACGGCAAAAACCAAGGCCCGAGGCCATGACCGGGCAGGTGCAGAAGAAGCCGAAACAGGCGATCGCTCTGGAATATGATCCCGACGAGGAGGCGCCCAGAGTCATTGCCTCCGGCAGAGGAGAGCTGGCGGAACGTATTATAGAGAAGGCCAGGGAAGCGGCGGTGCCGGTGCATCGTGACGATAAGCTGGCAGATACGCTTTCCCGTCTGGAGATCGGAGATATGATTCCACCGGAGCTGTACGAGGTGGTTGCGGAGATCCTTATTTTCGTGGATTCCATGGATAAGATCAAGGCGAAGATGGCAGCGGCAAAGTAGGAGGCAGAGTTGAATACACGGAAGCAGGGGGCACAGAAGGAAGAGCAGGTCTGTGCCTATTTATTATCTAAGGGAGTGAGGATCTGTGAACGGAATTTTCGCTGCCGGCAGGGTGAGATCGATATAATCGGGTATGACGGTGAGTATCTTGTCTTTTTTGAGGTGAAGTACCGCAGCAGCGGCAGCCGGGGAACGGCGGCGGAGGCAGTGGGATATGCCAAGCAGCAGAGGATCTGCCGGGTGGCCGATTATTATCGAGTGACGCATCACTGTATGGAAGATACGCCGATCCGGTTTGATGTGGCGGCTATGGACGGGGAATCGCTTACGTGGGTGAAAAACGCGTTTGACTATCTTGCGCGGCGGTAATGATTGCGGGAAAGATCCTGAGAAGCAGGCGGCAGCTTGGGACGGCAGAGTGATCGTGATGATCGCAGGGTAAGAAAGAATGGGGGTAATAGGATGGAATTACACAGACATTCAGGTAACATGAAGATGAAGCAAAACCGGGCCGGGGCAGTGGAATATCTGACATTTCCGCTGCTGGAACAGACCGGGATCGTGCGGCATTTGTTTTCTACCAGGATCGGCGGGGTCAGTGAGGGCATCTATGGCACCATGAATTTAAGTTATGCCAGGGGAGACGAGAAGGCGGCTGTGGATGAGAACTTTAAGAGGATCGCCGCAGCGCTGGGGTGCAGCCTGGAAGACATAGTCTGTTCTGACCAGACTCATACCGTGAATCTGCGGGTGGTGAGCAGACAGGACGGTGGCAAGGGAATCCTGCGGCCGAGAGATTACCATGACGTAGACGGGCTTTTGACCGACGAGCCGGGGCTGGTGCTGGCCACTTTTTATGCGGACTGTGTGCCCTTATATTTCGTGGATACGAGAAACCGGGCCGTGGCGCTTGCCCATTCCGGTTGGCGGGGAACCGTGGCGCGGATGGGAAGATGTGTAACGGAGAAGATGAGGGAGGTCTACGGCACGCGGCCGGAGGATCTGACGGCGGCAGTCGGGCCGTCTATCTGTCAGGCATGTTATGAAGTCAGTGAGGACGTGGCGGAGGCCTTTGTGCAGGAATTCCGGGGGCCGGGGCAGGAGGCGCAGATCCTTAAGAGTAAGGGCGGCGGCAAGTATCAGCTGGATCTGTGGCGGGCCAATGAGATCCTGTTACAGGAAGCGGGGATACCGGCGGCACAGATACAGGTGACGGATCTGTGTACCTGCCATAACAGCGATTATCTCTTTTCCCACAGGGCAAGCCAGGGGAAGCGCGGAAATCTGGGCGCCTTTCTGGGTCTGTGCGATACTTTATAAAGCAGTGACAAATCATTTGCAAAATCCCTGAGAATACAGTAATATCTTTTCGTGGCGAATTAAGAAAACATTAAAGAATTTCCCATCTTTTCCTTTAGGTTTTCTTGTTAAGGTTGTAACAGATAATATGATGAATGCGACAGGCAGGGGAGGGTGACATGGCTAATATTCTGGTTTGTGATGATGACAGGGAGATCGTGGACGCGATCGAGATTTATCTGCTGCAGGAAGGCTATACGATCTATAAGGCTTACGACGGAGAGCAGGCGATCAAGGTGCTTAAGGAACAGCAGATTCATCTGTTGCTGATCGATGTTATGATGCCGAAGCTGGACGGGATCCATGCTACTTTGAAGATCAGAGAGTATTCCAGCATTCCGATCATTATCCTGTCTGCGAAGTCGGAGGATAATGACAAGATCCTGGGATTGAATATCGGGGCGGACGATTATGTGACGAAGCCTTTTAATCCGCTGGAGCTGCTGGCAAGGGTGAAGTCCAACTTAAGACGTTACACGACGCTGGGGAATCTGAATACGGAGAATAACGCACTTTTCCAGGTGGGCGGTCTGTGCATCAACGACGATACGAAGGAAGTGACGGTGGACGGGGAGAACGTGAAATTAACGCCGATCGAGTATAACATCCTGTTATTGCTGGTGAAGAACTGCGGCAGAGTTTTCTCCATCGATCAGATCTATGAGAGCATCTGGAATGAGGAGGCTATCGGGGCAGACAATACGGTGGCGGTACATATCAGGCACATCCGTGAGAAGATTGAGATCAACCCGAAGGAACCCAGATATCTAAAGGTTGTCTGGGGGGTGGGCTATAAGATCGAGAAGCAGTAAACGCAGGGATCTGCAGGGCAGTGCAGAGCTGTCATACAGATGCAGCGGGCTGACAGAAAGGCATGGTTAAAGATGGGAAAAGATGAAAGAGACAATGCAGCAGACCTGATTATAGGAGAAGACAGCCAGGAAAAGACGGCAGTCGGAAAAAGCACAGAGCCGGAGAACAGGGCGGCCAAGACTTATGTAAGTATGGCAGATCAGGAAGCTGCCATACCGGGAGAAAGCATAGAAAAAGAAGGAAAGAGCAGAGGAAGGAAGCATGGAGACCGCAGAAAGAAGCGGGCGAGAAAGGGTAATCATGGGTTAAGAATGTGCCTGCGCTTCATGCAGCATACTGCGCTGGCCGCCATGGTGGTTTCCATGTTTATCGTGGCGATCGGTTCGACGGTTTATATAGAGGGATTCCGCTCCCGTGGCAGCTTCAACATGTATACTATGGATCAGAAGCAGAAATACGAAGAGTCCACGCTGTTTGACAATATCTTCGGCTATGCGGCGGCGGATATCATCCGGCTTGGCGTGGTGAGCGGCCAGCTGGAGACGGACGGGGCTTTCAATGGACGCAAGCCTATAGATGTCACGGCTTATAATTATCGGGATATCGGGCTGCCTGAGCGGTATGTGACAGCCAGTTATTATCTGGAAGATCTGTTGAAATGGCAGAATTATGGATTTGAGTGGACGGGAACGGAGATGACCGGTGCGCAGGCACAGGATTTCCTGGCGGACCGCACGAGAGTGACGGTCATAGACCCGGACAGCAAGTATTATAATACGTCGGATGCCAATTACTTAAAGTCTGATGTGGAGAGCTATACTTTTGTCAATGATGTGTCGTCTAACCTGCTGTGGGTGGATGCGGATGACACGGATGGTTTTGTGGACGGCTACCGCCCGTCAAACCTGGAGATTAACGAATATGAGGATGGCAGGGAAGAGGTGACGGAAGCTGCAGAAGGGGAAACAGGAGGATTCTATGACAGCGGGGCGGTGAATGTCTACAATGTGCTGGTTAACCGTTATAAGACGGCGGAGGGCAAGAACCTGGAGGAATATGTATCCGACTGGGATCTGTACTATGATTTGTGTCATAATGTACAGTATGCCGCCAAGAGTCTGGCTTATAATTACGACGAGTATCTGGAAGCCAAGAGATACTACAGCATGAAAAATTCCAACGTCCGCTATCTGATTCGCAAGACGGTGGGTGAGAACACGCAGATCTTTACGAATCTGGAGGAGGAACAGGACCTTGACAGTATATTGTCCTTTGCGGAGGCTGAGGTTGAGGAGAATGGGACGGAAGTTCTTTCACCGGGCAAATATATCTATTACAATCCGGCGGACATGAAATATCTGACGAACACTTCCATCGCTGAGGAGACGATCCGTCAGATCCTGCAGGAGTATGATTATGCTTATCCGGAGACGGTTGAGATCTGGATCGGTGTGGACACCTCTTATCCGGCGGCAGACGCTTTTACACAGGGGCAGGCCGGTTTTAACAACTATCAGCCGTATTTCATGCAGTGGATCGCGCTGGCGTTTGTGGCAGGCCTTGTGTATCTTGGTTTGTTGTGCTATCTGACCTTTGTGACGGGTAAGGATGCGGACCAGGAAGGAAAGTCTTATATTCGTCTGACCTCCTTTGATAAAATTCCCACGGAGATCATGCTTTTACTTGGATTTGGCATGATGATTCTGATCGCATGGATGATGATCGTGGCGGCGGAACTGTTGAATCTGAATATTTCGTCTATGCTTTCCTACGATACGGTGGTACACGCGCAGTGGTTTAAGGCGGTATTGTTTGTGACGGTCTTTGTGGTGGATCTGGTGGCGATGTTCTTTTTCTACAGTCTGGTCAGGAGACTGCGGGCCGGAATATTGTGGAAGAACAGCTATCTGTACAGGTTGTTCCGTCTGATAAAAAGATGTGCGCTGCAGCTGTATGATAACAGCAATATCGTGCTGAGAACCTGTGTCCCTTACGGATTGTTCCTGCTGTTTAATCTGTTGATGTTGGTATGGGCATTTGATATAACGTCAGCGTTTGGCATGTTGGTTCTAGTGTTTATCATTATGGCGGTGGACATTGCAGTGGGGCATCTGCTTTACCGGAACGCGAAAGAACAGCAGCAGATCGTCAAGGGGATTGAGACCATTGCCAACGGGCAGCTGGAACACCAGGTGAAGACAGATAAACTGCACGGGGATAATCTGACGCTGGCTCATTCCGTCAACAGCATCGGCAAGGGAATTAAAGAGGCGGTGGAGATCAGCATGAAGGATGAACGCATGAAGGCGGATCTGATTACCAATGTGTCTCACGATATCAAGACGCCGCTGACGTCCATCATCAATTATGTGGATCTGATCAAAAGAGAACGCATCGACAATGAGAAGGTGCAGAATTATATCAAGGTGCTGGACGAGAAATCTCAGCGTTTAAAGCAGCTGACGGACGATCTGGTGGAGGCAAGCAAGATTACCTCCGGCAATATCAGCCTGCATTTTGAGCAGATCAACCTGACGGAGCTGATGAACCAGACGATTGGGGAATTCTCAGAGAAGTTTGAGTTAAAGAACCTGACTACGGTGATGAATGTGCGTGTGAAAAATGCGGTGATCGAGGCGGACAGCCGCAGAATCTGGCGCGTAATGGAGAATCTGTTCAACAATATTTATAAGTATGCCATGGAAGGCACCCGTGTCTATCTGTCCATAGAGGATATGCCGGATAAGAAGAAATTTATCGTGATATCGATCAAGAATATCTCGGCTTCTCCGCTTAACTGTAATCCGGATGAATTGACGGAGCGCTTTATCAGAGGCGATGTCTCAAGAACGACGGAGGGCAGCGGACTGGGACTGTCTATCGCCAAGAATCTGACGGAGGCCCAGAAGGGCACTTTTGAGATCCGGCTGGACGGGGATCTGTTCAAGGTAATCCTGACGTTCCCGAAGGCGAAGGAGGAGAAGACAACGACGGAAGAGAAGAAGGCGTAAGAATTACGAAAAGGTTCGGTCATGCAGGCCGAACCTTTTGCTGTAGAGCGGGCAGATATCCGGGTTCAGATATCCAGTCCGCTCACTTCACGGTTATTGTATTTGTCAAGGATCTGATGGATCTTGTCCGTAGGGGTATAGATATTGGACATGGATGCATCGTGATTCATAAAGTCGATGATGGAAGCCAGGAATTTGCTCATATCAGCTTCCAGGTAATAAGGCTTCTCCCGCAGCAGAGGCGGCTGGTAACACAGATTGGTGGTGATGATCCGGTCGAAATAGCATTTCTCATAGGCTTCGTCAAAAGCAGCCAGGCCGTCTGTAAAAAGACCGAAGGTGCAGCAGATAAAGACGCGCTTGGCGTTCATTTTCTTCAGTTGTCTGGCCGTATCGATCATGCTGCCGCCCGAGGAGATCATATCATCTATGATGATGGCGTCCTTGCCGTCGATATTGTCCCCCAGAAATTCATGCGCTACGATGGGATTCTTGCCGTTTACGATGGTGGAGTAATCCCGTCTCTTATAAAACATACCGGTGTCCACGCCAAGCACATTGGCGAAATAGATGCCGCGGTCGAGAGCACCCTCATCCGGGCAGATAACGATAGTATGTTCCTTATCGATGATCAGGTCCCTTTCCGTGCGCAACAGCGCCTGGATAAACTGATAGGGCGGTGTGAAATTGTCGAAGCCCTTGATGGGAACGGAGTTTTGTACCCGGGGATCGTGAGCGTCAAAGGTGATAAAATTGGAGACGCCCATATCCATGATCTCCTTGATGGCGTAAGCGCAGTCCAAAGACTCCCGGCCGCTCCTTTTGTGCTGTCTGCCCTCATATAAGAAGGGCATGATCACCGTCAGGCGGTGTGCCTTGCCGTTGATGGCGGCGATAATCCTTTTCAGATCCTGGTAGTGATCGTCGGGGGACATGTGATTGGTGTAACCGTTCATCTGATAAGTGATGCTGTGATTGCACACATCCATAAGGATGAAAACGTCCTTGCCCCGGACGGAAGTATTGAGAATGCCCTTGGATTCTCCGGTGCCGAAGCGGGGACATTCTACTTCTATGAGATAATCGTCTTCCATATAGCCATGGAAGGCAGGGTCCTTCTTGAAGGTATTGTCTAAACTTCTGCGGTATTCTACAAGATGCTGGTTGACCTTGTGTGCCAGCGGCAGAGCGGATTTGGTAGTGAGCAATTTGACAGGCGCTACCGGCATGGCGCTTTGTAGTTGTTCTGTGTTCGGCATGATGACCTCCTGTATCTTCCGGTAAAAATGGATTTGCAGATCCGGAAGGGTTTTTATAACGTAAAATAGCCATGTACTGACAATTATTTTATATCATTATGCTAGTGACACGTCAAGGAAATTCTAGTAAAATAAGAGAAGTTAAGAGGAGAGAAGAATGCATAAAACAAAACATGTAATCCGTAGGATTAAAGAGGGTTCCATCGCAGAGGAGCTGGGGATGGAACCGGGAGACGAATTGCTTGAGATAGGCGGGCAGGAGATTACGGATATTTTTGATTATCAGTATCTGATGCAGGATGAATATATCGAGGTGTTGATCCGCAGAAGAGACGGTGAGGAATGGCTCTTAGAGATTAATAAGGAATACGACGAGGATCTGGGGATTGAGTTTGAGAATGGATTGATGGACGATTATCGTTCCTGCCATAATAAATGTATCTTCTGCTTTATCGATCAGATGCCGGAGGGGATGCGCGAGACGCTGTACTTTAAGGACGACGATTCCAGGCTTTCTTTTCTGCAGGGCAATTATGTGACGCTGACGAATATGTCGGACGAGGATGTGGAGCGGATCATCCGCTATCATCTGTCGCCGATCAATATCTCTTTTCAGACTACCAATCCGGAACTGCGGTGTATGATGTTAAATAACCGGTTTGCCGGGCAGGCGCTTTTGCAGGTGCGTAAGCTGTATGAGGCGGGTATCACCATGAACGGACAGATTGTTCTGTGTAAGGGAGTCAACGACGGGGCGGAGCTGGAGCGGAGTATCGCGGATCTGACGGCGTATCTTCCTCATCTGGAGAGTGTGTCGGTGGTGCCGGTAGGCTTGTCAAAATACCGGGACGGATTGTATCCGCTGGAGCCTTTTACAGGAGAGGATGCACGGGAAGTGCTGCAGTGCATTCACAGATGGCAGGAGAAACTGTATCCGGAGTATGGCCTGCACTTCGTACATGCCTCCGACGAGTGGTATGTGCTGGCGGGAGAGCCGCTGCCGGAGGAAGAACGCTACGACGGGTATCTGCAGCTGGAGAACGGCGTGGGGATGCTGCGGCTGTTGCTGACGGAGTTCGCGGAGGCCATGGAAGCGCTGGCGGGGCAGGAACAGGTGCGTCGTGATGACTGCTGTTGCGAGTTGTCGGTAGTGACGGGAAAGCTGGCCTATCCTTTTCTGAAAGATATGGTTCGACAGCTGGAAGAGCGGTTTCCGGCGTTGCGGATTCATGTGTACGCCATCACCAATGAGTTCTTTGGTGAGCGGATCACGGTTTCCGGCCTGCTGACAGGACAGGATATCATCCGTCAGCTGCAGGGCAGGGAGTTGGGAGAACGTATTTTGCTGCCGCAGAATGTGCTGCGCAGCGGGGAGGACTATTTCCTGGATGACGTCACGATAGCAGACATGGAAAAAGCTTTACAAGTTAAGGTAGATATTGTAAAATCAAGCGGGCATGATTTTGTACAGGCAGTGTTGGGCCGTTGAAAGCCCTTATGTTATAGTAAACGAAAGTTCTAATGTCGTTTATTATAGGTAAATTGGATGTTACGAGTTCGCGAAGCGAATCTCGCAAAGTAAATTTGTAAGGCAAATTTACTTTTGGGAAATGGAGCGTGTTATAATGAGTAAGAAGAGGACCAAACCGATCGTGGCCATCGTGGGAAGGCCCAATGTGGGGAAATCCACGCTGTTCAATGCATTGGCTGGTGAGAATATATCCATCGTCAAGGATACGCCGGGGATCACGAGGGATCGGATCTATGCGGATGTCTCCTGGCTGGACATGAATTTTACGCTGATCGATACGGGTGGTATCGAGCCGGAGAGTAAGGACATTATTCTCTCTCAGATGCGGGAACAGGCGCAGATCGCCATTGACACGGCGGATGTGATTATTTTCCTGGTGGATGTCAGACAGGGACTGGTGGACGCGGATTCCAAGGTGGCGGATATGCTGCGCCGGTCGCAGAAACCGGTGGTGCTGGCGGTCAATAAGGTAGATGATTTCAAGAAGTATATGACGGATGTCTATGAGTTTTATAATTTGGGCATCGGTGAGCCTTTCGCCATCTCTTCGGTGAACAAGCTGGGGTTCGGTGAGTTATTGGACGAGGCGACGTCCTATTTCGATAAGGCTGCGGCTGCGGAGGAAGAGGATGAACGCACGAAGGTGGCTATCGTCGGTAAGCCGAATGTGGGCAAGTCGTCAATTATCAACAGACTGATCGGGGAGAACCGGGTGATCGTATCCGATGTGGCGGGGACTACCAGGGACGCCATTGATACGGAGATTACTCATAATAAGAAGGAATATGTGTTCATTGATACGGCGGGGCTGCGCAGGAAGAATAAGATCAAGGAAGAGCTGGAGCGTTATATGATCATCCGCACGGTGGCGGCCGTGGAACGGGCCGATATTGTGGTGCTGGTGATTGATGCCACGGAGGGCGTGACGGAGCAGGATGCTAAGATCGCGGGGATTGCCCATGACCGCGGCAAAGCCATCATCATAGCGGTCAATAAGTGGGACGCCATCGAGAAGGACAACAAGACGGTCAATGAATTTACCCAGAAGGTGCGGCAGGTACTTTCGTTCATGACCTATGCGGAGCTTATTTTTATCTCGGCAGTCACCGGGCAGCGTTTGGGGAAGCTGTTTGACCTGATCGATGCGGTCAGTGAGAATCATTCCATGCGGGTGGCGACGGGTGTGCTCAACGAGATCATGACTGAGGCTGTGGCCTTGCAGCAGCCGCCGTCCGATAAGGGCAGGCGTCTTCGCCTGTATTACATTACGCAGGTTTCGGTCAAACCGCCTACTTTTGTCATCTTTGTAAACGATAAGGAACTGATGCATTTTTCCTATACGAGATATCTGGAAAATCAAATCAGAGAGACCTTTGGATTCATGGGAACGCCGCTTAAATTTATCATTCGCGAAAGAAAGGAAAACAAGTAAAAGTGGAACGAGCTATATGTTTGGTGATCGGATATGTATTTGGATTGTTTCAGACGGCTTATCTCTATGGGAAGCTGCACGGCATTGACATCAGGAATTACGGAAGCGGCAATGCGGGTACGACGAACACGCTGCGGACGCTGGGAACGAAGGCGGGTTTGATCGTCCTGCTGGGGGATATCATGAAGTGTATTCTGGCCATCGTGCTGACGAACCTGCTCTTTCAAAATTCCCATCCGGACGAAATATACCTGTTGAAGATTTATGCTGCGGCGGGCGCTATTCTGGGACATAATTTTCCCTTTTATCTGCATTTCAAGGGGGGAAAAGGAATTGCGGCGACAGCAGGCATGATTCTTTCTTTTCATCCCTGGCTGATCCCCATGGGCGTGATTTTGTTCTTCGGCACCTTTTTTACGACGCATTATGTGTCGCTGGGGTCGCTGCTTGTCTATGCGGGATTTATGATCGAGCTGGTGGTTCTGGGACAGATGGGGATCTTCGGCATGTCGCAGGAAGCCCTGATCGAGATGTATGTTATCGCCGGATTTTTGACGGTCATGGCGTATTATAAGCATAAGGATAATATTAAGAGACTGCTTGGCGGGACGGAGCGCAAGACGTATCTGACCCATAAAAATAAGGTAGATTGATCCGACAGTCAGGGTGCGGATGGCAAGGATATGGAAAAGAAGTTGTGGGCATTTCGGAATGGAGGAGAAAATGGCTGATATCAGTATCATAGGGGCAGGAAGCTGGGGGATTGCGCTGGCGGTGCTTTTGCATAAGAACGGACATCATGTGACGGTCTGGTCCGTCATCGAGGCGGAGATCCGGATGCTGCAGAAAGAGCGTGAACATAAAGACAAGCTGCCTGGGGTGAAGCTGCCGGAGGACATGGTCTTTACGACGGATTTAGAGCAGGCGGTGAAGGGAGCGGAGGTGCTGGTGCTGGCAGTGCCGTCGCCCTATACGAGAAGCACTTCCCACAGCATGGCGTCTCTGGTAAAAGAGGGACAGGTGATCGTCAATGTGGCGAAGGGCATCGAGGAGAAAACACTGCTCACCCTTTCCCAGATCATAGAAGAAGAGATTCCGCAGGCCAATGTGGCGGTGCTTTCCGGGCCTTCCCATGCGGAGGAAGTGGGAAGAGGGATTCCCACCACGATTGTTGTGGGAGCAAAAGACAAGGAGACGGCGGAATATCTGCAGAATATCTTTATGAATGAAGTGTTCCGTGTCTATATCAGCCCGGACGTGCTGGGGATTGAGCTGGGGGCGGCTTTGAAAAATGTGGTGGCTCTGGCGGCGGGTATCGCCGACGGCCTGGGTTACGGGGATAACACGAAGGCGGCGCTGATCACCAGAGGCATTACCGAGATCGCCAGACTGGGCGTGGCCATGGGAGGCAGGTTCGAGACTTTCTGCGGACTGACGGGGATCGGAGACCTGATCGTGACCTGCGCCTCCATGCACTCACGCAACAGGCGGGCCGGTATCCTGATCGGACAGGGCTACACGATGAAGCAGGCCATGGATGAGGTGAAGATGGTGGTGGAAGGCGTGTATTCCGCCAAGGCGGCCATGGGTCTGGCGAAAAAGTTTGACGTACAGCTGCCTATTATCGAGCAGGTCAACGCGGTGCTGTTCGAGGGACAGCTGGCGGACGAGGCTGTAAAAAATTTAATGCTGCGGGATAAGAAGATCGAGAATCCGCTGCTGCCCTGGTAAAGGGCCGGCAGCGGATTTTGGCTTTTTAAAATGAGAATTTAACTTTTACTGGACCGCTTTGTGAAACCTGTTTCCGGGTGGAAGAGGCGGGAATGTTATCAGCATCTGCGGGCGTATATCTATGGCGATCTGCAGGACAGGGTGTATATTTTGTACGGTCTGCGAAGGACCGGGAAGACAACGCTGATCCGTCAGCTGATCTCTGAAATGGATACTGCGATGAGACAGCAGACGGTTTTTATCCAGATACAGGATAACAGGACGCTGGATGATGTGAATCAGGATTTAAAGTATCTGGAGAAGAGCGGTTACCGGTATGTATTTATGGATGAAGTGACGCTTCTGAATGATTTCATTGAGGGAGCGGCTTTGTTTTCCGATGTGTTTGCGGCGAGCGGCATGAAGATCGTTTTGTCGGGAACGGATTCTCTTGGCTTTCTGTTTACGGAAGATGAAGAATTGTATGACAGATGTATCATGTCTCATACCACTTTTATTCCTTATCGTGAGTTTGAGCGGGTACTTGGCATTGAAGGGATTGATGATTACATTTATTACGGCGGCACTATGAGTATGGGAGGAAAGCATTATAATGACAGCTCCCGGATTTTTGCCACGAAAAAAAGCACGGATGAATATGTAGACAGCGCGATCGCACGTAACATTCAGCATTCTCTGAAAAATTATCAATATGGGGATCATTTTCGTTCTTTGAGAGAGTTGTATGAGAAAAATGAACTGACAAACGCGGTCAATCGGATCGTAGAGGATATCAACCATCGGTTCACACTGGAAGTTCTGACAAGGGATTTCCGGTCGGGGGATCTGAAGATTTCCGCGAAGAACCTGCGCAAGGACCGGGAAAAGCCTACGGATATTCTCGACCGCATTGATATCGAAAAGGTAAATGAGACGCTGAAAGAGCTGTTGGAGATCAAAAACAGGGAAGAGCAGTCCGTGAAAATTCGGGACGTGCATCGCTTTGAGATCAAAGAGTATCTGGATCTTCTGGATCTTACGGTTGAAATTGAGAACAGATGGATGTCCGATCATAACCGGAAGGAAACAAGGACCGTATTTTCACAGCCAGGTATGCGGTATTCGCAGGCGGAGGCGCTGATCAGATCACTGATGCAGGATGAAAAGTTCAGAGATATGTCCCTTGAAGAGAGAAAACGCGTGACAGACCGTATCCTGGATGAAATCAAAGGCAGGATGATGGAGGATATTGTGCTGCTTGAAACAAAGCAGGCGAAAAACAACTGTGAAGTGTTCAGGCTGCAGTTTGCAGTGGGTGAGTTTGATATGGTAATTTTTGACCCGGAAAAAGGCAGCTGTGAGATTTACGAGATCAAACACAGCACGGAAGCGGTCAGAGAGCAGTGCAGACATTTGCTGGATGAGGCAAAATGCAGGGATACAGAGTTCCGATACGGGCCGATCACCGGAAAATATGTGATCTACAGAGGCCAGACGACAAAACCAGAAGATATGGCCGAGAACAGGGGAGGGAATGTGACTTATCTGAACGTGGAAGAATATTTGAGAGGTCTCAGACAGTGACAGAATAGAAAAATTATTTTGACAGTACAGAGACTGCACAGTTTTTGTATCTTTTTGCCTTCTGCGTACTCTAATATACAAAAGGCAGGTGATCGC
>CANRZW010000014.1 GCA_947644545.1 uncultured Lachnospiraceae bacterium
TCGGATGAGCCTATTTTTTAGCTCAATTTTTTCATAGATCACTTGACACTACCTTCTTTCTATTTTGGCGATAGTCTGCGCACTATCTGCCGTCAATCGGCATTCGCCGGATCAACCCTTTAATGCTCCCACCGTTACACCTTTTACAAAATGTTTCTGAATAAATGGATAGACCAATATGATCGGCCCGATCGCAATACATGTGATTGCCATCTTGATTGTCTGCGCCGGCAATATAATGTGAGAAGCCACACTGCTGGACGGATTCGCCGCCAGATACTGAATATTCGACATCATTTTGTAAAGAATATACTGAATCGTGTAATAATCTTCCTTATTGACAAGCATCAGCGGCAGATAGAAATCATTCCAATATTGAAGGGCATAGAATAATGTGATCGTTACAATCCCAGCCTTGGACAGCGGCAATATAATCTGGCCCAATATCCGAAAATGCCCTGCCCCATCGATTTTTGCGCTTTCCACGAGTTCATAGGGTAATCCATTGAAGAAATTACGCATCAGATACATGTTAAACACATTCATGGCATACGGCAGAAACATTGCCAAATAACTGTCCTTCAGCCCCAGATATTTTGTACAGACCAGATACCATGCCAGCATTCCTCCATTAAAAAGCATCGTAAAATAGGCAAAGAACGCCAGTTTTTTTCCAAACCTGAATCCTCGTACAGAAATTACATAGGCATAGCATACTGTGATAAATACGGAAAGTGCAGTACCACAAAATGTTGTAATGATGCTGTTTTTGTATGCTCTGATCAGTTTATCTCCCTGAGACTGGAACACATACTGATACGTCTCTAAAGACAACTTCCCGGGAAAAAGCGTAAACCCATGAACCGCCACTTCTTCCTCCGGTGTAAAGGACCCTATCACTGCAAATAAAATCGGAAAAATGCATATCACTGCAGTCAATGCAAGTAACACATAAAATATAATTATCAACAGATTATCTGCTCCCAGCTTCTTTCTCTTCATCGCTGTTCCCTCCCCTAAAACAATGTCGTATCTTTATCAAACTTACCGGCAATCTTATTCGCAGTCATTACGAGGAGAAATCCGAAAATAGACTGATACAGCGCAATTGCAGACGCAAATGCCATTTCTCCGTTCTTCACACCGCTCCTGTAAACAAAAACATCGATCAGGTCTGTTGTCGGGAACAATACGGGATTTAAGTTGGTAAGTCCGATCACCATGTTCAAATTACCTTTCAGCATGTTTCCGACCGAAAGAAGAAACAATATAATGATCGTAGGTTTCAACAGCGGAAGTGTTATCTTGCGGATGCACTGGAGTTTTGTCGCTCCATCCACTCTTGCTGCCTCAAAAAGGGAAGAATCTATTCCCGTCAAAACGCCATAATAAATAATCGAGTTATAACCGCAGCTTTGCCATGTGTTCACGATCGTAAGGATTGCAATCCACTTTTTCGGCTGCGCATAAAAGTCAATGGGTTCCTTCCCAAAAGAAATCAGCAGCTGGTTCAAAAGTCCTGAATCTACATTAAGCAGCGCATACAAGATCGCACCTGTTACCATCCACGAGATAAAATATGGAAGAAACATAAGACTCTGCGAAAACTTAATGAACATTTTTCCACTGATCTCACTCAGCATAATGGCTACGGCTACAGCAAAGAATGTCCCTACGATAAAAAACAGCAGATTGTACATAATCGTAAGGCCTGTGGATCTCATAGCCGTCGAAATGTTATTAAAAAAGAATACAAAATTCTTGTAAATCGGATCAGCCCATGGACTTCCGAATATGCCTCCTTTAAAGTTATAATCTTTGAATACCAGAACAATACCTGTCATTGGAAAATAGGAAAAAACAAGTAAAGCAAGCACTCCCGGCAGGGCCAGGATATATAATGGAATATCCTGCTTCAACTTCCCAAATCTCTTCTGTCTGCCCTTCTCTGTGTACATCTCATTATCCGCTCCTTTCGTTTTGTCATCATAATGTTTCTCAAGTATACCCTGCAAAGCATTTGGTGCAAATAAAAAAGATACGCATTCCTTTCACTTTCCTGTCAAAAAGTTCAAAAAATGCGTATCAATTTCATATTTTTATGCAATTTTTATCTCATGCGCTTTACCGCAGATGGCGAAATGCTATATTTTTTCTTGAATTGCGCCGAAAAATAGGATGTTCCTCCATATCCACATATTTCGGCCACTTTCTTTACGCTGATATCCGGATTAGAGAGCAGCATTTCTCTGGCGTATTCCAAACACAGATCACTGATAAATTCCGGAAAAGTGACTCCCACATATTCATTGAACAGTCTTGAAAAATAAGAGACAGATATATGAAACTTTTCTGCCACCTGCTCCACCGATATGCCCGCATCCCGATAATGCTCCTGTATGTAACTGACGGCATCCAGCATGTTCATCCTGATCGTCTTTTCCTGATAAACACTGTTCTCCAGGCAAACACCGCTGATCAACTGTTCCAAATATTTTTCCAGATCATTTCTGTCATACAATGTAGTCAGCTTAATGTAGTGATCCAAATAGCTTTCCCTGCTCCTCTCAGTCGTTCTGTCCACCCCATAGACACATTCTGAGAGCCGCACGCAGAAAGCCGCTAATGAAACCAATGCTCTTTTTATATCATAATCGGAAAGATGATCGATGATCCCGGGCACCTTATCCAATGATTCCTTCTGCATCCCCTTCTTTACCATTTCAATGAGCTCGTCATAAATACCGCCCGGAACATCCTGAGATATTTTATTCTTAAGCATCTCCGTGTCCATACCGACTCTGCTCTGCCCAAGCAAATGGTATTTGGCGATCGTCTGTAATTCTCTGAATTGTGTCCTCAAATTTCTCTCTTCTTCTACCAGTCCTGAAAGCACACAGAAAATGTCACTGCCTGCATTCTGTCCGATCCTCTCACATTCTGTTTCCAGGATTTTCTTCATTGTTTCTTTGTCTTTCAGTTTTTCCTGATAAACCTGCTCCTTTAAGATCAGCAGAAAGCAGAAAGACTTCGGCTCACTATAAGACAGAATCTTACAACTGTCAAAATGTGTCTCCATTGCAGCATACACCTCTTCCATAACCGTTTCACTGACTGCAGGCTGTGAAGTCCAATACAGGATCATGAGGCAGTGCTCCTCTCCTTTTCCGATCTGCAGCACGCCGGGTATATCGATCTCCTCCTCATCACTGCCGAGAAAACGTAAAACTTTATCAGAATGATACTGCTGTGATATTCTGTAAATTTGATTCAGAATTTTTTCACTTGTTATATCCGCCTGGCGTTTGCTGTAGCTTTCATCAACTGACATTATTTCTGACTCGGTAAGGCATCTGAAGAAATACTCCAGGGGAAAATACAACTTATTTGCCAGCCAAAACGCTAATAAAAAGACGATGATAAAACTGGCTCCCACCACCAGATATACCTTTCCACCAATCTCATCCATCTGCTCCTGAATAATCTGATAGTCCTGGAGCATAACAAAATAGATCTCTTTCTTTTCACTGAAAATACCGTTACACAAATATTTGTTTCCGTCCAGTGTGATTTCTCCACTCAGAGGCAGCGCGGCATTCTTCTCAGTCGACATATATTCCCATACCTGCCGGCAATGTTCGCTTGCTATTTTACCCCCCCCCCTTAAAATAATCGATCCGTCTTTCCCAAACGCCAAAAACATGGAATCTTCCAGATTCTCATCCAGAAGCTGCTTTTCCAGTGCATCCAAATCAATTGAATAAATAACCCCTTTCCTCCAAGACTGTCTCTTTGTGTTAAAAAGACGCAGAGGTTTCTCCTGTCATCCGCCTCTACGAAGAGCATCTGTGTATCATTTTCCGTTTCCATAATCTTTTCTTCAATCTGCTTTTTTTCCTCCGGTAACGGGTAATACCAGCCATAATATTTAAAGTCCGTTTCGTTACGAAACAAACATACATAATTCTCCACCCCATTGTTTATACTCATCCTGTAGAGATAGTGCCCGGACTCATATTCCTCTTTCCAATGGTCATTTGTCGTACTGACATATTGTTTGATCGTCGCCTCATCCCACGCAGTCTGGAGCTGTTTTCTCCATGTGTCAATATTACTGTCAATAACATTATCAAGATTATTGAGCTGCATGATTGCCATATGGTATATTGTCGCCCTTGTATGCAGGCTGAAAAGTCCCACAACTCCAATAGCCACAACGGCTACTGCCAGGGCCGCAATTACACTATAGCTTAACAATAAAATATTTCTATACTTTTTATTAGTAATATCAATCTTAAGCTCTGCCCTCATGAAACTTTTCTCCCTCGTCATTTCGTTTATAGCCATTGTATCAGAATGATATCGAAAATTCAATTTTCATACATCTTATTCAATGCCTGCAAAAAGAAAAGGGCAGCCCAAAGCGGCTCACCCTTTCTTATTATTGTTAACCTGTTCAATTTACATCTCCGGCATAAATACCCTATCGTGATCGTCAGTCATCATATCCGTTCGGATTATTGCTCTGCCACCTCCAGGAATCCGCACACATCTCCCGGATGCCGTACTGTGCTTCCCAGCCAAGCTCTCTCTTCGCCTTGTCCGCGTTGGAATAGCAGGTCGCGATATCACCGGCACGTCTCGGTTTGATCACATAAGGAACCTTCACGCCGTTAGCTTCCTCGAAGTTCTTCACCATATCCAGCACGCTGTAGCCCGTGCCTGTGCCAAGGTTATAGATGCAAAGTCCCGCTTTCTCCTCGATCTTCTTAAGCGCCTTCACATGGCCCAGCGCCAGATCCACCACATGGATATAGTCGCGGACGCCCGTGCCGTCATGGGTATCGTAATCATCGCCGAAGACACCCAGCTCTTTCAGCTTGCCCACTGCCACCTGTGTGATGTAAGGCATCAGATTATTCGGAATGCCGTTGGGATTCTCGCCGATCGTACCGCTCTTGTGCGCACCAATGGGGTTAAAATAACGAAGCAGGATCACATTCCATTCCGGATCGGCCTTCTGCATATCGGAAAGCACCTGCTCCAGCATGGATTTCGTCCAGCCGTAGGGATTTGTACACTGTCCCTTCGGGCACTCCTCCGTGATCGGAATGATGGCCGGATCGCCGTATACCGTTGCGGAAGATGAAAAGATAATATTCTTCACGCCGTTCTTACGCATCACGTCCACCAGCGTCAACGTGCCTGCGATATTGTTCTCATAATATTCCCAGGGCTTCTGTACGGATTCTCCTACCGCCTTCAAGCCTGCGAAATGAATACAGGAATCAATCTTCTCCTGTGCAAAGATCTTCTCAAGCGCCTCTCTGTCCAGAATATCCGCCTTATAAAACTTCACCGGCTTACCCGTGATCTTCTCTACCCGCTCAAGAGACTTCTCGCTGGAGTTCGACAGATTATCCAAGACCACTACTTCATAACCTGCGTTCTGTAATTCTACCACTGTGTGGGAACCGATATAACCGGCGCCGCCCGTTACCAAAATTGCCATTCTAATGCACCCGCCCTTTCTGAATACCGCCTTGTGAAAATGTTATAACACCTGAAATCGTCTGCCTGTTATCCGCTCTTCCAAAATGTTAACTCACAAGGTATTTCCTGTTTCCTGTCATAATGATAGTGTACACGCAAGACGTCGGTTTATTCAATAGGTGAATGTTACTCAAACCTGTCAAAATGTTCGTGAATCACGTTCACCGGCTAACTCACAACTCAATGCCATTCTCCTGGCACAGCACCCGTGCGGTCTCTACGGAATCAATCCCGGTCTCATTCTTGATCGGCGCAAACTCATGATTCCTCACCACCTCATAGGGCAGGCAGGAGTCCATCTCGTGAACCAGATCCAGCGCCAGCTGCTCAAACTTATAACCGTTCGGTTCTTCCGGCTTCACATGCCTTCCCTGCTCATCCAGGTAAGGAATCTTCTTCTCCACGATATGCAGGGGCAGCCGTCCTGCCGCAATCTCCCACAGATCCTTCTGCCTAAAAAGATAATTCAGGATCACGCCGTAATCATAAGCCGGTTCCCCCTGCTCGTCCACCGCATGCATCAGCTCCGGCGTCATATCATAATATTCCACGATGGAGGGCCTGCCGTCCTCCAGGCAGATCGCGCCCACTCTCTCATCCGGCGCATTCTTCTTCACCACCTTGGCCCCCGAAGCGCTGCCTGTGACGATCGTCGCGCCCACGAAACAGGGATCGGCAATGCGCTGCAGCACGTTGTCCACCGCGAACACATTCAGCCACTCGATTCCGGCCTCCTTCACCTGCTCTGCCACGCCCCATTTGATCATCGACAGAAACCACCCTGCATTGCCGTTTGGCGATGTGGACATCTTATATTTCTCTTCCATATATACCTTGCCGTTATGATCCGATGCCGGCGCCATATCCTGCATGAAGAAAGTCACATAGTCCGAATTGTATCCGAAATAATTCTTTTCCTCAAAAAAGGCTTTGGTCACCTCGTGATTCTTGTCGCTGGTCATCACATACAGCGGAATCCACGCCTCCGCCTGGTGCACCACCTCCAACAGATTTTCCACCTGTCTCTGGAAAATATAGACCTCCCTCGTCAGGCCGATATTATACGTTCCCTTCGGCACATCCGCCCCCAGCCGCGTACCCATGCCGCCTGCCAGCATGACCGCGCCAACCTTGCCGGCGCGGATAGCTTCTAATCCGGCCCGCACAAACTCCTCACGCCGCTCCTCGATCTGTGCAAGCTTCATCACCTCGATCGGTGCAATCTCCCCGCGCGGATTCAGCTCTTCCTTATGCAGACACTGCGCAAGCACCGACAGATCCGTACTCATAATCTGCGCAAGCAGCGCTTCCTTCTCGTAACCGCTCAGCTCGTCATAATACTGTAAGACATGCAGCTGCCCATACTTCTCCAGTTTGTCGTAAGCCTCCTGATATCCCATGTTCTTCTCCCTTTTCCACAGTATATTTTCTGTTGCCGTTCCCCTTTTGCCCTCTTAGAAAATAACCCAGTCCTCTCTCTTCCATTCTTAAGTATTGTTCCCACGCTATAGTTTTCTATATTCTACCATGAAGCGCATTTTGTCTCAATCCATAAAATACTGTATTTGACATTTCATTTCCTGCACCCCATCCCGACCGTCTTCCTCTATCCGGCCCGCAGCATCCCCTCCGCCTTCTTCCGCACGAAGAAAAATGCCGGGACCAGAAACAGATCCGCAAAGATCCATGCCAACGGATTTGCAAAGCACACCGCCGAAAAACCAAACATAGGCACCAGCACGAACCCTGACAGTCCTCTCGCCAGCATCTCAAAGGCGCCGGCAAACACCGCAAGCCTGCTGAATCCCATTCCCTGGATCAGGAAGCGGACAATATTCACCATCGCCAACGGGAAATAGAAGATCACATTTCTGCGAATATAATAGACGGCATCCGCCAGGATTGCCTCTTCCCCCGCATTCAAGAACAGCATCAGAAGCTGTCTTCCCGCCACAAAGACCACCGCAATGGCAAAAAAGGAATAGAGCAGCCCCAGGATCGTACAGGATTTCAACCCTTTTCCCACACGCTCCAGATCCCCCGCGCCCATATTCTGTCCGCCGTAGGTCGCCATCGTGGATCCCATGGCATCGATCGGACATGCCATCAACATACTCAGCCGGCTGCCGGCCGTCACGGCCGCCACGGCATCGGAGCCGATTCCATTCACGGCGCTCTGCAGTATTACGCTGCCGATCGCGGTGATCGAATACTGCAGCCCCATGGGGATTCCCATATTACAGAGCTTGAAGGCATAGCTTCGGTTCCATCGCCAGTCGTTCTTTTCCAACTTCAGGATAGCATACTTTTTCTTCATATAAATAAGGCAGCTTATACCGGCAACGGCCTGGGACACCACAGTGGCCACCGCCGCCCCCGAAACTCCCATATGTAATACAATAATGCACAAAAGATCGAGGAAAATATTCATCACCGCCGACAACATCAGGAAAATAACCGGCGTCTTGCTGTCCCCCAGGGAACGAATGATCGCCGCCGTCATATTGTACAGGAACGTCACCGGAATACCCATGAAAATAAAGACAATATAGGAATAAGACCCGTCTATGATATTCTCTGGTGTGCGCATAAGCTGCAGAATCGGCCGGCACAACAATACTACCAGGATCGTTATGATTCCCGCAAAAACCACCGACAGGCGCACGCAGTTCCCCACGAATCTGCGCAGATTATCCTCATGCCCTGCACCAAATTCCTGGGCAATCGGAATCGCAAAGCCGTTGCACACTCCCATGCAGAATCCGATGATTAGGAAATTCACGGAACCGGTGGCGCCCACAGCCGCCAGCGCATCCACGCCCAGATAATGCCCGACAATAATCGTATCTACCATACTGTAGAACTGCTGGAAAAGCAGACCGAACAGAAGCGGTACCGCAAATCCCAGAATCAGCCGCATGGGGCTGCCTTTTGTCATATCCTTTTCCATAATGATAACCATGCTCCTCTCTCAGTGTACGAACGTATTCAAAACACCAACAACATAGCACATTCACTTCCAAACTGCAATATTTATTTTCTGAGAGTTCCTTCTCCGGATCATCGTTTAAGCCTGTTGCCTGCCTGTTATCTTCCCCAGAACAAGAAAACACCCCGGCGCATCAGCATCCGGGGTGTCTTCATTTATGGTAAAGCAATAAGGAAAAACTTATTTGGCAAGACGGATCACGTTCCAGCTCTTTTTCCCAAAGACGGTGTGCAGCACGCCGTCTTCCACTCTGGCATTGCCGCAGGCCTTCGGCACTACGTGATCAGGATTTTCTTCCGTATTCACGGCTTTCAGGTCTTCATGATGCATCACGATATGCTCCTGCACCCGATAACCTGCATACTGTCTGAGATCCAAAGTAACTTCCATGTCCTCCTCCAGATCCTTATTGACCGCGAAGATCACCACTTCTTCTTTCTCACCGTTGTCCACTACTACGCAATCCAGATAGGGCGCTTCGCCGTGCTTCTTCGCCTCATAGACCGGAGATTTCACGATGGTATTCAGAACCGTTCCCTGTCCCAGCGTAGCCGCATGCATGTAAGGATAGAAGATGGTCTGTCTCCATGCCCCGGTATCAGAGGTCATAATCGGCGCAATCACGTTGACAAGCTGTGCCAGACAGCCGATCTTCACACGGTCCGCGTGTCTTAGCATGGTAATCAGCATACTGCCTACCAGCAGCGCATCCTCGAAATTATAGACATCCTCCAGCTGATGCGGCTTCTGGATCCACTTCTCCAATTGCTTATCCGCCTCGTTGGAATGGTACCAGACATTCCACTCGTCCAGAGAAATATTGATATTCTTACTGCCGTGATGCTTACCCTTCACATAATCACAGATGGATGCCACGGTGGTGATAAACTGATCCAAATCCACATTGCTTGCCAGGAAATTGGCGGAATCATCATCTGCATTGCCGTAATACTGGTGCATGGAGACATAATCTACCGTATCATAGCATTCATCCAGCACCGTCGCTTCCCAGTCTCCAAAGGTAGGCATGTGGGAATTGGAGCTGCCGCAGGCTACCAGCTCAATGGAAGGATCCAGGATCTTCATGGCCTTACCGGTCTCGTGGGCCAGCCTTGCATATTCCTTCGCAGTCTTCTGGCCAACCTGCCAGGGGCCGTCCATCTCATTGCCCAGGCACCATGTCTTGATATTATGAGGCTCCTCATATCCATGGGACCTTCTCAGTTCGCTCATCTGCGTGCCGCCCTTGAAGTTACAGTACTCCAGCAGTTCCTTCGACTCCTGGATTCCCCGGGTGCCCAAATTGACTGCCATCATCACATCCGTGCCCGCCTTCTTCGCCCAGTCCGCGAACTCATTCAGACCGAACTCGTTCGTCTCCACTACCTGCCATGCAAGATCTACCTGGCTCGGGCGCTTCTCCTTCGGCCCTACGCCGTCTTCCCACCGGTAGCTGGAAACAAAATTGCCGCCCGGATAGCGCACGATCGGCACATTGCACTCCCTGACCAGCTTAAGTGTATCCTTACGGAATCCCTGTTCATCCGCAAAAGGGCTCTCCGGCTGATAGATGCCTTCATACACCGCTCTGCCCAGATGCTCGATAAAAGAACCGTAGATTCTTCTGTCAATGCCGCTCACAATATATTCTTTGTCGATAATCACTTGTGCTTTCTTCATGACTTCCTCCATTCTGAAATCTGCAATATTCCGTTCCCCGCCTTCCGCGAAACTGCTCCCAAGTCTCCTGCGTCCTGCCTGCGCAAACTAACTGTCAGACTCTCAGCTGCCTCCTGCGGAATACGATATATCAATCATTCTAACAGACATCATGAAAAATACTATATCTTTTCTTCCGCTGTATTTGACTTTTTTTCCGATTTGCTATATGCTTTGATTTTGAAAAGAACACCTGAAAAGAGGAGGCCCACTCATGTTTTATCCTGGTTACTGCGACTACAACCGTTCCAATCCAGACTACGACACGATCAACCGCCCCTCCGGCAGCGGAGACTATCTGTTCCTCTATCTGATCACGCCCATGAGGATACAGTTTGACACGGAGACTATCGTTACGAAGGAAAACGCCTTTCTGCTCTACACCCCGGGAGAGGCGCAGATCTATCAGGCGGTCAGGCGCTTTAAGAACAGCTTTGTTCATTTTACATGTGATAACGGGAATTTTCTGAAAGATTATGACCTGCCCGCCAACCGGGTCGTCTACCTGCCCGATCCGGGCGCCATGAATGCCGTGCTCAGAAGCATCTATGTGGAAAGTGTCTTAAAACAGGATTTTTATGCAGAGCATATGGATCTTCTGATCCGTCAGCTGTTTATCCTTTTTTCCAGACAGCTGCACACCTGGCCAGGCGGTTCCGGCATCCCTGCCGACCTCTATGAACAATTCCGCAAGGCAAGGATCGAAATCCTGACCAACCTCACCGGTGAATGGAATTCCGAGAGCATGGCCGCCCTGACTAACCTGGGCGTCAGCCAGTTCTACAACTACTATCAGCTCTTCTTCAACCGTTCCCCCAAGGCGGAACTGCTGGAAGCCAGACTGGAGCGTGCCAGGTACCTGCTGCGCGTGGAAGCCATGCCTGTAGGACAGGCCGCCGCCCAATCGGGCTTCACGAACCTGTCCCACTTCACGCGTTATTTCAAGAAAGAATGTGGCATGACGCCTTCTGCTTACGCACAGAATACGTGATCTGTAAATAACCTGGCGGCTTTCTTAGAGGAAAATATACTTGCAGACAAACAGCACTGCCAGAATATACATAAGCGGCGTGATCCTCTTCGCCTTACCGCATACCGCATTGATCACCACATAGGAGATGACGCCCACTGCAATTCCCTCAGAGATGCTGTACAGAAGCGGCATGGCCAGCAGGCACAGATATGCCGGTATCGCCTCGGTCAGATCATCGAAATCGATCTGGGTCACAGCCGTGATCATCAGGAAGCCCACAAACAACAACGCCGGCGCCGTAGCGAATCCGGGAATGGCCGTAAAGATCGGGGCAAAAAAGATCGCCAGCAGGAACAGGAAGCCGGTTACAACAGAAGCCAGGCCCGTCCTGCCGCCTTCCGCCACGCCGGAGGAGCTTTCCACAAAGGTAGTGGTCGTGGAAGTGCCAAGTACAGCACCTGCACTGGTGGCAATGGCATCCGCCAGAAGCGCCTGCTTGATGCGCGGCAGCTTGCCATCCCGATCCAGCATATCAGCCTTGTTGGCGCAGCCGATCAGAGTTCCCAGCGTATCGAAAATATCCACAAACAGGAATGCCAGGATAATAACGATAAAATCCGTGATCTTCACCGCGCCGAAATCCGCCTTGAAACACTGGCCGAAAGTCAGCCCGAGGGAAGTCATGCTGAAACTGCTCCAGGAAGGAATCAGAGAATAGTAGCCCGCATCCGGCGTAACCGTATACAATCCGGTCAGCTGACAGAGGATACCCAGGATCCAGGTCGCGAAAATACCGATCAGGATAGAACCCTTCACCTTCTTAATATGTAAGATTACAATCAGGAACGTGCCGATAATCGTCAGAAGCGCACTGATACCGGCCGTATGGAAATCTGCCGTAAAATCGATCACGGTCACGAGCGTGGAATCCGAATTGACCACGATCCCTGCATTCTGGAAACCGATAAAGGCAATGAACAGGCCGATTCCGACGGAAACGCCTCTTTTCAGCTGCATCGGAATTGCATTGAAGATCGCTTCACGCACGTTAGTCACCGACAGCACAATAAAGATCAGACCTTCCACAAACACTGCCAGCAGCGCAATCTGCCAGGAATATCCCATGGCGCCGCATACCGTATAGGCAAAGTACGCGTTCAGGCCAAGTCCCGGGGCGAGGGCGAAGGGATAGTTGGCGAGAAGCGCCATCGCCAGCGTACCGATAAAGGACGCAAGCGCCGTGGCCATCAGGATGGCATTGCTGTCCATGCCGGAAGCCGACAGGATCGACGGGTTGACCGCCAGAATGTACGCCATGGTCATAAATGTGGTGACGCCGGCAACTACTTCCGTTTTGATGTTTGTGTTGTTTTCTTTGAGTTTAAACCATTTCTCTAACATCACTTTTCTCCTTTTCTCATAAGTGGGTTTACAGTACCCTATTTGCCTTCATAGATGATGACGCTGTCAACATCGTAGCCTTTCAGGCGCTCTCTTCCCTTAAGCCCCGCCAGTTCCATCAGGAAAATCACCTTGACTACTTCGCCGCCCAGCTCTTCGATCATCTGAATGCTCGCTTCTATTGTGCCGCCCGTGGCAATCAGGTCGTCTACCACCACCACCTTCTGCCCCGGTTTGATGGAATCCTTATGCATCTCCACCACCGCGCTGCCGTATTCCAGATCATACTCCTTGGAAATTACGTCCAGTGGCAGCTTGCCCTTCTTGCGGACCGGCACGAATCCTTTATGCAGGGCATAGGCGATCGGCACGCCGAAGATGAACCCCCGCGACTCCGTTCCCACAATCACGTCAAACGCAACACCGTCCAGCATCTTCTTCATGGAATCGATCGCCAACGCCAGCCCTTCCGGATCCTGCAGCACGCTCGTCACATCACGGAATATAATCCCCTTCTCCGGAAAATCCGGGATACTGCGCACGTATTCTTCCATTTTCTTCTCATTTTTCATTCGTAAACCTCCCATTCAACTATGTCACAACATCGTAGAAACGTACACTTCCGGATTTCAGTATATCATAATCGGCCAAAAACACCCAGAGATTCTTCACGCCATATTGACAAAATCCCCGGCGCAAGAGTATCCTTATATAACATTGCACAAAAGCAAGGAGGTTTTTTTCCTATGAATATGAAAACGAAAGGCCTGTTCTCCAACAGTAGATTCTATTCCCAGATCTTTCGGCTGGTGGTACCGATCATCATCCAAAATCTGCTCAGCGCAGCAGTCAATTCCGCAGATGTCGTCATGCTCAATTACGTGGGACAGTCCTCGATCTCGGCCGTATCGCTTGCATCCAATTATGCAAGCGTTCTCTTCATGGTCTTCTATGGGCTGGGTACCGGCGCAACCATATTGAGCGCACAGTACTGGGGCAGGAAAGATCTGCAGGCGATTCAGGTGATCGAAGGTATCGCCCTGCGCTTTTCCCTGTTGATCGCATTTGCCTTCTCGGCCTGCGCTCTGCTGATACCCGATAAAATGATGCAGCTCTTTACGACGGATACAGAGCTGATCCGGATCGGCGCCGATTACCTGCGGGTAATGTCTGTCACCTATCTTTGCTGGGCCATCGTGGAAGTATATCTGTCCATCCTGCGCAGCATCGGACAGGTGACCACTTCCATGGTACTGAATATCATTGCCTTTTCGCTGAATATCCTGCTGAATGCCGTCTTTATCTTCGGTCTGTTCGGCGCGCCGAAGTTAGGCGCCACCGGCGTGGCCATTGCCACCGCACTCTCCCGTATCGTAGAGCTGATCGGCTGCTTCCTTGTGTCTGCGTTCAGCAAAGAGCTTAAGCTAAACCTGGCTTATCTTTTTGTCCGCAACAAAGTATTGCTGAAAGATTTCATCCACCTGTCACTGCCGGCCCTGGCCAATGATATCTCCTGGAGCGTGGCCTTCTCCATGTATTCCGTGATCCTGGGACATCTGGGCACAGACGCCGTGGCCGCCAACTCTCTGGTGGTGGTAGTCCGCAACTTCGGTACCGTTCTCTGCTTCGGAACCGCCAGCGCCGGCGGCATCCTGCTTGGCAACGTAATGGGTGAGAACGACATGGAACGCACGAAGGAGTACGCCTCCAAATTGATGAAACTGACCATCCTCACCGGCGCCATCGGCGGCATCATTATCCTCGCGATCACGCCCTTTGTACTGCACTTCGCGGCTCTGACCGAGACGGCGATGCATTATCTGAAATACATGCTCTTCATCAACAGTTACTATGTCATGGGCGCCGCCGTCAATACGACGCTGATCGCCGGAGTGTTCCGGGCCGGAGGCGATACACGCTTCGGACTGATCTGTGACACGATCGATATGTGGTGCTATGCGGTTCCCCTTGGCTTCATCGCCGCCTTCGTGTTTAAGCTGCCGGTATTAGTCGTTTATTTCCTGCTCTGCACCGATGAATTCGTAAAATGGCCCTGGGTCATCAAACGCTACCGGAGCGGAAAGTGGCTGCAGAATCTTACAAGAGATAATCTTTTTACCGAGGAGAACAGCGGAACCGGATCAGAATAGAAACCAGACGAACGGATAGAGTCGGACTTAAGGAAAGGACACCGGACATGCTATACTACGCAGCGCCGATGGAAGGCATCACTACCTATATATACCGCCGGGCGCACGCACGTTTCTACGGCGGCATTGACAAATATTTTACGCCCTTTATCGCAGGCAGGAAGATGACCACCCGGGAAGTGAGGGACATTCTCCCCAAAAACAATGCCGGCGTTACGCTTGTGCCGCAAATCCTCACCAACAAAGCGGCGGACTTTCTGGAGATTGCGGATCGGCTTGCCTCTTACGGGTACGACACCGTCAATCTGAACCTTGGCTGCCCTTCCGGCACTGTCACCGCCAAGAAGCGCGGTGCGGGATTCTTAAGCGAACCGGAATCGCTGGATGCCTTTCTCTCTCAGATCTATGAGAAGTGTCCGCTGCGGATATCCGTGAAAACAAGACTCGGTATTTCGGACCTGAACGAATGGGAGAAACTGCTGGCTGTCTATGCCAAATATCCGGTACAGGAACTGATCGTCCACACCCGGCTGTTGCAGGAATTCTACACGGGCGCCCCGCATCCGGAAGCTTATGCAGATGCCGTATACCGGCTGCACGGGATTGGCAGTACGCAGGTCCGCTCCGCACAAATCGGACTCTGTTACAACGGAGATATCCTGTCTGCAAAAAGCCTGAACGATGTGCAAAGCAAAGTTGCCTCCTGCATTGCTGCATATGATGACTATCAGTGTGATGAAACAGGCAGTCCTGCCGCCGCTTCTTCCGTGATCGACCGTATCATGATCGGCCGCGGCCTGCTGCGCAACCCTGCCCTGGCCAGGCAGCTAAAGGATAAACAGCCGCAATCCCATAACATAACCGACGCCGGCCACGACCGCAGTGCGCACGACGCAGAGACGCTCCGCGCCTTTCACGACGTAATTCTGAACGATTACCGCGAGATCATGTCGGGAGATCTTCCTGTCCTGTTCAAAATGAAAGATCTCTGGACTTATATGATCGATGCCTTTATAACTTCGGATCCCACAAGATCCCCGGAAGGGACTGACCGGCATACGGTCGAGAAATATTTGAAAAGAATCCGCAAGGCCGACCGGATCCCGGAATATACGATCGCTGTGGACAGCCTTTTTCGGGAATGCTTCCTCCGTTGACAGAAGCAGGACCAGTACCGCTGCCATCCCGATCACCCGCGCCTCTATCTGAAGCAGGGCAGGCACCAGTTCTACTTTCACCCCTGTGCATATCTGGTCAGGAATTGCTTCGTCCGTTCCTCCTGCGGATTATCGATCACCTGTCTGGGAACTCCTTGTTCCACGATCACGCCTTCATCCATAAAGATCAGCTGATCGGACACATCTCTGGCGAATGCCATCTCGTGCGTGACGATGATCATGGTCGTCTTCCGATCTGCAAGCGCACGTATAACCTTCAAAACTTCTCCTGTCAGCTCCGGATCCAGCGCAGATGTAGGTTCATCGAAGCACAGGATATCCGGCTGCAGCGCCAATGCCCTGGCAATCGCCACACGTTGCTGCTGTCCTCCGGACAGCTGATGGGGATAGTGCGTCATGCGCTCCGCCAGTCCCATCTGCCGAAGCAGCGCTTCTCCATGCGCCTCTATCCGCGCATAGATCTCCTTCTTATGCTGCTTAAAATCAGGCTGCTCCTTCGCCAGAAGCTTCTCGGACAACATGACATTCTCCAAAGCCGTATACTGTGGAAACAGGTTGAAAGACTGGAATACCATCCCGAAGTGCAGACGCTTGGTGCGAAGTCCCTTTTCCTGCTCCCAGCGAGGCATGGAAGCGTCAAAAAGCGTCTCTCCCCTCACCGAGATCGAACCGCCATCCGGCGTTTCCAGAAAATTCAGACAACGCAGAAGCGTCGTTTTGCCGGAACCCGAAGAGCCGATGATCGCCAGTGCGTTCCCCTCTTCCAGCGAAAAACTAACATTGTCGAGCACCTTCGTATTATCAAACCGTTTCTCGATATTTCTCACTTCCAAAATCGCCATGTTCTCTGATCCTTCCAAATAGTTCTGTTTGTCCGGCAGATTTTACCGGAAATAATCCAGCTTCCGCTCAATGTAATTGAACAACAGCGTCAGCACCCCCACAAACACCAGGTAAAACACGCCCGTATAGAACAGCGGCCATGTCAGACCATTGCTCTTCATAAAAGAATATCCCGCAAAGGTCAGCTCATAGGCCGCGATCATGCGCGCCAGAGACGTATCCTTAACCAGCGTGATCACTTCGTTCGACAGCGGCGGCACGACTCTTTTTACCATCTGCAAAAGTGTGATCCGGAAAAAGATCTGGCTCTTCGTCATGCCCAGCACTTCTCCGGCCTCCCGCTGACCCGCCGGAACGCCTTCGATCCCGCCCCGGAAGATCACCGAGAAATAGCAGGCATAATTAATGCTGAATGCCACCACAGTGGCCGTGATACGGCCGCTTTCATTACCGCTCCATATATTGTGCCCCAGCCACAGGCCCGGCCCATAGAAAATGATGATCAGCTGCAGCATCAGCGGCGTGCCGCGGATAATCCACACCAGCACCTGGATCAGATACCGCGGCAGCCTCCATCTGCTCATGGAACCAAATGCAAGAACCAGCCCGAAGGGCAGCGAAAACAGCAATGTAAACAGAAAAATCTGAAACGTCGTCAACAGACCGTCCAACAGGGCTCGTGTCACATTCCAAAACATAAGATATTTCTCCTTTAAAGCCGACAGCGGACGCAGGGCTGCCGGCTTACAGTATGCTAGTTTGCAGGTACTACGATCACCTGCGCATTGTTACAGTAAGCGTTGGTACACTCCATCGCCGAGGTGGTCTCCGTGGTCAATGTCATACCGTTCCACACCACATCGATCGTCTTTGACTCTAACTCCATAATCTTGTTATCCCAGTCGATCACCACAAACTGTACTTCCACACCAAGCTTCTCTGCCGTGAGGCGGGCCATATCTGCGTCAAATCCGATCCACTCTCCGGCTTCGTCTTTATAGTCCATCGGCTCAAACTCCGTGATGCCCACGATCAGGCTCCCTTTTTCCTGAATATAGGCTACATCGCTGTCCTCTGTGGATGCCGCAAACTCCACTGTATCCTGCGCCACCAATGCTTCCTGTACGCCGTACATCTCTGCGATCTCCTGCATGGTACCGTCGGCATAACTTTCTCCGAATACGGCATTGATATAGGAGGCCAGATCGGAACCCTTGCGGCATCCCACGCCATATTCTTCCGTCGTCAGCTCTGTCGTGTGCGTCAATCCCGGATAGCTGGTGCCTTCTCCGATCATGGCACCCGCCATCAGCAGGTCGATGATCGCCGCATCAGATGTGCCCGCCGCAACCTCCATCAGTGCATCGGCCTGAGAGGTCACCACATTTGTCTGATATCCATTATCCTGTGCAGCAGCCTCACCTGCGGAGCCCGCCTCCACCGCATACACCAAACCATCTCCTGCGGAAGACGAAGCGTCTGTCTCCTCTGCGCCGGCAGCGTCCGCATTTTCCGGCGTATCTGCCTGGGCTTCCTCCTGCGCCCCATCGCTTGCAGCTGCATTGCCGCATCCTGTCAATACCGTACCCACTGCCATGGATATCGCCAGCATAAGTGCAAATTTCTTTTTCATAATACTCCTCCTTTATATCTGCAATTTTGAAATCCGAATTGTATTTTATCATGGTAGTGTAGTAAAGTAAAGATAAATTTTTCATCTGGCGAAATTATCCTTTTATCTTTTTACAGACAAGGACCGACAAATTTGTAACAGTTCGGAGAATTGTTCCATATTGTATTGAAAAAGAAAATTATATGAAATATAATAAATATAGTAACTCACATCAAAACATTCAAGGCAGGTATCTCACAATGACAACGCAAAGCGATCAACCCCTGAAACAACCGAACCACAGCCGCGAAAATATCCGAATCACAATGAATATGGCGTGGCCTTCTATCGTGGAATCTTTTTTCGTGGCTTTTGCCGGACTGGTGGATTCTCTGATGGTAAGCTCTCTCGGCTCCTATGCGGTAGCCGCCGTAGGGCTGACAACCCAGCCTAAATTCGTAGGATTATCCTTATTTTTCGCAGTTAATGTGGCGATCTCGGCTCTGGTCGCAAGGCGGAGAGGAGAGGAAAAGCCGGAAGAAGCCAACCGCATCTTAAGCACGGCTCTTGCCTTCATTCTTGTTGCGGCAGTGATCATAAGCGTTCTGCTGGTAACCTTCGCCAGCCCGATCATCAATCTGTGCGGTTCCACGCCCGAGACCCATGACAGTGCGGTGACTTATTTCCGTATCATTATGGGCGGCATGATCTTCAACTGTATCCAGATGGGCATTAATTCCGCCCAGCGGGGCGCCGGCAACACAAAGATCACCATGCGTACCAACGTGACTTCCAACACGGTCAATATCATCTTCAACTATCTGCTGATCGGCGGCCACTTCGGTTTCCCGGCGCTGGGAATTCAGGGCGCGGCGCTGGCGACGGTTCTCGGCACCGTAGTCGCCTGTATTATGAGCATTCTCTCAATCCTGAAACAAGACTGCTTTATCAGCATCCCTTATATCCTGAAGAATAAAGTATGGCCAATGGCCAGAACCTTACATAATCTGATCCATGTAGGCTACAGCGTTTTCTTTGAACAACTCCTTATGAGAGTCGGCTTTATGATGACCGCGATTATGGCCGCCAAACAGGGAACCGACGCCATGGCCGCCCATCAGGTAGGCATGAATATTATGGGGCTTTCCTTTTCTTTCGGAGACGGCCTGCAGGCTGCAGCCGTAGCCTTGATCGGACGCAGCTTGGGCGCCGGTGACGAGAAACTGGCCAAGGAATTCGGCAGTATCTGCAAGCTGTTCGGCGCTGTCATTTCCGCCTTTCTTGCCGTGCTTTACTTCTTCGGTGCAGAGCCTCTTCTCAGCCTGTTCTTCGAGGAAGCGCATATTGTCGCCATTGGCGTCGGCATCATGCGGGTCATTATCTTCGTGGTCGTCTTCCAGATCAGCCAGGTAGTGTATATGGGTTGTCTGCGCGGCGCCGGCGACACGCTCTATACGGCTGTTGCCTCCACGATCAGCGTCACTTTCATCCGTACACTGGCATCCTGGCTGGGCGGCTACGTGTTCGGATTTGGCATTATCGGTATCTGGCTGGGCGTCCTGGCCGACCAGATTTCCCGTTTCCTCTTTGCCTCCATACGATTTAAGAAAGGCAAGTGGACACAGATTAAGATCTAGGCAACTGCCTGCCGTCGTCGTTTTCCCTTAACTTAGAAATGGACCGATACCTAATCGTACCGGCCCATTTTTCTATACTCTTTACTCCGTAAAATCAATCTCGTACCAGGTTCCGTGATCCGCAAGAGACGCGTCCGTCAGCCTGATCCGAAGAATACAGGTATTGGGATCATTTTCATCGGTATGCCCGTTATCGTACCATTCCGCGAAAACAACCCGGAGTTTATCGGCAATCTCCCGGTTCTCTTCCTTAAGGATATGTCCCATATTCTCAGCTTTGCCATGGCCGCTGAACCACTCGCCGCATACCGCCACCTCCGGATGCTCGGCAATGTGCCGCATCTTATTGGACAGCGCATAGGTTATGACATAAAAAGATCCCTCTTCATAATAGCTGTCCACAATACGCACATATGGCCTGCCGTCCTCAACCGTTGCAAGAGACAGCAGTGTATCGCAGCCGAAGCGTTCCTCCATGATCTGTTGTATTCCGGGCGTTAATTTTTCACTCATATCGCAGATACCTCTTTTCTTTCGTCTATATAGATTAGGGCGTAAAAACAATAAATGTGTTTATCTTTTCCTCTTTATTATAATCTTTTTCAGAATAAAAGCAATGTTTGAATGAAACATTTGGCCTGTTCTGCAAATCGGCATCCTGAACTTCACACTCTTTCCCGAACACCCTGAGTTCTATGCCACCTATCAATTATTAAATGTTAAAAATCATTCATTATATAGTGACAAACTACGTATTTCCGTGTTAAACTTAACACAGATAGAACTCGCAACCAAAGAGGACAAGTCCTGCCAGCTGGACTCCTGGGCGAACCTCTTCACAGCCACCACTTGGGAGGAATTAACTATGCTTGCACAGAATAATGAATACATTGAAGAAGCCGCCGATACTGTCTTTCGGCTCTGCCAGGACGAACGCGTCCGCATGGAATGTGAAGCCCGCGAGGATTATTATCGCACGCAGTTGGGAATCCAACAGATGATGGACAGACAGGAGGCTGCCTTAAAAGCACAGGCTGCTGCACTTGAATCTCAGACTGTAGAAATTAAAGCACAGGCTGCAGAAATTGACAGACTCCATACCTGGATGAAAGCACATGGATACGATCCGACAGACATTTAACGCTCCCACATATTTTTATGCCGGGCCGCAAAACAAAACCGATGCCGACAGAGTCTGATACTGCTCTGCCCGACATCGGTTTTCCTATTCTAATTCATTTTATACGGATACCGAACAACACTATCCGATGTAATATCATCTATGTGACGGCCGATGCTTATTCTGCCGTTACTGCTTCCGTATACTGTACACCCAGATCGGAGATTGTGCCGTCTGCCAGCTTCGCCTCGATCGCCTTATTGATCATATCAAGCAGCGCCGTGTTGCCCTTCTGTACGGCAACTGCGTACTCCTCGGACTCGAACGCAGAAGCATCCTCCACGATCTTCAGCCCTTCGTTGTCATCCACATACTTCTGTGCGGTAGCAGAATCGATTACCACTACATCACATTTACCGTTAACCAGTTCCATCACTGCCTCGGTACCCTTCTTGAAAGCCTCATAAGAGTAACCCATGTCATTGACGCAAATCTCACCGGTGTAACCCTGCACAACACAGATCTTCTTATCTGCCATATCTGTTGCCGCCGCGATATCGGAATCTTCCTTCACGATCATTACCTGGGTAGCCGTATAATAAGGCACAGAGAAATCAACCGCTTCCTTACGGTCTTCGGTCACGGTCATCGCTGCGATCGCTGCATCTATCTGACCATTCTGCAAAGCCACCAGCAAAGAATCGAACTCCATATTCTCTATTGCCGCTGTCATCCCGTTATCCTCTGCGATCTGCTTCGCGATTGCCATATCGATACCGTCATACTGATCGATCACACCGCTTCCCGTCACAAACTCAAAAGGCGGAAACTCTGCATTCGTACCGAATGTCAGAACACCTTCTGTCCTCGTCGTAACCGTTCCCGCTGCCTCTGCTCCAGCCTCTTCTTCACCGGCTGTCGTCTCTTCCTCTGCCGCATCTTCCACTGCTGCCTCTGTATCTGCCGCCGCGTCTGTGTCCTCTGCCGCGTTTTCTACAGATGCCTCTGTGCCTGCTGCTTCCGTGTTCGCTGCATCTGACGCTGCATCCTTTTCTCCTCCGCATGCTGTCAGTGTGGATACCGCCATGGCCATGGCCAGTATCAATGCTGCTGCCTTTGTCGCTTTCTTCATAATATTCTCCTCCTATTCAAAACTTGTTGTTGCATCAGGCTGCCCGTTACTGCCCGTTACTGCCCGTGCAACTCTCTATATCTAAACCGTGCTTTCTCTTCTATCCCTGCTGAATGCACTACCGACAGATCTCCGCCAGCGCATCCACAGGATAAAACAGGCCACCGGTTCGATACCATTTTCTCTGCCTTCCTCTACAGTACTTTGTTACAGTACCTTGCTTAAGAAAAGCCTCGTCCTCTCATTCTCCGGATTGCTGAATACTTCCTGCGGAGCACCGCTCTCCAGGACAACACCCTGATCGATAAAGAGTACCCGGGAAGCCACTTCTCTGGCAAATCCCATCTCATGGGTGACAATAACCATTGTCATACCGGACCTGGCCAGATCCTTCATAACATCCAACACCTCACCCACCATCTCCGGATCCAGCGCCGAAGTAGGTTCATCAAAAAGCATAATCTCCGGGTTCATGGCCAACGCCCTGGCGATCGCCACTCGTTGTTTCTGTCCGCCGGAAAGCTGTGCCGGATAAGCATCCGCTTTTTCCGCCAGATTGACACGCTCCAAAAGCTCCTGTCCCTTTTTGACCGCCTCTTCTTTGGTCATCTTCTTAAGCAACACCGGCGCCAGTGTAATATTATCCATGATCGTCAGATGGGGAAACAGATTAAACTGCTGAAACACCATACCCATCTTCTGTCTGACCACATTGATGTTGACTTTCGGCGTATTGATCAGCTCATCATCCACATAAATCTCACCCTCCGTCACATCCTCCAACAAATTCAGGCAGCGCAGGAAGGTACTCTTGCCCGATCCTGACGGACCGATGATGACCACTACCTCCCCCTGGGAAATATGTTCATCAATTCCGTTCAGGACCACCAGATCCCCGAATTTTTTATGCAAATTTTTGACTTTGATCATAAGACACTCTCCTTCTTATGCAGCTACGGCTCCCGAACCCTGTCAAACACACGCACGTCCGGCTTAAAGCTGCGCCATAAACAAAGCTGTGCAGACCCTTCTTATATTTATACAATTATTTATACAATCTGTCTCTCGATCTTACCTGACATCTGATTTCCGCAAATGATTCTCCACCTGACGAAGCGTCAATGTCAGTATCTTGATCAGCACATAGTAGATTACTGCCGTTCCAAACAGCGGCATACCCGGTTCAAAAGTCGCACTCTTGATAAAATCACCGGCCTTCTGAATATCCATCAGCCCCACATAACCGACAATGGCCGTCTCCTTGATCAACACGATAAACTCATTGCACAGCGCCGGGAAAATATTCTTTACCGCCTGCGGAATCACGATCCTTGTCATCGTCTGGAAGGCATTAAGCCCCAACGATCTGCCCGCCTCGGTCTGTCCGTGATCCACGGAAAGGATACCGCCGCGGATGATCTCCGACACATAGGCACCGGAATTGATACCGAAGGCGATCGCCGCAATGATCCATTTATCCAGATTAATCGATGCAAAGACGACGAAATAGATGACCATAAGCTGGGTGACGGATGGCGTCCCGCGAATGATATCCGTATAGATCCCGCCGACTGCCTTAAACAATTTATTCCTGGAAAGATTACTTATGGCCACCAGCATACCGATCAAAATACCGATGATTACCGCCAGCAGAGAGACCTTGATCGTAACGCCGATACCACTGAATAACAGCTTATAGCGGTCCTCCTTGATAAAACATGTATAAAACAAGTCGCAGAAATCAGCAAACCATAGTTCAATCCCTGTCATCTGTTGTACTTCCTTCCTGTCATGTCAAGCCTAAAACCATTGATCTTTCAGGCCCTCTCTATCCTCACATTACACATTGCTGCCCGGCTTTCCCAAACAACTCAACCCGCATTATATCACAAACAATGCGGGTTGAAAAGCATAAATATTAGTTATTTATGAATATGTTAAATCTGCTAAAAGTCCACCTTTACACCAAACAGCGCGCCGTCTATGATCTTCTGATCGTCTCCTTTCAATTCATCCATAAACTGCATATAGTCGCATACATATACATACACTGTATCCGTATTTCTGCCGTAGGTGGAAAAGACCTCCCCATTTCCTCCCTGAGTGTCCAGCCGCTTTTTGTCTGCGTCTAATACCGTAATGACATAATCACTCCGCTCCACATCTTCCGGCAGAAGAATCTGCGCTCTGATCTCGAAAGCCGTCTTTTCCACGAAAGCAACCCCGACACCATCTTCATTGGTCTTGTTGAGCCGGACTGTCTGCGTATCTTCCAAATTCCTGTTGACCTCGATCTCGAAATTCCATGTGCCTGCATAATGTTTCGTCAACGGCTCCGGTATGCTCACCACCTCACCGGTTTCCGGATCACGCGCCTGCGTCTCTTCATATTCCAGCAGTTCGCCATAAATATCGGATATCTCCAGATAGTAAGTGAACTGCTCCGACAGCGTATCTTCTTCCGCCGTATCGGCACACAGCAGATCATCATCTAACGAAACCATGATAATGCCTGCAAAAGTCTTACTGTCCACAAAGTTTCCTTCTATATAGTAAGGTGTTGGAAATCCATTGGCAGCCGCGTTTTTCCTCTCTTCCTTCCCCATTCCCGGCACATTGTAATAACTATCCGTTCTCAGATACAGAATGTCGTAATCCAGTATATAACCTTCCATGTTCTTCGTCTTGATAAAATCCGCCGGAAAATCCTCTTCGTTTTCGATACATAATGCCAGATACAATGCCTGCTTGGTGCAGTTCGCCTCGGATACCGTGACCGTCAATCCATTGGAAGTCTGCATATACGGACTGGCTGAGTTTTTCCCGGAAAGTCCGTCGTCACTTTCTCCTGATGCATCCGCTGCTTCTCCACCCTGTGCGCCCTCGTTTCCTTGCAGCGCCTCTTCTTCCACGTAGACTTTGGCACTGTCGCTGAAATCTCCTTTATAACTGACCTTCCCCTGCACCATCGTAAATATCCGTCCGATCAAAGGCAGTCTCGCTGCCAGGGAAGGATTCGACACCATCAAAACACCGGCGCATACTACCACGAGGGCTGCTGCCGCCGTCACACCAAAACGCAGCAGTAGTTTACTTTTATGAAGTTTTCTCTGTTCCCTGATCCCTTCCTGAATCCCGGCCTGTACGATCCTGCTCAATTCTCTCGGAATCGGAATTGCGTCAAATCTGTCATTTTGCATAGCGTCTTTCCTCCTTATATTCTTCCCGGCCCTTCTCCAGGCAGCTGCGCAGCTGCTTCTTGGCCCGATACAAATACACCTTTACGCTTCCTTCCGGAATATCCATGATCCTTGCGATCTCCCTGATCTTCAATTCCTGGAAATAGAAGAGTATGACCACACTCTTATACTGCTCCCGCAGGGAATCGATAGCATCGTAGAGATCCACTTTCTCTTCGATCAGATAATTCTCCACGCCCTTCTCCCGGTATTCATCCAAAGACACCGTCCGCGTCTGCTTCTTATCCGTCCAGATACAGTTAAGTAAAATCCTCGTAATCCAGGTCTTAAAATATTCCGGTTCCTTTAGCTTTCCGATCGCCAGCAATCCTCTCATCACGCATTCCTGCACCGCATCCAGCGAATCCGCCTCGTTTTTTACATATAAAAAGGCTGTCTTATACAAATAGACCTGATGCTGCGCAATCAACTCACCGTAAGCGGCTTTATTGCCTTTGATAGCTTTTTTCACAAGCCGAATCGTATCCTCTTTCACTTTCTTCGTTTCCTTTCGTATGATTGCCGGTGCGCGCTCCCGGTTGTGTTTTACATAGATTAGATTGCCGGCGCATGAAAAAGGTTACACCGTCATAGAATAAATTTAGCCGTTATCCCCAAAACTTGCATCATTGTTGCATCATTTGACAAAGCCGGCTTGTTATTTTACCGATATCGTGTCATACTGAGTCATGTCCGTGAACGTACACGGATATAAGGAGGAGCTTTATGAAAAAAAGGACAATCATGACATCCAATACACTTTTTACTGCGCTGTTATGCGCTGCCATAGCCTGCGCCACATGTGCCTGCAAAGCCGGCACAGATGCCCATGACACTGAAGATGCCGGGCAAAGTAGCACGCCCGATACCGACATTTCCGGTCAAACGCAGGACATCGATCAAAATACCGGTTCGAATCAAAACACCGCACAGAATACCGACTCTGAAACCGACACCGCAGAAGCAGACTCAGGAACCGGAACCCCGGACATCGATCCGGAAACTGACACAACCGTCAGCGTCTTTCCATCCCACATTCGGATTGAGATGCAGCATGAAGAAGAAGATCTCACTGCCGATGACGGCGCCGTCCTCTGCACTACCAGTTATACTTATCCTGTTGTTTCCATAGAGGGAAATGATGACGCCGCCGAAAAGATCAATGCGGATATCCGCTCCCGGCTCGATTCTTTTGTGGCCGACACGGAAGTGGAAGAATGGGCCAAGGAGAACTATGACTACCAGACAGAATCCGAAGACGAATATCCTTTCCTCAGCTACTACGATGATATGCTCTTTAGCATACAAAGATCTGACAGCAATGTCATTTCTTTCACCGTAACATGCTACGCCTTTACCGGCGGAGCACATGGCAACTACACCACTCAGGGCGTCAATTACAATGCCAAAACCGGGGATGTGATCACCTTTTCCGACTTAAGCGACGATGCCGATGCTTTCCATGAGGATACGCTGGCCTTTAACCAGGCCCTGGCCAAAACAGAAGCCTACCAGATGCGTATGTTCTCCGAAGACATGCTCAACGGCGTTTCCCTGGAAAACGTACTGTATGCCGATGACGCCTGGTATCTGTCTTCCTCCGGCCTGACCTTTATCAGTGATCCTTACGCATTGGGGCCTTACGCTGCCGGAACGATCGAATTCATCATTCCTTACACGGATCTGGCCGACATGGGATTCAGCCAAAACTACACCTATGCCGACCGAACGGCCATGAAGCTTCTGACCGGTACGGCAAACAGCTTCGATTTAAATGCAGACGGTGAGGAAGAGACGATCCTCTTTTCCACGGAAACGATTGCAAAGGAAGATGATACGTACAGCACGCTGCTGCACCTTACCATTGACGATGTCGATTTCTCCGACCAGTGCAACGACGTCTTTCAGGAAACCTCAACCGGCTATCCGGTAGACCAGATCTCGGTGTTCGACCTGAATGTAGACGACGACTATACGGAGTTGGTTCTGCTCTCCGGAGAGAGCGAAGACAATAATTTTGTCTACAGCAGCTATTTCTTCCGTTACACGAAAGACAAACGACTGCTTTATCTGGGGAAGGCGAAGGGCGATGCCCTGGATCCGGCAGTGACGATCACTCAAATAGAACAGCCGTAACTGATCAGACAGGCCGGCGCAGTAAATGCGCCGGCCTGTCAGTCCTGTTTACATCCTTCGTCTCTCACACGGCATTATCTCTTAACGTCAGTGCCCACCACCTATACAGAAAATACGCAGGAATAGCACAGACATACCAAAGCAGTCTGTTTCCGGATTTTGCATACATCTCTTTCGAACTGTACTTCGCAAAATGACCGTATATGATATATAAAAGCATCATTTTAGCTTTTACCTTCAGACATGTTTTCGGATTCTGCAGATAAATGCGTGAACGCAGCACCATCCCTTTGGGAGAATGAATCTTCATCTTTCTGCCGGTTCTGGTCAATCCTCCCTCCAAATAGTCACAAATATAAATATTTTTATTTATATGAACCATTTTATAGGGACCGGACATCTGCATCCATACCGCATCCTCAGGCATATATTTTTCACCCTCAAATACCGGAAACGGATATTTTCTTAACAGCTCCGTATAAAAAACTTCTGCCTTATCACCGCCAATATTCCCGTTGATCCTTGTTTCCAGATAAGTAGATATCTGTTCATCCTTCGGAAAATACGCCGTGTTGACTCGCCCGTCCTCGTGACAACGCAGGAAACTATATCCGCACAATCCTTCCGTTCCTTTATACTTCTCATGATATGCAAGAATCGTTTCCACACTGTCGTCTGGCAGATAATCGTCGCTATCCACAATGAAAGTCAGCTCTGACTGTATCATGGCAATACCTCTGTTGAGCGCTGTATGCTTGCCGGCATTCTTCTGCTTTTCATAACGAATTTTTACGATACCTGCTTCACGGTACCGGCCGATCAGTTCCTCTGTACTATCCGTGCTGCCGTCATCGATCACAAGCCATTCAAAGTCACTGCATTTCTGCCGCACAAGGCTTTCATACAGCCGCGGCAGCAGATTCGCTCTATTATACGCGGGCGTAATGATCGTCACACTGCTCTGATCCCCCTGCAAAAAGATTTCCATTATATAGCATCCTTTCCTTCCGTTGCATCCGCATCCTGCATTTTCCCCCTGATATCCGCTGCCACAAGGAACCTGCGCGCAATGCTTTCTACAGAATATTTATCCTTTATTCGGGCAGCATTGACTGACAACCTCTCCATCAGCTCGTCATCCATGGCAACTCTGGTCATCGCCTGTGCAAGCGCCTGCCTGTCACCCACCGGAACAAGAATACCGCTTTTACCTGGTTCGATATAAGCTTTTGCACCTCCAATGGGACAATCTGTAGAAATTGTCGGCAGTCCCATTGCCAAAGCTTCCAGCATGGAATTAGAGATCCCTTCAAAATCTGAAGATAGTACGAACATCCTCGCATCTCTGATTTCTTCTCTAACATTAGCACAGAAACCATGCCACACAACTTTATCGGCAATTCCCAACTTTTCAGCATGATTCTTTAACTCTCTCTCAAGTTCACCCTCCCCATATATGTGTAATTCATAATCATTATACTGTACGGAAAAATCAGCAAACGCATTCAACAGCAAGGCATGATTCTTCTGCTTATGCAGTCTACCTGCCGTTACCACTCTATGTCTGCGTACACCTTCATACCTCTCCGGTACAGAAGCATCTATAGGATTGGGAATCACCATTGCCTTGTCCGCAATCTTTTTCGGAAAATAAGCGATCCCGTCAGGAGTCTGGAACGTAATCTTATCTGCTCTTCTGTATGCCCAGTTTCGCAATTTTCTGACGTTACAACTATCAGGACTGTTTCGTTCCGCTACCAGAATGTGTCGTTCCATCCCCCAGGTAGTCATAACCGAGAATACCGCACCCATAACACAGAATGCAAAAATTCGACTGCCAGGATTTTGTTTGAAGTACTTCCGCATGACCGTCAGCCTTTTCCACATCACCATCGGATTACCGCCTGATCTTCGTGCAACACTGAAATCTTCCACTGCCGCATTCAGCTCATAGGCATGTTCATAACCCGCAAACTGCATGATCGCAACTTCGTACCCCATCCTGACATATTCATCTGACAAGAGTGAAATTACGCGTTCCGTACCTCCTCCTGTCATATTGGGAATAATGAATATTATCTTCATTTTATCCTCCATGATTCAACAACGTTCTTGTATACCGTCATATATTATACTGTCTTATTTATACTGCTTTTGATAGTCTCAATAACCTCCACCAGCTCCTTTTCCTCCGAGATAAAAAGTCTGGCCGAAGCCTCCAGCGCAATCTCACTCACTTGATTTTCCCGCAGGAAACGGATCTCCTTTCCGGTAAGCTGTCCCATCTTACAGGCATTGACCGCCTCATTGATCCCGTTAAAATAGTGCATCAGCTCCTCAAACTGCCTGATCTGGTCGATGACGCTCTTCCCATATTCCTGTCGCTCCAGCTCGCAGACCGCGATCACCTGCATGGCCAGCTTCAGCTCTCCGGTGATGTCCGAAGCCTCCATCAATACATCCGGCCTTTTCTCCAGGACGCCCAGGAAATATGCCTTCGCACCCTCCAGGTCCCCCTGCCGGAAGAATTCTGACAGCCGTTCTTTCATTTCCCGCGTCTCATACTTCTCCGTGGTCATGCCCACCTTACACTCATACACTTTAAGGCCCTTCACCTCCACCCAGACAAACAGCAGAAATTCCGAGATAAAGCCAAAGACTCTCTTATGATACTCGTCGTACTGCGTGGCGTCGATCTTCTGTTCCACCTCATCAAAGATTGAAAAAAGCCACGCCGCATATTCATCATACAGGGCCTTGGACGTCACCATCATATTGCCGAAATAAGTGCCGTTCCCATGCACCAGCCGTTCAAATGCCTCATAATAGGCCGGATACTTCTGCCGGATCACCTCTCCTGTCGTCACCAGGTCGAAAATGTTATAGTCACTGGCATAGCCGTCAAAATAGGAATAATTCAGTTTAAGCTTCTTCGACGTAATGATATCATGATCCTGCAGGATCGCCTGATAATCCTTTTCATTGAGGATCCTTCCCTCCTCCGTGCAGAAATAACGTCTGTAATGACAGATACCAACGTAATCTGTGGTACGCACATTTTTCCACACCCAGTAGACGCCGGTCAGTTCGCCGTAATAACAGTTTTTGTCCGATATCGTATCCCCTGTGTCATCGCCCGCATACCCGAAGTCCTCGCCGCAGGCACGGCCCACGTGCAGCGGGACATAGATCGGATCTTCCGGTTCCTTGAATTGCTTATGAGTCATGGTGAAGATCGTAACCGACATGCTTGTTCTGCCTCTCTTTTCCTGAAATATTGGTGTCTCTATTCTTTGTCCATCGTTAACGGTACTAAAAATTCCGTTTTCGGACTTGCCTGCGTTTCCATCTATAACTTTGACAGGAACCCGGCACAGAAATTTGTTATGACGTTCATTATCATTATAAACGACCTTTCCGGAAAATAAAATAAGTTCTTTTTCACAAATGCCATTGACATTCACACACATTATGATATCATAATGATATCAAATAAATTTCAAACTATAACACTAACCGACAAAATCCATGCTAGCCACGAACACTTCGGTCAGTGCATAAACTGACATTTGTGTCGCAAGCAACATGGATCACAAGAATGGAGGATCATTATGCAAGAAAAACATGTCGAAGAAAAAATCATTCAAACGAAGAGGAACGGGCTCCCCATACTGTTTGGCATCCTGGCGATGTACGCAGTGGCTATCATCGGCGTCGTAATCAGCGGTGTCGTACTCGATCATCTTGGCAGTTCCTTTTCCCACCTGCCCCTCAAGATCTTCTTTACGCTGGCCATGGTCCTTTGTATGCTGGTCATTGCCTTCGGCTGGATCCTTTTCTGCGGTCTTAAGGTGCTTAAGCCCCAGGAGGCGCTGGTGCTTACCCTGTTCGGTAACTATATCGGCACCCTCAAGGATGACGGTTTCTATTTCGTCAATCCATTCTGTTCCAGCGTCAATCCCGCTTCTCACACGAAGCTCAGCCAGAGCGGAGACGTCAACAACGTCAATGGCGCCGGCGGATCGGCAGCCACCACGCAGGAAGCGTCCAGCAAGAAGATTTCCCTGAAGATCATGACCCTGAATAACAGCCGTCAGAAGATCAACGACTGTCTGGGGAATCCGGTAGAGATCGGTATTGCCGTCACATGGCGTATCGTCAACACCGCCAAAGCCGTATTTAATGTGGATAACTATAAGGAATTTCTGTCTCTGCAGTGCGACAGCGCCCTGCGCAATATCGTCCGTATCTATCCTTACGACGTGGCACAGGGCATCGATACGACCGGAGACGGCGTCGCAGACGAAGGCAGCCTGCGCGGCTCCAGCGAGATCGTGGCCGCCAGGATCCGCGACGAGATCCAGGAGAGAGTCCACGAAGCGGGAATTGAAATTATCGAAGCCCGGATCACTTATCTTGCCTATGCCCCTGAGATCGCCGCAGTGATGCTGCAGCGGCAGCAGGCTTCCGCCATCATCGACGCGAGGAAGATGATCGTGGACGGCGCAGTCGGCATGGTGGAAATGGCTTTGGATCGATTACATGAGAATCACACCGTAGAACTTGACGAAGAACGCAAGGCAGCCATGGTCTCCAACCTGCTGGTAGTCCTGTGCGGCAACCACGACGCGCAGCCGGTAGTCAATTCTGGCAGTCTATATTAACGAAAGGCGGAAGGCAATATGGGTGATACAGGTAAGAAACAAGTGCCCCTCAGATTATCTGCCAAACTCTATGATGCGATCGCCGCATGGGCAGAAGACGATTTCCGGTCTGTCAACGGACAGATCGAATATCTCCTCACAGAATGCGTAAGGCAGCGCAAGAAGAACGGAAAGTATGTTTCCGACGAAATCGACGTGCCGCCCAAACTGGATCTTTAATGCAATACCTGATATCAGAAAATGCCGTTCGGAAGAATCTTGACAGGATATTTCTTCCGGACGGCATTCCACTTCTATAATTCAGAAAAATGACAACTGCTCATATCCTTTGTTCTCCGGGAATTCACGCAGATACTCAAATACCCGTCCATAATCGCTCACAATGCCATGTTTTCTGCAAAATGCATGAAAAAACTGCATCAGTTCCTCTGACCTGTCACTGGGAATCTCATAGTCATACCCGTACCGACGGTGGTATTTCTCATGCAACCCCGGAAAATACTGATCAAGAGCAGCGTAAAAATACTCCCGGTCCCCTTGTCTGAGTGTCACGCCCATACCGAAGCAGATGATTCCATACACGTCTGCCTGCGCACAGTATTCCAAAATTCCCTGAATGTTTTCCATGGTATCGTTGATATAGGGAAGAATCGGTGACAGCCACACTACCGTCGGAATACCATTCTCCTGCATCGTCCTCAACACTTCAAAACGCCTTCTCGTCGTACAGACATGCGGCTCCACGATACGGCACAGATCCTCGTCGTAAGTGGTCAATGTCATCTGCACCACACATTTGGCTTTGCGATTGATACTGGTAAGCAGATCCAAATCCCGCAGGATTCTGTCTGATTTCGTCTGAACGGTAACGCCGAAGCCATAGGTATCTATCAATTCCAGGCACCTGCGCGTCAGCCCTAACTGCTCCTCACAATGCATATATGGATCGCACATGGCCCCGGTGCCGATCATGCACTTCTTCCTCTTGGAGCGGAGCGCCCGTTCCAACAGCTTTGGCGCATTCTGTTTCACCTCAATATCCTCGAAGGGATGCGTAAACTGATAACAGGCGCTGCGGCTGTCACAGTAGATACAGCCATGAGTACAGCCCCGATACAGGTTCATGCCGTTATGAGAAGATAAAATACCCTTAGCCTCTACAAAGTGCATCCCGCTGCTCCTCCGCTTCTATGTAAAATGCCTCCGGATCACGGCTTTACTCTTCTTCCTGATCCGGCCGGGGTGATTCTTCCGCTTTCTCTATGTACCGCATCCTCCACAACCGGTTGACGATCGCTTCCGCGCCGTAACTGATCACAATACCGCTGATTACGCCAAAGAGCACGTCGCTGGGATAATGCACGCCCACATACAGTCTCGACAATGCAATCAGCATTGCCAGGATCAACGCCGGTATGCCATACTTCCCCGGCAGCCTGCGAAACATAATACAGGCCACCGCAAAAGAGCAGCCCGCATGGCCGGACGGAAAGGAAAAGTCTACCGGCCTTCTCACAATGTAGGTAAGCCCCTCGATCACCTCATAGGGCCTGACTCTGGCCACCAGGTTCTTAAGTATCATATTATTGATCAGCAGCGTTCCGATAAGCGCCGCTGCCGCCATGCAGCCCACCTTTCTCGTTCTCGGGAGACACAACAGCAGCACCGCCAGCACGATCCAGATCGCTCCACCGTTCCCCAGCGTCGTGATCAACCTTAAAATCGGCGTCATCACCGGATTCCTTACATTCTCCTGCAGAAACAACAGGATATTGCCGTCCAAATTCATTAAAAAATCTACCATATTAATCCACCATTCCTGCTGTGCCTGCTAATTTGGGCGCAAGCACAGCATTTCTCTTTCACTGTTTATTCTACCACATCCTTTCCTCAATTCCCATCCAAACCTTTTTATCCTGTATCATCATACCGTCACAGTAACTTCCCATCATGCTCAGCCTGCCTCCTGGTGGGCCACTTATAATACCGAAAAGATCTTCCGCGCCCTCACGGCAACCACAAGCGATACCACTCCTGCTGCCAGCACCACCACGGCCTCGCGTCCTGCACACAGCTCAAACAGGAAACCATACATCGCATTGCCAAGCGGCTGTGCACACATGGACAGCATCATGCAAAGTGAGATTACTTTCCCTACCAGATGTTTGGGCGTCTCCGTCTGTACGAATGCCATGATCTGCACACTGAAAACAGTGGCCATTACCATGATCACAAAGCAGCAGGCTGTGAGGATCAGATAAACTGCCAGCTCCGATCTTGTCAAAAGCAGCGCAAAACCCACCGGAAACAAGCACAGTGCGGCGATCAACAACAGATTGCCAGCCCTTTTGACTTGCAGCTTCTGCGCTAGAATCCCCGCTCCGATACCACCCACGATACCGCCCGCCGCCAGGGCCCCTTCCGCATATCCATACAGCCTGTTCGCCAGAGCATCCGTAAAGGGCAGAACCTCCGTGACCAGATATGGCAGCCCCACATTAATCAGCGCCGAGAAAAAAAGATTGACACAGCATATCACAATCAGCCCTTTACCGATCATCGGTTTTTCCCTGCGGATGAAACGGAAGCTCTCCTGCAGATCCTGTTTCATAATCTGCCAGATACTGCCTGCCGTCTCCTGCTTCTCATAGGGAATCCTGATAAAAATTTCCATCACTGCAGACAGTACAAAGCAGACCATCCCCACTTCCAGAATCGGAAGCAGACCATATATGCTGTACAAAATACCGCCAAATACCGGTCCGAGCAGCGATGCGAAGGAACTGACAATATTAATGACCGCATTGGCCTGCATATAATGTTCCTGTCCCACTAACGCCGGTATGCTCGCCTGCACAGCCGGCTGATAGGCTCCCGCAATCCCAAATAACAGCATCAGCGTCAGCGCCAGCAGAAAGACCAGGTTCACTCTTCCCTGCAGCAGCAGAAAGCCAAGAATCAGGCCTGCCGTGATAAAATCAAGCGCCACCATGATGTTTCTCTTATTTACCCGGTCAGCGATCATCCCGCCGACCGGTGACAGTAAGATCATCGGAATAAAAGCGCATGCCATCACCGTACCGTACAGAGCGGACGAGCCTGTCTGATTTAACAGGTACAATGGCAGTGCAAACCGCACGACCGCGTTGCCGAACAGGGAGATAATCTGCCCGATCACCACCAGGGTGAAATCCTTCGTAAATAATTTACTTTCCGTTTTTCCATGTTCCATATCGATTATATCATCCTCTCTTTTCTGCCACACCGGCGCCCTGACAGAATCACCGATGCGGTCCTTTTTGTGTCATCATAGAAAAACAGAGCCGGTTGCGCGAGATATTCTAGGTGTCAGAAACGAAACTATCGGTTGCGGAATATGTCAACCATAAAAAACAGCACCGGAGCAGGTCGGAACCATACCGGGCATTTTTATGCCCTAAAATGTGTTGCTAAATTAAGAAAATACTGATAAACAGGGGATCTTTAAAGCACACTTTTCTATAAAACAGTGTCATCTTAAGAAACCCTTAAATATATGAAAAGTCTATTGATTTTTTCCCCGCAAGATGTTATATATATTTGCGGATGCCAGTGCCGCAAAAACGGCACGGAATGGAGAGAAAATGTTCAAGCAAAAGAAACCTGTCGAGCAGGGCCTGCAGATCATCATCGTCGGCTGCGGCAAGGTCGGGCAGACGCTGATCGCCCAGCTGATCAAGGAAGGGCATAATATCACCCTGATCGATAAGAACCAACAGAAAATACAGGAATTGACCAACCTCTATGACGTGATGGGCGTCGTCGGCAACGGCGCCAGTTTCAGCGTCCAGAAAGAGGCAGACATAGACCACACAGATCTGATCATCGCGGTCACGGATTCGGACGAGCTGAACCTGCTTTGCTGTACCGTAGCCAAGCGTGTCGGCAACTGTTCCGCCATCGCCAGAGTCCGCACCCCGGACTACAGCATGGAGGCCAATTACTTAAGAGAACGGCTGGGGCTTGCCATGATCATCAACCCGGAGCTGGAGGCGTCCCGTGAGATGGCGCGTATTCTCTACCTCCCCACCGCGCTGGAAGTGGACACCTTTGCCCATGGCCAGGCGGAAATGATCAAATTCAAAGTCCCGGAAGATAACATATTAGACGGCATGATGGTAGCCGACCTGGGGAAGACCGTGGGGAAGAACATCGCCGACAATGTCCTGATCTGTGCCGTGGAACGGGACAGCGAGATCTATATTCCTTCCGGTAATTTCCGGATCCTGAGAGGAGACTGCATTTCTTTCGTCTCCACCAGACGGGATGCGAAATCTTTCCTGGAAAAGATTGGCTTCAAGACCCACGCGGTTAAGAATACCATGATCATCGGCGGCGGCAAATCCTCCTACTATCTTGCTACCCAGCTGCTCCATATGGGCATCTCGGTCAAGATCATCGACAATAACCCCAGGCGCTGTGAGGAGCTGAGCATTCTGCTGCCCAAGGCCGTGATCATTAACGGCGACGGTACAAACGAGGAGCTGCTACGGGAAGAAGGCATAGAGTATGTGGAATCCTTCGTCCCTTTGACAGGGATCGACGAGGAAAACATCCTGCTGACGCTCCACGCCAGACATGTCTCCCACGCCAAGGTCATCACCAAGATCAACCGGACCAACTATAAGGGGGTTCTAGGCGGCCTGAACATGGACAGCGTCATCTACCCACGTTATATCGCTTCGGAAGCGATCGTGGCATATGTCCGCGCAAAGAAAGCATCCATGAACAGCAACAACATCGAGACCCTCTACCATATGTTTGATTTCCGTGTGGAAGCCATCGAGTTTCGTGTCAAAAGCGAATCTATCGTGACAGGCGTTCCGCTGGCGCAGCTTTCCCTGAAGAAGGGTCTGCTGATCTCCTTCATCAACCGCAAGGGAGCTATCATCATCCCCAGCGGCCAGGATTGTATCCAGGTCGGCGACACGGTTATGGTCGTGACTACACATACGGGCTTTAAGGTACTGCAGGATATTTTAAACTGACCAGGGACAGGAATAGAGATAAATACAAGAATAGATAATCTTAGAAAAACACGAACAAGAGGTAATCATGAACAGCTCAATTATTCGTTATGTTTTAGGATGTATTTTAAAGACAGAGGCGGCTCTGATGCTGCTGCCCTGTCTTATTGCAGTTATTTACCAGGAAAAAGAAGGACTGTGGTATCTGCCGGTAGCCGCAGGCAGTCTGCTGCTCGGCGTTTTGATGAGTCTGCGGAAACCGAAAAACAGCGTTTTCTATCTGAAAGAAGGCTGTATCGCCACCGCCCTCAGCTGGATCTTCCTGTGTATCTTCGGCGCGATCCCCTTCTATCTGACAGGTGAGATCCCGTCTTTTACGGATGCGCTCTTTGAGACGGTATCCGGTTTCACCACCACCGGCGCCAGCATCTTAAGCGACGTGGAAGCGCTGTCCCATTGTTCTTTGTTCTGGCGCAGCTTCACTCACTGGATCGGCGGTATGGGCGTGCTGGTGTTTTTGCTTGCGATCATTCCCATGAGCGGCGGCTCCAATATCAACCTGATGCGGGCCGAAAGCCCGGGTCCTTCCGTGGGTAAACTGGTTCCGAAGATGAAAGATACCGTGCGTATTCTTTACCTGATCTATGCCGGATTGACTCTGGCAGAGATTCTGCTGCTGGTGGCTGGCAGGATGCCCCTCTTCGATGCCGTCTGCACCAGTCTGGGCACAGCCGGAACCGGTGGTTTCGGTATTAAGAACGACAGTATCGGCGGTTACTCTCCTTACCTGCAGTGGGTCGTAACCATCTTTATGATCCTATTCGGCGTCAACTTCAATGCCTACTGTCTGCTCTTATTCCGGAAAATAAAAGATTTCCTCCGCATGGAGGAAGTGCGCTGCTATCTGTTGATCATTTTTGCTTCTGTTGCAATCATTACGATTAATATACTCAAAACCTGCACGAGTGCCTTTGATGCCGTGACCAGGGCGGCCTTCCAGGTGGCTTCCATCATCACTACCACCGGCTTTTCCACCACCGATTTCCAGCAGTGGCCGGAGAGCAGCAAGGTGATCCTGGTTCTGCTGATGTTCGTGGGCGCCTGCGCCGGCAGCACCGGCGGCGGCATCAAGGTATCCCGCTTCGTGGTATTGTTTAAAACGGTGCGCAAGGAATTCTTTTCCTACATTCACCCGAAGAGTATTAAGAAGATCAAGATGGACGGCAAGCCGATCGATCATGATGTCGTTCGCTCCATCAATGTATATATGATCACGTTTATGGTCCTTTTTGTCCTCTCCGTATTTCTCATCTCCTTCGAGGATACGGATCTGGTAACCACTTTTACCGCTGTGGCCGCCACCATCAACAATATCGGACCCGGACTGGAACTGGTAGGTCCTACAGGGAACTTCGGATTTTTCTCGCCCTTCTCCAAATATGTCCTGATGTTTGACATGCTGGCCGGACGTTTGGAGCTGTTCCCGCTACTGCTGCTCTTCCATCCGACGATCTGGAAAGACCTGTTCGCCTACAAGAAGACTGTCTGGAAGGAACACCATAATAAAGCCAGCCGGGTAAACCGACTGGCTCATTAACTTGCTTATCAATTTATAAATATTGTACCTTATTCTTCCGGATAAAAGTCTCCCATGATCAGCCTGATGGCATAGTCGGCATATTGTTTCCGTCCTTCCGCCGACAGGTGAATTCCGTCTTCAAGGTATTTCTCTGCAGTATAGGCATCGATGCCGCTTTCTTCCATCGCATTGTAGAACATCACATTATTGTCCTTATTCTGCTCATACACATATCCGGTACATCTGGAAAATTCCACCATTGTGCCGTATCCGTAATTCAGGCTGTAGGAATCTCCCACAAAAGTCTTACCATTGTAGACCTGGCAATAATGCGGCGCGATCAACAATATCTTCGCGTCAGGGAATCTCTCCCGCAGCAGGGTTACCGCTGTCATCAAAGCGCCCGAATAAGTATGGATATCATCAATTCCCAGGGTCTCCCCGTTCTCCAGATATCTGCTCTGTGGAATCTGTTTCGTGAGGAAATCATTGATCCCATATTCGATCACAAAATAATCTGTCTTGCTGAAATCACACTGTTTTAAAATCTCACCTGCCGTAAATCCGTCAAAGATACTGGGATTGATATTACCAAGAATCGCATTCACCACACCCAGCAGGCTCCTGGAATCCCATGTGGCGAAATTGTACTGCTCATTTGGCAGAAGCGCTGCTGTCGTTCCACCCATTGACATATTGTATACCTTGGCATTGCAGGCATCCGAAATCAAAGACGCTACTCCATGATCTTCGCGCTCATTGTCCAGAATACTGTCTCCCATAAAGACGATCTGCATGTCGTACTCCTTATCGTCCACACTGTTCTGTGAAACACTCTGCGCTTCCTCCCCATTCGCTGCCGTCGGATCCGCAACGCTCTGCTGCTGTGAACTGGTCAGCGTCTTATCGGGCTCGCTGACGCTGCTTTGCTCTTCTCCTGCCGCAGCCGGAACCTCCGTGCCTATTGTCGGACCGCCTTTTAACTGATCCCACTCTGCTTTCATTTCCTGCATTGCCTGATGATTCTCCTGCTCTAAGGCAAGCCGCTCTTTCTGCATCCTGATCTGCACCTGTCCGTATATGATCTCGATAACTGCCAGAATACAGAAACCAATCATCACGATAAACAGCAGCAGATTCCCGTTATATCTCCTTCTTGCATTCTCTTTATGATTCATCTTTATCTTGATACCTCCCTTTCACTCTGAAATTCCTATCTTAGATCATTGCTCCAGAGTACTCGTGTTATGTAAATACCATATCACTTTTTATCCTTTTTGGATAGTTATTGTGCTATTTATTAACAAATCCTTCCGGAAATCTTAAGAATTACATTTTATTTCTATTTGTATCCATACCCTATTATAGTATATAATAAAAGCTTAGAAATATACATTTCATTTACCGATACAAAAGAAAGGAGCCTCCCATGTCGTTTGTTAATCATGGTTCACAGCCATCCGAATCATCATCCTTTTCGATCGACAGCCAATGGCACAAGAATATTACGCCCTCATCCTCACCCTGGATGTGGCGGCTTTTTTTTCTCATTTTTTTAATATTGTTTTATTGTGTAGAGCTGCTATGGATCAAACCGGTGGATGGCATTAACGATGATTGGGGTATGTACAGTACCCTGTCCGGCGCTTATCTCGGATATCCGGATGCCCATGTACTGTTTTTTCTCTACCCGCTGTCATGGCTTCTCTCCAGATTATATACAGTATGCAGTTTTATCCCCTGGTTTGGATTGTTCCTGCACGGTGTGCAGATCGTGTCTCTCTATATGATCTATGACCGCAGTATGCTTCTGTGGCAGCGGCATAACAACACGGATGCCTGTTGGAAGCCTGCCCTGACAGCCGCCTGCATCCTCTTTCTGATTGTAGACCTGAATGTACTCTCCGAGGCGCAGTACACCACCACGGCCGGTCTTTGCGCCGCCGCCGCTTTATTCTGCTTTACAACTACACGGAGCAATAACCGGATCGCTTCCTATCTATGGGAAAATAAGCCCGTTTTCCTCCTGGCCTGGATCGCATACAGTATGCGGCAGAACATTCTCTATCTGATGCTGCCTATGGCGGGCATGCTCTGGATTGCCAAGTGGATTCACTCTTATAAATGCGGCTATACGCAGATTGCCTGCAAGCTTCTTGGCTTCGCCTGCACCCTTTTGGCAGGCATGGGGATCCTGTATGGCGCCAATGCTGCTGCCTATTCGGAGGAAACCTGGTCGGATTTCCGACAGATCAATCATTACAGAGAGCGGGTCGGCGATTTCTATACCTGGCCGGAATACGAAGAATGTGCAGAAGCGCTGACGCAGCTCGGCATCACGGAGGAAGAGTACCTGTACCGCCGTAACGGAGCGCCTCATATCGGCTATGATATGTCTGTAGAAGACTGGAAACAGATGCATGATATTGCCAGAGAATGTTATCTTGACCGCACGAACCTCACCGACCGTCTGAAGAACATCGTCGTCGGGGGCCTGTCAGTCTTTCTTTATGAGGACGGAATGCAGCCTGCCAATCTGCTGGCCGCCTTTCTGCTCGTGATAACATTAGCTTTGATCCTGATACAGCGTAACTTCAGCGCCCTGAAAGTCTACCTGCTCTATATGGTCGGCCGTATGGTCAGCTGGGGCTACGTTCTGTACGAAGGCCGCTTTCCGAAGCGCATCATACAACCACTGATCACGGCAGACTATGCTATATTGTTCGGCATTCTGCTGGCCTTTAATCTGCTCCGGCTGCAGAAACCAAGACGCTATACGCTTATCCTGCCTGTCATTGCCGCACTCAGCGTTATGTCACTGATCATAACGAAGAACAATGTGGATGCCAACTACCGCTCCCATCAGGAAACATGGGACCAGTTGAAGGCCTACTGTCATGCCCATCCTGACAATCTCTATCTGTGGACCTACGCCTCCGGCACTCTGGAGCATTACTGTGAGTCGCCTTTTGACCTGACGCTGGATACCTATAACAATTTCCTGTATACGAACTGGGGGGTTATCTTAAATCCCAATACCCTGACGAAGCTGAAACAGCACGGCATCGAAGACTTCGGTCAGAGTCTCGTAAGCAATGACCACGTATATTTCATCCTGCAGGACGCCCCCTATAATGAGGAACACCCTGTCATCCTGTACTACCGTCATACCTATGACGCGGCCTGTACCGTAGCGGATACCTTTACTGCCGGTGACACCGATTATGTAGTCTATCAGCTTAAGACATCCTCCGCGTCAAAGCCCGCGCAGTAGCCGTCAAATACGCGCTGGCACGGCAGCCGGCTCACTGCCTGCGGGCGTAAAGAGCCGTCAGAGACAATAACAGCAGCGCGGTGACCGCCAGCATGAGCGGATACAGGTAACGAACCAGAACGCAGGGCCCTAACAGGACCGTTCCCGCCAATGCCGCAAGATAGACCGCCGGTATCAGCGCTTCCCATTTCTTCAACCCGATACAGCAAATGACATAATAGAACAACAGCCAACAGTAGAAGGCCGGCTGCATGACAAGCGCCAGCGGCGGCAAATACCTCCAAAGCGCGTCTCCGCCCGCAAAATACCGATACACCGCCTGCAGAAACTGCAGTCTCTGATGTCGCACGTACCCCGGCACAAGCGTCTGTATGTATTCCTGCTGGTCACTGGGATAGGTGATCTGAAGATACCCCTTTGCGTAGGAATAGACATCATTGAGATAAGAACTGTCCTCTAAGTACCACATCCCCTTATTCTTTAACAGAAATGCCTTAACATACTCGCCCGGATAGCGAAGTCCCAGGCTGATCCATTCTTCTCTCAGCGCGCTCAGCTCCTCACTGCTCCCCGAGATATCCCGTTTACTGCGGTCCGCAATCGCCGGCACATATTCCGGCAGTGCATCCTCTCCCCACACAACGGAGAGCAGTTCCCTGTCCTTCCCGGTCAGCTCTTCCTCGTGGTAAGCCACAACTCTGGCGATCTGCTGCGCAGGTACACTCAACATCTCCCGCGCATAGGTATTGCTGGTGGCATGTACTGCAGTCGCCATTCCTGTATTCAGAAGCAGATACAGAAGAAGCGCCGCCGCATGCAGCAGTCCGACCTTCTTACAAAACGTCTTATACGCCTTATCTGCCCGGCGTGATCTTCCATAGGAAAAAGCGCTCACCACAATCAAATACAGGATCCACGCATAAATACTGTTGTTGCGGAACAGCAGCAGCAATACCGTCACACCCAGATACGCCGCCAGCCATGCCCTCTGCGGTATCTGCTGTCTGGCCGCTGTGACCAGTTCCCATACAAATACGGTAAACACCATGACGAGCGCGCCATAAATGGTATCTTTCGTGATGGAGACTGCCAGCATACCATGAGTAGGATAAAAGGCTGCACAGAGCACAAAGAAATAACACACATATCTGGAAACGCCCTTCCTGCGGAGGAACGTATATACATAGGCAAAACATCCTGCAACGATCATCATCTGCAGAACCGTATAGATTGCCAGTCCCGCCCGATCTGCATTATGCACAAACGGAAGGACCTCCCCCATTTTCAGGGAAAAGGAAAGCATTAACGTATGGATCAGCGGGTGATGCGTGGTATAACCGCTGATTCTGATCTGATCCAGCTGCGGTATGACATCATACGCCATAATTGCCGGATAATACGTGGCAAAAGGAATCATAAAGCCCGCCATAATCACCGCAAAGGCCATGCAAAATCCTTTGCCGCTCGAAAAGCCGGCTGCCCTGTCCGATATGTCCGCCGCTCTCCTGCTGCCTGCAGCTTCTCTTTCACTACGCTCACAGACCCATGCAAACAGCATATTCTGGGCGCTATAGGTAAGCGGCGAAAGACACAGAATCCAAAGCGTCAGTTCCCATACATGCACGGTTTCTTCCACTTCCGGTATACTGTAATACATACCAAGCACCTGAGCTCCCGTAAAGACCACTGCCAGCAGACCTCTTACCCAAACAGGAAAAAAGGCCTTCTGATAAAACAAGGCCTTCCTGAACACACACCACATCCCAACTGCCACTGCCAGATAAAATATCCCAAACGTATACAACGTGCCTGCACGATAGCAGACCCAAAGGATCCGTCCCACCGTCAGCATCGCGGCAAGCAAGGCCGCGGTCACAATCATATTCTGTACGCTGCTTTCTTCTTTCTTCATCATCATTCCTCATGTCTTACCCTGCGTGTCACAAGGGTCAGCCTGTACTCAAAATCTCTGCGGTTCTTCAACGCCATATTCGACAGCATCAGACCGGCAAACAAAGACTGCAGCGCCGCCAGACCAATAAAGCCGCACACGAACAGCGTCGGAAATCTCAACACCAGTCCGGTCTCAACATAGGCAATCAGAATCGGAATAAACATAATCACCGCGATCAGCGACAGGAAAACGGCGCACATACCAAAAAATCCCAACGGTTTGTAATCCCTGTACAGCTTCAATATCGTTCTGATGACCTTGAAGCCGTCAGAGAACGTGTTGAGCTTGGATTCGCTTCCTTCCGGCCTGTCCCGGTAATCCACGATTACATTCTCAATCTGCATATTATTATAGACTGCATGGATCGTCATCTCCGTCTCTATTTCAAAACCGGTCGACAACACCGGAAAAGTCTTCACAAAGCCATAGCTGAAAGCCCTGTATCCGGTCATGATATCCTTGATCTCACAATTGAACAGCCGGTTAATGCTGCTGCGCACGATCGTATTGCCAAAATTATGGAACGGCCGCTTATTCTCCGTAAAATACGTGGAAGAAAGCCTGTCTCCCACCACCATATCCGCATTGCGGTGCAGTACTTTATCCACCATCTCCTCCGCATATTCCATCGGATAAGTATCGTCACCGTCCACCATGATATAGCACTCCGCTTCGATCTCCCGGAACATACGCCGGATCACGTTCCCCTTCCCCTGCATATATTCATAGCGGATCACGGCGCCGGCCTCTCTGGCCAGTTCCACGGTCCTGTCTTTGGAATTATTGTCATATACATAAACCACTGCCTCCGGGAGAGCTGCCTTCGCATCCCGGACTACCTTGGCGATCGTTTTCTCCTCGTTATAGCATGGAATCAGAACTGCTATTTTATCCATCTTCTTAGTTCTCAACCTTTCCTGTCTTCTTCACCATCATGTGATCATATTTTGTTATTATTTTCTATTTTATCATACAATGATATACTTGACTATTAAAAATACTGAATTCGCTTATCCACCGATATCTTCTAAAATCCCTGATAGATAAATTCCGTGGCGCTGTACCCAGGCCCGTAACAGCCAAACAGAATCACGCCAAAAAGCAACGCGTACCACAAAATCCACCGGATCGGCAGCACCCTGACGCTGATCCGGTCCCGCACGGATCCCTTCTGCTGCAGCCACGATACCATCCCCAAAAGCACAAGCGCCAGAAATGCGATCAACATCTCCAGAGGGTCCAAGCCCAGATCAAATAAGGATCCGTTCCACCAGACTGCCGGATTCCATACAGACACCGCGCTGCCAAGCATCGCAAACGCATCCTTCACCGAATCTGCCCGGAAAAACAGATCGCCGATGCACACAAGCAGGAATGTCCTCAAGATCCGCAGCAGATTGATGCCTCTTCCGTCCGGATTGATCCGCCATCTTTTCAGAAGATTACCGAACGACGGCGCTAACAGTTCTTCCATCACGATATAGAACCAGTGCAGCAGCCCGGAGCCGATCACGAATTTCCAGTCGCCGCCATGCCAGATCCCCACCGTCAGCCAGAGTATAAACATCGCCACAAACGTCGCATACTGCTTCCCCTTCTTCTTGCCGAACCGCTCTCTCCACTTCTTGTTCAATTTCGTGAAAAAGTTCGTCCGCAGTAACGGATAGAACACATACTCCTTCATCCAGACACCCAGCGTGATATGCCACCTGCGCCAGTACTCCGCAATACTTTTGGCAAAAAACGGGGTTTGGAAGTTCTCCGGAAGCAGAATCCCCAGACTCTCCGATAATCCCAGCACGATATCCATACAGCCGGAGAAATCCGTATAGAGCTGAAACGCATAACACACCGTAGCAAACCAGATGTAAGCTCCGGGATAGCTCTCATACCCGCCATATACGGTATTCACCAACATGCCCAGCCGCTCCGCGATCACCAGCTTCTTAAAGAATCCCCACAACATCCGCTGCAGTCCACGGGTCACCTGGCGGTAATCAAAGCGGTGGGCTGCAAAGAACTGTTCTCCATGTTCTCTGTACTTAAGGATCGGCCCGGACAGGATCACCGGAAAGTACATGCCATAGAGCATCATCTTCAGATAATTTCCCTGCGGTTGTGCTATCCCGTAATACACATCGATCACATAGCCAAGCAGTGAGAAGGTATAGAACGATACCCCAAGCGGCACCAGAAAATCCACACTGCGGATCAACGCTTCCGAACTGCCAAGCAGACCGGCAATGCCGTTGATCGTATAAATACCGAAATTCACGTATTTAAGAACCACCAGGATTCCGATATTCACCAGGATTGTCATAAGGAGAATCACTCTGCGCTTCTTAGCTTCTTGTGCAGGACAAGCCGAAAGCAGTCTGATTCCCATGTAACATGCCGTCACCGACGCTGCCGGGTACAGGATCAGCAGACCATTGCCGCTCAGAAGGTAATAGGCCACGCTGCACACGAGCAGCAGCACCCACTGCAGCCTCCCCGGAATGATATAATACAATATTAACATTGCCGCAAAAAAACACAAAAAATAAAATGATGTGATACCCATCCAGATCTCCAACCGATTCCTTCCAGATTCTTTCTATCGTTAACAGTATGCCCGTCTGCAGCATGTCTGTCTTTTACTTTGCAACATTATAATAGTAACATATAGCATGGGTTTTTTCTACTTTTTCCTCTACTATAAAGTGTTTTCACCTTCCGGGACGATGTGCAATCATAGCTTGTAGACTGTTATCCTGCCTGCTACGAAATCCCTGATTGCATAATTCCGGAAATTGCAGTAGAATAAAGCCGATAAAAGAAGTGTATGCTCTATATCATAATAAGGAGATTGATCATGCTGTTTAACTCTGTAACATTTGCCATATTTTTACCTATCACGTTCATTTTATACTATTGTGTCCCCCATAAATATCGATGGGGATTCCTGCTGGCCGCCAGCTATGCTTTCTATATGAATCTGCATGTAGGTTATGGTTTACTGCTGTTATTCACCACCGTACTGACCTATGCGCTTGCCCGTCTGTTGGAGGCATCGCCTGAGAAATCCCGTAAGAAGCTCTGCCTGTGGGGCGGCGTTCTTCCCCTGGTATTGATCCTGCTTCTGTATAAGACAGCCAATCCGCTGATCGCTCAATTGAATGAGATGATCGCGGCAGGCAGGCTGTCTCTGCAGCCGATCACGTTGTCCATTCTTCTGCCGGCCGGTGTATCCTTCTATTTCTTTCAATCTATGGGATACCTTATTGATGTTTACCGCGGAAAGGTCAAGGCGGAACGGCACTTTGGCTACTATGCCCTGTTTGTCTCTTTCTTCCCCCAGCTTCTGGCCGGACCGATTGGCAGAGCAGACAGTCTTCTGCCGCAATATAAGAAAGACCGTCCTTTTGTCTATGAGAATGTTACCTATGGCCTGAAGCTGATGGTCTGGGGATATTTTAAGAAACTGGTGATCGCCGACGTCTTTGCCGTCACCGTAAACAGCATTTATGACAACGCTCAGGCCTATGTCGGATTTGCCTTTATCATTGCGACTCTGATGTTCGCTGTCGAGATCTACTGTGATTTCTCCGGTTATTCCGATATTGCCATCGGATGTGCCCGGCTGTTTGGCATAGAACTGATGACAAACTTCAAGAGTCCCTATTTTTCCTTTTCCATCCGGGAATTCTGGAGCCGCTGGCACATTTCCCTGTCTACCTGGTTCCGGGACTATGTCTACATTCCCTTAGGCGGCAACAGAGTTTCATTATGGCGTCATTGCCTGAATCTGCTCCTTACCTTTCTGGTCAGCGGTTTCTGGCACGGAAGCAGACTGACCTTTATCCTCTGGGGTGGTATTCACGGCCTGCTGCAGATTATCGAAACACTGCTCTTTCCCAAAAAGAGAAACGGGGTTGTGGTAAAGCGCCGCAAACATTGGTGGCAGCTTCCCATCACCTTTATCCTGCTGTGTTTTACGTGGATCTTCTTCCGCGCCAACACCATACAGGATGCCATGTGGATCATTTCCAGGCTCTTCTGGGATATTGAACGGCCGCTCAATTACCTGCAGACCGGTTTCACCTGTCTTGGCATCTCACCGATCATTGCCATGGGAATGGGATTATCCGTTCTGCTGCTTGCCATTTATGACCTGATCAGCCTGAAATATGATGTGATAGCCTTATTTTCCAAACAGAAATTTTTTATCCGCTGGCCCGTATATGTGTTATTCCTGATTATAATCGCCTTGTTTGCCCCCAAAGGCGTGGCGACCGAATTTATTTATTTTCAGTTCTAACAGCGGATACCAGTAGAAATGGAGTAGAAATTGGAGAAGAATATGAAAAAAACATTTGACGTGATACGATTTGTATTGAAATGCATCCTGATTCCGGCAGCATCCGTTCTTATCATCTATATGCTGAATAAACCTTATAAGGAGATTGACGACCAGAAATACCTGGATATTCTTAAATTTGATATGCTTGGCAGGGAGTACTGGGAAATTCATGTTGCCAATCTGGGCAGTTCCCATGGCGCCTACGATTTCGTCTATGACGACATCATGGCAAGAGGATATATCTGCTTTAACTTCGGCAACACCAGTCAAAGCTATAACTATGATTATGCACTCCTGAAGGAGTTCGGCCAGTATATGGAAAACGAAAGTGTACTCTTTATTCCCGTATCCTACTTCTCCTTCAATAATGAAGTGGTCAATGCAACAGAAGCCGAGGCCATGAGTCTGCGCTACTATCGTTTGTTATCTCCGCAGAACATTCCCGACTATGATCCGTACGTTGATATCATCACCAACAGATTGCCCATCCTGTCTGCCGGCAAGGATATTCTGAAATTGTTCCCGAATATCAATCCTGTTCTGGTTGCCCATGCTGCCGGTGACGGCGTAGACGTAAACGAATTTGCCGCCCGCGCTCAGGAACGCTACAGCAGGCATTTTGATAATAAAGCAGACTATTTTCTGCCGGAACGGATCGAGGAACTGTATGCGATCATTGAGTACTGCAAAGAGCATAATATCACACCTGTCCTCATCACCACGCCTTTTTCCAAATATTACAGAGACCTGGTGAGCGAAGATTTTCTCCGGGAATTTAACAGCACAGTCAATACGATTGCATCCGAGACACAGACAAACTACTACGACTATTCCTGTGACAGTAGATTTCATGAAACACTGGAATATTTCTCTGATTCCGACCATCTGAATGACGCAGGCGCCCGATATTTCATGAGCATTTTGTGGGATGAAGTGGAAGAACTACAGCGCTATCATTAACAAGTGACTCGAAATCTCCCTATGTCCCTGTCACTTCCCGAATCCGGCGTACGGCCTCCATCTCTACACGCCGATCCGCCCGCAGATAAAACTCTTCGGCTGCTTCTTTACCGATTTCTGACGTTACCTCCTCCGGCAGCGTAGAACCTGGATGAAACAGGATCTCCAGTACACGGTCCTGTTTCCTGGCCAGCTCCCTGATCCGCGGATACAGTCTGACAATCCGCTCATGATCCATATGACCGCTCATGACCAATCCCCACAGATACATCTGCTCCATACGATGCGCCAAGGCATATCGATCAACTCTGTGTGAATAGAATGCCAGGAGCCTGTTCTTGACAAAATTAATCGGTCGATAAGTGCTCCAAAGCGAAGTCTCTCTTAGGAAGGCTCCCAACATTTCCCGGGAATTGCGGATATATTCCACCTCATAATGTTCCTCAGTGATCACCTCCGTCAGCGCCTCCCATACAACCGGAATCATATGGGCATGCTGATGGGAATCAATCCGCAGTCCCTTCTGGCCGCATCGGATTCCTGCGCTTTCTGCCAATCTCATGGCATGGTTCACCGCCGCATCTACCTTCTCGATCTGCGCCTTTACTTCCTTTTTCAGCTGTGCTTTCGCCCCGTTTCGTTTCCACGGCAGATAGGACATCATAAATAAACCGCCCCAGGATAACCCCATGAGCGAATCACCCGGTTTGGTAAGAAGCGGAATCTCATCCGCTCCTGTCAGACACCTTCCTTCCACAAAGTCCAGATGCACGGACATCTTCGGCAGGAACGGCAGCTGCGGAATCGCCTCATACAACAACGCCATGCACTGATCAAAGCAGGACATATTCGGCACGATACTGATGCTGTCAAGCTGACCCCTTTTCATGCAGGACAACATATCCTTAGAAGTATTGACCGTCAACGCATAATCATCTGCATGTATATCTATCCTGAACATTTCCCGTCCGCCCTTCCTGTTACTTCTCCCCATCCTCGCATCCCATGTCAGCTTTTGACACGGATCTCTGCGAAAAAGGTGTGCTGCTGTTTTCTTCTTTCCAGACAAAAGTATCTATGATATATCTGGGCCGGTGTTTCGCCTCCATATAAATCTTACCGATATACTCACCGATAATCCCCAGCGAAAGGATCGTGATCCCTCCGATCAGCAGAGAAACCGTCATGGACGTCGTATAGCCAGGTACATTATTTCCCTGTATCCAGTCCGCCAGAATAATGACCAGCATGATGCAGCTGAACAGAAATACACTCAGCCCCAGGACACTGATCATTCTAAGGGGTCTGGTACTCATGGAAGTGATTCCGTCCATCGCCAGTGTCATCATCTTACTCAAGGTATACTTCGAATGCCCTGCCTCTCTGGCCTTGACATCAAAGTAAACTACATCCGAAGGGAATCCCATGGTTGGGATCAAACCTCTCAGGAACAGGTTTGTCTCCTGATACTCTGCTAAGGCATCCAACGCCTTTTTCGACATCAGGCGGTAATCCGCGTGGTTGGTGATTACCCTGCTCCCCAGAAGATGCATCAGATTATAATACAGCGTCGCGCTTCCTTTCTTAAAAAAGCCATCGGAATGCCTGTCATTGCGCACGCCATACACTACTTCACTGCCCGCCATATAACTGTCTATAAATTTGTCCAAAGCCTCTATATCCTGCTGCAGGTCCGCATCAATGGTCACCACCGCGTCGGCATACCTTCTTGCCGTCATCATACCTGCCAGAATAGCGCTCTGATGTCCATAATTCCCCGCCAGACTGATCACGGAAAACATCGCATCTCTTTCCGCCGCCTTATGCAGCAGACGCAGGGTGTTGTCCTTACTGCCGTCATTTACAAACATGACTTTACTGCCTGCCGCGATCCGCCCAGCCTCCCGCAGACGCCTTATCTTATCACCGAGCACCTGTGCAGACTTCTCAATGACCTCTTCCTCATTATAACAGGGAACCACCAGGTATACTATCGGTATGTCTTTTCTTAAGTTCATGCTGCTTTCCATATCCTTTCCCATCCCTGCTTCCCTGTCATCATCCATCTACTATTATATCCTGTCAAAAAAAGTTCCATAATGCCACCCTACACCTGATAGTAATCCCGATACCATGCTACGAACTTCATAAGCCCCTCTTCGATCGTCGTATCCGGCTTAAAATCATAATCCCGCATCAGGTCCGTGACATCCGCATAGGTCTGATATACATCTCCCGGCTGCATCGGCAGATATTCCTTGACTGCCGTTTTCCCCAGACATTTCTCTAACGCCTCGATATAATCCATCAGCTTTTCCGGTTTATTATTGCCAATGTTATACAACCTGTAACTGACACCTTTGTCATTCTGTTCCGGCGGATTACAGAGAATGTTCTCCATCCCTTTGACGATATCATCAATATAGGTAAAATCTCTGTACATATCGCCATTGTTATAGATCTGGATCGGCTTTCCCGCCAGGATCTTCTGCGTAAACTTGAAATAAGCCATATCCGGCCTGCCAAACGGCCCATATACCGTAAAGAACCGCAGTCCAGTCACCGGAATATGGTAAAGTTTACTGTAAGCATGCGCTAACAGTTCATTCGACTTCTTCGTCGCCGCATACAGGCTCACCGGCTCATCCACCTTATCCTCCGTGGAAAAAGGCACTTTCTCATTCCCGCCATAGACAGAGCTGGACGACGCATAGACAAGATGTTCCACCGGAAAATACCGACATCCTTCCAAAATATGAAAAAATCCCATCATATTAGACTGCATATAGGCATCCGGGTTGTCAATGCTGTACCGCACCCCTGCCTGTGCCCCCAGATTCACTACCACCTGCGGTGTATACTCCTGAAACAAGCGGAACACATCTCCCTTATCGCTTAGATCGCCTTTGATAAAAGTATAGTCTTCATACTGCCTCAAAATCTTCAGCCGATCCTTCTTTAACCGTACGTCATAATAATCATTCAGGTTATCGAAACCGATTACTCTTGCTCCCTGCTCCAAAAGACTTCTGGACAAGTGAAAGCCTATAAAACCGGCCCCGCCTGTTATCAAATATGTTTTCGTTCTATCCAGTGAATTCATATTCCTGCTCATACCTTTCTGGCTCTATTTCCATCTCAGCCATATCCTTCTGACCATATTTCCTTAACGTCCGATACTGTAATACTCCACGCCTGCTGCTCTCATGGCCTCTAAATCATACAGATTACGCCCGTCATACACGAGGGGGATCCGCATCCTGTTCTTGAAAGTCTCCGGCGCTACCGCTTTGATCTCTCCCCATTCCGTGAAGATAAAGCAGATATTGGCATCCTGAAGCGCCTCCTCCGGCGTTGCCGTATACTGGATCGTTCCTCTCTCGCTCTTTCCTTCCGGATACCTCTTCCTAAAATTATCCGCCGCCACAGGATCATAAGCATAGATATTGGCGCCGCTCTCCAGAAGAAGCTGTACATTGTCCAGAGACGGCGCCTCCCGCAGGTCATCCGTACCCGCCTTGAAAGCCAATCCAAGCACAGCTACCTTCAGATCCTGGAATGTGATCATCCGATTGCTCGCCTTGTGGAACAACTTGGTCTTCTGCTCGGCATTCACATCCACCGCCGCCTCAACCGTGCGCAGTGTATATCCGTTCTGTCTGGCCAGATACTTAAGCGCCTTCGTATCCTTCGGGAAACAGCTTCCGCCATATCCCACTCCGGCATTCAGGAACCGGGAACCGATCCGCGCATCATAACTCATACCCTCCGCCACGGCATCGATATCTGCTCCTACCAGCTCACACAGATTGGCAATATCATTCATATAAGAGATCTTAAGCGCCAGGAAATCGTTGCACGCATATTTGATCATTTCTGCAGAACGCCTGTTTACCGATACGATCGGAAGCCCAAACGGCTCATAGATCTTCTTTAAGACCGCCTCAGCCTCCTTACTCTCCGTCCCGATAATGATCCTCGCCGCATGGAGTGTATCATGCACCGCAGAACCCTGTGCCAGGAATTCAGGATTGGAGGCCACCTCCACCTTGACGTCCCTGATCAGGAAATCCCTGATAAACTGCTCTACTTTATCATTCGTTCCTACCGGAACCGTAGATTTCACTACTACCAGACAATCCCGCTCCACAGACTCTGCGATCTGCCTGGAAACCGTCGCAATATAACTTAAGTTCGCGGACCCATCCGGCTGCTCCGGTGTACCTACTCCAATAAAAATGGCATCAACGTCCTTATAGGCATTCTGATAATCGGTAGTATAATGCAGTCTGCCGGTAGCATTATTCTTCTGCATCAGTTCTTCCAGTCCCTCTTCATAAATAGGCGATACCCCCGATTCCATCAGTTTCACTTTCTTCTCATCCACATCCACACAGGTGACGTCGTGCCCTTTCTCCGCAAAACACACGCCTGCCACAAGCCCTACATATCCTGTTCCCGCAACTGCTATCTTCATCTCTTAAGTCTCCTGCCTTTCTCTATACTCTTATTGTTCTTTAACTATTTGTATATCCCACATCGGCTTTCATGATTCTGCTCAGACAGAATCCCAAATCCATGTGAGGAATTTCCTGTTTCACTGCTTCTTCAACATTTTCTGTACTTTCCGTATGCCTCTCACCCAAAGCGTCGGTCCATGGTTCCGCCTCGCCGCTGCTTCATCAAAGAGCCCGCAAAGGTCACCGCTGGAATTCACATACTCCCACCATATCTTACCCAGGTTAGTGTCATATCGCTTCCAGGGCTTGTCCCCGGCATAATGTATGATCACCGGGTTATGCCTTGCCTCCTCACACTCCTGTGCAGTATAAACCCCTTCACGTATACACTTATCATAATCCTCCGCCGTCATATACGCAAGACAGTTATACTTTAAGGGCAGATAAGCGATCTTTCCCTGACAGGTTATGTTCAGAATATCCTGATCCTGATAATAAAGCTTCTCCTTCGTCCACTCCCGCCACCGGCTCTCCAGCCCCTGTGCCCTGATCTCGGCCAGATTCATCAACGTGACGCCTGCATTAATATAATTCCCTCTCATTCGCTCCAGATGGCGCCAGTAAGGACGCCTGCTGTTCATCTCCCATTGATCCGAGAGATTTGCTCCGCCCCGCACGGCCGCCAGGAATTGCCCTTCCATCGGTGTCTGCCAGAGTTCCTCCAGACTCCCCCGGAAAAGAATGTCCACATCCGTATACAAGATCCGGTCTACATCCGGTAAAAGACCGGGCAGCCCAAGTCTGAGGTAAGTCCCCGTTGAAATTCCTCTCACTTCATAAGCATTCTGGAATGGATTGTCCAATGCTTTCACCATAAGTACGGATTCTCCGTCCCGGCTCTCTACGATCCGGCGCAGCTTCTCCTCCACTGCCATAGCTTCCCGCGTACAGACACAATAAATATGGTAATGAGTCTGCTCCGCCCTGGTATGATCAAGCAGAGATGCCACCGCCACCTGCACCTGACGGATTAAATTGTGGTCAAAACAAAACGCTACATTGATAACCATATTGACAGCAATACTCCCTGTACATTTTATGCCTGTTCTGTGCTTTCGGTTCTGCAAAGGCTCCCCCTGTATAATTTCCCCAAAAAGTAAAAAAACAGTCCGTTATATCGTTCACTATATCAGGGAGCCGAAAATCTCCAATCAATATATTATACCAAATTATTCTTGCTATGACGACAAAAATTTAATTATAGTTTCTGCATATGGGTGTTTAGAAATAACTGCCAGGCAAGCGCTTACCACGCACAAACCCAGGCTATATAGTCCTTGAAGTAGATCGGCTCCCCTTCCGCATCCAGAAACCTTATCGTCCTGGTCCCATTTACCGGCGTTGTCAGACGAAAAAGACTCTTCTTATTCCTGCCGCTGTCTGCCTGCTGTACTTCCGCAATTACCTGATCATCTGCATCCAGAAGCTGTATCATACACACAGGCCGGTCAATCCGCGCAGGACGCTCTATCATTACCTCGATCAGATTCTCGTTTACCATTTCGGGCGACAGTTCATACGCACTGTGATAACCCGGAATCGTCGCCTCCAGATTGATATTCGACACCTCTTCAAAATAAACCTCTGCACCTACCTGATACAGACTGGCATTCCGGCCGTATCCCCAGTTATCCGCGCGAACCGGAATAAAAAACGCACTTTCCGTTATCATTTCTTTATGATCCCACCAGCCGGCGTTAATATCCCCGGCATAGACACGATGGTCAGAAACCTCCGCATCCGTCCATCCCTGCAGACGCATAATCGGATTTGACAGAGTGAATAGTATGATCAGGAGAAGAATGCCATACCGTGATATCCTTTCCCTCCCTTTTTGTATGAGCAGAATACCCCCTGCAAGTAGCAGTAGGTAGAATCCTGCATCCGAAAAAATTTCATACTTATGCCCCATGGCTCTGAAAGAAATATTTCCCATCTCTTTCCAGGAAGCCGGAACCGATTTGACCGTCACTAGATAGAATGCCGAAACGATCAACTGAAAAAACACCGCCATATACAATACAATCCTGCATCTGTCTATCCTTTGGCCCTGCATCCGGGGGACAAATACCGTCGCCACAAAATGCACTGCCAGGAAAGCGGCAGACACCAGGGCCAGTGTCAGGACAAGTCCCGATCTACTCTGTGCATACCTGCCAAAAGGTGTCAGCAAATACGCGGCAAATTCCACAAACACCCTGCCGACCAGCCTAAACCAGTATCCGATCTGTCCCATGGAAGCTGCATCAATCCAACCGCTGCCGTCTCCCTGACCTCCAAATGAATAGAGGAGCTGCAAAAAGGCGGCTGACGCTGTCACCCAGGCAAACACCTTGTCTCTCTTACCGATGCTCTTATGAAAGAAAAGCAGATACAGAAACATCAGCGGCATCATGACCACATACGTTCCCTTTGTCAGACAAATAACTGCACTGGCCGCCATCAATACGATGCAGACCAGACGCGGAAAAGCGTTCAGATCAGCGAGTAAAAGAAGAAGCAGTAAATAAATGCCCCAATATCCATGATTTGTGAAGAACAATGTCTCCTCATGGAAGCATGTCATCATAATAAGGATACACCAAAGAATCCTGTTTGACAGGCCCGTCAGCCACTCAAAAGGATATAAGACAAAGAATGCCCACACCATACTGCACAGCAGGCATGCCGTAGCCTGCATGAAATACAGCGCATATTCGGAAGATAACCTGAGCGCCTTTACATAGAACAGCGTAATCAGGCGCGGAAGAAGCGGCAGATATCCCGCATCCTCAATCAGAAAATTATGAAAAAAGCTCTCTTCCCTCGCATAGTGCAGAAAGTTCGTCACGGCCTCCGCATAAGTGGGTTCCAGATAGATCGAACTGTCAAGAATATAGATCACTGCCATAAACAGAGCCGTCATAACAAAAAAGGCAGCCAGGCACTTTCCTCTGCTTCCGATCCGCCTGCTGCTCACAAGCATTACAAGCGTCACCATACACAGCGCTACGATACCGTAACATAGCAGCCGGATCCTGTATTCCGTCCCTGTTATGTGGTAATGATAAGCCTGCGCAAGCGTCAAATCCTTTTCCGAGCCATTATAATCCACATTCCCGAAGCCATAATAGTCATTCCCAGCCAAAAGAGCAAACTCTCCCTCCTCCACATCCACCGTACTAAGACACAATGTCGCCTCTCCACATTCCAACGCTCCCATGTTAAGCGAATCCAGTCTTGTCCACTCTTCTGCTTCTATCTCGCTCAGTTTGATCATACCCGACTGCACTGTCTGTCCCTGCTCCAACGTACATACAAGCCATCCGTCGCTGTCCCTGTCACATGCTGCAAACCGCAGTGCATAATACCCCTGCCGCCAGTTCATCTCCTCAATTATTGTCAGCGGCTGCCATATCTTCACCCCGTCATACAACGGTAAACTCGTTGTACTTTCCACCTCATCGCTTCTGACATCTACCGGCTCTCCGTTAACAATATAACGTGACAGCACAAGCAAAATCAGAAACAGCCCTGCCGCAAGAACTGCGCATTCTCTTGTCGCTTTCCTGTTGTCACCTGACCCATCCGTCCCAGGTTCGCTCTCGAAAAACATTTTCCTTCCAAACTTTATCTTCATTGCCACAGCACCCATCTCTGTCCCTCATCTTCGGTCAGTTCCTCCAGCGTTATCTCCCCGTTACGACAGGTTAACGCCAGATCATCGATGGTAATATAATAACCGCCCTCCTCTGCCTTCCGAAAGTTCCACCGTACAACAACATCTGCGTTCGGCTCATAAAACAGATTCATGCCATCATCCAGAAAGACAATCGGATACATTCCCTCTTCCTGCATCACTGCAGCCAGCGCCTGTTCGTTACTGCGGAAACGCATCCTGATGCCTGCTGCTCCCACACCTGTACCGGACTTCTTTTCCGAATGCAGCAGGATCTTATGTTCCAAATCATCCACCGTCGATATCTTAACCGCTTCCTGATCACAGGAATCTTTCAACATTGCATTTGAAACGGTTTCCGCAACCGATGCCACTGTCACCTCGCCGTCCTTCTCCACAATAATAAGCCCCGGCTCTTCCCATGGCGATACGTAATAGTAACCGTCCCTGATGCCCGCCATATATGCCGCATTCTGCCTCTTCTCCAGAAAGCCTGCGTCTCCGGCGTCCTGACGATAGAATTGGGCACGCGCCTCTTCGCCGTCATCCAGGGCAATCGTCCTTTTAAAAAGATTCGTTCCGGCAAACAATATAGGCAGTATGATCATTATGGTACATCCGCCCGATGCCACTTTATGCCTCTGCAATACATCCTTAAATTTCTTACCACTGCTTCGGTAGCCGTGCACGGCTGCCGGGACTCCTGCCACATACCGAATCCAATCCGTCAATCCTTTGGCCGCATAAGGAATCATTACCACAAAATAGGGGATCGTGTAAGACGCACTGGACTCCCACACAAAGTGAAACAGATAACCGCCCAGAAAGACCACTGCTCCCATCAGTTCATACATATTGTCACTCTTCCACTGAAACAGCAAGTAGAAAAGCGCTCCGATCAGCAGAAGCGTCTGCGCATAATTCAGCCAAACCGAGAGAATAACGCTTCCCCGTCCCTCAATCAGACTGACCGCGAACGCCGGCAAATCTGTGGCCGGAGCCCGGTTTCTTGTACGATCCAGACTGATAAAGGTAGGATCATTCCATTGAAACGCATTCTTTCTCGCAAAAAACGGAATTCCGTCATCCAGTATATTTTCTGACATTCTTATCAGAATTTTTCTGATCTCTGCCATTGAAGCTTCTATGATCCTCTCCGTATCGTATTCCTGCTCGAGAAAGACTTCCGCGATATAACCACTGTACCCTCCCGGTCCCAGCGGCGTCTCCTGCAGTCCCATAACGACCCATGAGATCATTGCCTCACCGTCACCTGCCTCGTAACCTGACAGATATTCCACATAACGCTCCGTGACCCGATTGCACCCCATGACGCTGAGACTCATAAGCACAATCATCGTTAAAGAAACGATCCATTGCTTCCCCGGCTCCCTGCGGGTAAGCAATGCGGTATCCAATGCATCATAAAGCAAAAAGCACGCTATCGCAATCAGATAGATCAGACAGTTCGTCTTAATCACCGTCGCCAGCCCCATACAAATACAGGCCGGCACAATATATCGGTATTTTCTCGTATCAATATACTTCGCTGCAGAATACACTGCCCCCAAGGACAACGCCATGCCCGGAAGAATTCCGTACAGGTACGTAATGTAGAAAGCAAGCGGAACCCACAGAATCAACGCTGCGTATACAATCACCGATATCTTCCTGTCCCGTTTCCAGAACAGCGCCGCCAGTTTCGCCAACAGGACATAGATTGCCGTCAGCGCAAGTACATTGACAAACTGAGCTCCCACATAATTATCCACGCCAAACAGGAATGACAGAAAATAATAAAAGAGAACAATCCCCGCCTGAAACGGATAGCGGAACAGATAGCCGCCTTCGGCATACGCCGAAAAGTCTCCATGCCTCCATTGCATGGCCACGCCAAATACCTTTGCAGGATCAGACCCCGGCGCAAGCTGCGTGAGCAGAATCCAAGCCGTTCCGGATAACAGTACAAGACAGCTCATGATCCACAGCATGAATCCTTCTCTTCCCTTTTCCTGCCTTATCACCGCTTCCTGCTCGCTTTTCCCTGCCATATGCGTCTGCAGAACATGCCGGATATGGTAAATCAGCAGTCCCACCACAGTAAACAGCAAAAAAATACCCAGATGCCGCCAGGGATCATCTGCGATATTCAATGTTCTCTCCTGCCTGCTGCCGTCCTCTCTGACAATCCGGCCAATAAAACTTGTGCTGAACATGCTCTGCAGACAAAGTCCTGTTATAATCAGCGCAAGAAAAACACGGATCACCGTATTTACGATCGGGTATACAGCTTTTTGAATTGATTCCTGTTTTATCATCTTATTCCTTATAAATAACTCTGTTATCTCTTCCCGCCTGCGGCGACCCAAACAATCCCCATGGCTATCCATGAAACTGTCTGAGTACAAGCAACGTTCTCTTTAACGTGATCAGCAATGGATACCGAACTTTGTTGCGCTTAAGCGCCAGATATCCCTCCCAGAAAGAAACCATATAATTGCGCAGCCCCGCATTACTGATGCCGCCATAAAACATGGCTACCAGCACCTCCGGCACATAGGCAAGCCGATTCTTCTCCTCTTTCAGAAAGCGCACCATGAATTCATAATCCGCAGCACAATGATAGGAAGTGTCATAGACACCATATCGTTCATAAATCTCCCGTTTCAGAAACATTGTCGGATGCCCCGGCAGCCATCCGTCCGCCAGTCTGCCCTCACCCATATGCCACGTTCTGACAATATGCTCTCCCTCCACATATACTAAATCGGCATGCGCCCCTATACAGCCTTCACCGCCCTGCTCAATTGCCCGCACCAGTTTCGTAACCGCATCCGGCGTACATAATCTGTCATTGCACACCGCTATAATATCGCCGGTGCTCATGGCATAGGCCTTATTCATGGCATCATACAGTCCCCTGTCCGGCTCCGAGACCCAGCGAACCTGACAGGAAGAACCCGTATCTTCATGACGCGCGGCAAATTCCCTGATCAGATCCGATGTGCCGTCCTTTGACGCGCCGTCCACAATAACTGCTTCCAGGAAAGGGTAATCCTGCTTTTCTATATCGGCAAGCGTTATTTTTAAATTTTCTTTGACATTATAGGTTGTCACCAACAAAGATACTTTCCACATATATTGCATTTTACCCTATTTAAGCAAAATATGCAATCGGTCAGTCCGCAATCTCAGAATAAACGTAGCAGTTCATCTTTGCACGGTTCTATTTCTTCTCCCAAATTTCCACACCCGTTTCTTCCTTTGTCTGTATCAGCACATAATTCTCCTCAAGCAGCTGCTGCAATTCCTCATCCACACCCATATGAATCCGCATACAGTAAATTCTGTCATAAGAGAGAAGTTCCTCCACCGGCAGCTGTGCGTAGTTGGGGTAAAACCTTGACTCCTGCTCACTGTGAACCATTCCGTCCACAATATGCGCCGGCGCTTCGTATCCTCTTTTTTCAAAATAGTACTCTACGAATCCATCCAGCGCGCAGAACTCGTTAGAACCGATAAACAACGTATCTTCGTTCCAGATCCCGCCTTCCCCGGCCAGGTACTCCGCCGCTTCACGGTAGGGTTCCAAAGGCTTCCTAATAGATCTGTACGCATCACGATAGCTGAGGACAAACGATACCGCCAAAAACAAAATAACTACGGTTCGCACCGTCCACATGACAGGTTTTTGCGAAAATCTGTCTGCCAGATCCAATATATAATCGATTCCCAATGCCGTAATCAACAGAATATGAGGCTGCACTACCGTAAAATACCGTTCTACAAACAAACCGCCTTCCGGATAAATATACTTGCTGAACACAAAAACAAATCCGATCATCCAACCCGTAACGGCCACGCAAAACGCCGACAGCAATACCCCGCCCCTTTCAGAACAGGATCTTTGCATCACATACAACGCCCTGCCGACAAGAAATACACCGGTAAGCAGACATAAATACCAAAGAATCCGGTTGCCGCTCAGGTAAAATAAGACCGTCCAGAACATATCTTTCCACTCCGGCGTCTCACTCCAATAATTATCCAGACCCCAGCTTTTATAGTAAAAGGATGCAAAAAGCCACGGAAAATAAATAAGACAGCCCGGAACATAGCATAAAAGATGTTTCCACGATACCTTTCTCAAAATCACCAGGGCAAGATCAATCACCCCATAAAAGAAAAGCATGATACAGGCAAACCAGTGCGTCCAGAAGCAGAGCGCCACAGCCGTGCCATACAAAACCATACGCTTTGCATCCGGCTTTTGAAACTTACCGATAAAAGTATAAAGCACAAGCGCAGACAGGAAAAATGCCATGGCATAGCACCTGATCTCCCACGCCGCCTGCCAGAGCAGGACACTTGACGAAGCCCCCAGACACAATGCAATGAATCCCGCCCGTTTTCCCTTTAACCTGCCTGCCGATAATGCCAAAAACACAATCCCTGCCAGACAAAACAAAATAGAGGGGATCAGCAGATATTTCTCCCCATAAGGCATAATCCGATAAGTCACATACAACAGCATCGGATACAACGGCAGGTTGTTTTCTCTGTACAGGTAGGTATTCATCACCTGCGGTATACTTAAACCGTCTTTGATAAATCCTATGGACGCCATTTCGTCTGCCCAGAAAGACTGACAATTCCCGTTTGCAAAAGCGAAAATTCCCATCCAAAGCAAAAGTAAAACTCCCGGAATCCAGTATTTTTTCTCTAATTTCTTCATCGTTTTCTCCTTTTCTGCGCTACTTTTTGACTCAATTTCATTGAATCTGCGCATAAATTTTCAAGCAAGTTCCGGATACTGATTCATGAATGCACCGTTATCATGATTGTTGCACTTTCCCTGAAAATACGTTACTATGAAAATCAGAGACTTTCATAGCAGACGGTGCATAATGAAAGCTTACTGTAAATATGTTTGAATCCCACGTAAACCCGGAGATCACAAGGAGACCGCCATGCACAATCCAAATCCCCCTCTTTTGAGTGTCATCGTTCCCGTATATAATGTTGAAAAATATATCCGCAACTGTCTTGACAGTATCCTCGTACAAGATTTCACTGACTATGAAGTCATTCTTGTGGACGACGGCTCCACGGATAACAGTGGAGCTATTTGTGACGAATATGCCGTAAGCCATCCTGCCTTTCGCTGTATCCACAAAGCAAATGGCGGCCTTCCGTCCGCTCGAAAATGTGGTTATGAGGCCAGTCAGGGAGAATACATCACCTTTGTTGACAGTGACGATTGGGTTGCTCCCCACATGTATCGCAAAATATATCAGACAATCCAGGATAGCCGGGCGGATATCATATTCTGCAACTACATTGCCGCTATGTCCGACCGGGAGGCAGTCTGCACGATGCCCTTTGCACCCGGTTTCTATGATAAGGCACGGTTAGAAAAGGAAATCTATCCCTTCATGCTCTATTCCGGCGCTTTCTACAAATATGGTATCTCACCAAACCTTTGGAACAAGGCATTCCGCCGCGGATTGCTCCGAGAGCACCTTATGCGGGTTCCTGAAGATGTAGCTGTTGGAGAAGACGCCCTGGCCTCCTATAGCTGTATACTAGATGCAGACTCCGCCTATGTTCTGGAGGATGCACTCTACTATTATCGCAGCAATGCCGATTCTATGAGCAGGCGCGCAATCCCTGTCGAACGCCTCCCGGAAAACCACAGGATGTTCCAGACCTTTCGCAACGTGATCGACACCATGGCATATCCCTGCATGGAAAAACAGCTGGACTACTACTTTGTATATCAGAGTCTGCTGACTTATGAACTGATCTTCAGGACAATGACACATTCTCCGTCCTTCAGGCAGATCTTCCTGGAGGAATGCGAGGTTCCGCTGATACGCAAAGCCTTCCGCAGCGTTGCAATCCGGGAAATCAGTGGTATTCATAACAAGCTTTATGCGTTATGCATCCGTAATAAATGGTTTACCCTGTTCAAATTATTACTGAAATATTGATAATCAATCATCCTTCCTTTTTTTAAAAACATATACCTTACCCAGAAGATAATTCAGTACGGTAGTGATCATGATCATAATGAACTTCCCGATCCTGTCGTCCATAGACAGTGTATTCACAAGAACGATTAATCCAAGAAAATCAACTATGCCGGTAGCTCCTCTTCCCAGAATATACCGGATAATTTCACGGATCTGCTCCTTGAAATTTGTTCTCGTCCGATAAACAAATTTTTTATTCGTACAGTATGCAAACACTTTTGTGGTAAGTATACTGAATAAATTGGCAAGTTGGTATACGAGAAATTGTTTTAACAAAAGATAACTGAAATAATTAAGCAGGACAGTCATAACACCCCAAAACAGATATCTGACCGCCTCCTTCTTCTCAAAGATGGCATCAATTTTCAACTTTTATCACTTCCTTACCCTTGATTCTTTCACTCACCTTTACCAAAAGCCGAAATGGAAGAATTCGTATCACCAGTCTGCCGACCGGATTCTTAAAAAATCTTAATATCGTATACAATATCACACCCTTGATTCTTGTTTTACCCTGGCACTGCTCAAATTGCACGCCATAATCAGGAAAATGCTTCATTCCTTTTTGTCTGACAGCAATCTGACGTTTTTTATAGGTAACTACCTTTTTTTGTGTCTTAATGATCGAGGATTCATTACATGACTCTGCGCGCACCTTTCCCTGCTTCTCGAGCATATTCAATAATTCGCTTCCTGTTTGCGTTCTGACTATAACCCTCGAATATCCATCCCCTTTTTCCCAGGCATCCCCTACCGAAATATCGGCAAACTCTCCGCTATAATCATAACACTTCCAACACCTTTTTGGTGAAAAAATCAAATTCATAAAAGTATAGCCATGTTTATTGATAAAATATTCTCTTTCGTCTCTTCCCCTGATATAAAATCCTGTCTCTTTTCCTCTTTTTTGCCGATAACGCAGCTTTGTAATTTCTGATTTTTTAATTTTACTTTTTCCTATCAGATAGTCCGTTGCTTCTTCTTCCATATTGAAGCCGCAAAACAGAGAGATCAAAACTACGATCTGTTCTGCCAGCTGCGCATTGTCGGCCATCGCCTTTCTCATCCCCTGGATCTGACACGGCAGTCCAACATATGCTATTTTCCTGCCACTCCGCCTGATATCCCGAATCACCTGATTAACCGGAAGTACAACATACTTCGACTGCGCCGCCTCTATAATCTGCTCCGTACTGGTCGCAATCATAGATTCAAATCGAAACGGTTCGTTTTTCTTCTCCCTGACTACCACGGCTCCTTCAATCTGACGGGACTCTAACAATGATATCAGTAGTTGTGTGACAATACCTCCGGAAGAGCCTTTCGTACGAATTTCCTCATCAAGTGCACATACCGTATAAATTCCCTGATAAATTCCAAACAGTTTCCTGGTATCATACGGCTTTTGGAACAATCTGTCAGACCACTCATCCATGGGAAATTCCTTTCCCGGACAAACAGTATTACACATACCACACTGTACACAGGCCTGCCTGGAATCCACCACTCTGCCATCTTCATAAGCCAGCGTCTCCGCTGGACAGATACCTATGCACGTCCCACAACGAGTACATAAGTCACACGCTATGACTTCTTTTTCTAATTTGTCGAACCCTTTCATTAAGCTATTACCTTTTCCTCGATCTGTCCACTGTCTAAATAAAACACTCTCTGTATCTGAATATCATCTATCCCCGGATAACACATACGACTATGCTTCCCAATATCTGCTAACGCAAAAAACTTCCCGGAAGCTACATGCCGAAGTGAAAAACTATCTGCACATTCCAAATTAATCTTCTGAGGACTATGGATCAAATCATTTATCACAATTTTATCCTGATCAATCAAGATTGTTCTCTGGAATTTTATATCTGTCTTTTTGTCTACCAGAATAATCAATCTTTTAAGCATCCCGATTATCTTATTACCAACTACTGCCGATACAATACGCAATCCCAACAGCAGGATCGGCGTGGCGACCTTCTGCTTTACCAGATTCATGTTACCGGTAACTATAATACATCCCTTTTTGTACTCTATCACATAGTCTTCACTCTGCCAGTTATTTGCGGCAATCTTTCCTTTTCCCAGCGCTACCCGGTAACCATAGTCGCTAAAGCACTCCTTCTTTTTATAGAAAGCTTTGCACACTCCTCCTTTAGAAGCTCCAATAATCATATACAGGTCGCCCTGCGTACAACATAGTAAGCCGGCCTCTTTAAAATAACATTCCTGTTCATACTGAAAGGGCAGTTTATAACCGGAACCTTCCTGCTGCGGACCGGCCGCGACGTTTACTTTTTCAATCGCGCGAAGAAAAGAGTGAAGCAGATAATGCGAATAGTACCTGTCATCAACCGCATCCAAAAAGTAAAACATGCGCTGTGAGTCTCGATACAGAAGTTGTCTCATCGCTTCCGCCGCCTGGTTACCCAGATTACTCATCACCTGCAGTCCGTTCGGTAAAAAATACACCGTATTTCTCGACGCATATTCCCCTCCGACAGACACGTCCGGATGTACAAAATACTGTAGAAAATTTATCATCCGATTCAAGGGTTCACGCACCTTCTCATCTCTGCTCATCCAATAATATTCAGCCAGCATATCCAGGGAAACGCTCAGATAACCAATATCTGCACCGCCGTACTCAGGAAACCAGCCTTCCGGAGACTGTAATTGCAATATTCTATCCAGTTTACGATTCATCCCCTCCACAATCCATTCTTCCTTAAGCACGGTATAGGATGAATAGAGAGCTGTAATGGATGCCAGTTCCTGATTATAGGCCTTTTCCTCTATATGTTTACTAAGATATTCCGCTGTCTTTCTGAAAGCAGCCAGAATGCTATCGTCCTCCATCCCCAGACGCTTATACACTTCACACATTGCATAGAGAGAGAAGGCTGTTGGCGGAAATCCATGTTCATTCGGGTAATACTCATTAAAGCTCCCATCCCGAAGCTGAATCGATTTCCAATAGTAGACCGTTCCCTCTGCCCACTCTTTGACTACCTCTTTCTGATAAAACATATTACCTGGAAAATCCACCTGATATAGTAGTGCAAGCGTAAGACCCGTCTGTTGTAATATAGCGGAGGAAAAATCACGAATCTTCAAATGCCAGTGATTTCTGTCACAGTCGCCATAATTTCGGGAATGTTTGTCTCTGTCAACCTGCGATAATACTTTGGGAGCCATTTTCAATACATACTCTGTATACATTATTTCTTCTCCTGACCGTCATATTCCATCTTCTTCAAATGATACTTGATCTCTTCAATCATCTTACGGTTAGCTGCCATAATATCCGCATGCAATCCCACTACAAAAGTCTGCACTCCCATCAGCAGAAGTATCGCCGCAAGAATCAACGATGGCACATGCCCGGTATTCGGATCAAACGCCAGATAAATCAAATAGCGAACACCCAGAATCGTACCAATGCCAAACGGAATCATGCCAATGATCCCAAAAAATTTCAAGGGTTTATACATCATAAATGCTCTGATAATCGTTAACGCCGATTTCTTAATATAGGAACGCATACTGCGAAACAGCCTGGACGGTCGAAGTTCCGCATTGGTACGTATCGGCACAGAAGTGATCGCAATCTTCTCCCTTCCAGCCTGGATAATCGTTTCCAACGTATACGTATACTCATTGATCACATGCAATCTCATGGCAGCATCTCTGGAAATAGCTCGAAATCCACTGGGTGCATCCGGAATATCCGTATCAGATGCAATTCTGACAAACCAGGAACCCAAATGCTGCAATTTCTTTTTCAAAAAAGAAAAATGAGAGATAGAATCAATCGGTCGTGCCCCAATCACAATATCTGCCTTTCCCTCCAGTATGGGCCGAACTAATTTCTCAATATCTTCTCCACAATACTGATTATCTGCATCTGTGTTAACGATAATGTCCGCCCCCTGCTTCAACGCTTCATCCAATCCTGCTACGAAACCATGCGCCAGTCCTTTATTTCTCTTGAAATTTACAATATAATGGACTCCCCATTCCTCGGCTACCTTTACCGTCATGTCTTTGCTGCCGTCATTAATAATCAAATATTCTATCTCGTCTATACCATCTATTTGCCTCGGGAGTGCATCCAATGCAATATGCAGTGTCTCCTCCTCGTTGTAACATGGAATTTGAATTATCAGCTTCATTTTAGTCCTCCGTCTTTTGTATGATCATATAGCCTTCGTCCTGCAAACATTCATCGTATTCAATTCCTTCAAAATCAATATATTCCTGTTCTGACATCACAATAAAGTGTTGTTCACCAACACAATCAATCTGATCAGGTCCAATGCTGATAACCGGTCGATTTACCAGCCTGGTCTGTAAGTCATAGGCAAATTTTCCGGCAGCAAATGTAAAAACAGGTTCCCCGGCCTCTGTATTTTGATGAAGAAAATCAAAAATCTCTGCATATTGCTGCGTATAGTCATTCTCCCCCTTAATCGTAAGGCGCATACATTTTAATGCAGTGGTCAAGAACAGAACTACAATCAAGATACAGATCATCGTATTGCCAATCTGCTTTCTCAGCCGCATGAATAAGCAGACACTCAAATGCCATCAATATCAAAATTCCTACAAATATATCATTATATCGTCCATAAAATATGGTATCTATCCTAATGCTGCTTCCGTTGCTCCTGAGACTATAATCCTCATCGATAAATAAGCTGAGCTATTCGGATTTCTTAACGGCCTCCTGCAATCTTTTTACACAAAAAAAAGATTCCTACTCCTGCCAGCAGATATGTTGCCGACAGCATTTGCCAGATCTGGCCGGCCACATTAATCATAAATCTCTTCAATCCGAAAACCATAGCATATTCACTTTATTGTTTTTTATAATATAATAGAATTAACTGTGTCAATAAAACTGCCGCAACAACCGCCAGCATCCTGTTATGAACCATATAACTATATCCGACCGTTACTCCCAGCAAAACACTTTTCCAGCATTTCGGAACTTCTTCCAAAGAAATGATTTCATAGAAAATCAACCAAACCAAAAAACTCATTATACCCAAAACAGCATTCAATATCACTGTCATTCGATACATAGTACTCATATCAGACTGCAATATAAAAATCGGCCATAATACAAAACTGTACCCGCAAGCATACCATGGCATTCCGTTCATGACGCCTGCCCATGTATTTCCTGTCATATTAGCAGCATGTCCCCAATATCCCATCTCGTCTGGTACGTTCAAATTCAATTGATAAATCCACCTTTCTTTCGAATATCATTGTAAAATAATATGGGTGTAAAAGCAACTATTATCACAGCCCCTTCTTTACAAATATACCATATTGTGTGTCATGCAAAGAAACATACTGACAAACATACTGGCAGCCATGATACTCCATATTTTTGTTTAAGAAACATTCACCTTTATCAATTGAAATAATGCAGTCAGGTATAAATGATAAATCCTCCAATTTTGACAAGTATTCATCCTCAACCAATACATGTTCTATTCTCGTTGCCTGATCTAAATATACCCATAACGGATATTCATAGCTGTTTCCCTGCAAATAAAGTCCTATCTCTTTGAACCCCTTTTCTCCTATATAATCAGATATATCATTATAATTTCCTCTGATTTTATAATTCACAAAATACGAATAATCTCCGTCTTCATTACCATAATATCCCATTTGCACTGCATCCTTTGTATATTTTAATGCTCCATAACCATTCAAAAAGCTCAGACACAGTACAATGCCAATAAAGGTTTCTTTCCACTTATATTTATCCTGTATACCTTCTATAAAAAAAGCTATAAATATAACCGCCACTGCACTGACAGCCAGAAAATATCGTACTTTCCAAATAGAATATTTTGACAAGGCTGCAGTCACAAGTATTCCAACAGTTATGCAAAAGAACATACCTTCTTCTAACTTAGATTTTTTGCAAATCTTAAAAAGGATACCCAAAAACACAAGAGTACCCAAAAACATAATAACCGGATTTGTCGCCAGATCATGATGATAAACTCCTGCACTATCCGGAAAATGAAATTCCGTCTTAGCTATAGCTGCATTATTAAGATCAATACGAAATAGCTTCTCTATTCCACGTCCAATCTTTTCTAAGAATTCATTAAATCCCGCCAAATACGGCGTACTGAAATATTGCGCCACATTTTTATAACAATTGGCTATCAACAATGTGGGAGCAAATGTCTCCGGCATTATCCCATCCGTCTGTGATTTCGGAAGTAAAGAACCATATACCCTGTAATTCTCAAGAAAAAAGGGAAGTATCCCAATGACTGCCGTCCCTATTCCCACTCCGCAGATAACTACTATATTTTTCACTTTCTCTTTTCTTAAAATTGTTTTACCACCTAAATATATGATTAAAATACCCATAGGTATTAAAACATATGATTTAGCCAGATATCCCAAAGCGATCGTCACGCCTGTTTTCGCCGATAAAAACAGATTCTCTCTCGATAACGTCAAATTATCACAATAGATAAAATCCAGATAATAATAGAAAAAAATCAATAATATCAGTGCCGCAAATAAATCATTCTGAGTTGTAACAGCCTCAGCAATGGCAGGCGGCATCATCATAAAAAGAAATACTGCCAAATAAGCATATTTCTTACTCATTTTCATTTTACATGAAATTATATAGACTAATCTTGCTGACAATAGGTAACTCATCCCCTGTACTACACATACAAATTTATCATTGCCAGTTAACATCATAACCTGCATGACCAGGTATTCAGCCAATGGGGGACTTGTAATCTGTCGCAATTCACTGGTTGCGTAAAAAGCTGTCGTGGCATTCTGGATCCAATGCATTATCCTGGGCATATGATAAGACATTGAATCCCAGTTTGCAGTAATAGATTTCGCTGATAAGAATAAAATTCCAACGCCAATGATACCCAATACAACTCTTGTTTTTAAATACTCTTTATCCTTAAAGATGTTCCTTATTTCATAATAATCCGCTGTTTTCTTTTTACATGTCAATATAAAGAATAGAGACAATATGCATAAACATCCCCATGCAAATATAATGACATTTCGCTTTAGCAAATGTACTCTGCTATATAATTCTGTCACAAAATAGCCAAACAAAATCACATACAAAGTGCTGTCAACAAATGCTGTATTTTTTTTCCTTCGATTTATCTGACAAATATAGATCAATATCCATGCAATAAGTATTAACACTGTTCTTCCTCCTCATTTGTCTGAAAAATCCTATGTCAAAATAGGCACAGCGGTCAAAATCTGACCGCTGTTTATACCCTGCTTTTACTTATTAATCCTGACACTCATATTCAATGTCGTTCCGTTTGTTTTAACGCCCTGTCCCGCATACGTAACATACATCGTCACCCTGCTGGTGGAATTTCCGGCAAAAGATACCGTATCCTTTAATCTCACCGAAACTTTCAGGGATCCGTCTTCCTGCGGCTCACTGATAATATCGAAGGATTCCCTGGATTTCGTATCCTTCTCACCAAATGCAATCCCTACTGCCTTGCCGATGCTTCCTGCATTTGGCTTGACGGTAAAGGTTGCCGCATAGGACTTATTGGACAGATACAGATCCATACTGGTCCTGCTTGCCGTAACCTTCGGTATGCTCTGTGCTGTTCGAATATTCAACTTGTTCGATGCCCACATACCTCCTGCCAGACTGGCGTTTCCGCCATAGTTCGCAAGTTTCACCCATATGCGCACTGGATAGTTCTTATTATTCTCAATGCTGACCCCAACCTTCGGAGCAACATAAATCTTGCCGTCTATGACTTCCGCACTGAAATACTTACTATCATCATCATTAATATTCGGTACTACATCATAATCGAACACTCGTGCTTCTACTACCTGATCCTTCAGATTGGAAAAGCTCGGCGTATACATGATGCTGTTCTTCAATGTATACTCTCCGCCACGATCCAACAGATTCAAAGATCCCTTAGCCGATAATTTCACACCGATCGTTCCCTTATATACCTTGACATTAAATTTGACTGCCTTACCAGTTACGCTGTTACTGTCGTCGCTGTTCGTATATTCCGGTGTCATGATAAAGCTGTATGTCTTGGCTGCTACCGGACTGTTTAACGAGATCAACAACTTATTATCCTGAATATTCCACTTGAAATTATTGACAACACCGCCCATATTCTTTGTCGTACACTGAATACTTTCCTTGGTCTTCTCAACATTCACCGCATAGTCATTCGGAAGCTTGACATTCATCTGGATCTCTGCCGTTTCCGTATAGGTGCCGCCTGTCTGTGCTGCCAGATTTAATGACGCAGCTCCTTTGAGCGACATCACCGGCACTGCATTGGTAATCTTCACTGACAGAGTAACCGTATTATACAACTCTCCGGTACTGCCCACAATCGAATCGGATTTAAATTTGTATGTACCCGCCTTGATCGTCGGATCCTTAATCTCAATTACTCCCTTACCGTCAGAATATTCTACACTCAGTTTATCATATTCAACTGCATTCTTTGCATTAGACTGCGGCATAAAAGTCTGCGTATCTGCCAGAACCGTATCAAACTGATTCGAGGCTAGGGCAAATTCCCCCGGCTGATCCGGATATCTGCTGTTCAAGCTGACCGTTGCCGGTTTAAGCGAAATCTTCGGGTTCGCCGCTGTTGTCTTGACCGTGTATGTATATTCAAACTTCTGCGAGGCTGCCCATTCTTTATTTCTAACCTCCAGCACGACTCTGCCGGCGCCCATGGCAGCATTTACTCTGACTTCTATCTTACCCTCACTGTTGATGGAGACACCGTCTCTGCTCACACTGTCAGCCGTACTCTTTGAAGACAACGAAACCGTCCAGTTCTCCTCATCCAATACTACCTGTTTCTTTGTCTTGTTATCCAACAAAGTCAGAATCGTCGTCTTCTCAGATGCCGTCATATTATAGGTGTCAGACGTTTTATCCAGTTTATAAGAAGGCTTTACTGTCTGTGTCGGAATCGTGATCTTATATTTTTTGACTGCGTTCTGTTTGTACCCTGCGAAGTGCAGTACCAGATACCCTGTCGTGACCAGCTTACCCTTATCATTATAGATCATATTCGCATTCTTCTGTGTGATCGTCCCGGTATTTGGATCGATCTGGAAATTCTTTGTGAAGAACGCATCATTAGCCGATGATGTCAACGGTTCCAGAGAATAACTCTCAATTGTCTCACTGCCAAGATTCGTGATCACCGGTTTTACCTCAGTTCCGTCATTCGCCAAAAACAGATTGATCTTTGGCTGCTTCTTATCAAATGCAACTTTAGGATTCGGAAGCGAAGAAGCAACCGTAATCTTTAACGGAATTGTGTAAGTACGACTATTCAGCGCAACCCTTACATTGTAAGTTCCTTTATCAATCCGGCTGGATTTAGGTTGAATGATATACCTGTAAACACCTGCTGTACTGTGTTCTTCATCATATATTCCTTCCAACTCTGTAACTTCCATATCATCCTTCGCATATAACAGCTCAAATGATTTTTCATCAATCACACCTTCATAAGCACTGATCACCTGCAGAACTGCACCCTCTTCTTTTTCAAGATTCATGGTAAGTGCAGACGCAGAAAGTCTTGGCGTATAATCCCTGACCTGAATAATGAATTTCTGTGTAATAGTCTGCTTTTTGGAATTAGTCGCCGTCGCCGTGATCGTGGCCTCTCCGGTCGTTCCCTTAGGAATCGTGATCGTATTCTCCGGATTGGCAACCGCCGTAGACGTCGTTGCAAGTTTGGCTACCTTGGCATCACTTGTCGCCCATTTTAGAGCAACTGCCATCTCATCTCCATCCACATCATAGGCTTTAGCTTTTAACTTCAAAGTCACCTGCGCTTTATCCGGGCTTACCGCAATCTTCTCAACAGAAGCTACCTGTACGGTATTCCCTCCTACTACCTTATCTGTGATCGTAAAGATTGTACTGTTATAAGAATCCGGTGTCAACTGTAAGGATACGGCATCAGTGCTTGCCACTTCGATTGCAACTGCCTTTTTAACTCTGCCGCCGCCCTTTGTCATCACCTCCACGTTGATATTTACATGTCCTTCTTTCAATGCCTTAATGGTTCCGGTATTAGAAACACTGGCGATCGTCGGCTTTGCAGATGTAAATTTAACTTTGGAAGTCGGAACGATGTTATTATCCTCATCCAATATAAACAACCTGGTTGTCTGTCCAACTTTTAATTTATCTCCATTGGATAACTCCCACTTTACATCCGTACCGTTCACTCCACCGGTATCCGCCGTACTCTCGAACTCCGCCGTGATCATCGCCCCACCCTTGGGCATTTCAAAAGTATAGTATTTTCCTTCCTTCTCAATCGGAATTCCATTACATTTCAGGGATTCGGCAATCAGCTTGTTATTTTTTTCAGGACTTGCAAACACGTATAGTTTTGTACCTGCAGCCACTCCTTTGGGCCGTGCTGCACCGTTTTCATCCTTTCCGTTATCTACGTTATTCGGATCATCATTAGGCGCGGCAGCCGATCTTGAAACCTTAATAGAACCTGCTCCTGTTACTTCACATTCCCACTTATAAAACTTATATTCCTCTTTAATTTCCTCAATGTTACTGAAACGTATCTTACGATTCAGTGTATACTTCTCTGTGTCACTACCCGGATGCCCGATCAGACATAATGTATCCATGTCCGGGAAAGCATCATTTTCAAATTTACAAAGTATCTGCGGCACCTTAACACGCACCAGTTTTGAACAACTTACAAATGCATAAGATTCAACATTCTGCACATATGGCGAGAACTCTATGCTGCCAAGACTGTAACATCCTTTAAATGCATAGGATTCAATCGTATCCGTCCGGTTGCCGCTTCCGAAAGATACCAACACCAATGAACGGCACTCGGCAAATGCATACTGCGGAATACTCTTAAGCTCTTTGGGCAGAGTCACTTCCGTCAGGGCGCTGCAATTTTCAAACGCACTTGCCCCCATAGTCGTGATATTATCCGAAAAGGCAATCGACTTAATCGCCCGACATTCCTTAAACGCTGCTTCTCCGATCTTGGTCAATCCGTCCGGAAACGTAAAACTCATATCGGAGCAAAACTGTGTCAGCGCACCACATCCCTGGAAAGCATAAGCCTCAATCGTCTGCAGCCTGCTGATACCGGCATTTCGCATATATACCATGAACAGCCTGTTATCTCCGTAAAAGGCACGACTGCCAATGCCTGTCACCGTTGCCGGTAGCGCAAACTGCGTCAATGAAGTACAGCCCTCAAATGCGCTGGCTTCAATCGTCTCCACCCCGTTAGGCATGGTCATGCCCTTTAAGGCCGTACACCCCTTGAACGCATTCTCCCCGATCGAAGTAACGCCTTTCGGCATGCTGATATAGGTAATCTTCGTATTTCCGGCAAATACACCGGAGGCAATCTTCTTGATACCCTGATTTTCTTCCAGGACAATATTGCCTTCCAACGGTTTGCCGTCTGCCCTGACAATCGCTGTCAGAGTTCCGCTGTCATCCACTGTATACTGATACTCAGTGGCAGCGTTATAAGTCACAAGCATTCCCACTTCATCCGTGAAGGACATCATCATGATCCCGTCATCTTCGGTCCCTTTCTCTGCATCCTCCTTTGCCGCTTCTTCCTCATCTACCGTATTCTCTGAAACGCTGTCGTCCTCCTCACCCGGAGTCTTGTCCCCGTCCGGGTTCAACTCGTCAGAATTTTCCGTATCCGGGTCAGTTACCTCTTCTCCCTCACCACCGGACGGCTTCTCCTCATCCTGTTCAGTATCTTCGTCCGGGTTCTGATCTCCGGAAGCATCCTGATCATTAGAATCACTGCCATTCCCGGAATTATCCTCATTGTCAGGAATCTCTGAGTTATCCGTATCTCCTGGATTCGTCTCCTCACCTGCAGCATCGCCTTCTGTCTTGTCATCCGGCTTAACATCTCCACCTTCGCCCACTGCGCCCTGCGAAGCATCTGTTCCTTCCTCCGGCACAGCGCTCTCTTCCCCCGCCGCAACAGGCAGATTCACACCGCCGGGCGCCGTAGCAAGAACTGTCATACCGTTCATACCTACCGCCAGGCTGAGCGCCAGCAACAATGCAAGTACTCTTCTTTTCTTCATCTTCCTTACCTTCTCCCGTTCGTACCTTCTTTAAATCTGATGTTAATGTCATTTTCTCAAACAGCTGTCAATTCCACTGAAATTCAAATGACCGGTTTCGTTATTGCCATGCTGATGATCTCAGGAAGACATCATCAGCCAAACAATACCATATTTTAGTCAGTATACCATTTCTCATTGTGTGACACAAGTGTCTTTGCTACAAGATATAGTGTTTTTAAGGAAAAATTAATATTTTAAAACAAATTTTTCCACCATGCCAGCTTCTTAGTCGCGATCGTATAGGTAATCTTCTTCTCACCACCGTAATTTCCAATTCCCCGCACGGTCACAGCTGCCTTTCCCTTATTCACATTTTTCGTATAGCTGCTTTCGTCAATCATATAGTCTATACCGTATCGCAGGGGCTCTGTATTACCGCTGATCGTGATCTTTAAGTCACTCTCCGTCAGAGTCACAGGCTGTCCGTTACGGTATTCCTTCGCCTGCACCGTGACTCTCGCCCTGGCAATATCAGCTTCCACGATCCGGTAGTCAGCCGAAATCTCTGCCGTCCCCTCTCCGGCATAGAAACCTTTGCCCTGCGCTGTGACACGAATGACAGTTCCGGCCTCCGGAATATCATCTGCCGACACGAAATCACCGGCACACCGTGATATGACATTACCGTCAGAATCAATCCATTCCGTATCTTCCGCATACGTATATAACAACGTCTTCTCATAATCCCTGCCGGCCGCCAGTCTTACACCATTGCAGTCTGTCAGCACAGCAGTGCTCTTGTATGCATTCTTCCGTTCCTTGTAGACCACATCCTTAACCGCCATCGTCAGCTTGCCATTTTCCTGCGACATCCGGCCGTCCGTGATCTCATAGTATCCGCTAATAGTCCCCTTGAAATTTCCCTTGCCGGTAACCGTAATCTTCGGGCGCTTCTTTTCCGGCATTTCTTCCTGCATGCCATTCGTCGCCACCGTATTGTTGTTCGCATACCTTATCGTATAATCCTTACCCGGTTCCAAATGGATACCGTTAAAGGTCAGGAGAACTACCGGCTTACTGCCGCCTTTCACATAAGGCGTTGTAATTTGGGATAAGTCTGTAATCTCCTTCAGATTGTCCGGCTCGTCCTGTGTGTAATATTGCATGGTAATTGCAGGATTCGATCCGGATTCGTCCGGGCCGATGTGATATCCCGTTATCTTATAGCTCTTTCTGATCTGGCCTGTATACTCATTGATACCCTTGAACAGGATTGTTGCCGTTCCTACCTTGGAGATATTGGTATAAGACACCACATAGTCCCCTGTCACGCCGCCATCCTGGCTCTCCGTCAGGATATTTCCGTTCAGAGTCAATGTATAAGCGCCGTAAACCTGTTTCGCCTCTTCCTCATTGCCCGTATATTCTCTGTTCTCCAGTCCTTCCACTTTGGCCCGGCCAATGGCGGTTCCGACAATCTTGTAGGTAATGCTCTTACTGCCTGCATAACCGCTTCCTTCCACAGCTGTGATCGTCGCCGTAGCCGTACCGATCGCCGTATTATTCTTATAGGATACGGTATAATCTCCCGTCAAACCGCCGTCTGTACTCTCTGTGAGCGTCTCCTTTTTGTAAGTCACTTTCAGTTCCGGCATGATACCGATTCCCTGTTCCTTATCGACCAGATCATTTCGATAAGTCTGATTTGGAATCTTAGCAATCGCTACTTTATTAAGTAGAACTTTCTGCGTGATCGTCTCATATACCGTGATTGTTCCGGTATAACCGCCCTTACCGGTGATCAGAATCGGATAAGCGCCTGCTGTCTGATAAGCTCCCGCGCCGGTCTGCGGATATGTCACCACATAATCTGTGTTTCTCACCAGTTTCTTACCGCCTCGCCAGACTACCGGTGCACTTTTGATGGTCTTGCCCGTATAGGCAACCGTAATATCATCCGCTGTGATATCCGTATCCGTCAATGGTTTGGGTACGATATTAAACGTGATGGATTCCGTTCCGGCATAATTGCCCTTGCCCTTGACCGTAATCGTCGGCAACGCCTGTCCCGTCAGGTTAACTTTCTTATTATTTTTATAAGAAGCCGTATAATCTTTACCCGCAGCCAGTTCGATCCGTTCCCTGCCGCCGTCCTCATAAGTTACACTGTCAAACACGCGTATTTCCGGCTTGATAACATTCCCGGTATAGGTCTGATCTCCGACCGGCAGGATATAGAACCCCTTACCCTGTTCCTCATAATGAGGATATAGTACCGTCTCCTGCCGGTGAATTACCGTATTTGTATCAAATCGGCTTCCGGCACCACCGGCGCCTGTATACCAGCCGATGAAAATGTCATCTTCGGTTTCGCCTTCCATCTCTTCTACGGCCGGAAAATCCGATTCCAATAACACATCTCCATAACGGACCGTCTGCCTTTTCAAGATAGTACTACCGTCTTTCCCCATAAAAGTGATATGACACTCTTCCACCGCAACGGTATGCTGTGCCGTATAGCCTTGCTCACATCCCGCTGTTTTTGCCGTAATCACTGCCGTTCCGCTGGCAATCGCTTCCACTCTGCCATTCCTGACCCTGGCAACTGTCTCATTGGAGCTGCTCCAGATCACCTGGGTATCGGAAGTGGTATCCTTCGGCCAATACTCTGCTGCCAGATTCACACTCTGTCCGGCAAGCAGGACCGTCCTATCCGCCGCATCCGTCTCTTCCGTGTTAGGATTCGACACTTCCACCTGATAGATCGGTGCACTCACTTTAACCTTGCAGGCCGCGCTCTTCACAGGACTGCCGCCTGCCTTGGAGGCCTTGGCCGTGATCACTGCCTCCCCCTTACCGACTGCTGTCACCACTGCCCGGGGTGCATCTGCCGGCGCCGTCGGATCGGCTGCAACCTTCGCGACTCTGGTATTGGAAGAAGTCCAGACAATCGTCTTGTCGGCAGTGGTATCTGCCGGATCAAACGTTACCTGCAAGGAAGCCGTGGAGGTATTCTCCTGCCGCTCCGCCTCACTCAGACCGGTGGTATCTTCCACAACGGTATCCGGTCTGCGCAGAAAAACTTCGTTTTTATCCAGCGATATGCTCTGCAGAGCTGCCTGCACCGTAACTTTACAGGATATCTCCGCCTTCTTATAAGAAGCCGTAACTATGGCTTCTCCAACCTTACCGCCTTCCACCGCTCTGACTATGCCGTTCTCGACAGTTACGACCGACGTGTCACTGCTGCTCCAGATCACCTCCTCATTGGGAAGATTTATGACTTTACCATCTGTATACAGCTTCAGTGTCTGTCCGGTTGTGCAGTCCCTGACACTGCTTCTATCCAGTTTCAGCGTTGCTTTACTTAATTTCAATACCGGAATTTTCTCCGGTTCCGGCTGTAATGGCGGTTCACTGCCACTCTCATTTGGCATATTATTATAGACCGGAATCTTAAATACAAAGGCTGAACCCAAAGAGCCGGCGTTGGCGTACATCTTCTTTGTCGTAGATGACTCGCTGGCAGGCGCCTGGATATTCTGCATATATTGATGATTATAGAGTCCGTAAGGACTGTTACGGTCGACATTAAATTTTTCCAGATAAAGCGTATCCTGATATTTCAGAATGTAATTATTGCCGATCGTTGCCGCACCGCCTTCCAGAGACTTGTAGCGCGTATTCCATCCCTTGCTTTTCGCATAGGTCAATCCCTTAACGATCTTCTCCGTTGTCGAAGAACCATTTACGCCCACATTAAAGAAATTATAATAATTCTCATAGCCCGGATAAGTACCGGAAATCAGTCCCGACGTACCCTGCCCCTGTTCCTGATACACACGGGACGCCAGGTGGATCGGACTTAATTTCCTGTTTTTACCAATTTCAAAAAAAGCCTGCGCATAAGTACGCTTCGCGGAATCGTCCGGCAAAACACCTTTCATAAAGGTTGTATTAAGAAATGTCTGCACTGCAGACTGCGTATGATAAGACGCGTTAAATGTCAGCTGCTCAAACTGAAAAATATGGTTCTCCGTCAGGAAATTGCGCGGATCCATATAATATTCCACTGCCGGTCTGGTCGCATAATACCAGCCGCTTTCGCTGGGACAGGCATTTCCGACCCAGCCCTTGTTTGTATTGCTTGTGGTCTTCTGGATCAGGCTCTTATCGCCCATCTCTTTAGATACGGAAGTATTAAAGTCCAGGCCGGTCTTCATAGGCACAAAAGTCCAGTTCGGATGCGCATTTTTCAAATCTCTGAGGGCACTCTGATAAGACCCCGGGAATGCCGCTATATCCGAAGTATTCACGGCATAAGGCATCATAGTACCGGCTGCCATTCCAAAGGCCGTAATCTTGTATGTTTCACCGATCTCGAGAATCGGAAGCAGATACTTGTTCTCCCAGGCAATCCAGTCCTCGTCGGAATATGCCAGATAATAACTCTGCACATAGCCTGTGCCTTCTGCGCCGTTTAGATAGAACTGCACTGCATACCACACATCATTGTCCGTGATCGTGACCCCTTTGATATACAGGGTCTGTCCAATCTCCAGCGTAGCGCTGCTTTCGCTGGCCTCATCCGGCTCGCGCCGCGCGTTATAGGTATCTGCATGGTAAAGCAGCGCCATCAGATCCTTCTCTGCAAGCAGCTTCGCAAAAGCCTCCTTTGCGGATTCGATCAAAGCCTGACGGTCTTTCTCCAGGCTGTTTTCAGAGACAGAAGAAAGATCATTCTCCGATACGGATGACAGATCGTTATCGGATACGGATGGCAGATCATTGTCCGAAACACTGTCAGACTCAGTGTCCGGCGTCTCTTCCGGCGTATTCGGCACATCCGGAAGGATGTCCGGATCAGAATCGTCCATACCTGAATCCGGATCACCGGAGTCATTGTTACCGGAATTATTGTTACCCTCCGGATCCTCCTGGTCTGTATCATCGTTCTCCGGATCATGATTGCCCGTATCACTGCCAACCGTGTCATCGCTGCCGGAAGGATCCTGATCCGATTCGATATTTCCTGTACTGTCATCAGAAGAACCATTCTGATCAGTGTCAGCCTGATCGCTCGTCCCGCCGGTAGTATCCTCAATACGCTCACCAGAGCTGTCTCCGGAACCACCGATATCAATATCCATCTGCATATCCGTTACATTTCCGGCTGCCAGAACCTGCAGCGGACTGCTCTCAAGGCACAGTACCAGGCATAAAATCAAAGCATAGTACCGGTATTTTTTAGAATATCTTCTCTGCATTGTTTTCAAATTCCTTTCCGTGTAGTATCCGGGATCTGTCTTAGATTCCGGTACGTCAATATTGGAAATCCATTCAACATTCCAATGTTATGTCTACCTATTTTATCATCATACCATGTTTTTGGAATATTTCCAGTATAAAGTTATGTAAATCATTTCCAAGTTCAGGAAAAGGATCTTTTTGATACGACAGCGCAGAGCATCCAAAATCCTATGCCCCGTTTATCTCCATATCAATATCATGTGTCAACTTACCAAGAGACCTTTTCCCCCAATGTTCGTGAGCAATATCCATCAGATACATCATACTTTTTGCATCCTCAAGTGACTGAAACGCATCCGAAAATTCCCTGCACAATTCTTGCAGATACTCATCTGTAAATATGTAATTCTTCCAAAATAAATATAGGATGTACTCTTTATGTTTATTATAAAGTTCCGTTAAATTGAAAACATCATCCGAATGTAAGATCTTTTGTTCTAATTTCTGCGACAGATTCCCGTTCACGATATCCAGCGCTACACTGAATTCCTCTATAGCATTGCGATTTCCTGTCAGATAATGTAAACCTGTTTCCGGCTTCGTGCAAAATACCGCATCCAATCCCATCTCATCGGCATATGGATACAGCACTTCTGTATCCTTGTCCTGCTTGCTCTGGTTACACAAGCCGCAGGAAGGGATCAGATTCATAAGGGATACGGCAAGATACGGATATTCTGACTTATTCTTATAGTGGTCAAACTGTGGTCTGGATTTTCCCCCATCCTTCGTGATCGTCATCGTATACAAGCGGTTGCAATAAGGACATACGTTAACGTCCATGCTCGCCAACATCTTCACCGCATGTCCATTCTGCGAAAAGGCGGCATATCGAAATACATCATCCTGAAGAATCTTACTGTCCTTATCTTTGATCTTTCCAATATCATTGAATACGTTTTCCAACACATCCATCTTTCCCGTCAGCAGTTTCCGTAAATTCTGACGATGCATCGGCGGAACCGTCAAAGGTTCTATTCCTCTGTTATCTACCTGATATAGATAAGCATACAAATCGTAATTTATATGCCAGATCAATTTTGCTGCCAAAAGCTGATCCTCCATAAATCGCTGCTGCACGGTCGATGTGGCGCTGTTCACCTTATATTTCTTCAATAAATTCTTATATCTGTCATTTCTCCTTCTTGGACTTTTACCGGATTTCGCATGAAAATTCCCGGCAAAGATCTTCTGTCCATCGATATCGACTATATCATCCTGCAAGACATCCTCCGGAGAGAAAGGCAGCACATAGGCTGCCAGATATAAATACCTGTCAAAGATGGCCTGCCCACTTGGATGTTCCTCATAAGTTAAAATCCTGATCATATCTTCCCCTCACGTTTATACCTTGTTAATTTTCAATCTTTCTCCTGTTTAATTCCGCCTGCAGCCTGGCAAGCTCTCTTTCCAATTCCATGTCTGTCATTTTCTGAACCCTCTCGATTTTTTCATTCTTAGATAATTGTCGTTCTAATGTATCAATCCACATGACTGCCCGTCTCCGGATAATCGGCTCTGCAATCAGATTCGCATACGGCTTCCACTTACATTCCAATTCCTTCTTCAAAGATTCCCGATCAAGCCGTTGATCCGGTTCCTCCTGTACTTTCTGGTTCTTCTCTTCCTTCTGTTCCTGTTGTCTCTTCTCTTCCTGTTCCAATCCCACTTCTAGTTTCTTCAAATGACGCACCAATGCCTGAATTTTATCATGAGCAAATAGTCCGATCGTACCATCTTTCAGAAAGAAGCTGTCCTTAAACAGCAGATGTATGTTCTGCCCAAAGGTTCCTGTATGCTCAGAATGATCCACCACTGTACTGTGGCTCTGAGAATCATATTTTAAATAAATAACATTCTCCTGCGGCACATCACTCAGCAGGATCGGAGAATGCGTTGACAGAATGATCTGAATATTGCGGCAGCACTGCACCGGATAGACCTGAGGTAAAAAGGTCGTCAGCAGAGCGATAAACTTTCTCTGCCACTCCGGATGATAGGTCAGATCCGCTTCATCAATCAACAGGATAACACTGTCGCATTGTACGTTCTCCTTCTTCTCCTCAAAATGATTCAGAATTCGATAATCCCCGTTCTTCTTATTGGTAAAATCCGCATTGAAAATATAATAAAAAGATGCGAACATACTGAGCAGACTGTTTTCCCCGCTGCTCAAGCCCCAGCGGAAATCAAGGAAATAGTCCGGATTGCAGATGTAGCGGTACTTCTGTATGAACTTCATAAACCATTCTGCATCGCTTGTATCGACAGTGAAGGTCAGCTCTTCTCCTCCCGGATGCTCTATAAGCATCTTCCATGACTCCGAATCTACCCGAAAATGTTCCTCTATTTTTTCGGATTCTATAAATTCAAAGTACTCAACATAGTATCTATGACATCTTCGCAGCCATTTCCAGTCTTGTATTTTATCCTTCTCTTTTCCGTATGTTTCCTGCTTTTTCTTTATCTGTTCTGTTATATCCCAAATCTCTTGAAAAATCTCGACATACTGATACGGGCCTTTCCCGGAATCAACTTTCCATGTTACCAGATATTTTCCAAGTATCTCCCTCTCCCTTCTACTCAGACACCGTAAAATACTTCTGACCGCACACCATAGGGCACATCTGTTCAGTTGTTTTCTCAGAAAGAGAGTTGAATCTGTCGCATTAAAGCCGCCATCCGCTTCGTCTAATACAGCAGACAACTGATCCATGCCAATCTCAATCTCAGTATCACTCTCCACAATAGATAATCTGTATCCCATCAACAAATCAATATAGAGAGCCTTCGGGACGGGCACCGGAAATTTTTTCTTCTTCAATTTCTCACAAATCTGATGCTGTCTTCTATCAAAAACAAACTTAATCTGTTTGTATTGTTCGTATAAAAAATACGCTTCCATCTCTGCGCCGCCCATAGGTCCCCGCCTCATACTCTGATTCACGTCTCTCTCTATATTTGATGCAAGAAGATTCCCTGTTGAGCAGTCATATAATGGCGCAAAGCGATTGCCATTGTACCACTGGCTTCTCCGGCTGTCACGCATGGATAATGCATTTGTCAGATAGATCAGTTTCGTCCTGCCCAGGTTCTCTTGTACATCCTGCTTATGAGACAGCCATTGCATCCGCTTATAACATTTGGACTTCATCTGTATTTCTCTCATCGGTCCCTCCCAGTTTCGATTATAGTACCCATACAAGGTATCTGCCTCCCCAAAGATTACTATCCCCTGTCCGCTCGCCCTACGTCCTCCATGCGCCTCAAGAAACAGATCAAGCAAATACTGCATAAGGCTCGTTTTCCCTGCACCATTATTCCCGATGACAACATTAAGATTACTGATATTCTCTCCCCAAAACTGCTCCGGAAGCCGTGAAGGCTGATCCTCAACCTCAAGTAAAGCTGAGTTCTCTGGATGATGTTGTATCCTGATATTCTGGCTGAAATTAAATTCTGCCTTCTGGAAGCTGCAATAGTTGTCTATGTATAAATATATCAGCTGCATGCCCATTCTCCTTCCGCACATATAATAATGAATAAATTCTTGCCCATCAAAATATCCTCTTTTAATCAAAACAGGCCTCGTAAAACAACCGATTTTTGATCATTCTACGATGCCTGTGCTATCATCATAAATTTTTTAACAAAGAACACTAATAACGTTTCGCGCTAACTTCATAGTATCATTTCCACAATATCCCTGACTGTGCTCCAGTCTGCACCATCACAAGGCAAAACACGATACCAATAAGCCATCATACAGATCAAGTTCCACAAAATACAGATACCGCAATATACATACACTACTCTGGATATAAATATATATTTATATCCTCTCGTTTCCTGCTCTTTCCATTTCTCCAGTCTGTCCAACAAAGATCCTATAAAAATTGCAAACAGGCACATAAAATCAACTACCACACGCTGAGCAAATGAACCTCCGTAATACCAGGACCACCAAGCACTGGATACATACACAATCAAAGCCAGAAAAACCACCAGACCAGTATAAAGTTTTCCTTTCACCTGAAATGCCACCACTATGCCTACCAGAGCAAGAAATAACACCGGATTCCAGAAAAATAATCCCTTCCGTACACTGAACAGAAAATTTCCCAGCTGTGGAGACAACCAGTAAAACGGCTCATCTCCATAGGAATATAATAACCACTGTCCTGTAGCTGTATGCCAGTAAAGCAGCTGTGGTATAATTGTCATACATCCTGTCAGTACAATCGGAACCACACGTATCGGCTTCAGGATCTTCGCCATCCGCTCCTTTAAAGTTTTCCATCCTTTAACTCCGTACAATACATACGTTAGCACAAATAAAATGTTTGTATTTCGACACATAAATATCATTCCTGCCAGAAATCCAAACACACAAGTATTCCACAGTTTGTTTTTTCCTTCTGCATCCCTCTCCTCATACCAACACAGATAATAAAGAAACATATTAAATAAAAGTTTCCCAATCTGTCGGACTATAGAAGCCCGACAGATTGATTCGC
>CANRZW010000015.1 GCA_947644545.1 uncultured Lachnospiraceae bacterium
GCGAGAGTGCATCAACAAGCCTGAGCGATAGCGAGAGTGCATCAACAAGCCTGAGTGATAGCGAGAGTGCATCAACAAGCCTGAGCGATAGCGAAAGTGCCTCAACGAGCCTGAGTGATAGCGAGAGCGCATCGACGAGCCTGAGCGATAGCGAAAGTGCTTCAACGAGCCTGAGCGATAGCGAGAGTGCATCAACAAGCCTGAGCGATAGCGAAAGTGCATCGACAAGCCTGAGCGATAGCGAAAGCGCATCAACGAGCCTGAGCGATAGCGAGAGTGCCTCGACGAGTCTGAGCGATAGTGAGAGCGCTTCGACGAGCTTGAGTGATAGTGAAAGTGCATCAACAAGCCTGAGCGATAGTGAAAGTACATCAACCAGCTTGAGTGATAGTGAGAGCGCTTCGACGAGCTTGAGTGATAGTGAAAGTGCATCGACGAGCCTGAGCGACAGCGAAAGTGCCTCAACCAGTTTGAGCGATAGCGAAAGCGCATCGACGAGCCTGAGCGATAGTGAAAGTGCATCAACAAGCCTGAGCGATAGCGAAAGTGCCTCAACCAGTTTGAGTGATAGTGAGAGCGCATCGACCAGCCAGAGCGATAGTGAGAGTACCTCAACGAGCCTTAGCGAAAGTGAGAGTTCTTCAACCAGCTTTAGTAGCAGCGAGAGCACCTCAACCAGCTTTAGCGATAGCGGAAGCACGTCGACCAGCCAGAGCGGAAGCACTTCGACGAGTACCTCTCAAAGTTTGAATGATGAGATAGCAGTTCCGGGTGGAGATACGCAAGCAGATCCAGGAGCAGCTCCAGATACTGCCGAAGTTGTGCCGACAGTTACTGTGGTGGATGAACCTGTACCGTTAGCAGCTCAGGATTTGGCTACAACAGTGGATGCGCCAACAGTGATTCCAGTAGTAGAACCAGGTGTTGTACCGGTGGTTCCGGCAGGACTCACGCAGATAGATGAGGAAGAAGTGCCGTTAGCAGTTTTGGATGAAGAAGACTTGGGTGAAGAAGACGTGGACGGATCGGAAGACGGGCAAGGACTTAGGGAAATAGGTGATGAAGAAACGCCTTTGGCGCAAGCAGCTCTTGCTGGCGGAGTACAGCATCATTTCCAGCATATATTGGAAGTGGGTGTATCAGGGTTGTTACCAATTTTCCTTGCCGGAAGCAACAGAAAGAAGAAGAAAGAGGTTTCTGAATTAAAGAAACAACTTGAAGATGGAAAGGAGAATTGATGGAATTACTCAATAATATAGTATGGGGATGGTGTGGCTGGGATACTCTGGTGATTATTTTAGTCATCGTGGCTACAATATTACTTTTCGCAAGAAGATATAAGTTAAATAAAGAGATTAAGGAATTAAAAGATCAAATATAAAAACATTAGTTATCTAAAGATAGTGGCCGTCAGTAATGCTGGCGGTCACTATCTTTTGGGGAAAAAGTGTAGTATGTGGAAATTTCGGAAGAAAGGAGTAGGTGTAGAAAGTAAAACGGTATTAATTCGTTTTATCGGTATTATGGGAGATGTAGTCAGAGAGATCTCAATTTGACTGATAGTTAAAAGTGAAAGAGTTTGAGAAAGAGATGCTCTGCTATACTAAAGAAAAGAAAATTATCAGAAAAAGGTAATGTATTGTTTGGAAGAGATAGAAGATGGACAATAAAGATGGAAAAGAAAATGCACTAAAATATAAGTTGATTTATTCGGGACTTATTGTCCTGGTTTATATTATTGGAAAAAATATTCCTGTGTACAATATAGATCATGCGGCCTATCGAAATACAACGGGTTTAGATGTGGAAAACTTATTGATTCAGTCTATCAGTGGTGATTTGTTTCGGTCGTCGATATTTGCACTTGGAATTTTTCCTTCTATGATAGCTGGTTTTATAGTTCAAATCTTTATGGCGCTTAGGGGAATTTTTACAAAATCCGGGGTATCTCCAAAGAAATCTCGACGTATAATCTGTATGGTTACACTTGCGATAGCTGTCTTCCAGGTGGTTGTACAAGTACCGGAATTGAAATTTCACATAACGAGTGAATCGATGTATGTAGTGCAGGCAGTGGCTGGTTTGGAAATGGTGGCTGGTGCCGTGCTCATTATGTGGATGGCTGATAGGAACACCAAATACGGAATTGGCGGCAGGATGCCCCTTATCATAACAAATATTTTGGAGCGGATTTCCCTGCCAATTCTAATGCATTCTATGAAGAGTCTTGCTGTACCTTTACTGATAGGGTTTGTGATGATGCTGCTGATGTTCATCATGGAGAATACAGAAAAACGGATTCCAGTTCAACGTATATCCATACACAATATTTATGCGGATAAGAACTATATGGCGATCAAGCTCAATCCGGTAGGAATGATGCCAATGATGTTTTCTACCGCGGTATTTATGTTGCCCAGACTTTTGGTTTCACTTCTGATACGTGTGTTTCCACATCACCAGGGGATTATTTGGTGGCAGGAAAATCTAGCGCTGACGAAGCCTTTCGGTATTTTCATTTTTCTTGTGTGCGATTATCTTCTTACGGTTGGTTTTGCCATGTTGATGATTAATCCGAAGGATATTTCTGAGAAATTTCTCAAAAGCGGGGACAGTATAGTAGATTTACATGCAGGTCATGATACCAGGAAGTACTTGCGAAGGGTGATGTGGCGTCTCAGTTTACTCAGTGCAACTGTCATGGGTGCTTGTATCTGTACGCCGATGATTCTGCAGATTCAGGGAAATTTGGATGGTACACTAGCAACTCTGCCAACTTCAATTATGCTGATGACAGGCTTTTCCTGTAATATGTATCGAGAGATCCGTACACTCTGGGCGTATGATTCATGTCGACCGTTATTCTGAATTTTTCGCCATAGAAGCAGGTATTCCATAAGGTTATCAGAATAACAGGGGAAGGAGAACATAATGCTATATTTTATTCCGGCATGGTATAAGGATCAGGAATGGTGTGAGAACGAACAAAGTTGGCGTGTAAGAAGGGTGAATTCAGAATTTGATGATACTGTGAAGCAGATTCAGCTTTTTCACCGCAGCGGGGGATATGATTATCAGATTATGCTCCTTAGTTTTGCACCGAATTTTCGGCACTTTCTTCACAGACAGGGAATTTACCGTGCACCGTATTGGTCATGTTTTGACGCAATTCAGGAGGTACGGCGTAAAAGGGTTAGGGTGTTGTCCTTTCATGATTTGAATTGGCCTGAGGGAGTAGAATTTCTTTATACACCTTTTGTGGTGATTGCCATGTTGTGTGGTGAGAAATATGCACAGATTGATTTTGGCGAGGATGGGAATCCCATATGGATTGAATTATATCGTAAGGGTCAGATTTGTCGGCGTAACTTCTATGATGATAGAGGATTTATTGCTGCTACGATCCTATATGATAAGGGGAATCCTCTTTATCAGGACTATCTGATGGAGGATGGAACGTGGAAGCTGCGGTATTACTTTAGAGATGGGCATGTAGAGATTAATCCAAAATGTGCGACATATTTGTTAGAGTACCGGAGACGTGAATATCAATTACATTTTTCCAGAAGAAATTATGATAACCTGGAAAAAGTGATTTATGAGGTGATGACATCTTTTATAGAACGGACTCAGTTCACGGATATTTTCTGCGTTGCGATGCATAATCTACATACGGGACTTTTAGCAAAGATACTTAGAAGAGAGAAAAAGATTCTGTCTTTTTATCAGGGCAGATATCAGATAACGGATCGACAGGAAGAGCTGGAAATGATTCGCAGAGCAAATTATGTGGTGGTGGACTCTTATGAAAGCATGAAGAGTATGAGTAGGGCGTTTCATATACCGTCCGGAAATATCACAGCGATTCCACCTTATGATACACGTGTAGAGGAAGGAACCAGCCTGCAAAGTGGTGTTCAGAAACTGATGTTGACAGTGGATGGCCTTGACCAGGAGTTGTTCGGAGACGTGATACGTATTTTGGGTGAATATCTTCAGCAGAAGGAAGGAATACAGGTATGTCTTTTTACCAGAGATGCGAGCTATGACAAGAAGCAGAGGCTTCTAAAGCAAGTGCGGGTCGAGCTTGCCAAGGGCGATATGACGGAGGATTACGCGGCAGAGGATGATGAGAAAACGATAGCGGAGAATGAACTGGAGATGGAGAAGAAAGTTCCAATCCTGTTTAAACCGGTACAATGCGTGGATGAGTTATCTGTGAGTAAGTGTATGCGTGAGCAGTGGCTGCTGATCGATCTGAGGGAAGTGCCGGAACTATATCTGCAGATTAATGCGGTAAGTTTTGGCATTCCACAGATTGTGCGGAAACGAACGGAATTTATTGTGAATGATGGCAACGGTATTTTGTTAAAAAAAGTGGAGAAACTGCCGGGAGCGCTGGACTATTACCTTAACGGATTAGAGCATCGAAATGAGGCGCGTATCTTCTCCTATGAGATCAGCAGGAGATATACAACGGAGAGGCTGCTTAAAATGTGGGGGGAGGTCATGAACAGTGTCAGCAAACATAAATATACTACAGATTGGGAAAGTGGATTGGAATGAAGTCTATACATTGCCGGAGAATGTGACACTGGATTATGTGGATAGTCTGGAGGGAGAACTGAATAAAGAGTACGATATGGTTTTCCTGGATCGGACGCCGTCGGATGCGGAGACAGAGATGCTATATCGATTAGCCAAAGCATATACGGTCTTCGTGACGGATAGAGTGGATGTGCGAGGACGGACGGAATGGTTGTGTCGCAGCAGGAAAGCGCAGCGCATTGCAGATTCGGATATACAGAGATTCCTTAAGGAGGAAAGCAGATATTATTTTACGCGCCCCTACGGAGAAAAATTTAAGCTGCAGGATCTTGCTATTGCTCAGGGGTTTCACGGTAAGGTAAAGTGGAACGGAAATTATAGTGTGGAGTTGGAAGGTGACTACGGAGAGGAGTTTAGGCAAGTTGCCTATTGGAGATTTAGTAATTGGATGCTTAAGGGAGAAGTGGCAGACTTTTGGACTGAATATGAAAAGGATATAACAGTTCAGGTTCTATTTGAATTTACTCTTTTTGCTATGGGGACATCTGTTATATTGGAGCAGCGAGAGCTGCGGGATGAGGATATGAAACAGGTAATTCGTATGGAAAGTACACAGGGCGACGGCATACTCTTTGTCTCTGTTCGGGCGAAAGGAAGGGGACGAGTGAAGTTGATTGCTCTGCATAAGAGGCTTTCAAGAGGAGATCACGGTTTTTTTCTTCCGGGAGGAGAGCGTTATGTGTCTGCACAGAGGGAGGAAGCCTTTTGTTACTTTGATCCAGCGGATTTGAAGCCTCCATTAAGTGTATATTTTGCCGGTTATAAAACAGCTCAGGGATTTGAAGGTTATTACATGATGAAGAACTTAGGGTGTCCGTTTCTTTTGCTTTATGAGCCGCGACTGGATGGAGGCGCTTTTTATATGGGATCGGAGGATTATGAGCAGATGTTTGTGGATATGATCAAAAAGCATATGGATGAACTTGGATTTACGTCGGATCAGCTCATTCTTTCGGGACTTTCCATGGGCACTTTTGGTGCCATGTATTATGGCAGTAATTTCCGTCCGCATGCGATAATTGTGGGAAAGCCACTGGCCAGTATCGGGAATGTGGCTGCCAATGAGAAACATTTACGGCCCGGCGGATTCCCAACATCTTTGGATGTGCTGAAGTATCAGTGTGGCGGTATGGATAGAGCGTGCGTAGAGAAATTAAACAATAAGTTTTGGAAGAAGTATGAAGAGACCGATTGGGGACATTCAAAGTTCGCGGTCGCCTATATGATAGAGGATGATTATGATATGGATGCATATGCGTCCATGCTTTCCCATTTAAGTGCGGATGGTGTGCAGGCTTATGGAAAGGGGTTTCATGGGAGGCACAATGATAATACAGATGGGATTGTCAATTGGTTCTTGGCACAATATAAAAAGATACTCAGAGAGGATTTTGCCAGAGGGATGGAGTGATGACAGGAGAAAAGTGGATTATTTACTGGAATGAATACTCTTCCAATACCTATCTATATGGATCGGAAATAACATATCATGCGAAAGACAATGTGGAGTATGAGAATCTGTTGATGCCGCCAAGAACAGTCATAAAGCAATGGTTTTCCAAGACTAATTATCAGGCACATCGGATTGAGCCGTCGCTTCCCATAATAGATGGTGAGAGACGATACCGTGTAACAGTTCATATTGACTGTCCTGAGGATGAACAATGGCTTATTGAGTTGATCTTCTGTGATAAATATGATGCGGTTGCAGGAAGGATTGCCATAAGGGATGATGTGTCATACTTCCAATGTCCTCTGCGGACATACAGTTACAGGATGGAATTGGTGAACGGCGGGATGACCAGATTTCGTTTTCATTATGTGGAGATTCAGGAAGTCGAAGATGAGCAGGAAGAGAAGTTTGAAGAAGCTATATAAGATTTTAGATAAAGTCCGGAGTTATAGAGAAGAGATGGCATTACTTTCTGATGAAGAGCTTTCACATCTGACGGTGAATTTTAAAGAACGTCTGGTAAAAGGAGAGACATTAGATGCGCTTTTGCCGGAGGCGTTCGCGGCGATTTGCGAGGCCGATTTTAGAATTTTGGGAATGGCGCCATTTGATGTACAGATCTTGGGCGGTATAGCGATGCATAAGGGATGTCTTGCAGAGATGAATACCGGCGAAGGAAAGACACTTGTTGCTACATTACCTTTGTATCTGAATGCACTGACAGGTAAGAGTACAATTCTGGTAACGGCGAATGAATATCTGGCTGTAAGAGATGCGGAGGAAATGGGGCCGGTATACCGATTTATGGGACTCACTGTAGCGGCGGGGGTTCCCAAAAAGGGGCAGGAGGAATTTGGGCCTGCGGAGAAAAAAGAAGTATATGCGTCGGATATCGTATACACTACACATGGAGCATTGGGTTTTGATTATTTGATAAATAATTTGGCTAAGAGGAAAGAGGAGCGTTTCCTGAGAGAGTATTATTATGTAATTATAGATGAAGCAGATTCTGTATTGCTTGATGCGGCACAGACACCGTTGATCATTTCTGCATCCCCACGTGTGCAGTCTAATCTTTATGCTGTGGCGGATTTTTTTGTTACTACGTTGGAGGAAGATAGAGATTATATGCTGGAGGAGGGAAAGGTATGGCTTACAGAGAATGGGATTCGTTATGCCGAGACGTTCTTCCAGATTGATAATTTCTATGGGAGAGAACACTTTGAGATTAACCGTCATGTCATTCTGGCTCTTCGTGCACATAAGCTGCATGAGAGAGGAGAGAACTATGTAGTATCAGCGGATGGACAGCTGCTGTTGATGGATGGAAAAACAGGAAGGGCGCTGGATGGTATGAAGCTGCGTGGTGGACAACATCAGGCATTGGAGGAGAAAGAAAAGGTAAAGGTGACGCAGGAGAGCCGGGCAGTTGCAATTGTTACCTTCCAGAATCTGTTCCTTATGTTTCCGAAGCTGGCAGGAATGAGTGGTACACTAGCGGATGCTGCGGACGAATTACAGGATGTCTATGGCGTGGAGGTTCTGGTGATTCCGCCAAATCGTCCAAGGCAAAGAGTAGATTTACCGGATCGATATTTCCATAATGCGAAACAGCAGGTCACGGCAGCGGTAATAACCGCTATAGAGATACATTGGACGGGACGGCCGGTGTTGATTGTGGCAGCCAATATTGAGAATACGGAAAAGATATCCCAAGCGCTTATCCGTAAAAAAATTCCACACAATGTATTAAATGCCAATAATGCATATTGGGAGGCCGAGATTGTCAAAGAGGCAGGACAGAGAGATGCCGTAACGGTAGCGACCACAATGGCAGGGAGAGGCACAGACATCAAGCTGGGTAAGGGTGTGGCAGAGTTGGGTGGTCTTGCGGTGATCGGAGTCGGACGGATGGATAATGTCCGAATAGAACGACAGGCCAGGGGGAGAGCGGGCAGACAGGGAGATGTGGGAAGCAGTCAGTTTTTTGTATCCCTGGAAGACGATGTGATGAAAGCGAAACCTGCTTTGGATAAGTATATAGAAGAGAGAAAGCGCATCCATAAGCGAAAGCTGAAAAAGCTTATCAACATGGCCCAAACTTCCGGAGAAGAATCTGCAGTTATGGGAAGAAAAAATGCTTTGGTTTACGATAAGGTGATACAACGGCAGAGAAATATGATTTACTCCACCAGAAATAAATTACTTGAAGGAGAAAAATTGCCTCTGGAACTAATTTTTAATATGGCAGAGGGTAATGTAAGACGCTTTCTTTCGGAGTGGAAAGAAATTGATCAGCGGAGTCTGAATCGCTATATTTTGGATAACATTTCTTACAGACTGGATAAGATGGCGGCAGAGATTTCTTTGGAGGAACAGGAGTCATTGGATCAGTATCTCATGGGGTTAGTGCGCCAGGCATTGGTGCGGCAGGAAGAGAAGATAGGAAATACCGAGCGTATGAATGAATTTATGCGTGTGGCAGTATTAAATGCCGTGGATGATGCCTGGGTGGAGCAAGTGGATTATATGCAGCAGCTTCAGGCAGCCGTATCAGGAAGATCGACGGCTCAACGGAATGTATTATTTGAGTATCAGGACGAAGCGTTTGCGTCTTTTGCTGAAATGAAGAACATTGTTTATAAGAATGCTATGAGGAATATTTTGCTCAGTGATATCTTTTTGGATGAAGAGGGTAGGCTGCATATCCTTTTTCCCTGATATTGAAGAATGACCAATACCAGGGAATGTTATATGTTTATTTTGTGGAAAGGCTGTTGTATATGGTGATAGAGTGAAAGAAAGGGTGAGGGATAGACAGTGACAATCTATGTATTTAGTCTTTTGGTTGGATATGCACCCAATGGCGTCGATTATGCACAAGGATATCGTGCGCGTATTTTTAGAAAATTTTCATGTAAAGTCCGGTACATTTTTCCAGAGATACCCGGTAGAAATGATATTAGGTTTTATGAAAGAAATGGTATAGAAGAATCGGAGATGCTTAGTATGCATCACTTTTTTCTGGATCATTCAGGATTAGAATTGTCGGTCAGGGTAGAGGACAAATTACAGGAACTGAAGAGAAATCTTCAAGTTACGGATGTGATAAATACTTCATCGGAGATTAGACTGGTGAAGGATAATTTTGTTGTCGCAACATTGGTTCCGTCCTTGGAGAATCGGGATATTTTATTGGAAATCCGCTTTTTTGATCAGTTTGGGCTGGTTCGGAGTGAAACATACACAGATCGATTGGCTTATGCGGATTATTATGTGGATGCACAATCAGATCAGGGGCATTATGCTAAAAGGACAAGAAGAGTTTATTACCATAGTGATGGGGCTGTTGCTTATGAACAGATTTTTGACGAAAAGAAATTCTATTATTTGTTTCCAGAAGGTAGAATTTATACGAAATCGGAGTTTACTGCTGAATTTGTTCGTCGGCTTAAGATGACAGAAGAAGATATCGTTCTGATTGACCGCTTTGCTCAATTTGATTATGTGCAGCCGCTTTTTTGTGAAGGGCGGAGGGCGCGGCTGATTGCGGTTATGCATGCAGGGCATTATTTTGTCAAAGGGGAAAGCGCCTATACGGTAAATTTCAATCAAGATTACAATTATCTTATGAGATATACGAAATTGATCGACCTGATTGTAGTTTCCACACAACAGCAGAAGGAGGAATTGACGAATAAACTTCAGGAATATGGTCGTCATATACCTGAAATCAAAGTTATACTGGCTGGCGGGGCGGATAAACTACGTTATCCGAATGGAGAGAGAAAGGCATATTCGATTCTGTCTGTTTCCCGGGTTCAGATACATAAAAGAATACATTGGATTGTTATGAGTGTGATAAAAGCGCATGAGGTAAACGAGAAAATTTCATTATCAATCTATGGAGTGGGTAATGTAGAATATATGAAAGAAATGAAAAAAACGGTAGAAAAGTACCAGGCAAGCTCTTATATCAGGTTTATGGGACACCAGGAGGTGGCAGAAGTCTATAAAAATTATGAGTTATTTGTGACCGCTTCGACTTTTGAGACACTTGGACTTTCTACATTAGAGGCAATTTCCTCTGGTAATGCGGTTATTGGACTGACAGCCAAATATGGCAGTTCACTGTTGATTCGGCCGGAAGAAAATGGTTATTTGATTGATTTTGTGCCAGGAGTTAATGATCAGGAAGAGGATAGGATTATTAACGACATGGCAGAAAGAATTGTTGAAGTTTTTGAAGATCGGGAACGATTGCATACATTTCAAGAGAATTCTTATATAATTGCCACAGGCTTTATGACCAAGATAGTCGAAGAGAAGTGGAAAGAGCTATTGCAGGATACCATGATGGAAATGAAAGAAATTTGCGGAGCAGAGATATAGACGAGAGGATAGGATAAATGGTGGTCTTTTGTGATAAGTATACGGAAAATGTTGAAAAACTGCGGAAAACGCTGCGAAACATGGGGCAGGAGGTAGAAATTGCAGTTTTACAGGATGATGGTTTCCTGCCAGACGAAATCCTATCTCCTTATGAGTTCTTTGTTTATCGTGATAGAATGGCGAAACAGCCAAAGCGGGATTTATTTTATAATTTTATTCCGCTTCCGGAATTATGGGAGGTAAGATTAGTTGGTTGGACGGGTGCTATTTTTGATATGGGCTGTGAAAAAGCAAAAATCCATTTTCGGGAGCCTGTGGAGGAACGGAAGGTACTGCGGGTAGAATGGCATATGGAAGATGGTTGGGTGTATAAAATTGATCATTATAATAAATATGGTCTGAAATATACAAGTGAATTTCTGGACAGAGACGGCAGGGTGGAGTCAAAGGTATTTTATTCTGAAAAGAATCAGGAAATGGTAGTTGAGCAACCGGAAAATCATGTGATTTCCATATTGGAAAATGGTGCGGTCAGGAATGTGTTTGGTTCGTATGTTGAATTTATCGAATATTACCGGAAGGAAACAGGGATCTCGGAAGTTGACACGATATTTGTGCAGGAAGAAAAGACTTTGAAACTTTTGGAGTTGACTCCTGAGAAAAGCAGGAAATGGACAAACATCTTGTTTACAAATGATGAATTATGTAAGCTGTACCAAAGCATGGGTGGAAATAATGGCATTAGATTTTATGCAGTGCCGGAATGGTATCCCGAAAATCACGCCAGGGCTGAGGCATTGATTCTGACAGCTTCTGATCAGATTGAGAAGTTGGAATATCTGATTGGGGAATTACCAGAGCTGACGTTTCATATAGCGGCACATACGCAGGTTTCTGATAAGCTTCATCGGCTGGCAGAATTGAATAATGTGAAGATATATCCACAGATAAGTGCACAGGACTTAGATAGACTGTGGAATGCATGTGACCTGTATCTTGATATTAATTACTATCGGGAAATTTATGATGCAGTAAATAGCGCTCATATGAAAAATATGCTTATCATTGGATTTGAGAATACGGTACACCATAAAGAGCTTATGGCAGAGGAATGTGTTTTTGCAGAAGAAGATGGTGAAAAAGTAGTTTCTACTATAAAAAAACTATGGAAAGATGCAAACTTGTTACAGGAAAAATTAGAGATACAGCAACGAAAAAAAGAGGAAATCTGGAAAAAATTTGTACAGAGGGGGGAGTGTGGTCATGGTATATAATTTTAACTTAGGAATCGGCTGGGCAAGCAGTGGCGTGGAATATGCGCAGGCGTACAGGGCGAAGCTGCTGCGGCGGATTGGCCAGGACGCAAAATTTATCTTTACGGATATGTTTTCTAAAGACAATATCCAGCATATGGCAGAAAATATTGGTTTTTTGGATTCGGAGGTAATATGGCTTTATACATTTTTTACGGATTGTAAGACATCGCCGGTAACGTTCACGTTGAAAGACCTCGAAAAAACTTTTGGGAGTAAGACATTTTCTGAGGCCAGGGATGGCGCCAGGGTCAAATACAGTTTTCATGGAACAAATATGTACTATATGGCATATCTGGTAAATGATAAAGAAAATAGAGTGCATCGGGTGGAGATGGTGTCAAATGGCTGCCTGATTCGGAAGGATTATTATACTTATTGCAGGATTTATTCGGAATATTATGCACCGTTGGATAATAAGGCTCATTTATATCATCGCAGATTCTTTAATGAAGACGGGTCGGTTGCGTACGAAGAGATTACGGACAATGATGTAGTCATGTATCAGTTCCCGGACAGGTTGATCTGCTCGAAGGAGGAATTGGTCGGTTATATGGTATCGCGCCTAAGGCTTACGAAAAAGGATGTGGTCATTATAGACCGGACAACGGGCATTGGGCAGGCGATCATGCAGAATGCTGGAGAGGCAAAGATAGGAATTATTATTCATGCAGATCATTTCAGTGAAGGAGGTACGGATGAGGAGGCAATCTTATGGAATAACTATTACGAGTATGCATTCTCACAGAGAGAACATGTCAAGTTTTATGTTACGTCCACAGATGTCCAGAATCGGCTGCTAAAACAGCAGTTTAAGAAATATATAGGAGCTAATCCGCGTATAGTGACTATTCCGGTTGGAAGTCTGGACGAGTTAAAAGTTCCGGATAAAGCCAGGCGGAAGCATTCTCTGATCACCGCATCCAGACTTGCCAGTGAAAAGCACGTGGATTGGATCGTGGAGGCGGTGGCAGCGGCGAGGGAGAGTGTAAAGGACATTACATTGGATATCTATGGGAAGGGTGGAGAAGAGCAAAAACTTAAGGAGCAGATCAAACATCTGCATTGCGAGGAGTATGTGCACTTATGTGGACAGCAGAATTTACAGGAGATATATAAGAATTATGAAGCTTATCTGTCTGGCTCTACCAGCGAAGGGTTCGGTCTTAGCCTTATGGAAGCGATAGGATCAGGGCTTCCAGTCATCGGATTTGATGTGCGCTATGGAAATCCGAATTTTATTGATGATGGCAAGAACGGATATCTGATTCCAGTGTATGATAAAATGGAGAAAAAGGAACGTATACAAAAGCTTACAGAGTGTATTATACGTCTGTTCACAGAAGCGGATTTGGAAAGTTTTCATAAGCATTCTTACGACAAAGCCAAAACATATCTGACGACAGAGGTGGAGAAAAAATGGAAAAACATATTGAAATGAATACAATACTGCTTTTTGATAATTATGGAACGGACAGCCAGAATCTTCACATCTCCTTTCAGCGTGCCGGATTTTCGTTCCCGGCCATTGTGATCGAAGACAATGGATTTCTGCCGGAGGATGTAATATCGGTTTACGGATTTTTCCTGGGTGATTTCAAGAAAGTTCTTAAAGACAAGGCACGTCCGAAATACTTCAATGAGATAAAAGTTCCGGCCTATTGGGAGATCAGTGGAAATAATAATAACGGATCAGTGCATGATCTGTATAAAGAGAGAGCAAAAATCTTTTATACTGAGCCTGCTCACAGGCGTCGTGTAAGGATTGTGGATTGGTACGACGAGAAAAATGTTGTACGATCCAGCGATCACTATAATCGTTATGGGGCTGTTTTTGCCAGAACCGTTTTTAATGCCAAGGGACAAAAATTTAGTAAATCCTATTTCTCTACTGCAGGAGAGGAAATTATTGTGGAGAATTTTGTGACAGGGGATATCATTCTGAATGACGCTGAGAAAGTACGAATTTTTCATACAAAGATTGATTTTGTCGTGTTCTTTCTTGAGAGAGCCGGCTATGCTCAGGCAAGGATCTTCTTTAATTCACTGTCAACGCCGTTTTTCGTATCCAACCGGCTTAAGGCGGAGGAGAAGAAGGACATTTTGTTTTGGCAGGAGCCTGTCAGGAAGGATATTCCAGGCAATATGCAGGTTATTTTTCGGGGACAGGCAAGCCGTACGGCAACTGTTATGGTTCAGAAACACCGATCTTATGATAAATTGATCGAACTTGGTGCAAATTCGGATATGATGCATAAATTAGGATTTGTATATTCCTTTGTAAAAGAAAACCGGCACACATCGGAGGCTTTGATCTGTACAAATTCTGACCGTATCGAGCATTGTGAGAAAATCGTGAGAGCGTTGCCAGATATGCATTTCCATATTGCTGCATTAACAGAAATGTCGCCCAAGCTCATGAATATGGATAATTATGATAATGTGAGCATTTATCCGGGCGTTAAGCAGGAGATTCTGGATGGCATGTTTGAAGAATGTGATTTCTATTTTGATATTAACCATGAAAATGAAATTGTTTCGGCAGTTCACAGGGCATTTTTGCATAATCATCTGATCTTTGCCTTTGAGGAAACCGTACATAATAGGGATTATATAGCACAGGCACATATTTATCCGGCTGATAATGTAGATCATATGATCGCGGATGTCAAAAAGGCAATGAAGGATGGCGATGTAATGGAGCGAAGGCTTAAGAGACAGCGAGAAGCAGCTTTTGCCGAGACGGCAGAAGATTATCGGAAAGTATGTTTGTGAATCTCTTTAGATATTTTAGAGGGATGAAGCTTGCTGAGTTATATAGGAGGGATAGGGGATTGTGAATGTATATATTACAAGAATAAATGGATTGCCTTTACGGGATACCTCTCAGTATATTCAGCGGATGACAGCAGGGATTGGACATCAGCTTGGCTTTCGGGAGATGGGAATATACCGCTATAATGGAGAAGGAGAAAGCAAAGAAAGTTTCAACGGCAGGCTGGATGGCATTATTGCAGGAATTTCAGGGAGAAGTGATATTGTGATATGTCAGCTGCCAACAGGTAACGGATTTAAATTTGAGTGGGGATTGATAAACCGTTTAAAAGCATATCGGAGTAAGATCATAATTTTTATTCATGATTCGGTTTCTTTGTTTAAAGAGACTGCAAGTGCTGTATTGCAGGAAAAAATCCGTTTATATAGTCAGGCCGATGTATTAATCGTGCCATCTTTGGCGATGCAATGGTTTTTAGTGGAGCATGGTATTAATAAAAATATGAAGTTTGTTGTTCAGGAGATGTGGGATTATATAACAGACATGGATTTTTTCAGGGCGCCACAGTTTCGCAAGGAGATCCACTATATAGGTAGAAATGGATTTGAAGGTTTGGATAACTGGAATAGAGAGATAAGACTCAAACTGTATGGAATTACTGCATATCAGGGGCAAAACATGCGTAATATGGGAGAGTTGTCTGACGGAGAATTACTTTCTGCGCTGTCAGAAGGAGGATTAGGTCTGGTGTGGTATCGGGATGCGGAGTCCCGGCGGTGCATGGAATATGGGATTTCCTTTTCATTAGCGCAGTATCTGGCGGCGGGAGTTCCGGTAATTGTTCCTGCGGGAATTGCCAATGAGACATTGATCGATAAGAACCACCTGGGAATTGTAGTGCATTCATTAGACGAAGCGGTTGCAGTAATAGAATCTATGACAGAGGCAGAGTATCAGAGATACGTCCAATGTGTCGGGCAATTTGCGAGATCTTTAAGAGATGGTTATTATACAAAGAAATGTTTAATAGATGCGGTACAGGCGGTGTGCAGAAAAGATGGAGGTGAAATCAGTATACCGACGAATATATATGAGTTGGGAGAACAGACATTTACTTATACAGCGCTGAAAGAATCTTATGGAGAAAATCTGGCGTTATCTTGGAATTATCTTGGAAAAGCGGATGGTTTTTTAATTTACGATATGTATGAGAATCTGCTATATGAAACAAGAGATGTACATCAACATTATTTCCTGATTAAGGGATATGCAAGGGAAAGTGGGTTTGTAATAAAAGCTTATATTGCTACTTTAAAGGGAAAGATGATCATAGCAGAGTCAGGACGGATTTGTCTTCAGGAAACAAGATATAATCACGCAGAAATTAGCCTGATTATTCCTGCTTATAATGTACAGGACTGTATTGTCAGGAGTATTGATAGCGCATTAGCACAATCAGTTTCAGATTTAGAGATAATTATTGTAGATGATGGCAGTGCGGATCAGACGTCTGAGATAATTGACTGGTATGCTGAGAAGTATTCCAATGTGGCAGCGATACATCAGGCAAATGAAGGTGCCGCTGCGGCCAGAAATAGAGGAATAAGACATGCTCAGGGGAGTTACATAGGATTTTTGGACAGTGATGATATGATTTATCCGAATATGCTGGCACGGTTATATGATACAATACGGAAGAATGACTGTGATATTGCAATTACATCTGCGTATTGGGTAGAGGGAAGTGACTCCAAGGTTTTCATACAATATGCGTTAAAAGAGGATACCGCAATAACGTTTGATGAGTTTTTTTCTATGCATTATATCAAGGAATGCGGATATGGAGTAGTCATTTGGAATAAGCTGTACCGTGCATCTCTCGTGAAGGAGCACTTATTTCCTATTCTTAAAGCTGAAGACGAAGCATGGACACCGTATATTTTGTCTTACGCAGACCGTATATGTTACCTGGATGACCGCTCCTATGAATATAATAGAACTAATTCCAATCCTACGCTTTCCGATAAGGTCAGAAATAGATCAGAAGAAGATGTATTTAATTCATATAAGGATACAGTCATATTTTATTTAAAGAATGGCAACCAAAAGAGGATTGGATTGCTTAAGGAACTGGCTAAGGTGCGTCTGCAGGGCAGGGAAAGAGTATATAGATATGAGGGCTATGGTAGATTAAGGAAAGAGATTGATGAAAAACTACTTATAAATTTTGAGGAACAGTGAAATATACTTTATTGTGGGAGAAAAATTTGAAGATACTTAATAATATGGAATCCTGTTATGGATGTGGGGCTTGCTTCAATGTATGCCCGGTAAAGGCAATTAGCATAAAAGAAAATGCAGAAGGTTTTGAGGAACCTGTTATAGATGAAGAAAAATGTATTAGCTGTGGAAAATGCAGACAAGTATGCCCTGCTATAAATGGTCAGTATCCGAATTATGGAGAACCTGATATTTATGCGTTTTCTGCGGAAGAAAGGATTCTTTATGATAGTTCATCAGGAGGAATTTTCACCTTTCTTGCAGAGCATATCCTAAAAGAAGGTGGTTATGTTGTAGGGGCGGCTTATGATTTAGGGTTTAGTGTAAAGCATATTATAATACATAATATAGATGAGCTGGATAAAATCCGGAGATCCAAATACTTACAGAGTTCGACGGGTGATACTTTTCAAAAGACAAAGGAGATTCTGGAAAAAGGCAGCTATGTATTATATAGTGGTTGCCCATGTCAGATTGCTGGATTATTGTGCTTCCTGGGAAAAGAATATGAGAAGCTGTATACAGTAGATGTGTTGTGTCATGGCATTCCTTCACCGAAGTTATTTCAAGAACATTTGCAGAATTCCTTTGGAGGGGGTGGAAATGTTGACGACATTACATTCCGCAGTCGGGAAGGGTGGGCTTCTTTATTTAAAGTGAAGTTAAAGAATGGAGAGGTCAGGACTTTATATAACAATACAAGTGTATATATGCAGTCTTTTTTGCAGGATATTAATTTGCGTGCTTCGTGTTTTCAATGTCAATATAGTAGGCTGCCACGACAGGGGGATGTGACGATAGGAGATTTATGGGCTGCCAGAAGTCTTAATTTGTCTTTTGATTATAAGAAAGGTGTATCTGTTGTTCTTCTCAATAATGAAAAGGGAACGACTTTATTTCGGGAGGCAATTTCCGGATCACAACATAAATGCCATATTCAGGGGATATATGGCAGGGGAGTAGAACAAAGCTGTGATAAGAAGTTATTGAACAGTAATATCTTTTATCCATCTACGAGTAATAGTGATATCGCGAAGCGGAGAGCGTTTTTCGCTAATTGTTCTTCTATGAAGTTTGAGAGTGCGGTCTATACGTCTTTACACAAATTTGATGTGGGACTAATCCTCTATCTGTCTGATAATTATGGAAGTATTGCGACTAATTATGCTCTTTACAGGGCAATTAGCGATATGGGTAAAAAGGCTGCGGTGCTAGAGCAATGTGGCAGAAGAATGGGTAATAAAGCTATTAAGTTTGCAAGAAGCCATATGAGATTAACCGGCGATTTTATGGAAATAGAAGATGGGAATGCGGCGAACCAATGCTTTGAAACATTCGTAATTGGATCCGATATGGCATGGAACTGGAAATTGAATCAATTTGGCAGATTCCTTCAGTTTATGATGCTGGGATTTGCAGACGAAAAGAAACGAATGATATCCTATGCCCCATCCTTTGGTGCTTTGAAAGAAGAAAAGGACATTGGTGTAGAAGAGAGAGCGTTGTGTGCTTATTGCTTAAAACGTTTTGATGCCATATCAGTGCGTGAAGACTATGGTGTAGATATGTGCAGAGATTTATTTGGCGTTCAGGCTGAGCAGGTATTAGATCCTGTTTTGATCTGTGATAGAAAGGCCTGGATTGAGCTTAGCGCTCTATCATCGTTGGTATTTGAGGAGGAGTATCTTCTGGCATACATATTGGATCCTACGCCAGATAAACGGAAAGTTATCCTTGAGTTGGCACAAAATATGAATATGAGGCTTGTCGTTATTCTGGATCAGGAATTGAATATAGAGGGCAATAAAAGCGCAATGAATATGCCTGATAAAGTTGTAAATCCAGAATTTGTAGATTGGCTGGCATATTTTCAGAATGCAAGTTATGTGATAACGGACTCCATGCATGGGGTGTGTTTTTCAATCTTATTTGGTAAAAAATTTGTGGCGATTAAGAACAGGTCGAAGGGACGCTTTGACTCATTGGCGAAACTAATAGAGTGTCCCCGGGTGTTTTTTGAGGAAAGTAAGTTATTATTGGGAAAAACAGACATTTTTACGGAGATTGATTATGATGCTGTTTATAGACGCATCGAAGCAAAGCAGAAGGAATCCTTACAATGGTTACAATCGGCATTAAATAGGGAAGTAAAGACTAAGAGCAGCAATGAAAGCACAAGACTAATATTGCAATTATATGATTCAATGAGCGTAAAAATGGATTCTTTAAATAGAATGAAAAAGGAGTATGCTTATGAAGAAGAGGAGAAGGAAGAAATTGCAGCACAGTTGAAATCTGGTAAGACATGGTTGGAAATAATATTCTCAAGAAACGGTATGGTTTCCAGAGAATCAAAGCTGAGGGAAATCAATAATTTGCGAGAGTATTTCGCAATACTGAAAGCAGAGTCGAGATATGTGGTTGTATTGTCAGGCAGAGATGAGTGTTCCAATCAGTGGAGAAGATTTTTGGAGACTTCCGGTCTATTGCTACGAAAAGATGTTCAGTGGCGGAACAGTTATGTGGCGGTCGTAGATGAGGGTGTAATTAGAATTGATGATAAATCAAATGAGGAACTTAATTTAAATTATGAATTTGTCGTCGGACATTCCAATTATAGTGTAGAATATCTGAATGGCAAATTGAGAGTATGCTGTGATCCATTAAGATACTGTAAAATTAAGATTAAAAGCAGAGGATTTACCGTCTTGTCCGGGAGGGATAGAAGCGAAATCATAGTCGATAATATAGACTATTCTATGAATCGAATCGGTATTAATATGGTAGTAGTCGATAAAGAAACGGGAGAGGTTGTTGATTCGATCAATATAAATACCTATTCTGATCCGGGATTAAAGATTTGCAGAGTGTAATGTTGGATGAAAGCATAAAGTCTTTCAGCAAAGTATTACTGCTTAGGTATTTGGTGGATAGCCGGTAAAATTTATAGCATAAGCCGCTGGTTCTAATTGTTTTGGATACCCCAATTATTTATGAACAGATGGCTTCATGCTATATTTTATCTTATATAATGAAGATATATGTAACACGGATAGACGTGTTGACTTTGCTTTATTGAACGTGACTAGACAAATCGAAGGGGGTAGTAGTTCTTGGTCGTGTTTTTGTTATAGCATCTATTTATACGTTATTAAGTGTTTCTGGCATGGTGATAAACATGGGGAATCAGTGCGAACACCAAGAATAAAGTTATAAAAAGGAATGAACAATTGACAAATAATCGATACTTTATTATGATAATTTTAGCAGAAATACTATGAAATGTGTAATTCTTTATATTCAGAGAGAATGGAGCTGCAGGAAGCCAGCGGTCGGAGGTGTTGGGTATTCTGCTGGAGCAGGGACGGACGGAGGATCTGCGTCGTTCGTTGGAAGATACAGAATATCAGCGGGAGTTATTCCATGAATTTGGATTATAGAAATAGGTATCAAAAGTAGTGAGGGGACAATATGAAAAAAGCAGTAAAATGGATCGCCGCAGTCTTTATCATCATGGTGTTAGCGCTTATCGGCTACGTGATCTATGTTTTTGCCGCCTATGACCGTCTTCCGGACAGGATGACATTGGAAGTTTACAAAAGTGACAATACGAATGGGGATAATGGAGCGAGGGGTATGACTTCCGGCAGCGATGCGGATCCTGCTGCGGCGACGAAGAATGAGGAGCCTGATGAGGGAAAACTGTACAGCATCATGTCCTACAATATCGGCTTCGGCGCGTACCTGCCTGAATACAGCTTCTTTATGGACGGGGGCAGATCTTCCTGGGGGAAGGACGCGGACAGTGTGACGGCGGCGGTCTGTGGTGCAGCGGATGTTATCAGCGATGCCGATCCGGACTTTGCGCTTCTGCAGGAGGTGGACCGGAACGGGACGCGTTCATACTATATTGATGAACTGGAACTGTTGAACCAGTTCATGGAAGCATATTATTATACTTATGCGCAGAATTATGATTCGCCTTATCTTTTCTTCCCGCCCTGGGAGCCGCATGGCGCCAATAAGGCCGGTTTGGTAACGTATTCCAGGGAGGAGATCACAGAGGCGGTCAGAAGGAGTCTTCCCATATCGGAATCCTTCTCCAAATTTGTGGATCTCGATCGCTGCTATTCCGTCTCACGGATCCCCTTGGCAGAGCTTTCGGGAGAAACGACGATGGGAGAGCAGCAGGAGGCCTTCGCAGCAAATGACATTGCCTCAAGTGCGGAGGGCAGAATGCTCTGCCTCTACAACATGCATATGTCCGCCTACGGCAGCAGCGACGAGATCCGCGCAGGACAGCTGGCCATGCTTTATGAGGATATGACGGCGGACTACAGGGCGGGCAATTACGTGATTTGCGGTGGAGACTTTAATCATAACCTGAAAACAGAAACTGCAAAGAATGCACCGGAGTGGGCTTATCCGTTTCCAAGGGAGAGTCTGCCGGATGGATTCCGGATGGCCATAGACGATGGCTGGGATGCAGAAGATACGGTTCACAATACCTGTCGCAGCGCCAATGAGCCTTATGACGAGGAGACTACTTATACAGTGACGCTGGACGGGTTCATCGTCTCGGATAATGTGGTCGTGAGATCGTACAGGCATGTGGATACCGGTTATGCTTATTCGGATCATGATCCGGTGCTCATGGAATTTGCCTTAAAGTAGTAATAAAGCGGTAATAAAGTGGTAAAAGATAAGACGGCAGTTCGCAACAGGTATGCGGGATCTGCCGTCTCTTTTTATCATATAGAATTAGGATGCCAAAAGGTGTTCCTTTAAATGTTGCATGTGCATTGTGTACTTTCAGAGTGCAAAAGGCACCATTTTTACGCTGTTTTGTTACCTCGCGCCCTTATCATAGATCTCGCCCAGAGCCTTTGGCGAATGATTCTTCTTACTGAAAAAGATCAACATCAGCAGTGTGAGTACGTAAGGCAGCACCATTACCAGGTCCTGATAGCTGCTGGGCATTTCCAGTACTTTTACCAGCTCATAGCCGCCGGAGCGGGCGAAGCCAAACAACAGGCAGGCGCCCAGTGTGGGCATGATCTTCCAGTTGCCGAAGATCAGCGCGGCGATGGCCAGATAGCCGTAGCCGGAATAAATATTGGAAGAAAAGTTAGCGGAGATCGAATAGGCAAAACAGATGCCGCCAAGACCGGACAGCGCGCCGGAAGCCATAACGGCGATCAGGCGTACGCGGCTTACTTCGATACCGGCCGCATCCACCGCATGTGGATTGTCGCCGCAGGCGCGCAGATGCAGGCCGAATCTGGTCTTGTACAGGATGTACCAGGCGATGACGGCGATCAGCGCAATGACGATCTCGAAGGGGTAGAGGTTTGTAAATACCGCACCCAGCACGGGAATCCTGGAAAGTCCGGGCACCGTGATACGGGCCGATACGCCCAGCACGAACTTATTGGAAGCGGCGCCGAAGATGCTGGCGTTGATCTGTTTGGTCAGAAATTCGGTCAGCGCCATAGCCAGGATATTGATGACAACGCCGCTGATCACCTGGTTGGCTTTGAATTTGATACAGAGCATGGCATGCAGCAGAGAAAAAAGCATACCGCCCAGGAAGGCAAAGAGCATCGCCAGATAGAAGGGAACCGGCGAGTTGCCTGCAAAATATTGTGCGATACAGACCGCAAACAATGCGCCGCAGAAGGCGCCGAAACCCTGCAGTCCTTCGATTGCCAGATTGGTGATGCCGCTCCGCTCACAATAGATACCGCCGATCGCCATGATGAACAGCGGAAGTGCGAAGGATAGGCCGTCTATGATAATCGTGTTCATTGATAATCCTCCATTTCAAAGTACTTTATGGAATCCGTCCGTTTCGGATCTGTGATCAGTTGTTCCGGTCATCTTTCCAGCGGTTCACTTTATATCTAACATAAGCGCCGCAGGCGGAGAACAGCAGGATGATTCCGGTTATGGCGGAGGCGATCTCTGCCTGGACGCCGGAAGTGGAACTCATATAGGTGCTGCCCTTCGAGATCACCGTGATCAGGAAGGAAGAGAAGATGATGCCGATCGGGGAGCTGTTGCCAAGCAGGGCCACGGCGATAGCGTCATAGCCGGTGCTGACCAGTACCTTGGGCTGTATGGAAGCAAAATAACCGAGGTAATAGGTAACGCCTGCCAATCCGGCAAAACCGCCGGAAAGCATCATGGCCAGTACACGGGTACGCCCCACCTGGATACCGGCGTATTCCGCGGCACGGATGCTGCTGCCCACTGCCTTGATCTCAAATCCGAGCGTCGTCCTATTCATGACAAAAGCGGTAACGGCAATGCCGATAACAGCCACCAGAATGCCTAACGGGATATCCATCTTATAGTCGCCGATCACTACATCCACCAGGGTCAGCCGGCCGGCCTGTCCTACATTTTTGGACTGTCGGCTGACCGGGTCCACATAGAAGGTGTTGATGAGGAAGCTGACCACGTTTTGGAAGATATAGTTGAACATGATCGTGGATACAACCTCGTTGATGTTAAAACGGTGCTTTAAGTAACCAACCGACGCGCCGGCCAGCGCGCCGATGACAAAACCGATCAGGATGACCAGGGGTTTGGCAATCACGGCCGGCAGGTCAGAGTAACCGATGAGAATGGTGGCCGTGAAACCGGCGGCCAGCATCTGTCCCGAGACACCGATATTGAAGAGGCCTGCCTTCAGGGCGATCAGGACCGCCAGAGCCGCAAACAGCATCGGGGTCAGGGCATTTAGGAAACTGGTAAAGTCCGTGATCATGCCTTTGTGTCCGGCATAGGAGGCTTTGGGCGCCAGGCCGGAACCCTGCAGGAGGTTATAGTAGGCCTGCAGCGGATTTTTGCCCAGAAGGGCGATCACCAGGATACCGAAGAGCAGGCTGAGCAGGATCGTAAAGACAGGGATCATATAGTGCTGCCTTTTCTCATGCCCGATGGTCTGTAAGACTAATTTATGTAGGAAGTTATTCTTATTTTTCATCGTATCTGTCATACCTTTCCATATCTGTCTGCATTCCCGTATTTACCGGGTAGTTGTGCAACCAGGGATCGGGGGATCATTTGTGCTTTCCGCCGACGCCCATCATAAACTCTCCGACTTCAGTCGGTGTGAGGGTTCTGGCGTCCGCGATCTTCTGGATCACGCCGTTGTAGATGACGCCGATGGTGTCCGCCAGATTCATGACCTCGTCCAGCTCCAGAGAGATCAGGAGGATGGCCTTGCCCTTGTTCCGCTCATCCACGATCTGTTTGTGGATGTTCTCGATGGCGCCGATATCCAGGCCGCGGGTGGGCTGGACGAAGATGGTGAGAGAGGAATCCAGCTCGATCTCCCGGGCAATAATGGCCTTCTGCTGGTTGCCGCCGCTCATGGAACGAACGATAGTGTCATTGCCCTGGCTGCTCCTGATATCATATTTGTCGATCAAGGTTTCGCCGTACTTCGTGAATTGCTCCGAATGCACCACGCCTTTTTTGGAAAAAGGCTCGTTGAAATAACTCTTCAGGGCCAGATTGTCAGACAGGGTGAAATCCATCACCAATCCTACGTTATGGCGGTCCTCCGGGATATAGGAGATACCGGCCAGATTCCGCCTGCGAATGGAATAGGAAGTAATGTCTGCGCCGTTTAAGGTCACTTTACCGCCGGAGGGCTTTATCAGTCCGGCGATGGCGTCGGCCAGTTCGATCTGCCCGTTGCCGGAGACGCCGGCAACCACGAAGATCTCTCCCTCTCTGACGGAGAAGGATACATCCTTTACGACCTCATACTTGTCCTCGTTCTTTACGGTCAGATGTTCTACGCGCAGGACTTCTTTGCCGAACCTGGGTTCCGGCTTGTCCACGGTGAAGCTGACCTCACGGCCTACCATCAGATTGGCCATGGTCTTCGTGTCTGTCTTTGCCACATCCAATACATCGATCAGCCTGCCGCGGCAGAGAATGGCGCAGCGATCCGCGATTTTCTTGATCTCCTCAAGCTTATGGGTGATCAGAATGATGGTCTTGCCGTCGTCCCGCAGACTGCGGATGATCTCCAGCAGGAATTCGATCTCCTGGGGAGTCAGCACAGCGGTAGGCTCGTCGAAGATGAGGATCTCCGCTTCCCGGTAGAGCATCTTAAGGATCTCTACGCGCTGCTGCATGGAGACATTGATCTGTTCGATCACTTTCGTGGGATCCACCTCCAGGCCGAACTTGCGGGAGAGCTCCAGAATATCCCTGTTTGCCTGTTTCAGGTTCACGGAAGGGAAAAGTCCCAGAGTCTTCTTTACGGGTTCCATTCCCATAATGATATTCTCGGCGATTGTGTAGTTGCTGACCAGTTTAAAATGTTGGTGTACCATACCGATATTCAGTTTTGTCGCGTGGTTGGGAGACTGAATCTTCACTTTTTCGCCGCGGATGATGATTTCGCCTTCGTCCGGCTCATACATACCGAAAAGCATACTCATCAAAGTGGACTTGCCGGCGCCGTTTTCGCCCAGAAGGGCGTAGATCTCCCCCTTTTTGATCTGGATGGACACGTCGTCGTTGGCAATGATCCCGGGAAAACGCTTCGTGATATGATTCATCTCAATAATATAATCTGACATGCGCTGCCCTCGCTTTAGATTGATAAAAATAGAAATCACTATACTTATAGAATACGGCAAAATAAAAAAGGCCGCAAGAGAAAACCTCTTGCAGCCTTAATATTTTTGTGGAATTCCTGCGATTTAGCTGCGTGGCAGTTAAATCATCGTCTACCAGGTAAAGTCTTCCGGAGTTACACCGTTAAAGTTTGCTGCCGGAACGATCGTACCGCCCTTAACCTGCTCGTAAGCAGCGTCGATCTTGGAGATGGTCTCAGCGGACAGCTGGCATCTGCCGTCTTCCTTCACATAGCCTGTGGAATCCGTGTCAGCCTGCAGCACTACGTTAGCGCCCTTGAAGCTGCCGTCTACGATGGAATTTAAGGAACGCTCTACGTTCAGGTGCATTACCTTCAGTGCGGATGTCAGCACTACGTTGGCGTCGCCGTTAGCACCGTCATCGTACTGGTCTACGTCGCAGCCGATGAACTTAACGCCTTCAGCTTCTTTCACTGCTGTCAGGACACCGTTGCCGGATGCGCCTGCTGCAACGAATACAACGTCTACACCTTCAGCGATCAGTGCATTGCCGACTACCTTGCCGGTTGCCTCGTCAGCGAAGGAACCGATATAGTTACCGCCTACGTCTGCGCCGGTCACGTCCGTACCTGCATAAGAAGCAAGCTCTACGATCTCCACATTAAGACCTTCGGTCTCGTTGGCATATTTAACGCCGCACTCGAAACCGTACTGGTAGTTAACGTTGGAAGGATAAGCGATACCGTTGACAACAGCCACCTTGCCGGATGCTGTCTCAAGAGCGGCTGCCATACCTGCGAAGAAGCCGGACTCCTGCTCGGCAAACTGCATCGCATAGATATTGTCTACTGTCACTTCGTTGCCCTCAGCATCGGACGGGAAGGAGTCTACCAGAATAAAGTCAACATCCGGGTTCTCCTCGGCGATTGTAGCGATACCGGCGAACTGGAAACCGCAACAAACGATTACGTCGTAATCCGCCACGATATCAGCCACTGCCTGTACGGCTGCCGTAACGTCACCGGTGGTCTCCTGTACCGGTGTAACGGTGCAGTCGGGATGACTCTCGATAAAGGTCAGGATACCGTTGTAGTTATCTTCGTTGAAAGAACCGTCGTCTACGCCGGAAGGACTGCTGACGATGGCGATCTTAAGCGCTGCCGCGTCAGTGCTTTCTTCTGTTCCGGCTGTTTCTTCTGCCGCGTCAGTCTCGGTCTCGGCTGCGTCAGTCTCTGCTTCCGCTTCCGGTGCGGCAGCTTCCTCTGGTGTCTCGGTTGTCTCTTCTGTTGCCGTATCCTCTGCAGCGGGCTGTGTGTTATCACTGCCGCAGCCGAATAAGGAAAGAACCATAACAGAAGAAAGGATCATTGCTAAAACTTTCTTTTTCATAAATAATTCTCCTCTCTGTGGTAAAAAATCGTCCTTACGCATGTGACAGATACATGCAGGACATTTGTCTACATCCGTTAATATAGCACTACAAGGGCAGAAAAGCAATTCCCTTTTTCCTAAAATTCCTGTGAAGTACTATGAAAGTCTTCGACTTTCAAAGCATGGATGGCCATGCGGCCCGCTAGGCGGCAGGCTGAGCATGATGGGAGTTTACTGTGAAAATTCTGTGAAGTCTTTGACAATATTTTTTATTTGTTGAATAATAGTTTAGGATAAACATTTTACATGGAAAGACATGGAAAGGAATAAGACAAAAAGAAAGGAGCTTAGTACGATATTATGATCAAAACACTTGCGGCGCAGATCAAAGAATTTAAGAAAGCATCTGCCCTGACGCCGGTCTTTATGGTCCTGGAGGTAGTCTTCGAGATGCTGATTCCGCTGATGATGGCCTCCATCATAGATGACGGTGTGGAGGCAGGAAACATGCGCCATATCTATTATGTAGGCGCCTTTATGGTAGGAGCGGCGCTGTGCGGGCTGCTGTGCGGTATCATGGGCGGTAAGTTCGGGGCCAGGGCCTCCACGGGATTTGCCCGCAATCTGCGGCAGGCGATGTTTGAAAACATTCAGACATTCTCCTTTTCCAATCTGGATAAATTCAGTACGGCCGGGCTGGTGACCAGGCTGACTACGGACGTGACGAATATTCAGATGGCATATCAGATGTTATTGCGCATCTGCTTCCGGGCGCCCATCAGCATGATCTGTGCCATGTCCATGGCTTATATGATCAATGCCAGACTGGCCACGGTCTATCTGATAGCGCTTGTCCTGTTGGCCTTCGTTCTTTTTTTCATTATAAAAAGAGCGATGAAATATTTCCAGATGGCGTTTCCGAAGTACGACGAGCTGAATGCCTCCGTGCAGGAGAACGTCAGCGCCATTCGCGTGGTGAAGGCTTATGTGAGGGAGGACTATGAGACCTCCAAATTAAAAAAGGCCAGTCAGGCCATCTACGACATCTTTCTCAAGGCGGAGAAAAATGTCGTTCTGAACATGCCGGTGATGCAGTTTACGGTCTACACCTGTATCCTGTTGATCAGCTGGATGGGGGCGAAGATGATTGTACAGAGCGAGCTGACGACCGGTGAGCTGATGAGTCTGATGGCCTACTGTATGAACATCCTGATGAGCCTGATGATGGTAGCCATGATCTTTGTCATGATGAGTATGAGTATCGCCAGCGCCAGACGTATCAGTGAAGTATTGAATGAAAAGAGCGACCTGGCGAATCCCGCCGATCCGATCTATGAAGTGCCCTCCGGAGACATCGAGTTCCGGGATGTGAACTTCTCTTATTATCATGATGAGAACAATACGGTCCTGCATGATATCAGTCTGAAGATCAGGGCCGGTGAGACGGTAGGAATCCTGGGCGGTACGGGAAGCTCTAAGACCAGTCTGGTCAATCTGATCAGCCGGCTGTATGATGTGACGACGGGGGCTGTTTATGTAGGAGGCCATGACGTGCGGGAGTATGACATGGACAGCCTGCGCAATCAGGTGTCCGTGGTGCTGCAGAAGAACGTGCTGTTCTCGGGAACGATCCTGGAGAACCTGCGCTGGGGCAATCCCGATGCCAGTGAGGAGGAATGCCGGCGGGTGTGCCGGCTGGCCTGTGCGGATGAGTTCGTGGAGAAGATGCCGAAGGGATACCATACGTACATAGAACAGGGCGGTTCCAACGTGTCCGGCGGACAGAAACAGCGGTTGTGTATCGCCAGGGCGCTGCTCAAGAAACCGAAGGTACTGATCTTGGACGACAGTACCAGCGCCGTGGATACGGCTACGGATGCGAAGATACGCAGGGCTTTCGCGGAGGAGATTCCGGAAACTACGAAGCTGATCATTGCACAGCGGGTATCCAGCGTCGAACATGCGGATCACATCATTGTCATGGAGGAAGGCCGTATCGACGGCTATGGCACACACGAAGAGCTGCTGCGGGATAATGAGATCTACCGCGAAGTATATGAGTCCCAGACCGGCGGCAGCGGTGATTTTGATGAAAAGGAGGGGGATGCGTAATGCCGGGACCGATGAGAGGCAGAATGGACGGACATAAGAAGATAGAGAATCCGGGTAAAATCTTTAAGAGATTGATGAAATATGTGATGAAAAGTTACGGGCTGCATCTGGTTATTGTGGCAGCGCTGATCCTGATCAGCGTGTTGGCTAATGTGCAGGGGACGATGTTTATTCAGAGCCTGATCGACGACTATATCCAGCCCATGCTGACGACGGAGGTGGCGGATTATCAGCCGCTGGCAATGGCGATCCTGCGGGTAGCGGGCTTCTATGCCATCGGCGTGGCGGCAGCCTATATTTATAACCGGCTCATGATCAATGTGACGCAGGGGGTTCTGCGGAATCTGAGAAATGATCTGTTCTCCCATATGGAGACGCTGCCCATCAAATATTTTGATACCCATTCTCATGGGGATATCATGTCCATCTATACCAATGATACGGAGACGATCAGACAGATGGTCAGCCAGAGTATGCCGCAGGTGTTCAACAGTGCAATCACCGTTGTCAGCGTCTTTATCAGCATGGTTGTCTTAAGCGTGCCGCTGACGATTGTGACCCTTGTGATGGTGGCGGTCATGTTAGTGGTGACAGCCAAGACGGCCGGAATCAGCGGGCGGTATTTCCTGCAGCAGCAGAGAGATATCGGTAAGGTAAATGGTTTTATTGAGGAAATGATGGAAGGGCAGAAGGTGGTGAAAGTCTTCTGTCATGAGGAGGAGAATATCCGGCAATTCCGTGAATTGAATGATAATCTCTATCACAGTGCGGATAAGGCCAATTATCTGGTCAATATCGTGGGTCCGGTGAACATGCAGCTTGGTAATGTGAGTTACGTTGTCTGCGCGATCGTGGGCGGCGCGCTGGCACTCTCCGGAATCACCGGCCTGTCGCTGGGATCGCTGGCCAGCTTCCTGACGTTCAACAAGAGCTTTAATATGCCGATCAACCAGATCAGCCAGCAATTGAATGCGATTGTGATGGCCATGGCCGGTGCGGAGCGTATCTTCAAGCTGTTGGATGAAGAGCCGGAGACGGATGACGGCTATGTGACGCTTGTTCATGTGAAAGAGGAGAACGGCAGACTGGCAGAGAGCAGCTCACGTACCGGGCGCTGGGCATGGCGGCATGAGCACCAGGCGGATCACTCCGTGGATTATGTGGAGCTGAAAGGTGATGTGGTGTTTGACGGCGTCGATTTTGGCTACAATGACGAGAAGATCGTGCTGCATGACGTGGAGCTTTTTGCCACACCGGGACAGAAGATTGCCTTCGTGGGTTCTACCGGAGCCGGCAAGACCACGATCACCAATCTGATCAACCGTTTCTATGATATTCAGGACGGTAAGATCCGCTATGACGGCATCAATGTGAATAAGATTAAGAAGGCGGACCTGCGGCGCTCTCTCGGTATCGTGCTGCAGGACACTCATCTTTTTACAGGCACGGTTATGGATAACATTCGTTATGGTAAGTTGGACGCCACGGATGAGGAGGTCATTGCGGCGGCGAAGCTGGCCAATGCGGACGGCTTTATCAGGCATTTGCCGGAGGGGTATGACACGGTGCTGACAGGGGACGGCGCCAACTTAAGCCAGGGACAGAGACAGCTTCTGGCCATCGCCAGAGCAGCCATCGCCGATCCGCCGGTGTTGATCTTAGATGAGGCCACCAGTTCCATTGATACCAGAACGGAGCGTATCGTGCAGGACGGTATGGATAAGCTGATGAAGGGCCGGACCACGTTTGTGATCGCCCACAGGCTTTCCACCGTCAAGAATTCCGACTGCATCATGGTGTTGGAGCAGGGAAGGATCATAGAGCGCGGCACCCACGACCAGCTGATCGAGGAACAGGGGAAATACTATCAGCTGTATACGGGGAATGCGATTGCGACGTGACGGCCGGATTACAGGCACGGAGGTTTCCTTTATGAAGAAAGGTAAGAAACTTTTATTTTGGCTGTCTGCATTATTGCTGACAGCCGTGATCAGTATTCCTCTGCTGGGGAACCTATCCGGGGAGACTTTGGTGCAGGCTTCAGGCCGGCAGGGGAAGAAGGGGGCACAGGCGACAGAGCTCACGGTTCATTATCTGGATGTCGGGCAGGGAGATTGTATCCTGGTGGAGTGCGACGGCGAAGCTATGCTGATTGACGCCGGGGACAACGACCAGGGTACGAAGATCCAGAACTATCTCATGAAGCAGGGTGTGAAGGAACTGAAATATGCCGTGGGCACCCACCCGGATGCGGACCATATCGGCGGTCTGGATGTGATCCTCTATAAATTTGACTGCGGTAAGGTGATGATGCCGGATATGACAAAGGATACCGCGGCCTACCGGGATGTAGTGGACACGATGAAACAGCGGGGGTATCAGAACAGCTTGCCGGAGCCAGGAGACAGTTTCAGACTTGGCAGCGCCGTGTGTACGGTATTAGGGCCGGTGGACAGCTATGAAGATGCCAACAATAACTCGATCGTGTTGAAGATCGAACATGGAGACAACAGTTTCCTCTTTATGGGAGATGCGGAGGAGGCGGCGGAAGCCGATCTTATAGAAAGCGGCAGGGATATGGCGGCAGATGTGCTGAAAGTGGGACATCACGGCAGCCATTCCTCGTCTTCTAAGGAGTTCCTGGAGGCGGCGGATCCGTCCTATGCGGTGATCAGCTGTGGGGAGGACAACAGTTATGGGCATCCCCATGCGGAAACCCTCAACAATCTGCGGGCCATGGGCGTGGAGGTGTTTCGGAGCGATGAGCAGGGCACGATCCTGGCGGTATCCGACGGCAGCAAGATCACATGGAACAGTGCACCTTCCGACAGCTGGAAGGCAGGGGAAGCGTCGGCTGCAGGCAGTTATATAGGGAATAAGAATAACGGTAAGCTGCACAGGGCCGGCTGTAATTCTCTTCCCATGGAGAAAAACCAGGTGTTATTTTCTACCAGGGAAGAGGCCGTGACAGCCGGTTATGATGACCCGTGTAAGAGATGTAATCCGTAGAGTCTGCCAGGTTCTTACATGGATCTGCGGCAGTAAGTCCTCACGGTCAGCCAGAGAAAGAGCGGAATCTCCAGCGCCGGAACGGCGAGCAGCAGCCAGGGCGTCCACACCGAGAGCGGGCCGGCTTTCAGAAATTCAAAGTCGGTCAGGGCATACAGGAAGGCGTTGTTGCCGCCAAGAGCACCGGAAGGCAGCAGGACCCGCAGATAGGACCCGAGTATGCCGCCGATCAGCATATAGAAAAGCGTCGGCAGGAGTGCGAAGGCGATGGTCAGTCCGGTAGCGATCGTGGTATTCCTGCACGCGGCGGACAGGAAGAGCGTGAAGCAGATGCTGGCAAGCAATGTGATGAATCCGCTCAGCATGATAAGATTCTGCAGCTCTCCTACATTCAGATCAAGCAGGCTAACCACGGAAAACAGGATCTGCATGGAGGTCTGTCGGCATTCCCAGCCAAACAGGCTGTTGGAGATGATCTGGAAGAGGAACATGCAGGGGATAAAAGCAGCGATCCCGATGCTCAGGGCAGCGAGGATCTTGACGAGCGCAAGCCTTTTTCTGCCATGTCTTGTGCTGCGCAGGATATCGTCTGCTCCGGTCTGGTATTCACAGCAGAAAAGAGGGGCGGTGATCATCATGCACAGAAACATAAGCAGGAAAAGATACATGCCTTCGTATTCGGTCATGTTGCTGCCATAGCCGGGATAGTAGTAAAATGGCATCTTTACCTTTTCATACATCCGTACGGCGGTCCGCTGTGCCTGGGGATTGTCTTTCTGTTCCATCCGCATCAGGTCGGCGATATGACTCTGGCAGCGGTCATAGAAGGCCAGGGCATCTTCGGCGGAGATATCCGTATATTCCGGGGCCAGTCCGCTGACCGGATCTGCCATGGCTTCATGCAGCCTTTGCAGCAGAGGCCGCCAGGGATAGATTTCCTGTACTTTCAGGGTCAGAGGGAAGTCCTCGTTATAGAAATCACCGTAGATCTCCAGATTTTTGTGGTAGTAAGAGAGTCCCTCGGCCAGTTTCTGCGGGGTTACTTCTCCGGCGGAGGGCGCTTCCATCTGCTTCTTCCGGGCAAGCGCTTCCGGTCCTTCTATCGTGATCTTTCTTCCGTTTTCTTCATAGGTATAGCGTTCATAAGTGACCGGTACCCAGGCCATGAAAGCTGACAGCGCCAGCGTTGCCGCCAGAAACAGAAGGGTGCTGCGGGTTCTTAGAATACGTTTCATTTCTTGTCTGTATAATTTCCACATAGTTTTCTCCATTAAAAATTTTAATTTTCAATCTTGCTATCCTTTCATAGTACTGTCCTTGTCATCTGCCCTTGCCAGGGGAAGCTGCGTATGTCTTTGGAAATTGTGTTCTCGTTCTCAGCGTAAAGCGCTTCGGCGTGGAGGTAAAGATGACTTGGAGAGATTCAGGCCGCGTTACCGCCTGGGAAACAGTTCCAGATACAGGTCTTCCAGACGGGGCTCCTGCGGCCTTGCCTGGGGGATATCGTCCGGATTTCCCAGATAGCGGAGGGAAACGCTGCCGTCGGCTTCATTGCGCACATTGACTACCTGGACTTTCTGTTCCCAGCGGCTTAAGTCATGAGGATTGATGGCGGCCTCGAAGACCTTTCCCTCCATCTGTACCACCAGTTCCTGTGTCGAGCCGGTCTGCAGGATGGAGCCGTTCTTCATGATCGCGTTTCTGGTCGCGATATATTCGATATCGGACACGATATGGGTGGAGATCAGGACGATCCTGTTGTGGGCAAATTCTGACAGCAGATTACGAAAACGGACGCGTTCGCCAGGATCCAGGCCGCTGGTAGGCTCATCGAGCACAAGAAATTCGGGATCGTTTAAAAGCGCCTGTCCAATGCCGACACGCCGCTTCATGCCGCCGGAAAGCCTGGTGATTCTTTTCCTGCGCACCTCTTCCAGTGACAGACGGGTTAACAGCTCGTCAATCTTTAGGCGTGCCTGTTTGTCGGTCAGACCTTTCAGGGCAGCGATATATTCCAGATACTGCTGTACGGTAAATTCCGGATAGAAGCCGAACTCCTGGGGCAGATAGCCGATCACATCCCGGTAGGCGTCGCCCAGATCGTCAATCGATACGCCGTCATAGCAGATCCGGCCGCAGGTGGGCTTCATGATACCGCAGATCATGCGCATTAAAGTAGTCTTGCCGGAACCGTTAGCGCCCAGCAGCCCCCATACACCGGGCCCAAGCTGCAGGCTGATGTCGTCTACGGCCGTCTTCCTGTTCTTTCTTTCTTTGAATTGTTTGGATACATGTTCCAATGTGAGTTCCATAAATACCTCCTGTTATGTTATATTACGTCATGCGCTATATTGCGCTAGCTTCTGTTGAAGATAATGCTGCGTTCTGCGTTCAGAACATCGTTTCCGTGCAGCCTGTGATCCACAGCTTTCTGTATTCGTGGCACAGAATGCCAAGGCAGAGCAGGGCGTACAGACACCAGAACAAGGGCCTGCCATGCAAAGAAGCATGCCTGTACCAGTCCAGGATCCGGCTCATCAATAGAGTCGTGGCGGCGGCCAGCAGAACGGCCCGTCGTTCAAATCCGGACGGCGTTGTGCGGATCCACAGCATCAGGCAGGTGGCGGTGGTGGTCAGAAACGGGATCACGAGAGAAATAAATATGACTGAACCGGTCAAACCATATTGCCATACGATGACTGCCAGCACGGTCAGCATTGTCAGATCTCCGATTCCGATAAAAAGAAGCTGTGCGGCCAAACTTCCCCTGACGGAGAAGCGGGTTGACTGCTCCAGTTCCAGCATCCGGTATCGGGAGGATCTTCTAAGAAGCGGAACGGCGCTCAGGACTACGATTCCGCTGCAATAGCAGAGAAATTTCGGCAGGGTGTCGGCAAACCACTCCAGGGCGGTATCTTTGTACAGACAGAAGAAAGCGGTACAGAGTGCAGCCAGTACCATGCCCTGTAAGAACCAGATCTTCCAGACGAAAAATCCAAGCTGTTTCCGGATCAGACCGCCGAGGGAGAGGGAAGAACTGCGCCTGGCAGCAGCATCGGCGCACAGAGAAATCCGGGCGCGCCTTTTGGTGTCCTCCATATGGGGACCGTAGGCTATGTTTCTTTCCACCGCGAGAAAGGTGTTCCATTGTTCCGTGTTTTTCATAAAATCTCCATTCTGCCGGGTGCTTTGCGGCGGTGTTATGGTTAGTGAAATCAATCTTCCAGATATGTCCGCATCTTTTTCACTGCTCTGCTGAGTTTCGTCTGCACGGTGCGCAGCGGTTGTCCGGTAACGGCGGCGATTTCCCGCAGGGTCAGTTCTTGTCCATAGCGCAGCAGGATCAGTTCCCGCTGGTCATCTTGCAGTTTGGTAAAGACTGTGGCCAGAAGCTGTCGGTCCTCGGCCGCCTGGTAACCGGATTCCGTACGGCAGATAACGTGGTTTGGTTCCTCGGGAAACGGTTCCGACGGCAGAAGGCGCCGCCGGAGGTCAGTGCAGGTATTGGCAGCGATCCGGTAGAGGAAGGCTTTGAACTGCCCTCTGTGTTCATAGCGGCCGATAAACCGCACCAGTTTCAGGAAGGTTTCCTGGGCTGCATCCTGCGCACTCTCCGCATCCGGCATATGCCACAGGCAATAGCGGAGAATGGCAGGGTAATACAGTTCAATCAGTTCGTCCAGACATTCCTGTCTGCCCTTTTGAATCTGTCTGATCAGTTCCTCTTCGCGTGTCAAAGTGATATCCTGCCTTCCTGTGGTCTGTATTGAGATCTTACCTGCTGCACCGACCGGGGTGTTTTCCTGGTCTTTGCTTATTATAACGTGGGGCTGACGGCATATGATTCAGAAAGGTGAAAATTTTGTTCGCGAGAGCTTTTTGGTATTTGGAATTGAAATCTTTCTTAATTAATAGTAAAATAGATAAAAGATTTTAAAGACGAAAGAGAGGATAGAGTTCAACATGAAAAAGAATCAAAACAAATGGATCTGTGCCGCGATCCCGGCGCTTCTGCTCCATTGCAGTATCGGTACGGTTTACTGCTGGTCGATCTTCAGTCAGGAGATAGCGGATTACATCGGGTTCTCCAAGGGCGCGACGGAATGGGCATTCAGTTTCGCGATCTTCTTCCTGGGCATGTCGGCGGCATTCCTGGGTAATGTGGTGGAGAAAGACATCCACAAGTCATCCCTGATCGCTGCGATCTGTTTCGCGGCAGGTATGGCAGGTACCGGATTTTTCATCTATTACGGTGGACAGCATCAGCAGAGTCCGCTGGCGCTTATCGGTATCTACATATGTTACGGTTTTATTATGGGTATCGGTCTTGGAACCGGTTACCTGTCTCCGGTTAAGACGCTTATGCTCTGGTTTGAGGACAGGAAGGGTCTTGCGACCGGACTGGCAGTGGCAGGTTTTGGTGCGGCGAAGGCGATTGCCAGCCCCATCATGCAGGCTATGCTGGAGAACCTGGGAGAGGGCGGTATCTATAAGATGTTCCTGATCCTGGCTGTGGTATACTTTGTGATGATGTTCACGGGCCATATCTTATTAAAGAAACCTGCAGGCTGGCATGAGCCGCAGAAGAAGGAGAAGGGTCAGAGCATCATGGCTGTGATCAAGACCAGACCGGTAGCCAACTATATCGGTATCTGGCTGATGTTTTATATCAATATTACCTGCGGTCTGGCATTGATTTCACAGGAGAAGATGATCGTGAAATGTATCGGACTGGCAGGCGCGGTCGGCGTGATCTCTACGGTTTCCGCAGTCTTCAATGCGGGCGGACGTCTTGGATTCTCCGCCTGGGCAGATACTATGAAGGACAGAAATACCATCTACAAGCTGATCTTCGTGCTTTCCATCATCTTTACCGCACTGGTAATGGTGACAGGCGGTATCAGGAACGGACAGGGCAACATGCTTCTGGTAGTGCTTGTACTGGGATTGATCTTCGTGGTCAACGCAGGTTACGGCGGCGGTTTCTCGAATGTGCCGACCCTGCTCTCTGATCATTACGGCATGGGCAGCATCAGTGCACTGCACGGTATCACGCTTTCGGCGTGGGCTTTTGCAGGACTTACCGGTAACCAGGTGGCGAACCTGATCGTGAACAGCACGGGTGAATTTATGCAGGATTCTCACGGCAACAGCATCAATCCGGTTGGGTATCAGAACGTGCTGTATCTGACGATCGTGCTCTACATCGTGGCGCTGCTGATCAGTTTATTTATGGTACGGCCGTTAAATAAGGACGCGAAGAAGTAAGGAAGCAGCAGGCAGAATCATAGTGACAGTAAGTTCATAATAATTAAGAAATAAGTGGAAAATCGCTCCATGGCTGATCGCTGAATCGTGCCGTGGAGTGGTTTTTTGCATTCTTGACCAATCGGGGATAAAGTACTATGATAAGGAAGAATCTGTTCGGGGAAACAGGTGGGAATCCTGTACGAGCCCGTCGCCGTGAGACACGCGAGCGTAAATAGTATCTGCCTGACCGGAGGCCACGAACCGGGACAAGCCATTGAAGAAGAGCGGCTGCGCTCCTTCGAGAAGGCCGGCAGCATATCTGTGTCAAGTCGAAATATCCGGACAGAGGAAATTCTCCATTACCGTAATATCGGTACGACCGCGAGGTCCGGTCAGAAGGGGAAGAATCCAGCCGGGAAGAACAGAGGTTTTCCGGCATCATAAAACAAAGGAGAGAAGAACATGCAGATGAAACACAACAGGAAAGTATTGACGTGCATCCTTTGTATGGCGCTTATTGTGGCTATGGCGTTTAGTACAGTTGGTTGTAATGGCAGTAAGAATGGTGAGGCGGCATCCGGCGCGGAAGGTACGGAGGCTGGTGCAGACGTGCAGCGGGAAGGCGGCGAGCTGGGAGAAGGCAGTATGGAATTTGCCCTGACGGTGACAGACAAGGACGGCAATGAGACTCGATTTCAGATCCACACGGATAAGAAGACCGTGGGAGAAGCGCTGCAGGAGCTTAACCTGATCGACGGTGAAGAAGGGGAGTACGGTCTTTTCGTGAAAACGGTGAACGGTATTACCGCTGATTATGATACGGACGGCGTCTACTGGGCCTTCTATGTCAACGATGAGTATGCGACATCGGGGGTTGATGTTACGGAGATTACAGAAGGGGACAGCTATGCCCTTAAAGTGGAGTAAGGCGGGAAGCGCTTCTGGGACTTGTGCCAATGGCATTTCGACAGGAAGTGCGGAATCGGATCTTGGGGAATGCCGGAGTACAGGGCATTCTCCAGACAGGGATAAGAAGGACAGCGCAAGGCTCACAACCCGCGAACTCACGATCTTTGCCATGCTGGGGGCAGTGATGTATGCCTCCAAGATGTTGCTGGAGGTGCTGCCTAACGTGCATCTTCTGGGGACGTTTGTTGTGGCGTTTACCGTGGTTTACCGGAAGAAGGCGCTGTATCCGATCTATCTTTATGTGCTCTTAAACGGTATTTTCAGCGGATTTGCCACATGGTGGGTTCCCTATCTGTATGTATGGACAATCCTGTGGGCAGCGGTCATGCTTCTGCCGCGTCATATGTCGAAGAAGAGGCAGCCGTTTGTCTATATGGCGGTGTGCGCGGCGCATGGATTCTTGTTTGGCACGCTGTATGCTCCGGCACAGGCGATTCTGTTCGGACTGAACTTCAAAGGGATGATCGCCTGGATCATAGCGGGGCTGCCCTGGGACTTTGTGCATGGGGTGAGCAATTTCTTCTGCGGTATCCTGATTGTGCCGGTCATATCGCTTATGCGGTTTGCGGAAAACAGGACTTAATGGGAGATGAGGCGCGCATCCGGCAGCGATGAGGAGGAAGCAGTATGTGGAAAGTACAGATGAGAAGAGCAGGGATCGCGCTTATGCATTGGATGCGGACATGGAATATCTTCAACCGCTTATTCGTCATGTTTATCTTTGTCACATTGCTGCCTATGATCGTGACAGGAGTGTGGTCGTACCATAAGAGCAGCGGAGTGATTCAGGAAAAGGTTTTTGTGTCTGTCAACGAGGTGATGAACCAGCTGAGCAGTAATGTGGACAAGAAGATTGAGAAGGTACGTAACGACAGCATCGAGATCAGCTATATGTCGGAGATACAGGATGTATTGTCCAATTACGAGGAATATAACAGCCGGATGCTCAACAGCGCCAAAGTGAATATCACCCAGATGATGAGCAGCAAATATGTATTTGACAATATTGTATCCGGTATCACTTTGTATACGCCGGATCATCAGCGTGTGAATGTATACGGAGATTATATCCACAATATTATCCTTGACGGGGAAATATTGGACTCCTTCCTGGGGGAATGCCATGAGAACGACGGAAAATGTGTATTTCTGGCGGTGAACGGAGAGGATGCCAGGTACAGGGGGAGAGGAAATAAAGCAAGCGGCGAGATCGTGATCGGAAAGATGGTCAAGGAGACACAGAGCGGAGAAGAGATCGGCTATATGGTCATGCAGGTAAATGAAAGTAATTTCTCCGACATCTATAAAGCGATCAATCAGGAAATACGCGGAGAAACCTTTATTGTAGATGCGGACGGCATTGTCATATCGTCCGCAGGAGACTATGCGGTGGTGGGTGAGGCCTACCCTTACGCGGAGGTTTTGCAGACCGTGGACGGGGCAGAGGGGGAAAGAACAGAGACTGTGACGATTCATGGGGAAAAGATGGTACCGTTGTGTCATAAACTGGAGGAGAATGACTGGCGGGTCTTTTTTCTTATTCCGCAGAAATATATGCAGGCAGATCTTAAATCTGTGTTTTTCAGTTCGCTTGGCGGAGCGATGGCGGGCCTGATTCTGGGAATCGGGTTCGCATTTCTTTTTTCTTACAGTATCTTATGTCCCATGAATGAGACAATTCGCGGGATAGAGGAATTTGAGAAGGGGAATCTTAAGATTACGCTGGAGGAAACGGGCAACGATGAGATTACCCTGCTGGTGAGGCAGTTCAATAAGATGGCCAGGGAGATCAACGGTCTGATGGAGCGGGTCAAGAGCAATGAGAAGCAGAAGAGAAAACTGGAAATCCAGGCGCTCCAGGCGCAGATTAACCCGCATTTCCTGTCTAACACACTGAATACCGTATCCTATATCGCCAGGATGAAAAAGGAGGAAACCATCGAGATCCTGGTAAACGCTATTATCGGATTATTGTGTGCCAGCATGAAAAATGACGACAGCCTGCACACTGTGGAGGAGGAGATCAGTCTGATCAGGAACTATATCATTGTCCAGGATTACCGGCTTTTGGGGAAATTTGCAGTGGATATCCAGATTGAAGACGAGATCAGATCCTGTGTCATCCCTCGATTTATCTTGCAGCCGGTGGTGGAGAATTCCATCATTCATGGCATAGAGCCGGCCAACAGGAGGGGGATGATCTCCATCAAGGGATCCTGCCGGGAGGATCAGATCTGCTTTACGATCACGGACAATGGTGTCGGGATTGAAAAGGGGCAGATTGAAAAGATCATCGGTGAACCCAGGAACCGGCAAAAACTCAGATTCAGTGGAATTGGGATCGGGAATGTAGACAGAAGGATCAAGTTGATGATGGGGGAAGAGTACGGGCTGACGATAAAAAGCGAGAAGAATATTTTTACTACCGTGGAGATTCGCCTGCCGATGATCAGAAGGGAGGAAACACGGGATGTATAAGGTTTTGTTAGTTGATGATGATCCCATTATCCTGCTGCAGTTACGGCGTATGATTCCCTGGGAGAGGCTTTCCTGTGAACTGGCGGCAGAAGCGGCCAACGGAAAAGAGGCCGTCGAGGCTGTCGAGCAGTACCGGCCGGATATTGTGATAACGGATATCAGTATGCCGGGAATTGATGGAATGGAGCTGATCGGCTATATCAATCGTTACAGAGAGCGGATGCAGGTGATTGCCATCAGCGCGTTTGACAACTTTGATTATGTGAGGAGAAGCCTGAAAGGAGGCGCCGGCGATTATCTGTTAAAGCATCATTTGACGGAGGAGGTACTGGAAAATGCCATCTCCACAGCCATTGCCGCCTTGCAGGTGGAAGGACAGGAACGCAATTATTCCATACAGGAAAAGAGGGAGCATCTGATCTATCTTCTTTTGCATGACCGTCATTCTCAGAGCCGGGAGGAATTGAAGGAACTGCATATGGAATGGCTGCAGGATCCTCTTGTGATGATCCTTGGCAGAGTGGATATGGAGAAAATAGCAGTCAACGATGAGGCGCTGCGGATTCTTATAGATGAAACAATCAAATATTATCGGGACTATCTGGTGATCCAGCTGGAAAAATGGCATTATCTCATTCTGCTGAGCGCCCAGAATAAGGAATCGCAGGAAATCTCGGCAATCGCGGAGCAGATCCGGCGGAATGTGAAGCGCTTTTACGATGCAGACATGTCCTTTGTGGTGTCCAGACGCATGGAACAATGTGAAAACATCGGAGATGTGATCAATAAGGCCAGGGAGATTCAGAAGGAACGGGATTTTCACGGGGAAAAAGGCTTTATTGCTTTTATGGAGGAGCAGGTTGGCGGGGAAATTTTCAGATGGAGCATCGGACAGGAGGAAAGGCTGATGAAGAGCCTGGAGGCCGGTGAAGATGTGGACGGCCTCTTTGATGAGCTTTTCACGCAGTTGGAGGAGCAGGCCTATTCCAAGAGCCAGATGCAGGTATTCTATGTGGAGATTATGACCTGTCTCGTCCGAAAACTGGAGGAGCATGGGCTGGAGGAAGAACGGGTTTTCGGGAAGGAAAATCCGTATGAAGAGTATTTTCGGATTGATACATTTAAGGAGCTGAAAGCGTATTTGAAGGATAAATTCTGTCTGCTGCAGGAGGAGATCAGAAGAGTGGGAAAGCTTTCCTCTTACAGCGGGATTGTCCAGGATACCATTGCCTATATAGAAGCCCATTATCGGAAGAAGATATCTTTGTCCGTGATCGCGGAAGAACTGGCGGTAAGCCCTTCTTATTTGAGCCGTACCTTCAAAAAGGGAACGGGAATGACGTTGGTGAATTACATCAACAGAGTGCGTATGGACAGGGCGAAGGAGTTGATGAACCAGGGACGGTTCTCTTTGAATGAAATTGCCTGTGAGGTGGGAATCTATAATTATAATTATTTTTACATGCTGTTTAAGGAAATTCATGGAATAACACCGTCAGATTATACAAAAAATATGGGAGGATGAAGCAAAAACAGGCAAAATAGTTAGAAAATAGGATAAAATCCTTAATGGAGTGAACGAGATGCTGCTTTTATAATAGAGTTACTGAAATATTTACATACGAAAGCGGAGGAAAAAAGTATGAAAAGAAAAATGGCAGCACTTTTACTGAGCAGCATACTGGCAGCATCTCTCCTTGGCGGCTGTGGAGGAACTTCATCGGAGCCTGCTGCGGACGACCAGGCATCTGTCCCGTCAGAGGAACCTGTCCAGGCAGGGAAGGAAGAGATGCCGGCGGAAACTCAGGAGGATGGGGAAACGACCCAGGCCACAGGGGAGGCAACCCAGTTAACTTTCTGGACTTATGTGGAACAGCATACGGAGTTTATGCAGGATGCCGTGACGGTATGGAACGAGAAGCATCCTGACGAGCCAATTGCATTATCCACGGAAACCTATCCGGTAGATGATATGCACAGCAAGCTTCTGATCACTTTGCAGTCCGGGGACGGCGCTCCGGATATTGTGGATGTAAACGTGGCCAGGTTCAGCGATTTCATGCAGGGGGATACGGAAGTATTCGTTCCCTTAAATGATATTATTGAGCCGGAAAAGGAGAGTTTCCTGGAACCCGTGCTGGATATCTACAAATATAACGGCAATTATTACGGGATCGAGTATCACGTAGGCGCGCCGATTATGTTCTATAACACGGAAATTCTCGATCAGGCGGGCGTTAAGGCAGAAGACATCGTTACCTGGGATGATCTGCACGAAGCCGGTAAGAAGGTGCTGGAAGCTACCGGAAAGCCCATCATTACATTTGAGGTGAATGATTCCTGGAGCTATTACATCATGGCAGGAGAGAAGAAGGGCGATTATTTCGACGAAAACGGTAACTGCATCATCAACAGCAAGGAAAATGCGGAAGTGCTGGAGTTCATGCTGAGTATGATCGAAGACGGAACGGCAGTGACTACGCCCGGCGGCGGTTTCCATACCGAGGAGTACTATGGCTATATGTCCCAGGGCGGCGCGGCATCGATGTTGGAATGCCTGTGGTATATGGGACGGTTTACCGATTATATGCCGGAACTGTCAGGGAAGATTCAGGTAGCGGCTCCTCCGGTATGGGATGAGAACAGCGTGTATCCGGTATTCGGCGGAACGGGCACCAGTGTCACCACGCAGTGCGAACATCCGGATCTGGCGTCACGCTTCCTGGCAGAGGCCAAGATCAGTGTGGAAGGTGCGGAGAAGATTTGGAATGTTCTGGGCTTTGACCCGCTCAGATGGGATATCTGGGAATCGGATGCCATGAAGGCACAGAACAAATATACCGATTATTTCGGAAGCGATATCTTTGACGTGGTGCTTGGCATGAAGGATCAATTTCATCCGAGTAACATTACGGCATCTCCGCAATTCTCTCTGGCCAATTCCCTGGTAGCTACGGACATTATGTTCCGTGTGCTCAACGAACAGAGCGCTACGCCGCAGGAAGCTTTGGATAATGCGGCGGCAGAGATTGAGAGTGCACAGTAAACGTCAATCATACGCAGCCTAAAACACGAAAGACAGACGGAAATGAATAAACAGGCGCCTGCGAGCAGGGAGAACCTGACCGGCAGGCGCCGTCTTTATGCATGATCCCGGCCGTGTAGATCACGGCATGGAGGTAGGGAATATGAAGAAAAAAAGATTGATTACACAGAAAACGGCGCCCTATTTCTTTTGTGCCCCCTTTCTGATCTCCTTTTTCCTGTTTTTGTTATATCCGATGATCAATATGGTGTATACGAGCTTTCACAAACTGGAGGGAATCAGTAAATATCGATATGTAGGAATGGCAAATTATGAGCGCCTTATGACGGATACACACATCAAGGCAGCAATCTGTAACAGTCTGGGTTTCACGGTGGGAATCATTGTGGTCAATGTGACGCTGGCGCTTTTCCTGGCGGTACTGCTGAATCAGAAACTAACGCCTTGCCGGAATGCGTTTCGGACGGCGATCTATATACCGGCCCTGACGTCCATTATTGTGGCAGGTATCTTTTTCAGGCTGTTCTTCGGCAGCAATACGGATACTCCGCTCAACACGTTGATGCGCTTTTTCGGGGCCGGGCCGAAGGAATGGCTCTATGATACGGCGCTTACGGGGATTGTTGCCCTGGTTTTCACCTCTACCTGGCGCTGGCTGGGAACAAATATCCTGTATTTTCTCTCGGCGCTTCAGACGATTCCGCCGGAGCTGTACGACGCGGCGTATGTGGACGGCGCATCCGCATGGCAGAGGTTTTGGCATGTGACGCTGCCGGGGGTAAAGCCTATTCTGATCTTTGTGGTGACGATACTTACTTATGGAGGCCTGCGGATGTTCGGGGAGAGCTATGTACTCTGGCCCGGCAGTAAGACGCCGGGGGATATTGGCCTGACGATCGTGCTTTATATTTACCGCACTGCGTTTGGGCAGTTCGATATGGGATATGCATCGGCCATGTCCGTGGCGCTCTTTGTATTTTTGATGATCCTGAATGCCCTTTATATTAAGTTTTTCAGGATCGGAAAGAAGGAGGGGTGACAGGTAATGAAGAGAACGAGAAACAGGATGTATCAAGTCTGTGTGGTGTTTTTCCTTTTGATCATGGCCGTGATCTGTCTGGCGCCTTTCGTCTATCTGGTTGTCACGTCCTTCGTAACGGACATGAGCCTGGTATTCAAGAACGGGATTGCCTTAAAAATCACGCCCGATATGCTGGGAGCGGGCAATTATTCCATGCTGCGGACAGACGATAACGGCTTGTATTTTTCCTGGTTTAAGAACAGTATCCTGATCACGATGCTCTTTACGGTTATGTCCATTACGCTGTCATCCATGGTGGGATATGGGGTGGCAATGTATGATTTTAAGGGCAAAAAGATCATACTGGTCATGATCCTGAGCACCATGATGATACCGGTGGAAACGTTGATGATTCCTCTTTATAACGAAATGAGTCAGTTTAATCTGCTCAATTCCTATCTGGGGGTTGTGCTGCCCTTCGCCGTTTCGGGATTCACGATTTATTTCTTTCTGCAGTACGGGCAGTCTCTGTCGTCGGAATATATGGACGCGGCGAGGATAGACGGATGCGGGGAGATCAGGATCTTCTTAAATATCATGGGGCCTTTGATGAAGCCTGCTTTTACTTCCATGATTATCCTGCAGGCTACCACTGCCTGGAATGATTTCCTCTGGCCCCTGATCGTCATGTCCAAGAACGTGAACTTCACATTGACCGTGGGACTGCAGACGTATCTGTCACCCTATGGCAACAATTATAACCTGTTGTTTGCCGGAGCGGTGGTATCTGTTATCCCGATTATGATATTGTTCTTCCTGTGTCAGAAATTATTTATGGAAGGTATGATCATGGGAGGCATCAAGGGCTAGAGGGCGGTCTGCCGGCGGTTGAACAGAAGGAGAAGCAGGAGAAGGAGAAGCAGGAGAAGCACGAAAAGAAGAAGCAGGAGAAGCACGAGAAGAAGCAGGAGGAAAGGGAGTATGGGTACAAGTAGGGAAGTGAGGTTTCATTATCTGCGGCCGGATCAATGGAGAGAAAGAAGGGAGTCCTGTCCGGTGGCTTATATTCCACTGGGTACACTGGAATGGCACGGGCTGCATAATCCCATGGGAGCGGATGGTCTGCAGGCCGAGGAAATTGCGCTGCGCTGTGCGGCGTCCGGAGGCGTGGTTTTTCCCACGGTCTATTATGGAGAGAGCAGAGTGAATTCCCTGCTGGAAACAGATCCGAAGTACCGGGAAGGGATCGCGCAGCGTTTGGGAATCGACAGCGCTCTTTTCGGAGAGGACAGATTTCCTTATTCGGGCATGGAGCAGATCAGCCATTATCAACAGCACTTGATGCATATTATGGCGGAGGCGGCTTCCTATGGTTTTGAGCTGGCAGTGTTTGTGGCAGGCCATTACCCGCTGATCGAACATGCGAGGAGTGCGGTGCTCCTATATAACCAATGGGCATACGATAAGAAGTGGAAGAGGATTGCGGGCATGGCAGTGGCGGACTTTCAATTGCTGCGTGGAAAATATGATCCGGCGGGAGATCATGCAGGCGGCTGGGAAACTTCCCATCTTCTGGCTTCCGCTCCTGACACTGTGGATTTGTCTCTGGCCACACCGGAATCTGTCTATGGCGTTATGTCCGTAAGAAGGCCGGATGAGTCCACGGCCGAGTTTGGAGAGGAAATCTATGAGGCGGCGGTGGAGGAAATCCGGAAGCGGGTGGAGGACTGGAAACAGAATCCGGAGCAGTATCTGTGCCACGGAATGAGGATCTGACCCGAGTCGGTCGACGTTGTTTGCAGGTCAGTTTATTTGGGGTGTTCTTCTTTGGAAAAGATGTTATAATAGCAGGAAAGTATTAGAGACATTCATTTTTTACGAAAGAAGGATCACCATGTCGATCGATTATAAGAACAAAGGACTTACCCTGTTGAAAAAGGGGCAAAGCGGTATGATCCACGCCGTATTCAGTCGTTTTGGACTGATCTTATTAATGCTGGCTGCGCAGGTTTCAATCCTGTTTGGTATTTTTGAATGGTTTCGGGGCGTGATCCCGCATATTTTTGGCGGTACGGTGCTGTTGACCTTCGTGATTGTGGTCTATCTGTTGAATAACCGGATCAATCCTACGGCCAAGATTACATGGTTGATTGTGATTCTCCTGCTGCCGGTGTTCGGCGTGCTGCTGTTTGTGTACACCCAGAGTGATCTGGGACACCGGGTCTTAAAGGAGTGGGCCAATAAGGTGATTTCGGATACGAAGACCTGTATTCGGCAGGACGAGGACGTGGCAAAGCGTTTTGCCGGGGAGAATGGCGGTGCGGCGGCGCTGGCTCACTATATTGGCCGCAGCGGCTGCCACCCGGTGTATGACCGGTCGGAAGTTACTTATTTTTCGCTGGGCGAGGATAAGTTTGATGCGATGCTGCAGGAGCTTGCGGCGGCGAAGCATTTTATCTTTATGGAATATTTTATCGTGAGCGAAGGGATCATGTGGGGCAGGGTGTTGGAGATTCTGGCACAGAAAGCCGCGGAGGGAGTGGACGTGCGCGTGATGTACGACGGCACCTGCGAGTTTGCGCTGCTGCCGCATGATTATCCGAAGCGTCTGCGGAAGCTGGGGATCAAGTGCAAGATTTTCGCGCCGGTGTCACCGTTTGTCTCCACGCATTATAATTACCGGGATCATCGGAAGATCCTGGTGATCGACGGGCATACTGCCTTTAACGGCGGAGTCAATCTGGCGGATGAATATATTAACCAGAAGATGAAGTTCGGGCATTGGAAGGATACGGCCGTTATGGTCAAGGGGGAGGCGGTGAGGAGCTTTACCCTGATGTTTCTGCAGATGTGGGGGATGGATGGCGGAAAGGCCGAGTTTGAGACTTTCCTGAAATATTCCACGCAGCCGGTGCAGGGGGCAAAGGGGTATGTGATCCCTTACGGAGACCGCCCGCTGGACGAGGACCAGGTGGGGGAGCGGGTGTATATGGATATCCTGAACCGGGCGCTTAAGTATGTGCATATCATGACGCCCTACCTGATTCTGGACGGGGAGATGGAGACGGCGCTTAAGTTTGCGGCGGAAAGAGGGGTGGAGGTGGCAGTGCTTCTGCCGGGAATCCCGGACAAGCGGATTCCCTATGCACTGGCCAAGACCCATTATGCGTCCCTGCTTGAGTCGGGCGTGAAGATCTTCGAGTATACGCCCGGGTTTGTCCATGCGAAGGTGTTTGTCAGTGACGACAGGGAGGCGGTGGTAGGAACCATTAACCTGGATTACCGCAGCCTGTATCATCATTTTGAATGTGCCACTTATATGTACGGGACGGACTGTATCCCGGCGATCGAGGCGGATTTCCAGAGTACGCTCAGGCAGTGCAGGCAGGTGACGAAGGAGACTGCGCGGCATGAGCGTTGGACGATGAAGCTGCTGGGAAGCCTGATGAAGGTGGCGGCGCCGCTGTTGTGATCCGGATACGGGGCGCGGAAGGAAGGTCAAAAGGGTGTTGAGGATAAGGAAAGGCGTATCATGAAATCGTGGTACGTCTTTTTTTGTGGCATCACGTCGGGTGATCAGACGGATCTTCTGACGGCATTGTCATAAAAACGGAAGTAATCCGGGCGGTGTCTTGACTGGGTATATTCAAACATCACGCCGTCACTGTTGTAGGTCTGGCTGCTGACCACAGCCATGCAATTATAATCTTCGGCGTTCATGTTCAGATATTTTTCATCAATCTGCGTCATCTTTTCGACCGTCATGATCCGTTTGCTGTTCACGATCGTCATCTGCAGCGTGTCTTCCAGATATTGGTAGATGGAGTTTTCGGCGATCTCTTTGGTGAGGCCGGGAGTGGCTTCTTTCAAAAAGTAATTATGGTTCAGGATCAGCGGGATATCGTCAAGATAATGGAGACGCTGGATATAATAGATCTCTGTTCCGACGGGAAAGCCCGTGCTTTGGGCCTGTTTCCTGTTGACTGCGAACTCGGTAAACAGAAGGACGCTTGTATGGGGATGGTGGCCGTTTCGGATGGCGGATTCCCGAAAGCTCTCGATCTCTCCGATGGTGAAGGCGGTCTGTGATATGGGCTGGTAGATATTGCGGACGCCCTTACCCTGCATGGTCTGCACATAGCCATCGGTTACCAAGCGGCCGACAGCCCGGCGCAGGGTATTGCGGGAGCAGCCATAAGTCTGGATCAGGGTGTTTTCCGAAGGCAAAAGTTCCTGGTAGGCGAAAACATCGGTTTCGATTTTCTGTTTCAGATCCTTATAGATCGTTTCGTAGATTGCTTTTGGCATGATGATCCGGTTCCTTTCTCGTCATGCACATCCTTTGGCGGATGGCGCAGGCGGCAGTTTTGTTTGCTGTTTGCTATAGTTATATTATAAAAATGGCAAATATAAAAGTCAACAACTTGTTTAAACAAATATTTCCAAAAGGTGTTGACATGTTTAAACAAGTGTGTTATAACAGAATCATCAAACATGTTTAAACAAGTTTAGAGCAAACGGACAGGAACAGGGACGCACATTTGTTGTGTGGAATCAAAGAAGGCGGAGGAAGCGAATATGGGAAAATATGCAGAAGACGCAAGGCAGCTGCTGCAGCTGGTAGGCGGCAAAGAAAATATCGCAGCGGTTTCGCATTGTATGACGAGAATGCGTTTTGCGCTGGCAGAGCCGGGCAAGGCGGATGTGAAAGCGATCGAGGCCATGAAGGTGGTGAAGGGAAGCTTCACCCAGTCGGGGCAGTTTCAGGTTATTATCGGTAATACGGTAGCCGATTTTTACAATGATTTTGTGAAAGAGGCGGGAATAGAGGGCGTATCTAAGGATGCGGTAAAGGAGGCGGCAAAGAAAAACCAGAATGTGCTGCAGCGGGTGATCACGGCGCTGGCAGAGATCTTCGCACCGCTGATCCCGGCAATCATCACAGGCGGCCTGATCCTCGGTTTCAGAAATTGTATCGACAGTCTGTACCTATTTGAAAACGGAACAAAGACATTATGTGACATCAGCCGGTTTTGGGCAGGGATAGACGGTTTCCTCTGGCTGATCGGGGAGGCGGTCTTCCATATGCTTCCGGTAGGCATCTGTTGGTCGGTGACCAGGAAGATGGGCACAACGCAGATGCTGGGGATCGTCCTTGGCCTGACACTGGTGTCCGGGCAGTTGTTGAATGCCTATGCGGTCGCAGGGACAGCGGCGGCGGATATTCCGAAGTGGAATTTCGGCAGCTTTCAGGTCAATATGATCGGGTATCAGGGACAGGTCATTCCGGCGATTCTGGCGGCATTTACATTGGTGTATCTGGAGAAATTCTTCCGCAGGATCACGCCCCAGGTCATTTCCATGATCGTGGTTCCCTTCTGCAGTCTGTTATTGTCGGTGATCGCGGCGCATTTTATCTTGGGTCCGGTTGGCTGGAAGATCGGGGCGGCGGTTTCGGCACTGGTATTTGCCGGTATAACAGGAAGCTTTAAGGTTGTGTTTGGCGTGATCTTCGGTGTTGTCTATGCGCCGCTTGTGATCACGGGGCTGCACCATATGTCGAATGCCATCGACTTACAGCTGATTGCGGATTACGGCGGAACCATGCTGTGGCCGATGATCGCCTTATCCAATATCGCACAGGGTTCGGCAGTCCTTGGCATGATCTGGCTGCAGAGAAAAGATCCGGAAGCGCAGGAAGTCAATATTCCGGCCTGTATCTCCTGTTATCTCGGCGTCACGGAACCGGCTATTTTCGGGGTTAATTTAAAAAAGGGATTTCCGTTCGTCTGCGGCATGATCGGATCCGGGATCGCAGCGGTAGTCTGTGTAGCCACAGGAACCACGGCGAATGCGATCGGTGTCGGCGGCCTTCCGGGAATCCTGTCCATTCAGCCGCAGTTTATGGCTTCCTTCGCGATCTGTACGGTGATCGCGCTTGCAGTGCCGTTCTTCCTGACCGTGGTTGTGGGAAAGAGGCGTCTGCAGGCGGAGCAGGGAAGTGAGAGCATAGAGCAGGGAAACGAGAGCGCAGAGCAGACGAAATTAACCGCCTTTTTATCAGGTAAGGCGATTTCCCTGGCCGAAGTGGGAGACGGCGTTTTCTCAGAGGGAGTCATGGGGGACGGTATGGCAATCCTTCCGGAAGGTGAGATCCTGTATGCGCCGGCAGATGCCGAGGTGGCAGTGGTGATGGCCGAGTCCCGGCATGCCTGCGGGCTTAGGCTGGCAAACGGTATGGAAGTGTTGCTGCATATCGGTATTGATACCGTGAATATGGATTGAGACGGATTTGAATATCTGGTGCGTGAAGGAGAGAAGGTCAGCGCCGGCACACCGCTGATCCGGTTTGACAGAGACAAGATCAGGGCGGCAGGGCATCCGGATGTGACGGTGTGTGTCGTCACCGAGGAGGGAAGCGCACGGGATCTTCAATTCCATACGGGAATGCAGGTCAGGGAAAAGGAGTCGATCGTGGCAAGTTTCAGGAACCGGTAGGATGGTATAGCCGGAACCGCGCATTTGCTGCCGGGGGCAGACAGAAAGCATACGGCATAAGGAAAGGAATGGAAAGCAGGATGACGGACTTTAGCAATAAAGTAGTGTATCAGATCTACCCGAAATCATTTCGGGATACGAACGGGGATGGTTTTGGCGACATCCCCGGCGTGATCGAGAAATTAGAGTATCTGCAGGAACTGGGGGTGGATTATCTGTGGCTGACGCCGTTTTTTATCTCGCCGCAGAGAGACAACGGGTATGATGTGGCGGATTATCGGAAGATCGATCCGCAGTTTGGAACGATGGCGGATCTGGAAGAACTGATCAGGCAGAGCAAAGAGCGGGGCATGGGCATTATGCTGGATATGGTGTTTAACCATACTTCCACTCAGCATGAATGGTTTCAAAAAGCCCTGGCGGGAGATGAGAAATACCAGAAGTATTATATTTTCAAAGAAGGAACGCCGGATCGTGCGCCCACCAACTGGCAGTCAAAGTTTGGCGGCTCCGCATGGGAGTATGTTCCGGATCTGGGGAAATGGTATCTTCGGCTGTTTGACGTGACGCAGGCTGACTTAAACTGGGATAATCCGGAGGTCCGGGAGGAGCTGAAAGAGATTCTCCGGTTCTGGAAGGATAAAGGCATCCAGGGATTCCGTTTTGATGTGATCAATCTGGTTTCCAAACCGGAACGGATGGAAGACGATCAGGAAGGAGACGGAAGGCGGTTTTACAGTGACGGTCCCCATATTCATGAATATCTGAAAGAACTGGTCAGGGATTCAGGAATCGAGGATTTCGTGACGGTGGGGGAGATGTCCTCCACATCGCTTGCACATTGTATCCGATATTCCGCGCCGCAGGAAAAGGAGCTTTCCATGTGCTTCAATTTCCATCACCTGAAAGTGGATTATAAGGACGGGGATAAGTGGGCGGTCATGAAGGCGGACTATCGGAAATTGAAGGAACTCTTTGTGGACTGGCAGCTGGGAATGCAGGAAGGGGGTGGCTGGAATGCGCTCTTTTGGTGCAACCATGACCAGCCCCGGATCGTAAGCAGGCTGGGAGAAGAAGGTTCTTATTGGCAGGCATCGGCGAAAATGCTGGCAGGCATGATTCACTTGATGCGTGGAACGCCGTATCTCTATCAGGGGGAGGAGATCGGGATGCAAAACGCCCATTATTCTTCCATAGAGCAGTACCGGGATGTGGAGAGCCTGAATTATTATCGGATCTTGTTGGAGCGGGGCAGGACGAAGGAAGAGGCGCTGGCAATCCTGGCGGCCAGATCCCGGGATAACGGCAGAACGCCCATGCAGTGGAGCAAAGAACGATATGGCGGCTTCACGGAGGCGGAACCATGGATCCCCATGTCCGCCGCCTTTCGTAGCGAGAGCACGGTGGAAGCACAGCGGCGGGACGCAGACTCCATTCTTTCCTTTTATAAGAAGCTGATTGCCATGCGGAAGCAATGTGAAGTGATCGCGAAGGGCCGGATCTCGTTCGTGGAGACAGGGTCGGATCTGGTGATGGCCTACCTGAGAACGCTGGGAGAACAGCAGATTGTTGTGATCTGTAATCTCGACAGAGAGGGGCAGGACATACGCCTGGACGACGCGTGGCACAGCTATCCGGTGTTGCTTGGAAATTATAAGGACGTAGAAAAGGGTACGGCTCCGGGGAAAGGGAGATATCGTCTAAGACCTTATGAGTTTCTTGTCCTTGGGAATATAAAGTTTCAGGATGCATCGCGGCAGCTATTTCCATGACAGGATAAAAGTGATAAGATAAAGATAAGATTGTAGTAAAGGGGATTTCATGGGAGGATAGACCGTGTATGTACAGTGCGGATAACATGAGCAGGAAACCGTTGGGAGCCAGGACCGAGGATGAGCTGATGAAGTATATTCTGCAGGAGCCGGTGGAGCCGGGGCAGAAGATCCCGAATGAATTCGAGCTGGCACAACGGTTCGGAGTGGGCCGCAGCACGATTCGGGAAGCGGTGAAGGGGCTGGTCTCCCGGGGAATACTGGAAGTGCGCAGAGGCTCCGGCACCTATGTGATCAATACCAATTCCATTGACATGGATCCGCTGGGATTCGGCAAGATAGAGGACAAGTACAAGCTGGCGCTGGATCTGTTCGAGGTACGGCTGATGATCGAACCGGAGATTGCAGCCCTGGCCAGCAGGAATGCGTCGGCGGAGGAGATGAGGACGCTGAAACGGCTGTGTGACGAGACGGAACAGCTGTATCGGAGCAGCCGCAACCATATCAGCAAGGATATCGAGTTCCACACCTGCATTGCCCATTGCAGTAAGAATCAGGTGGTGGAGACGCTGATCCCGGTCATCAATACGGCAGTCTATACTTTCGCCAATCTGACCCATCATATGCTGATGGAGGAGACGTTGAAGACTCATCGGGCGGTGACGGATGCGGTGTTGAAACGGGATGCGGTGGGCGCCAGATGTGCGATGATGATGCATCTGACCTATAACAGGCAGGCGATTATGAAGATCATAGAGGAGAGAGAAGGCAGGGTGATGCCTGGGCACAACTGAAAGCGCCGCGGGAGGTTCTGACGAAAGGAGAGCGTCAGCAGGAGCCTGTTTCGGCGAATACGTCAGATGACTTTGGACCTGCAGCATACGACTGAAAAAATGCAATAGCAATAATACACAAAAGATGAGGGGGAGAGACAGGCACTCCTCATCATTTTTTGTGCAGAAAAGAGAAAAGAAAATAAATACATCAGATGTATTGAAGGAAAAATGGTGTAATTATATAATTTAACCACAATAACATAAGACGTCAGATGTTATAGAGGAAGTCAGGAAGCGTAAAGAAACAAGTAAGAGTTGCGGCAGGAAAACCATCGGAAGAGCTGCTGCGAAGAAGGAGAAGAGAAAGAGGAGGTTTTATCATGGCTGGTGAAGCAATGGCATTGAACCCGACCAGGCTGGTGATCGCGGCGGTTCTGGGGCTTGCAGTATTACTTTTGTTGATCATTAAATTTAAGGTACAGGCGATGGTTTCCATTCTGGTGGGGGCGATCGTGATCGGACTCGGGGCGGGGATGCCCTTCGAGAATATTGTGACGGCGGTAAACGACGGTATCGGTAATACGTTAAAGGGAATCGCACTGTTGGTAGGACTTGGCTCCATGTTCGGAGCGATCCTGGAGGCCTCGGGAGGAGCACAGACGCTGGCAGTCAGCATGGTCCGGTGGTTCGGGGACAAGAAGGCAGCCTGGGCGCTGGGGATTACGGGTCTGGTCATTGCGATGCCGGTGTTCTTCGATGCGGGTCTGATTATCCTGATCCCGCTGGCGTTCTCTCTGGCAAAAAGAACGAACCGTTCGTCACTGTTCTATGCGATTCCGCTGCTGGCAGGTCTGGCGGTAGGTCATGCATTCATTCCGCCGACGCCGGGACCGGTGCTGGTGGCGACCATGTTAAATGTGGAACTGGGATGGGTTATCATGGTAGGTGTTCTGTGCGGTATCGTGGCAATGGTGATCGCCGGGCCTGTATGGGGTTCGATCTGCGGTAATAAGTACATGGTTCCGGTGCCGGAGCATGTGGCAAACCAGGCGGATTTCGATGAGTCGAAGCTGCCGAAGTTCTGGACGATCGTAGGAATCATCCTGATTCCGCTGGTGTTGATCATTCTGGATTCCGTAGCAGGAGTCGTACCGGCATTGAGCGGCCTGGCGCCGATCTTCGGCTTCCTGGGAGAGCCTTTTGTGGCATTGTTGATTGCAACGATCGCGGCGATGTTGATTCTTGGATTAAAACACGGTTATAAGATGGAAGAGCTGGAAAAGATCATGACGAAGTCTCTGGAGCCTACCGGACTGATCCTGTTAGTAACGGCCTGCGGCGGTGTGCTGCGGTATATGCTGCAGTATTCGGGTCTGGGTGATCTGATCGGTAACGCGGTGTCTTCGGCGAACCTGCCGATCGTGGTGGTGGCGTTTATCGTGGCGGCATTGGTTCGGATCTGTGTAGGTTCTGCAACGGTGGCGATGACGATGGCAGCGGGTATCATCGCGGCAATGCCGGGAATCGTAGATCTGTCACCTCTATATCTGGCCTGCACGACTGCAGCCGTGGCCGGCGGTGCAACGGTATGTTCCCACTTCAATGACTCCGGGTTCTGGCTGGTGAAGTCACTGGTGGGGATGGATGAAAAGACGACGCTTAAGACATGGACGATCATGGAAACGCTGGTGGGCGGAACCGGATTTGTGGTGGCGCTTGTGATTTCGTTCTTTGCATAACGTGAAGAGATTTTCTAAGGCATCTTTAAAACGCTGCCTAAGAAAATCTAAAACTTCACGTTGGAGAATGCCTGAAATACGGCATTCTCCGCATGGTCTTGTATGAAGGGGATTGGTATTAAGAAGTACTTCGATCTTGTGTGAAGAATAAATAAAGGTAATAGCTGACGGAGCAATGGGAAAGGAGAAGAAGGGGTATGGAATTAAAGAGTCAGGAAATGCGTAAGCTGGCACCGGAATTGGATCCGCTGCGGATCGGAACGGGATGGAAACCGGAGGATCTTGAGAAGGTACAGGTGATGATCGAGAGCACTTACGGCGACAGCCATCCGGGCAGCGGGCATCTGAATCTGTTGGTGGAAGAAGTGCGTAAGGGCGTCGAGGAAGCCGGCGGGTATGGCGCAAGATATTATTGTACGGATATTTGTGACGGCGAGAGCCAGGGGACGGACGGTATCAATTACAGCCTGGTGAGCCGGGAGATGATCGCCAATATGATCGAGATCCATGCAGGCGCTACGCCTTTCGACGCGGCAGTCTATCTGGCAAGCTGTGACAAGGGGATGCCGGGCAATCTGATGGGGCTGGCAAGAGCGGATGTGCCCTGTGTGGTAGTGCCGGGCGGTACGATGAATGCGGGGCCGGAGATGCTTACGTTAGAGCAGCTTGGCATGTACAGCGCCAAATTCCAGCGGGGCGAGATTGATGAGGAAAAGTTAAACTGGGCGAAGTGTAATGCCTGTCCCAGCTGCGGGGCCTGCTCCTTTATCGGTACGGCGTCTACGATGCAGATCATGGCGGAGGCGCTGGGACTTGCACTGCCGGGCAGTGCGCTGATGCCGGCTACCAGTCCCGACCTGCTTAAGTTTGCCAGAGAGGCGGGAGCGCAGGCGGTGAAACTGGCGACCATGCCGGGGATGCGGCCAAGCGAGATGATCACCATGGACAGCTTCGAGAATGCAATCCTGGTGCATGCGGCCGTGTCCGGCAGCACCAACTGTCTGCTGCATATTCCGGCGATCGCGCATGAATTCGGGCTGGAGGTTACGGGAGATACTTTTGACAGACTGCACAGGAATGCCAGATATCTTCTGGATGTGCGGCCGGCAGGACGTTGGCCGGCGGAGTGTTTCTACTATGCGGGCGGCGTGCCGGCGATCATGGAAGAGATACGGGAGTATCTGCATCTGGACGTGATGACCGTGACGGGTAAGACGCTGGGAGAGAACTTGGATGAGTTGAAGCAAAACGGCTTCTATGAGCGGTGTGAGAAGTGGCTGCAGGAGTTTAATGAGCGGTATCATGTATCGTTGACCAGGGAAGATATTATAAGGCCTTTTGATCAGGCGCTTGGAACGGACGGCAGTATCGCCATCCTGCGGGGCAATCTGGCGCCGGAGGGGGCTGTGATCAAGCATACAGCCTGTCCGAAGGAGATGTTTAAGGCGGTTCTTCGGGCCAGACCTTTTGACAGTGAGGAAGAATGTCTGGATGCGGTCCTGAAGCATAAGGTGCAAAAGGGAGACGCTGTATTTATCCGGTATGAGGGACCGAAAGGCAGCGGTATGCCGGAGATGTTCTACACCTCGGAGGCGATCAGCAGCGATAAGGAGCTGGGAAAAAGCATTGCACTGATCACGGATGGCCGTTTCTCCGGAGCGTCTACAGGGCCGGTGATCGGACATTGCAGCCCGGAAGCGGTGGATTGTGGGCCGATCGCGCTGGTGGAAGAAGGGGATCTGATCGAGATCGATGTGGAAGAACGGAAGTTGAATATCATCGGAATTGCAGGGGAACACAGGACGATGGAAGAAGTGGCGGCGGTTCTGGAGGAGAGAAGGAAGAATTGGAAGCCCAGAGAACCTAAGTATAAGAGAGGGGTTCTGAGGATGTTCAGCGAACACGCGGCAAGCCCGATGAAAGGGGCATATTTGGATATCTAATAACAGGAAGAGGAGATGGATGTATGAAGACGATAGCAGAACGGTTTCATGAATATGGAGTAGTGCCGGTGGTGGTTTTAGAGGAAGCGAAAGATGCGCTGCCGTTGGCAAAAGCGCTTGTGGAGGGTGGTCTGCCCTGTGCGGAAGTGACATTCCGCACGGAGGCGGCGGAGGAATCCATCCGTCTGATGAGTGAGGCGTATCCGGAGATGTTAGTCGGAGCAGGAACGGTTCTGACGACCCGGCAGGTGGACCGCGCGGCAGCCGCAGGAGCGAAGTTTATCGTAAGTCCCGGTTTTGATCCGGAGATTGTGGACTATTGTCTGGAGAAAAAGATTCCGGTATTCCCGGGATGTATCACGCCTTCCGAGGTGGCGCAGGCAGTGAAGCGCGGTCTGCAGGTGGTGAAGTTCTTCCCGGCGGAGCAGGCCGGCGGTGTGGCGATGATCAAGGCGATGGCGGCGCCCTATACGATGGTGAAGTTCATGCCCACAGGCGGCATCAGTGCAAAGAACCTGAAAGATTATCTTAGTTTCGGCAAGATCCTGTGCTGCGGCGGCAGCTGGATGGTGAAGGGGGATATGATACGAAACGGCGAATTTGATAAGATCCGGGAACTGACGAAGGAAGCCGTGGAGCTGGCGGCATCGATCCGCGGATAGCAGGAGGCTGACAGGTAAGCAGGCGGATGCGGCGGTATATGGCCGGGATAAGGCACATAGTTGGTAAAGGACGCATGGCCGGTAAGTGGCACATAGCCAGGAATGGGTATATAGCCGGTAAAGGGCGCACGGTTGATCAGATATGGAAAAGGAGAACAAGATGGAACTGAATTTGAGACCAGAAAAGGAATGCAGATATGATGCGGTGTCGTTGGGTGAGGTAATGCTGCGGCTGGATCCGGGCGAGGGACGGATTCGGACTGCCAGAAGCTTCCGGGCCTGGGAGGGCGGCGGAGAATACAATGTTGTCCGGGGACTGCGCAGATGCTTCGGATTAAAAACGGGTGTTATTACAGCTTTTGCGGATAATGAGGTCGGAATGTTAATGGAAGACTTTATTCTGCAGGGCGGCGTGGATACTTCACTGATCAAGTGGATGAAGACGGACGGGATCGGCAGGACCTGCCGGAACGGATTGAATTTTACAGAACGCGGCTTTGGCATCCGCGGGGCGGTAGGGTGCTCTGACCGTGCGAATACGGCGATCTCCAAGGCGACACCGGAGGATTTTGATTTTGAATATATCTTCGGAGAGCTGGGGGTGCGCTGGCTGCATACGGGCGGTATCTATGCGGCGCTGTCCGAGCAGTCCTGTGAGACGGTACTGGCTGCGATCAAGACAGCCAAGAAATACGGAACCGTGATTTCTTATGACCTGAATTACCGGCCTTCCATGTGGAGCGCGATCGGTGGTCTTGCCAAGGCGCAGGAGGTCAATAAGGAGATTGCGAAGTATGTGGATGTGATGATCGGCAATGAGGAAGATTTCACGGCCTGTCTCGGATTCGAGATCGAAGGAAACGATGAGAACCTCAAGGAACTGAATCTGGACGGTTATAAGAAGATGATCAATCATGCGGCGCAGGTTTATCCGAATTTCAAGGTGGTTGCCACTACGCTGCGCGAGGTAAAGACGGCTACGGTGAACGACTGGAGCGCCATCTGCTGGGCGGACGGTGAGATCTACAAGGCGAAGGACTACAAGGGACTGGAGATCATGGACCGTGTGGGCGGCGGAGATTCCTTTGCGTCCGGTCTGATCTATGGTCTGATGACCACGGGAGACGCGGAACTGGCGGTCAACTATGGTGCGGCGCATGGCGCACTGGCCATGACGACGCCGGGTGATACCACGATGGCCAGCCGGAAGGAAGTAGAGGCGATCATGGGCGGCGCAGGCGCACGTGTGCAGAGATAACAAGTGTTCTGTGTTCCTGAAAAAGCGATAGGAAGTGAAAGTGACAGATATAATAGTGGAAACATAAACGGCGGGCACTGTCTTGGAAGATAATGGGACAGTGCCCGTTGTGATTGTGGACTGTGGCGGGTGATCGTGATTCCCTCATGTTTTTGCGAGATGACGATTTTATTCCCACATATTTTTTGTGTTTATATTAATATAATTCCCTCATTTTTTGTGAATTCTATTGAGGAATTCCCTCATTTTTTTGTATTACCTTGTATTTTTCGAGAAAATGGCATATACTGATAAGGGGAAAAGAAGAAAGAGTGAGGGCGGTCATGGTTTATTTGAAACGAAAAATAGATACATTTCTGATGAAGTGGAAGAACGATCCGATGAGGAAGCCGTTGGTGGTCAAGGGGCCGCGGCAGGTCGGGAAGACGGAGTCTATCAGAAGATTCGGGGAGCAGAACTATGAGTGCATGGTAGAGATCAACTTTGTGGAAGAACCGAAGTACAGGATGATCACGGCTGACGGCTACAGGACGGCGGATCTGATCCGAAATATTTCTCGCATGGATCCGACGAAGAAATTTATAGAAGGGAAAACGCTGCTCTTTTTTGATGAACTGCAGGAGTTTCCGGAGATTGTTACGGCGCTCAAATTTTTTGCACAGGACGGAAGATTTGATGTTATATGCAGTGGTTCCTTGTTGGGTATCCATTATGGAAGGATAGAGAGTAACAGTGTGGGATATAAGACGGATTATACTATGTACTCTCTTGATTTCGAGGAATTTCTGTGGGCGAAAGGGTATGAAGAGAGTATTGCGGACGAGCTTCTGGATTATATGTGGGAGGAAAAGCCGTTTAGCGAGGTGCAGATGTCCGTCTACAGCGGTCATTTTCTGGATTATTGTATTCTGGGCGGGATGCCAGCCGTGGTCAGAGAGTATATCATAAAGGACAGCTTTGAGGGGTCGCTGGCGATCCAGAGACAGCTTCTGACGGATTACGAGGAGGATGTGCGCAAGTATGCGCAAGGAGTGGATCAGACGAGGATCCTCAATGTGTTCCGGCAGATTCCGGTGCAGCTTTCGAAGGATAATAAGAAGTTCCAGATCTCGAAAGTGGTGTCCGGCGCCAGGTTTAAGGATTACCGGGGCTGTATCGAGTGGCTGGCAGATGCGGGAATCATCAATGTCTGTTACTGTATGCATTTTCCGGAGCTTCCGCTGAAAGGAAATTTTGACGAGACGAAGTACAAGATCTATTTTTCGGACAGCGGACTGCTTGTGGCCATGCTGGATGAGGAAGCTCAGGAGGATTTGCGGGCGAACCGGAATCTGGGTGTCTACAAAGGGGCGCTGTATGAGAATATAGTTGGTGAAGCGCTGGTGAAAAGCGGATATGGGCTTTACTATTATAAGCGCGAGGATTCTACGCTGGAGGAAGACTTCTTCGTCCGGACGGCAAAAGAACTGATCCCTGTGGAGGTGAAGGCCACGAACGGCCGGGCGAAGTCATTGCGGACGCTGATCAGAGGAGAGAAGTATGAGGACATCCGTTACGGGATAAAGTTTACGGGTGGAAATGTGGGGTATGATGATCAGATTTATACCTTTCCGTACTTCTGTGCGTTTCTGTTGAAGCGGTATCTGAAAGGCAGGTAAGACTGATGTTAGGAAGCAAGGCATAATGCACTGAAAAAGGTTAATGAAGAGTTGATCCAGATGTACTGGAGAAACAAGTTGAACGATAAAGATGCAGAATCAGAAATCTCACATTAGGATTTTGGAAGAGAGGCAGCCAAAAGCTCCCCAATTTATTGTGTTCTGTAGAAAAGCATTATTGGAAGAGGAGGAAAGCCGGGGCAGCAGACCTTCTGGAGATTATGAAGCAGCGGAAGCCTGGGAAGGTATAAGGATTTAAACACACTTAAGCACAGCTTTAGGTGTGTTTTTCTTTAAATATTTCTGTTTCAGTATTTTTGCATGCAAAGATTAGCCCGGAACCAATATCCCAAAAGAGATATATTTTGATATATAGACAAAAAATATACAGCGGTACAGAAGCAGTTTCAATAAATTCAAGACAGTAACGATCAACAATCAAACCCGGAAGGGAGTGCTGAAAACTCTCCTGCCAGGATTTTCAATACCCGTCAAAAAAATTGCCGGGAACCTTTTTGGCCCCTGGGTGGTCATAATATACAGAAGCCGGTAAAATTAACGTTGATGTTATATTCTGCAGAATAAGGTCCGGTGGATCACAAGATTGAATAAATTCTCTGATGAGCAATTTATTCAATCAAGAATTTGTGCCGAAGCGTCACAAATTCTGTTGATCGCAGAACAGAATCGGAGTATTCCTTCGGAAAACTCCTAAATTCTGCTCGCGGCCTCAGCGTAAAACGCTTCGGAATAGAGGAAAAATCCAAAACCAGAAAGGGGGAGACAGGCCAATGAAGGAGGAAGTGTTTGAGCAGCGGATCCGGGAATACACACCGAATATGTACAGGCTTGCCTACGGTATTTTACAAAACCATGAGGACGCACAGGATGCCGTGGGCGAGACAGTACTGAGAGCCTTTGAAAAAATACATACGTTGCGCCGTCCCGAATGCTTCCGGGCGTGGCTGATGCAGATTACGGCAAATGAGGCGAAAAAAATCTATGTCGGAAACAAGCGGAGGATTCCGCAGGAGAATATGGAAGAGCTCATGCCGGCCTTCCGGGACGATTATCACGAGCTTTGGGATGTGGTGATGGGATTGGAAATGGTTTACCGGGAGGCGATTCTGCTCTATTTCTATGAGAGTCTTTCCATCCGGGAGATCGCAAAGGCGCTTCATGTTCCGGAAGGTACGGTAAAATCCCGGCTTTCCAGAGGAAAGAGTCTGCTGCGTGAGAAGCTGTCGGATATATGATGTATGTAGAAGGTTTTTGATGCAAAAGGAGGTTCGGACCATATGAAAAATAAAGCAGATCAGTTGGAGCGGGATTTATTCCGCATGGCAGAGCGGGAGCAAATGATACTGCCGGAGACAGTAGATAAAGTGGTTGATGATAAGCTTTCCCAAATACACAGGTCAAAGTCCAGGGGCAGAATGACGTGGAAAAGGGCGGTGATTCTGGCGGCGGCGCTTGTGGCTATGTGTTCCCTGACCGTGACGGCAGCGGTGGGAGCCCTGCAGCGGCGTATGGAAGCCATGAACGAACGGGAGATGGAGGACTATTTTGTACAGATTTATACCAGCAGGCTGGGAGCGGATAATTACAGCCGTCCGCTGACAGACACGGAGCAGGAGCGCATGGGCAGTCTGCGCACCTCCTATGAGGAGGAAGCGGTATTTCCCGAAAAGATCCTGACCATGATTTCCTCCCCGGACGAATATAAGGGAAAAGGCGTGGCCTTTTACAAGGATACGTCCACCTTTTTTCTTCCGGAAGAGACCATGAGCGACGAGGAGCTTCTCGAGGTGATTGATTTCGTGTATAAGCGGGATTACAGTCTGCAGGCCATGAATCAGAAGATTGAGGAGGGAGAAATTCCCTTCCCGGAACAGCAGATTGCGAAGGAGGAAGCGGCAGGGGAGGAAGAGACGGCGAAGGGTAAGGATACGCTCCAAAATCCAGGGCAGGAGCTGACGATTCCCTATACGGGAGATCTGGAATTTCAGTATATTGCGTCGGGGCAGGACTGTATTTTCCTGGCAGGAGAGAGCAGTATCCACAGGATGGAGATCGGAAGCAGTGACTCCGAGCCGTTCTTTGACGACTTTGAAACGGAAACCTATGTAAACGCAATGTACGAGGATAAAAAGGGAAATCTTTATCTGGGCCTGTATGCGCGCATGGATGACGGTGATGACAACGCTTACAGCGGGATAACGGTAGGGGGAGTGCGCTACAAGACATGGCTCTGGATTCTGAATGCGGACAGGGAGATACTCCGGAAGGTGGACATTTCCTTCCTGCTGGAACAGGAATATGGAGTGCAGTGCCGTATGATAACGAGAATTGTTGTGGATGAGCAGGGCTATGTCTATGTCCGGGCGGCATTTTTGGGGGATGTGCTTCTCCTTATCCTGGATGAACAGGGGAATTATATCAGGAGCGTTACCTCCAAGGAATTTAATTGCCATGACCTGGGCGGGCTCGGAATCGGAAAGGACGGCAGGGTCTATACCCAGATACAGACGAAGGACCGCATGGGGATCGCCTCCGTTGATCCGGAAAAAGGCGCTCTGGATGAAATCTATATGGACATCGTGCCGGCGGGAACGATCATGCTGGATATCGTTGCAGCGGGGGCTGACACGGATTTTGTGTTCTGGGGATATGACGGTATCTTCACCTATAATCTGGGAGAAGACAAGGCAGTCAATGTATTGCCCGCCTATGAGGCACCCTGTAACTGGGAAGGCGTGATGCATTGCGCCCTTCCCGACGGCAGAATCGTGTTTGCGGACTGTTCGCAGTACCGCAATGAAGGGGGCAAAATGAAAAGAGTTCCGGAGAACATCACTTTTTACTACAAATCCACTTTAACCGATTAGGATCTCTTGTAAACAACAGATATAATAACAGGTGTAATAGTGGAAACATAAGCGGCAGGCACTGTCTTGGAAAGTAACAGGACAGTGCCTGTTGTGATTGTGGACTGCGTTGGCCGGATCTAAGATAAGGGCGGATCGTTACAGGAAAGGGCTACAGGAAGGGGTTACAGGAAGAGGTTTCAGAAATGAGACTTCTTTTTTGTGTATTTTTAATGAAAACCCGGTCCGGATTTTGGTGCAAGTGATGAAAGTACAGGATTTAGTGAAAATCTCTTGACAAATTGGAGGTCAGAAAATAAAATTAGATACATAATAAAACTATTTAATAAAGTAATAAATAAAGTAGAAATCGAAAAAGGGGGCAGAGAAAAAATTCAGGAAGAGATGGATTGATACAGCGGAATAGCAATAGATAAATGCAAAGAAAAATGGAGGAGACAGTCATGGAAGGAAAAATGAAAGTAGCGGTAATGCTGGGGATTGGCAAGATGGGATTTGAGGAAAGGGATATCCCGAAAGCAAAAGACAATGAGGTGCTTGTCAAGTTGGAATATGTGGGAATCTGCGGCAGTGACCTGCATTATTACGAGACGGGGGCGATTGGTGACTATGTGGTAAAGCCGCCCTTTGTACTTGGCCATGAACCGGGTGGAACGGTTGTGGAAGTAGGAAAGGATGTGAAGCATCTGAAAGTCGGTGACAGGGTTGCACTGGAACCGGGTAAGACATGCGGCCACTGTGAATTCTGTAAAACAGGGAATTACAATCTGTGCCCGGACGTGGTGTTTTTCGCAACGCCGCCGGTGGACGGGGTATTTCAGGAATATGTGGCTCACGAAGCGGATCTTTGCTTTAAGCTGCCGGATCATGTAAGCACCATGGAGGGTGCATTGATTGAGCCTCTGGCAGTGGGTTTCCATGCAGCAATGCAGGGCGGCGCAAGAGCAGGACAGACAGCGGTTGTCATGGGGGCAGGCTGTATCGGTCTGGTGACAATGATGGCATTAAAGGCAATGGGCGTGTCAAAGGTATACGTGGTGGATATCATGGAAAAACGGCTCCGGAAAGCGTTGGAGCTGGGGGCAGACGGGGTAATTGACGCCAGCCGTACAGATGCAGTGGAAGAAGTGAAGAAACTGACGGAGGGCAGAGGATGCGACCTGGCAATAGAAACGGCAGGCACACAGGTGACAACGGTACAGACGATACATATGACGAAGAAGGGTGCAACAATCGTGCTGGTGGGATACAGCAAGAGTGGGGAAATGACGCTGCCTGTGAGCCTTGCGCTGGATAAGGAACTGACCTTCAAGACGGTGTTCCGTTACCGCCATATCTATCCCATGGCGATTGAGGCTGTTGCGGCAGGGAAGGTAAACCTGAAAGGCATTGTGACGGATGTCTTCGGGCTTGATGAGGCACAGAAAGCCATGGACTATAGCGTGAACAATAAAGCGGATATTGTGAAAGCAGTGATACGCATTGCGGAGTAGTTGGTGTGAGATAGACGAAACCCTGGAAACTGCGTACCGGATCGTTTCCAGGGTATCTGTATGAGGGTTTGGAATCAACAGGTAAGGAGGATTGTAATGGAGCAGAAGAATACAGATATAAAAGTGCCATTGATCAGTAAGATTGCCTATGGCATGGGGGATGTAGGATGTAATTTCAGCTGGATGTTTGTAGGAAATTTCCTGATGATATTTTATACGGATGTTTTCGGGATAGGGATGAGTGCAGTTGCAGGATTGATGCTGTTCTCGAGGTTCTGGGATGCGATTAATGATCCCGTAATCGGCGGTTTGAGCGACAAGACGCATACGAGGTGGGGAAGATACCGTCCCTGGCTGTTAATCGCCGCACCGTTGACCGCTCTTGTATTGATACTGACTTTCTGGGCGCATCCGGATTGGTCATCTACAGTAAAGATTGTGTACATGGCAGTTACCTACTGCATTCTGGTATTGGGTTACACCTGTGTCAACATCCCTTACGGAACTTTGTGTGGTGCCATGACACAGAATATTGAAGAGCGGGCGAAGATTAACACATTCCGTTCCGTCAGTGCGATGATTGCCATCGGTATTATCAACATCATAACGGTTCCCCTGATCGCAGCGCTTGGAAAGGGAAATGACAAGAGGGGATATCTCCTGATTGCGGTCATATACGGGTGTATTTTTGCAGCATGTCACATCTTCTGTTTTGCGAAGACCAAAGAGGTTGTGGAGGTGCCGGAAAAGGAAAAAACGCCTTTGAAAGTACAGTTGTCCGCTGTTGTGAAAAACAGGCCGTACTTAATTGCAGTGGCCGGGCAGTTCCTGTTCGGGGTGACGCTTTATGGAAGAAATGCGGATGCGCTCTACTACTTTACCTATGTGGAAGGGAATCAGGCATTATTCAGTACTTACTCTCTTTTTATTATCATCCCGTCTATCATCGGCGCGGCCTGCTTCCCGCTGGTGTTCCGTCTGACAAACAATAAAGGGCGGTCAGCTTCCATATTTGCGCTGCTTACAGGGCTTAGTATGTTTTGTATGTACTTTTTTACGGTTGGAAAATCACCCGTTCCGTTTTATCTGTTTTCCTGTCTGGCACAGTTTTTCTTTTCCGGGTTTAACACAGCGATTTATGCAATCGTACCGGACTGTGTGGAGTATGGGGAATGGAAGACGGGGCTGCGTAATGATGGTTTCCAGTATGCGTTCATTTCTTTAGGAAATAAGATTGGAATGGCGATCGGCACTTCTGTACTGGCAGGTGTTCTGGGCAGCTTCGGATATGTAGCGAATGAACAGCAGAATCCGGCAGTGCTGGCTGTGATCAAACATTCTTTTACCACGGTTCCCGGCGTGCTGTGGATCGTAACTGCGGCAGTTTTATTTTTCTACCGCCTGAATAAGAAAGCTTATAACAAGATCGTGCTGGAGATTCAGGAAAGAAAGGAGAGTGGCAGGAATGTGTGATGTAGCTGCATTGGGAGAATTAGAACCTACAAGATCCTTTGAAATCCTGCTTGGTTCTGTAGATAAGGTAAAAGCATTTGTCAATGATATGAGCAGAATAGAGGGTGATGCATTCCTCTGTGTGGGAAAGTATGTGATTGATGCAAAATCGATCATGGGAATTTTCAGTTTAGAGCTGTCAAAGCCATTGCGGCTTGAGATCGAGAACTGGAAAGAGGAATATATGGCAACTCTGGAAAAGTATTTGAATCATGAATAGCCTGTCGGAAGATACAGGTATGGCAGCAGTCAGGCAGCTGTCATACCTGTTTTCTTTTCAATAATATATCCTCCGCCAAGACCGCTTGTAAGTTGATGATTTTATAGGTTAGAATAAATAAAACCTCTCTTTTGCTCTTTCATTGAATGGTATAGGCTGTTTAACTTTTTTGTCTATGGATACTTATCTGTTTGTAACCAGATTGTAATATCTGTTGTCTATGATGAAGATACGGAGCTGAGTTTCAATGCTTTCTATCCTGTTTCTACAGGAAAGCGTTCCGGACATTGCGAGGCTGCGAAGTAAGTTTACTTTTTTGTGGCAAATTAAAGACAAGGAGAAGCAGGCAGTATGGATATTTTAAAGGCGGTACATCTTAAGAAGTATTACGGAAGCGGGGAGAATCTGGTAAAGGCGGTGGACGATGTCAGTTTCGGCATTGAGAAGGGCAGCTTCACGGCGATCGTGGGGACGTCTGGCAGCGGCAAGACAACGCTGCTGAATCTGATCGGGGGACTGGACTTTGTGGATGCGGGGGAGGTCATCATAGACGGACACTCAATCATGGAGATGTCGAAGGAAGAGCTGACGGTGTTTCGGCGTCGGAATATCGGTTTTGTCTTCCAGAATTACAATCTGATATCGGTACAGAATGTGTATAAAAATATCGTGCTTCCCATCCGGCTGGACGGCAGGAAACCGGATCGGGATTATATCGCGCAGATCTGTGGACAGCTGGGGATCGAAGGGAAAATGGACCGGTATCCCAATCAGCTTTCCGGCGGACAGCAGCAGAGGGTGTCCATCGCCAGAGCCATTGCGGCCAAGCCGGCGGTGCTGCTGGCGGATGAACCGACCGGCAACCTGGATACCAGAACGAGCACGGAGGTGATGGGATTGTTGAAGATGACTTCCAGGGAATTCAACCAGACGATCATTATGATCACGCACGATGATGCTATCGCACAGCTGGCGGATCGGGTGATCCATATCGAGGACGGTAAGCTGGTGAGAGAGCAGGAGGTGCAGGCATGAGCATGATGTTCAGGAATTCCGACCAGAAGCTGGAAAAAGAGCTGGCTGCTGACGACTACAGAGCGCATCCGGTGCGCAACAGGCTGGCGGTGCTGGCAGTGGCGCTGACGGCGCTGCTCATCGTTGTTATTTTTACGGTGGGGATCGGTTATATGACGGCCATGACACGTTATATGGGGGCATCCCCGGGGCCGGGTACGGACAGCGCCATGATCTATGGTGACGAGGAGATTCTGGAGCGGGCAAAAAAGTTGCCGCAGGTGGACTGGGCGGCTTACGCCAAGCGGTGCAGTGCAAGCTATCTGCACAATCAGGAATTTTCCGGTGTGGATGTGCGGTTGTTTGCGGCGGACGAAGTGCATTATGAGAAAAATATGGTGGATCTGATCGCCGGCAGGTATCCGGAGAGCGGGGATGAGATTCTGCTGTCCGATACCATGTCGGAGCGTCTGGGGCTGGCGAAACAGTTAAACGTCACCTATGACCTCGTAGTGCTGGTGGAGGGAGAAGGCGAAGGGCAGCAGACGGAAAAAGTGATTCCCATGACGGTGTGCGGGTATTATAAGAATCCGCTGCGCGGCGTCGCGGATATCTATGAGGAGATCTACACGGGAAAAGCCTTTATCGAGAAGCACAATCCGGGACTGATCAAGGGGTATGACCAGATCTATGTGAAGCTGAACAATTTGAATCCCTTGAAGCTGGGGACGGACAAGCATGAGAAGCTGACAGAAGTGAATGAGCAGGCGGCAGGCAACGGCATTCAGTACAAGGCCAGTGATCTGTCCTATGCGGCCCTGGCCCCGATCATACTGCTTCTGCTGTGTGTGATGTTCTGTGGATACTTTTTTATCTATAATATATTTGACATCTCGATCGAGAATGATATACGGTTCTACGGGGAATTAAAGACCATCGGCATGACAAGGCAGCAGCTTAAGCGGATGCTGTTGTGGCAGATGAACAGGGTTTCCTTAATAGGCATTGTGCTGGGAGGCATGATCGGATACGGCATCGGACGGATGGCAGCGGGTGCGGTTATGGACGCTTTTGCGGAAGGCATTTCCTCTTTCTATAAGCCGGCTGGTTTCGTACAGGTGTTTGCGCTGGGAGCGGTGTTTTCCTGGATTACGGTGCTTGTCAGTACCATGAAGCCTTTTCGGATCGCCAGCACGATCTCCCCTGTGGAGGCGGCCAGATACCGCGGCAGGAAGAAAAAGGGCGTTTTCTCGGTTATCTCTTTTGCCTTAAGCGGTGTTCTGTTTCTGGTGGTGTATACAATCTCTATGGGGTATTCGGTGGAGGTGCATACGGCGGAGCACAACGGCACGGATTTCCGAATAGTGCAGAAAACGGTCAAATTCGGGTCGGAGGAGCCTTATCAGCCTGTCAGTGACGAGCTGGTGCGAAAGATCAGGGAGCAGGAGTTTGTGGAAGATTTCCGGGTTACCTATGTGGCCAGGACGAAGCCGGACTGGTTGATTTTCGGGGGCGGTTATTATTATGATGTATCGCGGGGAGAGATTGCAGGAGAAGGGGAGCTGGCCCGTGACAGACAGGCGTATGTGGACAGCATGGAACAGAAATGGGGCGTGGATCCCTGGCGCAGCCTTCCCGGAAAGAACGAGAGAGACAATTATCCGGTCAGCGTCGCGGGTATGGATGCGGCGTATCTTGACCATGAAAGTCAATATTTTACCGTGCTGGAAGGGGAGTTTGACGCCGAACGGTTTGCACAGGGCGGTTATCTGATCTACAACCGTTCCCTCTATGTCAATGATATGGAGCAGAGCGAGGGCATGGCGTATCAGGTACATGCAGGCGACCGGGTGTCGGTCACGTTCTTTGACAGTGCGGCAGATCGTTACGTGGAGCAGGAATTTACGGTGATGGCCTTGGTGACGAGCCATAATATCTATGGCACGGATAATATGGGGGAAGTCAATATCTGGCTGACGGATGAGGCATTTCAGGAGATTTATTCGAATTACGGGGAGCTGATCGGGAACGTCTGCTTTAATGCATCCGGTAAAAGGCAGGACGGGACGGCGCTTTCCGACAAGGAACAGTATGAGATCATTGCCGGGCTTGTAGAGGAAGACGGGAATCTGCAGCTTTCGCTTGACTCCGCTTATATGACCCGGGTACGGAATACGGAAACGAAGCGGAGCATGACGGCTTTCGGTATCCTGCTGGCGGTGATCGTGGGATTGATCGGTGTAGCCAATATGGTGAATACGGTAACTACGGATGTGATGGCCAGGAAGGTGGAATATGCGGCCATGCAGTCCATCGGGATGACGGGGCGGCAGATGAAGCGGGATATTTTCGAGAAGTACGCCGTGCTTGTCGCCACAGCGCTGGGACTGGCGACCGTGGCGGGAGCGGCGCTGGCCTATAAGGTCGGGGCGCAGCCGGGATTTAATTTTTCGGTCATTGCGTTTGTGCAGGCGCTTATGATCTTTGTGGTGATCTCGGCCGGGCTGTGCGTGGTGATGGCGCAGGTGCTGACCTGGGGGATGAACAGGAGGTCGATTGTGGAGAGGCTGCGGGAAGTGGTGTAGAGGTATAAGGGGGCTGCGATATGATTGTAATTTGAGAAGGAAAGGGCAAATGAGTGGGGATGGAGAAGCGGATTTTGGTTATTGAGGATGATCGGGCGTTGAATGAGGGGATTGCGTTTGCACTGCGGCGGGAGGGGTATCTGACGAGGAGCGCCTATAGTCTGCGGGAAGCGAGGGAGAAGCTGGAAGAACAGATGAACCTGATTCTGTTGGATATCAATCTGCCGGACGGGGACGGCAGAGAGTTTCTGGGAAGTGTGCTGGCCGGGCAGCCGGCGCCGGTGCTTCTGCTGACAGCCAGAGACACGGAGGAAGATATGCTGCAGGGGTTCCGGGCAGGGTGTGATGATTATATCACGAAGCCTTTTTCCATGCCGGTGCTGCTTATGAAGATCGCGGCGGTATTAAAGCGCAGTGAGGGCGTGTCGCGGCAGATCTATGTGAATGGTGAACTGTTGTATGATTTTGAGAACAAGACATTGACCAGGCGGGGAGAGCAGGTAGAGCTTACGGCGTTAGAGTGCAGGCTGACGGAGCTTTTTCTTCGCAACAGGGGTATCGTGCTGACGAGAGAACGGATCCTGGAACGGATCTGGGATGCGGATGAGCGGTTTGTGGAGAGCAGGACGCTCAATGTGACGATCCGCAGGCTGCGCATGAAGGTGGAGGAGAATCCGGAGGAGCCGATTTATATCAAAACAGTGTTTGGTTTGGGGTATAAGTGGGAGGATGGACAGAAATGAACAAGCGGTATAAGAGTAACGGTACAGACGGTATATGGATAGGCGGTATGGGCGTGATGCTCATACTGCTTTTCCTGTTCAGCGAGCTTTCCTGCAGACGGCCGGCTTACGGCACATGGCTGATCATCCTGTATGGGGTGGTGAATCTGGCGGTGTTCGCAGGGGTATATCTGTTGATCGAGAGGCGGGTGGACGGGAAGCTCTATGCGTTCAGTGAAATGATGGAAGAGCTGATGGACGGCAGAGTTACGATCGCCTTTCCGGTGACGGAGGATACGATTCTGTCCAGAATGCAGGGGCAGTTATTGCGGCTCTATGACATTCTGTGCTCTTATGAGGAGCGGGAGCGGCAGTTTCGCGGGCAGCTTAATGAGAATATCGGGGATCTGGTGCATCAATTAAATACGCCGATCACGAATATCTTGATGTATGTGGGATTTCTGGAACGGGATGATTTGACGGCGGATGAGAAGGGAAGATTTCTTGCCTGTCTGGAGGAGCAGACGAAGAAGCTTACCTGGCTGGGGGAGAGCTTTTCTAAGGTGTCGAGACTGGAGACGGGGATTATTCGCCTGAAACCGGAATGGCAGAGTCTGGAAACGATTCTTTTGCAGGCGGTGGGACAGGTGATGGAGAAGGCGAAGAGCCGGGGGATGGAGATTGATTTGTCTGGCAGGGTAAAAAGTCAGGTGATGGCGGACGCGAAATGGACGGCGGAGGCTGTCTTTAATGTGCTGGATAACGCGGTGAAGTATGGGGATGCGGGCAGCAGGATCGAGATGGAAGTGATGGAACTGACAAATTATGTAGGGGTGGCAGTGCGGAGCAGTGGGGTTCGGATTGCACCGGAAGAATATCACAAGTTATTTAAACGGTTTTACAGAGGCAGGGAGGTCGGAGAAAGAGAAGGCGTCGGGCTGGGATTGTATATTACGAGGAAGATTGTGGAGGAAGAAGGGGGTTACATCAAGGTGGGCAGGACGGCGGATGAGAGAACGGAATTTGTGCTGCTGTTTCCGGCTGGAAAATAGGCGCGGCTGAGAAAGAAAGGTAATTTGCAGGGGAATTTCGGCTGTGCTATAATTGGCTTAGAAATTGGGTTGTGCTATGCAGGTGGGTGATGGCTGTTATGCGAAAGGAGGAGGGGAACGTGAAGAATGCGAACAGGATGTACGCTGCACAGGGGGTGGTTTTACCCTGGATTACCTTGATCTTGCTGGTCGGCGTTTCCACTTATTATTGTGAGCTTTTTTGGCTGAGGATAGTCTGTATTTTGGTCGCAATATGGAATGGAAGCGTTATGCTCAGGCTGGCGAAGGAAGTTTTACGGATGAGTAAGGAGAAGGCGGAAGAGAGCGCCTGACGGATTCGGTTTGCCGGGAAGGAGATGGGCGTTTCTGATTCGGACTCAAAAAGTCAAGATTGTGTAATTTTCCACCAAAATAATGGAAGTGTTTCCCAAAACAGGGATATATAATGTATTTATTATGAAAGTTGTGAAGAATGACAGGAGGAAAAGACATGATTCAGAAGTATGTATACGGGAAACCATTTACAACAGAGGCCGTAGTGGAAGAAGTGGCAGTGGCGGCAGGTGCGCCGGCTTATGGCAGCATTGAGGCAGAGCAGGGATTTCGCTTTACCTACAAGATGGAGGAGAATGATATCGTGTATGGCCTTGGGGAGGCCAACAGGGGATTGAACAAGCGGGGCTACTGCTATACCAGTGACTGTACGGATGATCCGAACCACACGGAAGACAAGCGTTCCTTATATGGTGCGCATAACTTTATTGTCGTGGCAGGCAGGGAGACATTCGGACTGTTTTTCGATTATCCGTCAGAGATCACTTTTGATATCGGATACACGAAGACAGATACATTACAGGTGTCATGTGAAGATGCGGATCTGAACCTGTTTGTGATCGACGGGGATTCTCCCTATGATATTGTGAAGCAGTTCCGCAGCATCATCGGCAGAAGCTATATCCCGCCCAAGTATGCATTTGGTTTCGGGCAGAGCCGCTGGGGATATAAGACGAAGGAGGACTTCCGCAGTGTGGTGGATGGACACCGGGCAAACGGTGTGCCGCTTGATATGGTCTATATGGATATCGACTATATGCAGAGCTTCAAAGACTTTACGCTGCATGAAGAGAATTTCCAGGATTTCCCGGCCTTTGTGCAGGAGATGAAAGACAGGAATATCCGTCTGATTCCGATCATCGACGCGGGTGTGAAGGTGGAAAAGGGATATGACATCTATGAGGAGGGCGTGCAGAACCGTTACTTCTGCCAGCGTGAGGACGGCAGCGATTTCGTGGCGGCGGTATGGCCGGGGGATACGCATTTCCCGGATGTGCTGAATGAGGAGGCACGGAAATGGTTTGGCGATAAGTATCGCCTTCTGACCGACCAGGGCATTGAGGGCTTCTGGAACGACATGAATGAACCGGCGATCTTCTATTCCAAAGAGGGTCTGGCGGAGTTGAAGGATATGCTGAAAGATTTCCTGGAGAACGAGAATGGCGGCGGTATCACAGCCGGGGAGATGGCGGCAGATAACAGGAATAAAGGGGAAACTGATAAGGAAACCGCGGCAGAAGGCGCTAAGAAACGCTTTACCGGACCGTCCGTATGGCCGTTGATGTGGAAACTTGGCAGTTTGGCCAACAGTAAGGAAGATTACAGGCGTTTTTATCATAATACGAAGGACGGGCGGGTGCGCCATGACAAGGTACACAATCTGTTCGGCTACTATATGACGAGGGCGGCAGGAGAAGCCTTCGAGCGGATCGATCCGGACAAGAGATTCCTGATGTTTTCCCGTTCTTCCTATATCGGTATGCACCGCTTTGGCGGTATTTGGACCGGGGACAATAAGTCCTGGTGGTCTCATATTCTGCTGAACCTGAAAATGTTGCCGTCCTTAAATATGTGCGGGTTCCTGTATACCGGTGCGGATCTGGGCGGATTTGGCGCCGATACGACGTTAGACATGCTGCTGCGCTGGCTGGCGCTGGGGGTATTTACACCGTTGATGCGTAACCATGCGGCACAGGGAACGAGAGAACAGGAGTGTTACCAGTTCGAGAACATCGAGGATTTCCGGCATGTGATCGGTGTGCGTTACCGTCTGATTCCGTATCTGTACAGCGAGTATATGAAGGCTGCATTAAATAACGACTTGTATTTTAAACCGTTGGCTTTCGTCTATCCGGAAGATGCCATGGCCGTGCAGGTGGAAGACCAGATGATGCTGGGGGATGAGATCATGATCGCGCCTGTCTATACCCAGAATGCGAAGGGGCGTTATGTGTATCTGCCGGAGGAGATGAAATTCGTCAAGTTCCTGCCGGACGGCACGATCTATGAGGAGGTCCTTGGGAAGGGACACCATTATGTGGAGATCGCCTTAAATGAAGTGCCGCTATTTATCCGCAGCGGTAAGTGCATACCGCTGGCGGAAGCAGCCGAGTGTGTAGAGGCCCTTGACACGGAGCATATGACGATGCTTGGATTTGCAGGGGCAGAGTATAGGCTGTATGAGGATGACGGCGTGAGCAAGGCGTACCAGAAGCCGGAAGCATATCGGAAACTGGTGATGTAGAAGAAGAGGATTGTCAGTTACTTCTGCGGTCATAATGATACTTCTTCCGCTTGCCGACCAGGAACAGCACAGCTGTAATAACGGCCGCTATCTCTGCCGCCACGATGGAGATCCAGATACCGTCCAGACCCAGGATAAGGGGCAGGAGCAGCACGGCAAGAATCTGGAAGACCAGCGTCCGCAGAAAAGAGATCAGCGCGGAGGTAAGACCGTCTCCCAGGGCGGTAAAGAAGGCGGAACCGAAGATGGCAAATCCCGCGAACAGGAACGAAAAGGCGAAGATACAAAATCCGCGCAGCGTCATGGCAAGCAGGGATTTGTCATATCCGACAAACAGCAGGGCGAGCGGCCGTGCCAGGATCCGGGCGGCCAGGAACATCAGAATTGCAAATACACCTGTTATGACAAAGCTCTTCTTTAGTAATCCGCTTAGTTCATTATAATTTCCCGCACCGCTGTGATAGCCGATCACCGGAGAGACACCTACGGAGAAACCGATAAAGGCGGCCAGGAAGATCAGATTGACATACATCAGGACGCCATAGGCGGCAATGCCGTCTTCCCCGGCGTATTGCAGCAGCTGGATATTATACAGCATACTGACGAGGGAAGTGGAAATATTGCTCATCAGCTCTGAGGAACCGTTGATGCATACTTTAAGCAGCGCCATGCTGTCGAAGCGGGCCTTTGTCAGACGGAGCAGGCTGGTGTTGGGGCGGGCAAAATAGAGAACGGGGAGCAGGCCGCCGACACACTGGCCGATCGCGGTAGCTGCGGCCGCACCCTGCAGGCCCCAATGGAATACAATGATAAAAAGAGCATCCAGCAGGGCATTGGTCAGTCCGGCTGCGATCGTGACATAAAGGCCCAGCTTCGGCTTCTCCGCCGTGGCAAACAGGCACTGGAATTCATATTGGAGGATATAGGCGGAGACTGCGGGAAGAATGATCTTCCCATAGGTGATGCAGTCTTCGAGCATCTGTCCTTTGGCGCCCAGCAGGGATAAAAGAGGGCGCAAAAATAACAGCCCTAATCCTGTCAAAACGATGCCGCAGGCTATGGAGATATAGATCAGCATGGAAAAGAGCTGATCGGCCTTCTCCTTATGGCCGGCGCCCATGGTGATGGCGATCAGGGCGCCGCCGCCGGTGCCGAACATGAAACCTGCACAGCCCAGGATCATCAGGACGGGCATAATAAAATTGACGGCTGTGAAGGCCGTCTTTCCCACGAAATTGGAGACGAAGAAGCCGTCAACCACGCCGTAGATCGAGGTGAAGATCAACATGATGATAGAAGGCATGGTAAAACGTAACAGTCGTTTGTAATCGAAATGGTCTGATAATTGTATCATTGGTATGGTTACTCCTTTCAAGAATTATGGTATTGTTCTGGCGATTCTGCAGGCAGTTATTCAACCTTAAGTCAGTTTGCGTGCCATGGCGCGCAGATCATGCAGATAGTTTTCTGTCAAAGCAATGTATTGCTCCATATCTTCCGCCGGCCAGGAGGCAAAGATAGCGTTTTCAAGCGCCAGAATCTGGCCGGCGGTCTTCTGCGCCATCCGTTTTCCGGATTGGGTCAGGCAGACATTCTTATTCCTCGGGCCAAGCGGCTCTAAATAAATAATACCCTCACTTTCCAGCTTGCGCAGGGAGGAATTGATGGTCTGTTTGCTGAGACCGGTGAGTCGACAGATCTTCTGCAGCGGACAGTCGGTGCCGTTATCACAGATGGTATAGAGGATCCTCATTACACTGTCTGACAGCCCCAGCTTCGTGGACATCTCGTGATAGGTGGCGTCAATTTCCCCGACCAGATAGTTATAACGCTTCAGATTGTTTGAAAAGTTGTCAGACATATTTGTTTTCTCCTGTAGGGCAGTGTTCTTTTAGTACGAAATCGTACCAATGTAGCTATCATAGTACGATTTCGTACTAAAGTCAAGCAGGAAATAAGCATGGATTGTAAAAGATGCCCCGTAGGGCTGCCGACTTGCTTCCTGATGGAAAATCGTGGTAAGATAAGAGAAAAATAAAATGAATCTTGGAGATGATGGAATTATGCAGTCAACTGATTTTTCTAAAGGAAAGGTCTGGCAGAATATCGTGGCGCAGGCCATACCGCTGATTATGGCGCAACTGGTGCAGCTTCTTTATAATGTGGTAGACCGTATCTATATCGGACATCTGCCGGGGGCGGACAGCATGGCCCTGACAGGAATCGGTCTGGTGTTTCCGCTGACCACGCTGATCGCGGCCTTTACCTTTCTTTTCGGGACGGGCGGTACGCCGCTTTTTTCGATCGCCAGAGGAGCGGGGCAGGAAGAGCGGGCGGGGAAGATATTAGGCAATACATTTTCGCTGCTGCTTGGGACATCGATTATACTGTTTCTGCTCTGTTATGTGCTTCGCAGGCCGGTGCTCTATCTGTTTGGCGCAAGCGACGCTTCTTATTTGTATGCGGATGCTTATCTGCGGATCTATCTGTTAGGGACTCCTTTTACCATGTTGGCCACAGGGCTGAACGGTTTCATCAACGCGCAGGGATTCCCGCGGATGGGAATGCTGACGACGCTGATCGGTGCAGTGCTGAATCTGGCGCTGGATCCGCTCTTCATCTTCGGCTTACATATGGGAGTGGGCGGCGCGGCGCTGGCAACGGTGCTGAGTCAGGCCGTTTCCTGTATCTGGGTGCTGCTGTTTCTGACGGGGAAGAGGGCGCTGCTCCCTGTTAAGAAGAAGAACCTGCGGATAGACGGCAGGCTGGCGGGGGAGATTATGGCGTTGGGGATGTCCGGCTTTATCATGCAGGGGACCAACTGTCTGGTGCAGGTGGTATGCAATGCGACGTTAAAGACTTACGGCGGTGACCTTTATGTGGGAATCATGACGGTGATCAACTCTGCCAGGGAGATTCTGTCTCTGCCGGTCAGCGGCATCACCAACGGCGCGCAGCCCGTGCTGGGGTATAATTACGGGGCGAAGAAGTATGACAAGGTCCGGCAGGGCATTCGTTTTACGACGATTCTGGGTGTTCTGTATACCATGCTGGCATGGCTTTTGGTGATCTTAAGTCCGCATCTGCTGTTGACCATATTTACGGAGGACGGAGCGATGATCGAGGCCGGCGTGGGTGCGCTGCGGTTATATTTTTTCGGGTTTTTCTTTATGTCTTTCCAGTTTTTGGGACAGGCGGCGTTTACTGCGCTCGGCTATTCCCGCCATGCGATCTTTTTCTCCCTGCTGCGCAAGGCGGTGATCGTTGCGCCGCTTACGCTGCTTCTGCCTAAGCTGGGACTCGGCGTGAACGGGGTATTTCTGGCGGAGCCGATTTCCAATGCCATAGGAGGGCTGGCCTGCTTTGTGACGATGTATTTTGCACTTTACCGGAAATTGAGAGCGGATACGTAGTAAGAGGCGGATGTTTTGACAGGGCGGAAGCATGGCTTCAACAGACAAGGCGTGTATGCCTTTGTCAATTGCAGGCAGAAATGGAAACAACAGGATAAGGGTTTGAATCAGAGGGATCGGGGAAGTTATTTTCCGGTCCCTTTTCTTAATGGCCGCACCGGATTCTTTTTTGAACTTCTCAATTGGCGACGCTATGATGTATAGTGGCGCTCGAAATCTAACTTGCATCTTGATAAGGAGGTTGAAAAATGGTTAATGAAGGTCAGAGCAGCAATGATAAAAGCGAAGATTTGAGGGAAGATTTCACATTCCAATTGACAGATCCCATGTTATATGACAGACTGCGTACCCTGTCGGCTGAATATTCTGTATCCAGCCAGATGTTGATCAATGTGGCTGTGAAGCGTCTGATCAATGAGATTGATTTTGTAAGAAGTCTGCGCACCGGCAGGCCGAAATAGAAGGATCTGCTACATATCATCTTTCTCAAAGTAGGAAAAGATCGTGCGCAATACATTGATTGCCATCTGCTTGCGTTCTAACGGCTGACAGTCAATGATCTGCTTAAACTGTTCTACTATGTTGGAATTATTGTCAATTACGGAATCGGCAAGCATGTAATCGACGGTGACGCCAAGTCTGTTAACAAGCCTCACGAGAGTATCCAGCGTGAGGCTTCTCTCACCACGCTCGATCGCGCCCATGTAGGTGTCCGATATATTGATATCTTCTGCGAGTTCAGCCTGTGTAAGGCCTAAACGCTGGCGTTCTTCCCGTATTCTTTTACCCAACCTCTTATAGTCCATGTCATCACCTCACGTTTATTTTACAGGGAAAGGATAAATAGAAGAAACATCTAATAGGGGTATTAGTATTGACTAAATGGGGTATCCTATGCTATATTTGACAGAAACATGCAAAATTTTCGTGAAAAGAAAGTGGACGAGAGACGAAAGAGGAAGCACGGATGGAAAAGACGGTTATTGTGATGCCTGTCGCAAATGAAGAGGAATCGATGGCACAGATCCTGGAGGAAGTTTTGCGGCTGCCCTATGATTCCCTGTACTTATATGTAGTGATGGACGGTTATTCCAGAGACAGGACAGCGGACATTGTAAAAGGGTATGAGGAGAAGACAGGCGGAAGAATCCGCTATATCTATCATGAAAAGTCATACGGTGTGATCAGCTGTTATTTGGAAGGATTCAGGCGCGCCCTGGAGGACGGTGCGGGTTGGATCATAGAGATGGATGGCGGAGGAAGCCATCAGCCTTCCGAGCTGCCGGAATTTCTTGACAAATTGGAGCAGGGCTATGAATGCGTCTGGGGTTCCAGATTCATGAAGGGTGGAGAGGTCATTCATGATCCGATCTACAGGAGAATCCTGAGCAGGGGTGGAACAGTGCTGGCTAATCTGGTGCTGGGTACGAGATTACAGGATATGACAAGCGGATTTGAGGGATTCCAGCGTAGGGTGCTGGAGGAAATGGAGCTTGGTAAGTTTCTGTCTACAGGGCATATGTATCAGACGGAGATGCGATATTATTGCAGAAACAGGAAAACGGTCGAGGTCCCGATCCACTATACAGGTTCCAAGTCAGGGCTTCATGCAGGTACGGTGCTGGAAGCGCTGCGGATATTATTTCAGTTAAAAAGGCATGAGGCCGTGATCTTCAGGCAGACGGGGAAGAAACCGTGAAGCCTGAAAGGCTGTGAGATACGAGGGGATAAAATGAGAGAGAAAATAGAAAATTATTTTTGCAGTGATAAGGCGCCAAGGATCTGGGAATGGATCGTTCTGGCAGTTCTGATCGGGATTCCGTTCCTAAGCTACTATTATGGGGATACCATGTCGATCGTGAACTATGAAGCTAACTTTATGGGGGCGATCATTCATTATGATGGCTGGACCTCATACTATGAGTATATCAAATATCTGGTGGAAAATGATCCGTTTGGATTCGGTATACATACTTACGCTTATGCCACCTATGATTTTCCGATGTATATCGTGCTGGGAATATGGGGGATTCCACTGTGGATTCTCTTTAGTGCGAAGGGACTTGATGTCAATGCCTCCTATCCTGCCAGGATCTATGGCAAATCCGTGTTGCTGGCAGCCCTTGTGATCAGCGCCGTTCTGATCTATTCCATCTGCAGGGAAATTAAGGTGTCTGAACAACATGCCAGATGGGGCGCTTTTTTGTTCGCGTCTTCCATGTGTGTTTTCACGGCAATCGGGCTCAATGGCCAGACGGATATTCTGGGCATTCCTTTTATCCTGCTTGGAATAAGAGCCTATATTAGACAGCGGAGGGTGCGGTTCCTTGTCTGGTTCATGGTGGCGGTGATGTTTAAGATGTATGCCTTCTTTATCTTTGCCCCACTGCTGTTGTTAGCGGAGAAGAAAGTGTGGAAGATCGGCCTCTCTGTGGCGTCGGTCTGGGGATTGAAGGTGGTTCAGGCAGTCATCTTTGATCCGCAGTCTCCGTCGATGCTGATCAAGCAGCAGTTTGAGAATGATATCTATAACCGTCTGACGGTCAACAGGCTGCCCTTCGTCAATGGGGATGCGCCGATCGTTCTCCTTATGATCTGCATTCTCTGCATCTATTGTTATCTGCATGAGGAGATAGAGAAGGAGGAGGAATTATATAAATACGCGGTCTGGATTCCGATGGCGGCGATGATCGGTCTGTTTATTTCCTTTGAAAGTTCTTCTTATTGGTACCTTCATCTCTGTCCTTATCTATCGATCATGCTGGTATATAATACGTCGGAGATGAAACATAACGTCCTGTTTGAGACATGTGGCTTGATTGCGATCACGTTGTCGAATTACGGAAGCCGTCCGTGGGCCTTTGAGATCTACGGATGTCATGAAATGCTGCTGGAGAGATTCCTGGGTGATTACAATGCAGTGCCCGAGGTATATACGCTGGAGGCGTTTGCCCACAGAGTGTCCATCGTCAAGTATGTGGGTGCCTTGAATGTCCTGTTTGTCGTTCTGCTTTTGACCATTGTATGGCTGAATATGCCGGATAAGATCGATTACCGAAAGGACAGGCCGGTAAAGGGGTATGCGTATGCAAGATTGTTGGCAAATGTGGCGGTGGCATTCATTCCGCTGTTCCTGTTTGCCTATAATCTGATTTTTTTGAAATGAAGATCGAGGTAAAGTTTGATGAGTGAGAGGGTTCATGGAAAACCGATCGTATTTGCAATGACGCTTCTGGTGGTTTTGTCTTCCGCACCCGTATTGAGCTTTTATCTGAGCGGCGGCGGTGATCTGCAGTTTCATTTATGCAGGATCGAAGCCATCAGGCAGGCGCTTCTTGCGGGACAGTTCCCGGTCAGGCTTCCCGGTTACTGGAATAACGGCTATGGCTATGCATCGTCGGTTCTTTACGGAGAAGTGTTTCTCTATTTTCCGGCTATATTAAGGATTGTTGGCTTTTCTGCGCAGAGCGCGTATAAACTGTATCTATTGTCGGTCAATCTGTTTACCTGTCTGTCGGCATATTACTGTCTGAGGAAGATCTGTGGGGAGCGGTTGTCCGCACTGGTAGGAACGGCAGTCTACATGCTTGCACCGTACAGGCTGTCCACGCTGCATCTGCGCGCGGCGGTGGGCGAATATACGGCAATGGCGTTTCTGCCAATCATCATTTACGGCGCCTGGCTGATCTATACGGAGGAAGAAGACAAGCGGGAGGAGGGGCACAAGGGCTGTCTCGGATGGCTGTGGCTGCTTATTGGTTTCTCGGGCGTGATCCAATCTCATGTGATCAGCACTTTTATGGCAGGGCTTTTTATGGCTGTGGTCTGTTTGATCAAGATCAGGATAACGCTGCGAAGGACAGTGCTATTGCAGTTTGTGAAGGCGGCGGCAGGCACGGTCCTGGTAAACCTGTGGTTCCTGCTTCCGTTCCTGGACTACATGCAGTTTGAATATAATGTGAGCGGACTGGGGATACACAGCAGAGGCAGATTTACGTCCCATGCGGTATTTCTAAGCCAGTTAATCTCCTTCTTTCCACAGGGCGAGGGGGCGTCCATCGTAACAGGAAAGCTGTGGGGCACCGATTACGGAATGGAGATGTCCTATACGCTTGGGGGAGGCATGATGCTGGCTCTCGCCCTGTATGTCGTTTATCGCATCTGTCATAAAAGAGAAGGCATAAAGACGGCCGTCTGGAAGATGGCCGATCTGCAGACGGGGCTTTGTATACTGGCCGTTTTTATGGCGACAACGTGGTTTCCCTGGGACTTCATACAGCAGAGAAGTGATCTGACGGCATGGGTTACGGGGAGCATTCAGTTTCCCTGGCGGTTCCTGACGATAGCCTCCGTGACAGGGGCGTTTTTAACGGCAATTTTAATCCGTGAGCTGAGGCGCAGTCCGGGGAAGGAGTTTTTCTACGGAGCGGTCCTTTCGATCGGGCTTCTTACGGTCCTGTCGGCAAATTTCTTCTTACAGGATTATGAGAAGAAAAGCGAGAAGGATTATATCACTGGCTATGATATTGAAAGTACGTGGCTTGGATGTGCGGAGTATCTGCCGGCAGGAATAGATGCGACGACGTTGGACGGCGCATCGTACCAGGCGGGAGAAGGGCTTGTGGTTCAGGCATTCGGGAGAAAAGAGGGGATTGTGGAACTGACTTGCAGTAATGCAGGAGGGGAAGAAACCTATGTGGATTTTGAGTTTCCCCATTTTTTGAAACGTCATGTTCCACAATCAGCTATTTTAAAG
>CANRZW010000016.1 GCA_947644545.1 uncultured Lachnospiraceae bacterium
TTCAAAAGTTAATTCTGACATAATTTTGAACCTCCTCGATAATATTGTTTGGGGTAGATGCCCCTGCTGTAATACCCACCAAGCGGACAGATTTAGGTAAATCTAAGTGCAAGTCATTCAGTGTTTGTATAAAATACGTGTTTGCACACTCCTGCATGCAGATCTCATATAGCTTCCTTGTATTAGAACTATGATTACCACCTATTACTATCATAACATCGACTTGAGCTGCTATTTTCCTAGCCTCAGTCTGCCGAACTTCCGTAGCGTTACATATAGTATTCACAACACTACCATTGTAACCTTTTTTCATAAAAATTTCAACCACATCTTGAAATTTATTGTAGTTAAATGTCGTCTGGGAAACCACACATACCTCTTTACCCGCTTCAAAGCTGAATTTTTCCGCTTCCTCAGGTGATCCGATCACAATTGCCGGGGTACTGGACCATCCCATAATCCCCTCTACTTCCGGGTGTCCGGCATTGCCTATGATAACGATCTGCCTGCCCGCCCGGCTTTCCTTTTCCACGATATTATGAATACGCTTCACAAATGGACAGGTCGCATCCACACACTCCATGCCTCGTGCTTCTATTTCCTCACAGATTCGTTTTGGCACGCCATGCGAACGAATCACCACGGTTCCCTCCCGGATCTGCTGCAGACTCTCTTCCGTCTCAATGACCTGCACGCCTCTTTGCTCCAGATCCCTGACCACTTCCTCATTGTGAATGATCGGTCCGTAAGTATAGATCGGCTTGCCGGTCCTGACCTGCTCATATACCTGCTCCACTGCTCTTTTCACGCCGAAACAGAAACCGGCATGTTCCGCCAAGATCACTTCCATATTAAATTCCTCATTTGCTATGAAAGTCTTCGACTTTCACAGCATGGATGGCCATGCGGCCCGCCCGACGGCAGGCTAAGCATGATGTAAGTTTACTGTCAATTTCCTCTTCCTTCAACCTTATGCCGGGCGTCTTGCCGCTCATCTTCCCAGAAGCGCGGTCACGGCATCGACCGCCTCCTCGATCGTCATATAAGACGAGTCCACAAGAACCGCGTCTTCCGCCTGCTTTAATGGCGAAATATCCCGGGTCATATCCTGATGATCCCGTTCGATAATATCCTTCTCAATTTCATCCAGATTGCAGGATACCCCTCTTCCTTCCAGTTCCTTATATCTACGTTCCGCCCGTACTCTGCTATCCGCCGTCAGATAGACTTTAACCTGTGCATCCGGCAGCACGCAGGTTCCGATGTCCCTGCCATCCATAACCACATCCTGATTGGCCGCCAGTTTCTGCTGCAATTCAACCAGCTTCCGGCGGACATTAGGATTCGGGCTGCTGGCCGATGCCATATTGCCGACTTCCTCGGTCCTGATCAGACCGTTGACATTCTCGCCGTTCAGATATACAATCTGTTCGCCGTTCTCATATCCTATGGAAATATCCGCCTCCCGGCACTTCGCATTGATCTTCTCTGTCTCCGAGGGCAATATCTTCTCCCGAATCAGATAAAGCGCCATCGCACGATACATTGCCCCTGTATCCACGTAGATATACCCCAGCTTCTTAGCGATCATTTTTGCTATCGTACTCTTACCGGCTCCTGCCGGACCATCTATTGCAATATTAACTCCCATCATCTACTCCATTTCTGCACTGCTTTTGATTGATTTCTTCTATACTGCTTCCCGCCAAATGCCCCGTCGACCAGGCAATCTGCAGATTGAATCCGCCCGTTAAGGCATCCAGATCAAGCAGTTCACCCGCCAAATACAAACCCTGTATGCGCTTCGACTCCATTGTAGACGGATTCACTTCCTTTACTTTGATCCCACCCTGCGTGATGATCGCTTCTGTAAATCCGCGCATTCCCCGCACATGCATCGTCAGCCCCTTTGTCACGCTGACCAGCCTGCTTCGTTCCTCTCTCGTGATCTCATGGATCTTCTTCTCCGCATCGATGTTCGATCGTTTGATCATCACCGGAATCAGCTTGGAGGGAAATAACCCGCCAAGTACATTCTTGAACTGTTTGTTCTGATTCTCTTCAAAATCACGCAGGATACGCCTGTCCAGCTGCTCGACCGAAAGCGCCGGTTTCAAATCAACCGTTATCGTCACATCATCCGGATCCTTACTCTTATAATAGAAACTACTGGCGGATAAGACAAGCGGCCCGCTGACCCCAAAATGGGTGAAAAGCATCTCCCCAAATCCATCCCATATCCTTTTCCCTTTGCAGCACATCGTCAGGGTAACGTTCTTCAAAGACAATCCCTGCAGAGTGGCGCACCAGGGTTCCACAATTTCCATAGGCGTCAAAGCCGGCCTGCATTCCTTCACGGTATGCCCCAGCCTGACTGCCATCCGGTGTCCGTCTCCCGTTGATCCGGTGCCTGGATATGACAGCCCGCCCGTTGCCAGTATGACCGCATCGGCCGAAAGCCGCTTTCCACCGGACAGTAACACGCCGGTCACACAGTCATTCTCGGCCAGCACTTCCTCTGCCTTCGTATGCAGTCTCACATCGACGCCGCTTTGACGAAGCAGTTTTGTCAACACCGCCAGGATATCCGACGAATGATCTGACGCCGGAAACACCCGCGCCCCGCGCTCCACCTTGAGCGGACAGCCCGCCTGACGAAGCAGCTCCATCAACTGTATATTGTTAAACTCATAAAAAGCGCTGTAAAGAAATTTGGGATTGCTCACCGTATTTTCAAACAATCCCTCCATGTCACAGGCATTCGTCACATTGCATCTACCCTTGCCCGTGATAAAAAGCTTCTTACCTAATTTTTCATTTTGCTCTAAAAGCAGCACACTGTGCCCACATTCTGCAGCGGCATATGCTGCCATCATCCCTGACGCACCGCCGCCGATCACGATCACATGTCCCATTCAGATTCTACTCGCCTTTCTTTCGCAGCGGATAATTGAGCATCGGTTCCTCATCGATAAAGTTAATCTCATCATTCAGATAGACCTGATAATTGTTCCACGCTTCCTCAAGATTCTTCAGATTCTTCTTGACTTCCTCAGGACGTTTCAGACACATCGCCACCACCAATGCATTGATCACACTCAGCGGCGCCACCAGAGAATCTACGATCGATACCATATCGCTTCTTGCCAGAAGATTACAGGAGGAATAAAGATTCATCGGCGAATGCACGGAATCCGTGATCGTGATCACCTTGGCATTCCTGTCATTGGCAAACTCCATCGCCTTGAGCGTCCGCATCGAATATCTCGGAAAACTGATGCCGATCATGGCATCCTGCTCGTCAATCCGTATCATCTGTTCAAAGGTCTCTGAAATACTGGTTGTCTTCAATAAGATCACGTTCCCACGGATCATATTCAAATAGAAATTCAGGAACTCCGCCAGCGGTTCACAGCTTCTGACGCCCATCATATAGACTGTCTTCGCTTCCAGAATAATATCGACAGCCGTCTCAAACGCCGCCGGATCCAGCTTCTGTATCGTATCCTGCAGTTTCTCAATGTCCGCATGTAAAACGGATGTCAGAATCTCCGACTGCGTGCTCTTACCATACTTGGCGCCGATCTTCTGTACGGAGTTGATCTTATTCTGTACCCAGTCTTCCAAATCTCTCTGAAATTCCGGATACCCGTTATATCCGATATACATGGCATACCGCACGACCGTGGACTCGCTCACCCCCACAGTCTCTCCCAGTCTCGCCGCCGTCATGAAGACTGCCTGGTCATAATGATCATAGATAAAAGCGGAGATTGCCTTCTGCCCCTTGCTCATTCTTCCGTAATGTTCATTTATTCTCGTAATAATATCATATCGATTCTCTATCGCCATCTTCTATTGAATATAACCCCTTCCCTGCAGCATGCAGACTGCACACACCATTAAGCATTCAGGAAAACCCGGTAAAACTCCTCTAAAAGCTTCACGGTATCTTCCTGCTGCAGATCGTAGTCATCTGTCAGAGACATACAGGCCGAACCATGAATAAAGATCCACATTCTCATAAACATACCGCTGGGATCCTTGCATCCATGTGCCCTGGCATTCCCGATTTCTCTGACAACCGTTCCCTTTGTCCCATTCAGGAGATCGTACAGACTCTTACCACGACGATTCTCCGAAATAAACAAAAGCTTAAACAGCTGCTGTTCCTCCTGTGCAAAACGAATGTAAGCCAGCCCCAGATCCACAAACGGTGTATCGTGCGTTTTCGGAAAATTCTCATAATACTCCCCAAAGAACACGATCGCCTTCTCATACAATTCGTTTCCGAGTTCTTCCATATTCTTATACAGACGGAAGATCGGCTGTGTGGAACATCCCGCTTTCGCAGCCAGCGTTCTGGCGCTTACCTGGGCAATGCCTTCCTGTCTTGCCATTTGAAACGCCGTATTCAAAATTTCATTTTTCGTAATCGTCTCTTTCCTTGCCATAAGAATTTCCCTCTCCCTGTATCATACCCAACATTTGGTAACATATGTTATTATAATAGAATATAACTGCTTCGTCAACCTCTTTATATCATAAAACAGGGACAGATTAAAAATCTGTCCCTGTCTGACCTTCTGTATCCCTTCTAATCTATGACCTTCTATCCGTCATGTCATAGTCCGTCTCCACAGAATGCTGTCATTATCAAACCGGATATGCTCCGTTCTTTGTATCAGCTACACTCATATCAACCTTTTCCTGCTGTGCCTGACGATATTTGAAGAAGTCAATAGCAACCTGCGGGAATAATGCGTAGGACAATACGTCCTCATCCTGCTGCTTCCATTCTTTCATCTCCGCTTCCAGACCTGCAAGCTCCGGTTCCACATGGCCGGTCGCCTCGGCTGAACGTGCGGTAGAACGTTTCTCGCCAGGGATAACCTTATCGATCACTTCCTGATTCATGGGCTTAACCGTCTGCCCATAATTGCCGCGGAGCAGATCCTTGAACTCTCCTGTCGCCATCTTATATCTCTCGCCCATCAATACGTTAAATACAGCCTGTGTACCGACGATCTGGGAAGAAGGCGTAACCAGCGGCGGCTCACCGCAGTCTTTACGGACTCTCGGAATCTCTTCCAGCACATCCTGATACTTATCTTCCGCTTTCTGCTCCTTGAGCTGGCTTACCATATTGGACAGCATACCACCAGGAACCTGATAACGCAGCGTATTGATGTTGACGCCAAGCACTTTCGTGCTCATCAGGCCGGAAGCGATACATTCCTCACGGTAAGGACGGAAATAATCTGCAATCTGTGCCAGGATATCCTGATCATAACCGCTGTCATACGGTGTGCCCTTGAAGGTCTCCACCATAACCTCGGTCGCCGGCTGGGAAGTGCCAAGTGCAAAAGGAGAAATCGCACAATCGATAATGTCCACGCCAGCCTCCACTGCTTTCAGATACGTCATGGACGCTACACCGGATGTATAATGCGTATGCAGCTGGATCGGCAGCTTAGTGCTCTCCTTCAACGTCTTTACAAGTTCCGCTGCGCGGTAAGGAACGAGCAGACCCGCCATATCTTTAATACAGATGGAATCAGCGCCCATCTCCTCGATCTTCTTCGCCATATCTGCCCAATACTCTAAAGTATAAGCATCTCCAAGCGTATAAGAAAGAGCGATCTGAGACTCTCCTCTGCCCTCCTGCTTCTTAATCTTGTTCGTCGCGTCCACTGCCGCCTGAAGGTTCCGAATATCATTCAGGCAGTCAAAAATTCTGATCACATCAATTCCGTTTGCGATAGATTTCTCAACAAACGCGTATACCACATCATCTGCATAAGGTCTGTATCCCAGAATGTTCTGTCCTCTGAAAAGCATCTGCAGTTTCGTATTCTTAAAGCCGTCACGCAGTTTGCGTAATCTTTCCCACGGATCTTCCTTCAGGAAACGAAGAGAAGCATCGAAGGTAGCGCCTCCCCAACATTCCACTGCGTGATAGCCGACTTTATCCATTTTCTCCACGATGGGAAGCATCATCTCTGTAGGCATTCTCGTTGCGATCAGAGACTGGTGCGCATCACGGAGAACAGTTTCCATAATCTTAACTGGTTTTTGTTCTGCCATTTTATATTCATTCCTTTCTCTCATAATAGATTCCGAATAGCACCTATTCAGAAACAACTAAAGTTGTTTCCCGTATAATTTAGAATACGCCAAACACTGCCATAAAGGTACCGGCTGCCACAGCCGTACCGATAACGCCTGCCACATTAGGACCCATAGCATGCATCAACAGGAAGTTGGTCGGATCCGCTTCCGCTCCCACCTTCTGAGATACTCTTGCTGCCATAGGCACGGCAGATACACCGGCCGAACCGATCAGCGGATTTACTTTACCCTTAGTCAGTACGCACATCAGTTTACCGAACAATACACCGGCTGCCGTACCGAACGCGAATGCGATCAGACCAAGGATAACGATCTTGATCGTATCCCAGTTCAGGAACGCTTCTGCGCTGGTCGTAGCGCCTACCGAAGTACCCAGAACAATAACAACGATATACATAAGTGCATTGGAAGCCGTATCAGCCAGCTGTCTGACTACGCCGCACTCTCTGAACAGATTACCAAGCATCAGCATACCTACAAGGGGTGCTGTTGTCGGAAGGATAAGCGCAACTACAACCGTTACAACGATCGGGAACAGTATCTTCTCCAGCTTACTTACCGGACGAAGCTGGCCCATCTTGATCTTCCTCTCCTTCTCGGTAGTAAACAGCTTCATAATAGGCGGCTGAATGATCGGTACAAGCGCCATATAGGAATATGCCGCTACCGCGATCGGTCCCATCAGAGTTGTCTGTCCCAGCTTACCTGCAAGGAAGATCGATGTCGGGCCGTCAGCGCCGCCGATAATAGAGATTGCCGCTGCAGCCTTATCATTGAAGCCTAAGAAGATTGCTCCGAAATACGCCGCAAAAATACCAAACTGTGCCGCCGCACCGAGCAGAAAGCTCTTCGGATTGGCGATCAACGGACCGAAATCCGTCATGGCTCCTACCCCCATAAAGATCAGGGACGGCAGGATAGCCCACTCATCCAGCAGATAGAAATAGTACAGCAGACCGCCGCCTGCGCCGCCCTCTCCGACCGGTGCCATAATATCCGGATAGATATTAACAAGCAGCATACCGAACGCGATCGGAACCAGCAAAAGCGGTTCAAATCCTCTGCCTATAGCCAGATATAGAAAGACAAGTGCTACAACAATCATGACATAGTTCCCGACAGTCAAGTTAAAAAACGCGGTCTGATGGATCAGATTGTCAAGCGTCTCAACTATATAATTCATCTTATTAACCTCCTGTAGTTTTAATTCCAGAAACCAGCCCGCTTAAAGCTGATACTGACCATTAGTTCAATGTTGCCAGTAATGCGCCTGCTTCCACTGCATCGCCTACTGCCACATTAATACTTGCTACAGTACCGTCTTCCGGAGCAACGACAGGAATCTCCATCTTCATCGCCTCTACGATCACGACAGCATCACCCTTCTTCACTGCCTGTCCTACGTTCGCTTCAATCTTAAATACCTTACCTGCTGCACCTGCCTCGATCTTAATGCTGCCTGCTGCGCCTGCCGCGGGAGCTGCTGCCGGAGCCGGAGCTGCCTTGGGTGCCGCTTTGGGAGCCTTGGGAGCTGCTGCTACAGGCGCTCCGCTTGTCTGACCTTCCTCTACCACTACATCATATACGTTGCCGTTAACGGTGATTGTATAATTTTTCATCTTCATATCCTCCTATAACTTTCAGGCATTCTGCCATTTGCTCTTATTAGATTTTCTGATAGACCTCACTACAAATCCATCTGTGGAACCGGAACCCTCATATGCTGCAACTGCCGCCGCGATCACCGCTGCCAGTTCCGTATCGTCACTCAGCTCTTCTTCCACTACAGGCGCCGCTGCCGGAGCTGCTGCCTTGACAGGCTGTGCACTCGGCTGCTCTTTGGATTTCTTCATCTTTGCTTCCAGTTTGGGGATCACACCGAATGCGGAAATGATCAGGCTGATGATAATCAGCACTACAAATACGGTTCCCATACCGATCAGCGTATTCATAGCCGCTCTTCCCATATTCTCACCCGTAGAATATTTGATATTCGTTGAAATTCCCTGGTAAGCAGACATGTCGGCCGCAAAAACAATATCCATCACGGCATCATGGTCAGACCCCAAAATGTTAATGCTGATGACGATCTCCTCATCACCCATTACCACAGAACCGCCGTTAGTGCCTTCAAAGGTACCTATATCCTCCAGCGCGCTCTGCCAGTCAAGAAGTCCATTGTAAATAATAGGGTCAGCCGCATACTGCTCTATCGCGCCCTGGCTTACGATCGTATCCATCTGCTGAACCGTCGTCTCGCCATACTGCAGCAACATCTCATCATCAGCACCGGACGCTTGTGCCTTCGTCTCCTCCTGACCGCACGCACACAGACCGACCATACAGGTGATCACACCTAATATTGCTAATAATTTTTTCATATTAAGTATCATCCTTTCTAAACCGTACCGTGTTTCTTCTCCGGACGGCCTTCACTCTTAGTCGCTAACATTTCAAAAGCGCCGATCACATATTTTCTTGTATCAGCGGGATCAACGATCTGATCCACATAGCCTCTCCCTGCCGCACTCTTCACATTATTCTGCAGCTGCGCATACTCTTTCGCACAATTCGCAATCGCATCGGAACCTTGTCCATCACAGATGATCTTCGCCGCCAGAGATGCATCCATCATACCAATCTCAGCATCAGGCCATGCAATCGTGATGTCTGCGCCGATCGCCTTGGAGTTCATAGCCACATAAGCGCTTCCATATGCCTTGCCGATGATCACGTTCACCTTCGGCACCGTAGCATTGGCAAAAGCGTATGTAAGCTTGCCGACAGCCTTGGCCATTCTCTTCTCGGAACACTTGGTAGCCGCAAAGCCCTTGACATTTGTCAATGACAGAACAGGAATGTCAAAAGCATCACAGAACGTAATGAACTCTGCCGCTTTCTCTGCCCCTCTTGCAGACAATACCGCTTCAAATTTCTCTGTTACCTCGCCGTCAGCGTTGTATACTTCCGTACGGTTGGCAACAGCGCCGATGGTCGCACCATTCAATCTGATAAAGCCGGCAACCATATCCTTGGCATAACTCTGCTTCACTTCCACAAAAACACCGTCATCGGCGATCTGGGATAATGCGATGGATGTATCACCCACACAATTCACAAGCTCTGCACATACTCTGTTCAGATCGTCTGTGCAGTCGTCAACTGCAATATCTGCATTGTTGGCAGGCAGCACGGAAACCAACTGTCTGATCTGTGCCAGAATCTCTGCCTCATCGGATACCATATCTACCAGGCCTGTCTCTTCACTCTGGAACGCAGCCGCAGCCGTGTCACATCTGGAAACCTCGTTTCCTTCAAGCGTGTTAGGAGCATTCACGAATAATTTCGCCTTCTTCTCCTCCATAAACGCAAAATCTGTCATAGCAGGGATCAGTGCAAGTCCACCGCCGCAATTACCAAATACAGCCGTGATCTGCGGGATCACACCGGAAGCAAGCGTCTGCTTCATGTAGATCTCACCGAAACCATTCAACGCATCTGTCGCTTCCTGCAGTCTGAGCCCGGCGGAATCGATCAGCCCGATCACCGGCGCCCCCATCTTCAAAGCCAGATCATAGAGGTTCGCGATCTTCCTGGCATGCATTTCGCCAACGGTTCCGTTTAAAACAGAAGCATCCTGGCTATAAACATACACAAGATTACCATTGATCACTCCATAGCCGGTCACAACACCGTCAGAAGGAGTTTCTGTCTGTTTCAGATTGAAATCTGTCGCTCTCGCTGTTACAAGCGCGCCGATCTCAACGAAACTGTTTTCATCGAGCAAAGCATTGATTCTTTGACTCGCTTGAGAAGTAGTACTCATTTTTCAGCCCTCCATTTATTATAATACTAAATAATTATAACAATTGCATAACACACGAAAGTAGTATACCACACAATCTTTCACTCTACCAGATGCTTTTCCAAAAATTTTCAACAAACATGTCAAGAAAATGCTAAAAATTCTCCTATGGCAAAAAAACTGTCAGCAGATATCTGCACAGATATCCGTATGTCTGCCGCTCCACCTGCCCCGTCGTCACCACAGGATATCTTCTGAACAGCTTTCCGTTCAGATAATAGCATACGGTACCGACCTCCGTATTATCCATCACCGGAGCCTGCAGCCTTTTTGCAATCTGCGTCTTCACTTCTATCTGGTCCGTCTCCGCAAGCAGGCAGGAGAGATCACTCTCCCCTCTGTCGTCTACCCTGACCGGGACATACGCGTCCGCGTACGGTTTCCCGGATCGCGTATCGATCCCATCCTCCACCGGAATATCCTCGAATTCCCTGGACTCATAGATATCCCGGTAATGATAATTCTCCATACCATAAGCCGCCAGCTGTTTCATATCGCTCCACTTATAGCTCCTGTTATTCGGCCAGCCGCAGGCCAGCAGCGCAACCGTGAAGATCCTCCCTTCACTCTCCACCGCGCCCACATAACAATATCCCGCATTGTTGGTAAATCCCGTCTTACCGGAAAGCGCTTCTTTCATCATCCCCAGAAATGCATTGTGATTGTTACAGTGAAAACTTCTCTTGCCCTCCGCGTCCGTGAAATCATAGCCGGAGGTTCTCGTGATCTCCAGAAACTGCTCCCTGGCGGAGGAATCCGTCACACAATATGCCATGATCTTCGCCAGATCCCTTGCCGTCGTGGAATGGATCTTACCGCTTTCATTGACTACGGCATCCAGACCGTTGGGCGTGATAAAATAAGTGTCATAACACCCTATGTCTCTGGCCTTCTGATTCATCATCGCGGCAAATTGTTCTACACTGCCGCCCACCGCTTCCGCGATTACTACCGCAGAGTCGTTGTGAGATTCCAGCATGAGAGAATACAGAAGATCCTTGAGCCTGTATTTCTCGCCCTGTCTCACATATAATTTCACTTTCGGCATACTTGTCGCATAGGAAGACACTTCCACGATCTCTTCCGGATTCCCATACTCCAGTGCCAGAATACATGTCATGATCTTCGTCGTACTCGCCATCGGCAGAACATCCTCCGCATTCTTCCCATACAGGACACGGCCGGAATCCGCATCCATAAGCACCGCGGCCTGCGCATATAACTGCAGGGACGAATCCGGCTCCTTTTCCTCTGCCCGAACGGCAGACGCCGAACAGCAAAACAAGGCAGCCGCTGTCATCACAGCAGTCGCCTTGTTGATAAAACAGATTATATTCTTATGCAGATTGATCTTATGAGTATTAATATAGAAGATACGCATATCACGATCCAGTTCATTTCTTCTTAAAATATATATGCGTATAATACACTCTTAGCACCTTACCATGCAAAAATCCTCTATTGTTTTCCAAACTCCGTTACCGTCTTCCGATATGCCGCCGCATTTCCGATGTCATAGGAGCGTCCGTCCGGGATATAGGCCATCATTCCCTTCTCCTTCCGCACGTAATCCAGGGCATCCGTAAGTTCGACCTCTCCCTTCTCATTGACGATCTCACGCTCTACGGCATATCCGAGACGATCATACACGTCCTTCGTGATCACATAAGCCCCAAACGCGGCGTAATAATTCTCTGCCTGTTTGCGCGAAGACACCGCCAGATAATCCTTGGCATTCTCGCAGGACGGCTTTTCCGATATCGCAGTTAATTTCAGTATCGTCTCTTCCTTATTCTCCCACACGCCGCTGAAGATTCCATAGTGCACAACTTCTTCCAGCGCTACCGCATGGACCGCTACCGTAGGCTGCCCCACCTGCTCATAGGCATCCAGCAGCTGTCTCGTACACGCCGTATTGGTATTACTCTGATAGATCGTGTCTCCCAGCAGAAGTAAGACCGGCTCGCTTGCCGCAAAATCCCTGGACTGGTACACGGCATGTCCAAAGCCCTTCTGCTCCTCCTGGAAAACAAACCGCAGCTTCTTGCTGATCCTCCTGATCTTATCCTCATAAGCCTTCATATCTTTGGACAATTTATTATAATGTTCCATAGGCAGCGCTTTCATAAAGAAATCTTCATAGTAATTCTTCTCTTCCTTATTCAGGATCAGGCAGATCTCCTCGATTTCGATCTGGTCCAGTTCCTCTAACAGTACCAGGATCGCCGGTTTCACCAGTCCGTCTTTATCCACCACCGGACAGAATTCTTTCTTCACGCCCCTCGTCTCCGGATAGAGACGGGTGCCGAAGCCGGCCACGGGAATTACCGCCTTGCGCACCACCGCGCTCGGTCTGAGCGTCAGGGAATAAGCCGTCATCCCCTTCTCGCTTTTCAGGTATGCAATCAGCTGCTCCTGCGCTGCCTCATCCCTCGCAAGAAACTGTACCGTCCCATCACCCTGAGATCCTACGCCTTTCGCGCCGTACGTAAGGCTTTTCACCGTCGGATCGTCCAATATCGCGTGCAGCACAGGCGCCGTCAGTTCTTCCGGACACATGGGCGCCACTTTCTCATCAAAAAGAGCCTGCGCTTCCGTCATCAGCTCCCCTAATTTCTCGGCATCGCCCTGAGAAATATAAGTGATCGCCCTGCTCGTTATCTTCCGGTTATCTTCTCCCAGCGCTTCGTGAAGTCTTGTTTCCATCTCATTATGGGCAAAAGGATAAGCCCTGTTCAGATCCCCCAGGATCTTCACGGTATCCTTACCGGCCATCAGATCTGCAAACACATAGTAAAGCGGCTTCCTCACCGTGATCCGCTCAACATCCAGCTCATTTCCGTCAAACGTCATAATGACAGGATTCACGCCGAAAGCACATGCCTGATCCAGCCGCCCGCATCGGGAGGGCGTTCTCTGCTCTCCCCAATAGGCAATATTCATCAGCCCAAGAGTATTCAAATGCAGATCATAAAGCTTATTAAAAGCCTTGGCCACCATCACGCAGATCGCGGCAGACGACGACAGGCCGCTTTTCATGGGGAGCGTCATATCCGTGATCTCCAGGTGCATACCACCCACATGATACCACTCGCAGATATAGGACGCCACACCGGCGACATAAGAGAAGAATCCTCCCTCTCTGGCCGCCGCACGCAGTCTGTTCATATCCATTTCACAGGAAAAAGAAGATCCGTGATATTCTGGAAGTCTGCTGGTAACAGAAAAAACGTCAGCTTTCTCAGCCGTTCCGTAAATCCCCTCCTCGATACCGGTAACTACGGCATAGCCCGGAACAATACCTGAATTGATACTCTTTTGGAGCCCTGCCCAGTCGCTGTGTTCTCCAAAAAGGCAAAGCCGGCCGGGAACGAATAAGTTGATCTTGTTGTTTGCTGCTTTTATTTCTTTCATAATATCTGCACCTTTCTTCCAGTCTCAGACCGTATCTTACTATACTTTGAGTAAAAATGCAACTTCAATACTTTCCAGCAAACACAAAACAGCCAGCACATTCGTCCACCGGATCCCCGCTCCCTCTTATCTGCTCTCAATCAGCTCCAAAATCTCGCTCTCACCCGGCATCACCCGCAGCGCACCTTTCCTGGTGGTGATCAGAGACGCCGCCGCATTGGCGAAGGTCAGCATATCTTCCAGTTCTTCTTCCGTAAAAGCATGCAGCCCCACCTGCAGTACCTTATGAAGCACACAGGCCATAAAGGTGTCGCCCGCTCCCGTCGTCTCGATGGTATTCTTCTGCACAAAAGCAGCCTTCTCTACCATGGTATCCTTATAGTAAGCCCGGCTTCCCTCTTTGCCCATGGAGACGAGAATCAACGGAATATCATAACGCTCCCTGATCTTATGAACGCCTGCGCTGTAATCCTCTTCACCGGTCAGCCACAGGATCTCATTGTCGGAGATCTTTAAGATATCGCACATGCCAAGACCATACTCCACCTGTTCCCTGGCCAGATCCATGGATTCCCACAGCGGCTCCCTGATATTCGGATCGAAAGAGATGAGGGCCCCCTGTTCCTTCGCATACTCCACGGCGAACTTCGTAGCCTCCCGCACACCGTCATGGGTCATGGACAGCGTACCGAAATGAAACAGCTTCGTCTGCGCAAGCAGCTCCGTCCGGATTTCGTCTTTCCGAAGCAGCATGTCCGCGCCCGGATTCCGGTAGAAGGAAAAGTCCCTGTCACCGTCGTCTTTCGTCTCCACAAATGCAAGCGTCGTCCTGGCATCCTTGTCCATGCACAGGTTGGCAGTGTCGATGCCTGCTTCCTCCAATACAGATTTCAGTTTCCGGCCAAACAGATCCTCACCCACCTTGCCGATAAATCCGGTCTTATGTCCCAGCTTCGTCAGCATGGCAAGCACATTGCAGGGCGCGCCGCCCGGATTGGCCTCAAATAGCGTGTTTCCCTGTCCCGACATGCCGTTGTCTGTCATATCGATCAACAATTCCCCTAATGCAATCACATCATAGTTTCTCATAGTCTGTCCGCTCCTTCCCTTTACACAACGTTTGCACAAATTCCGGACCCGCCGCTAAGAACGCCCCGTCATCCGGCATTCCCTACCTGTCATTCAACGTATAGTGTACCACATCCATCGTCACTTGACCATCCGCAAAGAAAGAAATACCGTCCACGCCGGCATCCGTATAGAGAGTTGCCGAAAGCGCGTACTCTCCGTCATTGACGAATACCTCCGCACTGAAATAGTCCAAAACAAGCCGGATCTTAATGATTCCCCGCCGACTGTCACCGTTGTTCACCAGGCAGCGGCGCTGGTGGATGATGGCCCGTCTGGAGCCGGAATGTTTGCGGTCGATCTTGATAACGGACTCATAAGGCCTGAAACTGACAGACGTCTGGTAGGTGTCATTCTGCGCGAAACGCACCGCAAACTTGCGGTATAGCTTCTCCTCGTCTGCCGGACGGACACAAAGTTCCATATCGATCTTACGCCCCTTTACGCCCTCTAACCTGATAATATCCGTAAAGGTCACATTTTCATGGACAGTCTTCCCGCCTCTCATAGCCTCTATCTCCCGGACCGGCTGCTGATACAGACGGCCGTCCCGTACGGACAGTTCTCTTGGCAGGCTCATCTGCCCGAACCACGGGCGGCTCGGCGCGTGCAGGTTACAGGTATCCCAGTTCTGCATCCACCCGATCATGATCCTGCGGCCATCCGGCGCAACTACCGTCTGCGGCGCATAGAAGTCGATGCCGTAATCAACGGCCTGGTTGGCCTCCTCATGGAATTCCTCCGTTTCCTCATCGAAAGTGCCAAGCAGGCAGAGCGTACCGTTTCCGTTATGATACTCAAATCCCTGGGGCATCATATCCTGCGGACTGGTAATCAGCACCGCCTTACCGTCTAACCGGAAGAAATCCGGACATTCCCACATCCGGCCGAAGCGGCCTTTGTTGGAAGCAAGAATCCTTTCAAATTTCCAGTCAAATCCGTCCGGGCTACTGTAGAGAAGGATCTGACCGTCATGCTCCGGAGTACAGTTGCCGGCCACACAGCGGTAGGTGCCGTCTGCCGTCCGCCACAGCTTCGGATCGCGGAAGTCAAACCGGCTGCCGTTTTCGGGAAGCTGCTCACTGTCCAGTACGGGATTACCCTCATATTTCTCATAATCCAGACCGTCTCCCACCGCAATACACTGGGTCTGCACTTCCCTGTTGCTGCCGTCCGGCTGTATCTCCTTAACCACGCCCGTATACATCAGAAGATGTCTGCCATCCGGCATCACCACCGCGCTGCCGGAAAAACACCCGTCCCTGTCATAATCCATATCCGGCGCCAACGCCGCCGGCAGCTGTTTCCAGTGCAGCAGATCCTTGCTCACCGCGTGCCCCCAGTGCATGGGCCCCCAATAAGGACTGAACGGATGATACTGATAAAACATATGATATTCCCCTTTATAATAGGAAAAACCATTGGGATCGTTCATCCATCCCACCCGCGCGGACAGATGAAAGTCCGGCCGCGGCTCCGCCGCGATCTTCCGCTCCTTCTCCTCCTCATATCTTCTCGCATCCCGTAAAATCTGGCTTGTCATAATCAACTTCTCCTTCTCCTGTTCGTGCCAACCCCATAATTTTGTTTTGTATCATCCCTTTATTCGGCGTTCTCCACGCCCGCATATCTGTCATAGGCCGCCTGATAAACCTTTAACAGCTTATCCATTCCGCATTTATCCCGCAGATACCTGATATAACTTTCCCACTCTTCATCTGTGGGACCGCCGTTTTTCAGCCAAAGGCCCTCCTGCTCCGCCACGGCGTTCTCGAAGCTTGCCTTATACCAATCGATATCGTCAAGCTCTCTGCCGGTATAGACACAATCCACCGGATAAGTCGCCGTAGAATCCACATAAGGCATCCAGTAATCATACAGATCCGTCAGACGTTCGATGGCTCTGTCCTCCATTTTGAAAGTCGTCTGATAGTAATCACTCAAGATCAGCTTCGGGCCAAATACCTCATATTCCCCTTTCAGCTCGCCGGAACCCTTGCCGTATTTCTCACGGCTTTCCTCGTCCGATATACTCTGCCATACACCGTCCTCATCCTGGCCGGTAAAATAGACTCCGATCGGTCCATACTGCAGCTGCATAACGGTTTCCGGGTCATACCACCTGTCAAAGAATTTCAACAGGTTCGCCGGACTCTTGCAGGCCTTCGTGATATTCAGGTTCCCGCTGTTAATACCGCCGCCGGTGCGGACCGTCACATTATGGGTGCCGTCCGGGCCGTCCAGGATCGGCAGGAACACATAATCCCCGGCATAATCGCCCATCACCTCTTCTATGTACCACCAGGTGGCGACGCCCACATAACCCTGCGAACACTTCGAGATCAGCTGAGAATCCGTCTGGCTGAACATCTCCGGATCCATCAGCCCCTCCGCATACCAGTCATGGAAGTAGGTGACCGCCTCCCTGTAAGCATCCGACACGCAGATAAAGTCAACCGTACCGTCATCGCGCAGCACCAGATCCTTGCAGACGTCATTGGGCCAGTTGGTGAACCCGAAACCGGCATAGAAGATATTCTGTCCCCAGCACCACTCATCAAACCCGGTACTCATGGGTATGGTGCTGCCCGCCGCGTTTCCGTAATATTTCGCACTCATGTCATTGTCCTTGAAAGCTTTGAGTGCAGTATGCAGTTCCTCCAGTGTCGTGGGTACCGAAAGCCCCAGTTCGTCCAGCCACGCCTTGTTGATCATGGAAAACTGCGGCACGGAATAGATGCTGTAGTCCTCCGCCGCACCAATACCTGCCGTTCCCATACGTTCACCCGCCGGAAGACCGTAAATATAACCGTCGTCCATGGTGATGGCGCTGCGGATATCCGGATTTTCCTCCAGAATCTTACTTAAGTTCGGCATATATTCTTCCGTCAGATAAGGCGTCAGATCGATAAAGGTACCGTCGTCCCCATAACGTGAGATATCATAGTTACTGAATCCCACTCCCATAAATGCGTCCGGCAGTTCTTCCCCGGCGATCCGGATATTGACCTGTTCCGCCAGCGACTCGCTCATAGTCGTCCAGTCGATCAAAATGCCCGTATCCGTCTGCAGCTCCTTAAGCACCACGTTATCGGTGTAGCCGGGACTGAGCGCACCCTGCCCGCCCATGATCGCAAACGAGGTCTGGGTCGTATCGGGATTCGCCACCCCTTTCTCATGATCGCCGAACTCCTTGCCGCCGCATGCCGTAACCGACAATATAAGTCCCATGATAAGTGCAGCTGCAATCGGCTTCCCGGCCGGATTTCCTGTTTTACTTCCTCTGTTTAATTCTTTGGATTTTATCATAACACAAACCGCCTTTCTGTTCAAATCAACCTTTTACGGCACCGGCCATAAAGCCCTTTTCAAAATACTTCTGTACAAACGGATAGATGACAAGCATCGGCAGCGCCGCAATGATAATGGATGAGAATTTGATCATCTCCGTCATCTTATTCAGCTCTGCAAACCCGCCCGAGATCGTGCTGGCCTGACTGGCGCTGGCAGAGCTCTTGATCAGAATGTTGCGCAGTACAAGCGGCAGGGGCGCCCTTTCCGGGGACGGCAGATAGATCAGGGAGGTAAACCAGTCGTTCCAGTAGGCCACCATACTGAACACTACCATTACCGCCATGATGGAACGGCTTAAAGGCACTACGATCTGGATAAAAGTCTTCCATTTGGAAGCGCCGTCGATCTGTGCGGCCTCCGTCATCTCTTTCGGGATGCTGTTTTCAAAGAAATTGCGCACGATGATCATGTTGCCCACCGCAACGCCGCCGGGCAGGAACAATGCCCACATGTTATTGATCAGCCCGGTATGCTTGACGATCAGATAGGTCGGCACCATCCCACCGCCGAAATACATGGTAATAATAAAGAAAATACTTAAAAACTTCCGGCCCGGCAGCCCCTTGACACTTAAGGGATAGGCCGTCAGATACAACACCACGACCGAAAACACCGTACCGATAATCGTATATTTGAAACTGTTGAACAGCCCGGTCAGAATCTGCGGTTCCGCAAACACCGCCCGATAGCCCTCCAGGGTAAACTGGCTGGGCAGCAGGAAAGTCTTACCCGCGTATACATCGTAAGGGTCCGATACCGATGCGATCAGGACATAGTATAGCGGATATGCTACCAGAAACAGCACCACCGTGCAGATCACCACCAGGATGATATCACTTGTTCTCTCGGAAAACCCTGACAGTTTCCCACTCTTTGATTTGACACTCATTGCTCTCATACCGCCCCTCCTATATAAAGCTTGTTTCGTCGGATATCCTGCCGGCCATCTTATTGACCAGGATCAACAGGATAACATTGATCACCGTGTTAAAAAGCCCCACTGCCGTGGAATAACTGTACTTGGCATTTTCGATACCCTGTTGGTATACATAAACCGAAATCACGTCACTGGTGGCTTTGTTCAGATCCGTCTGCAGAAGCCAGACCTTCTCGAATCCCACATTCATCAGACTGCCGGCGCTCATAATCAGGTTCAGCACCATGATGGAGGTCAGCCCCGGAATATCAATATGACAGATCCGCTGGAACAAGGATGCGCCGTCCACCTTGGCCGCTTCATAGAGAGAAGTGTCTATATTCGCCAGCGTAGCCATGTAGATAATAATGCCCCAGCCTGCATCCTGCCAGATCCCGGACGCAATATAGATGGTCCGAAAAGCCGCCGACTCCGTGAGGAAATCGATGGATGTGCCTGCGATCAGATTGATCAGCCCGCCCGAAGGACTAAGAAAAATACGAATCATACCGCAGATAACCATGGTCGATATAAAATGCGGTGCATACAGTACCGTCTGTGTGACCCGTTTAAAACGGTGAAACCGCATCTGATTCAACAACAACGCCAGAATGATGGGAATCGGAAAACTCCATAACAGGCTGAACAGGCTCAGCAGCACCGTATTCTTGATCATGCGCCAGAAAGTCGGTGCGCTGAAAAAGCGCAGAAACCATTCAAATCCTACCCATTCACTCCCCGTAAAGCCCTTGCTCGCCTTATAATCCCGAAAAGCGATCTGGATGCCATACATGGGTATGTACTTATACACAATGGTCAAAAGGACCGGAACCGCCAGCATGGCATACAACTGCCAGTTATCCATGATCCGCTTTTTCAAGGGTCTCTGTGTCATCACCGCCGCCGCGGTCTTTGACTTATTCTTACTCATTTCGTTCTCCTCTCTTTGAACAATTTTTACTCTGTTTCCTTTTTTTGTTTTTGTTTCATGAAACGTTATATCATTTGTTGTTTCTAAAATAACACTTTAGAAAGATAAAATCAATATAAATTCCTTGATTTTCTTGCCATTCTTATACTTTCTGTACATTTATACAAATCCAAACTATTGTTTTTGGCGAAAATGCACATACATTTTTCACGAAACGTTTCATGAATATTGGATTTATCCGGTTTTTCCGTGTATTTACAATCATCGGGCATTATATTATAATGGAGAAAGCAAAGATACTGCCGGAAAAATATCGAAAAACAGCGGAAACCTTTTGATTTCCCTATTGTTACATTTCACCGTTTCATGAAACAAGCGGCAGGCTGAGCATGATGAAGGTTTACTATGAAAGTCTTCGACTTTCACAGCGTGGATGGCCATGCGGCCCGCTAAGCGGCAGGATACGCATGATAGAAGTTTACTATAAGATTATAGCTATTTCGAGAAAGGTCTGGTCTGTTATGATGGAAAAGTCAAATTCCGCCCCGACAATGAAAGATGTGGCAAAAGAAGCCGGTGTCGCACTTGGCACCGTATCGAAAGTCGTGAACGGCCTTCCGGTAGGCGAACCCTACAGGATCCGCGTTGAGGAAGCCATCCGGAAACTGAATTATCAGGTCAACAGTTACGCCCAGGGACTGAAAGCAAACAGGACCCATACGGCAGCGCTGCTGATTCCCAACACGTATCTTCCCTTTTTTGCCTCCCTCGTCTATCACATCAATCTCGCGCTCCTGAAACGGAAATACAGGATGCTGCTCTGCTCTACCGACTATGACCCGGGACTGGAACAGGAATATGTGGCCATGGCACAGCAGAACAAGGTGGACGGCATCATCGGACTGACTTACAATCCTGACCTGATCCTTGATGAGACCACGCCTTTTATCGCCATCGACCGCTCCATGGGACCGAGAATCCCCTGTGTGACCAGCGACAACTTCGCCGGGGGCCAGCTGGCCGCCGAGAAGCTGGCAGACTTAGGGTGCCGCAATGTCGCGTTCCTGCGCATCGGTTCCTCCTTAAACAATGAACCCAACAAGCGCAAGGCCGGTTTCGAGAACGGCTGCCTTTCCCGCGGCCTTCCGTATGAGATGAAGATCCTCAATGACGGGGAATCCTACGAAGAATTTGCCCTGTTTCTCAAAGAACACATGCAGAATGGGAAGCTGGCCTTCGACGGCATCTTCTGTGTGACGGATACGCTTGCCCACCTGATCATCAAAATGCTTAGCGATATGGGACTGCGGGTTCCGGAAGATGTACAAGTCATCGGTTTTGACGGCACCAGACACTTCGGGGATCAGGAGTACACCTGCTCCACCATCGTACAGCCCGTGCCGGAGATCGCCGAGATGTGCGTAGAACTCCTCTTACAGGAAAACCGGCAGGCCAAACCGCCGCTGGTCTGCCTGCCGGTATCTTATGCGTACGGGGGAACGACGAATAAGTGACGGGTTTCCGGTAATACTATGCAGCTCATCTCCCCGAAACCTGATACCGCCTGTAAACCCGTATTCCCAACGCCACAGCCATAAGGGCGAAGAGCAGGTACAGCACCGGTACGATCTGCCAGGAGACAAGGCACCACCCAAACAGCGGAATCATCCTCACATCGAAAACATTCCAGACTGCCAGAAAATTAGAAGGCTGCCAGTTCCAGATCTGACAGAGCACCCGGCTCTGCTCCGGTATATAGATCATCATACTGGCAATGATCCAGCCGGTACAGACCGCCAGCGTGGCAAGACTGTTGTGCAGCACTTCCGACAGAACCATCACAAACACGCCGCCTGTTACGGCAGTTACAAGAAGGATCCCATATTCGATCAGACATGCCTGCCCCACTGTCAGCGGATAAGAGTATCCTGCATAGGCAAGCTGAAAAGCAGCTTCAAATCCTCCTGCACCATACAGGCTCAATGCCAGAATGACCGTAAGCGTCTCCATAACCAGCGTACCCAAAGCAGCAAAGCTGATACCCGCCAGAATTTTTGCATAATATGCGGTGCTTTTCCCTTTGGCCCCGGTCAGGATCAGCTGATCCGTCCTGCGGGTATGCTCCTCCGCAAAGATCCCCGAAAGACTGACCGCCACAAACAAAAGCATCAAAACACCGATCGTCGGCACCATATGAACCGCGCATCTCCCCAGCCCGTCATAATACAGATACGTGACCGGCTTGTCAATCTGTGCTTCCTTTTCCCGCCAGAACGCCTTCTCCTTCTCCGTGAGCATTGCATCCTGCCATTCTTTTTCCAGATTCTCCTGCCGCATCCTGTAAAGAGCCTGCTCATCCGCCTTCCACGCCTTCACCTCCTCCATCTTCATTCCCGTCCATGTGCGTACCAGGTTAAAGATCTCGCTGTAAGGCCGTGCATAAGTCTGGTACTCTTCCGTCAATGTATACCTCTCTGCCCCGGGCGGAATCATGGCATAGGCTTCCTCCATCTGTGTAAGCAGCTGCTGGTCCACAACTCTGCCGGACAACGCTTCCATGTATTGCCGGTCCACCTGATACATATGATAATGAGTATCCCGGAGTTCTCCATCCACATAATAATTACCCATCAGACCGCTGCAGACAGCCACGATCACCCCCACAAGACAGACAAACATCGTAGCCCATACAAGCTTCCGTTTCATGATCTTTTTCATTTCATAGCAATAGAGTGTCCCCAAATTATGATTCTGCATTTTTCATTCCCCCTCTTCCTCCGCAAACTGGCTGAGATAGAATGCTTCCAGATCTCCCATCTCCTCGTCCCAGCCGCCCTGATAGATCAGCCGCCCCGCTTTCATCATCAGGATCTGGTCTGCAATATGCTCAATATCAGAGACGATATGGGTAGACAGAAGCACGATCCTGTCCTTTCCCAGACGCTCGATCAGATTCCGGAAACGCACCCGTTCCTTCGGATCCAGCCCTGCCGTCGGTTCATCCAGGATCAACAGCCGCGGATCGTTGAGCAGGGCCTGTGCGATGCCCAGACGCTGTTTCATACCCCCGGAGAAGGTTTTGATCTTCTTACGCCGGCTCTCCTGCAGTGACACAAGCTCCAAAAGTTCTGCCGCCTTCTTCTTTGCCTGCGCCCGCGGGATTCCTTTTAACGCCGCCAGGTACAGCAGAAAATCCGTGGCGGTAAATTCCGGATAATACCCGAAATCCTGCGGCAGATACCCCAGCACGGCACGGTAGGCCTCCTCGCTCACATCCATGCCGTCAAAAGCCACCGTACCGCCGGTGGGCCGCAAAATCCCGCACAGCATTCTCATAAGCGTTGTCTTGCCGGCGCCGTTGGCGCCCAGAAGACCGTACACGCCCTGCTGCATCTTCACGCTCACCCTGTCCACTGCGATACGGTTTCTATATTGTTTCGTCAATCGATCGATCACCAGTTCCATTTCCGTCTCCTTTTCCGTTCTTAAATTCCTTTCTTATATCCCTTGTTCAATGTCAGTTCATTAAGGATCATACGCACTTTACGAATTGTATGAACCGCATACCAGCTCCGCCGTTTCTCCCACTAACCGGACATACTGCTTTACCGTCCCCACGCCAAGCGCAAACGCAGCAGCAGCCCACCAGAGCAGGTTTCTCTCCTGTTCCGGATACCGCATATGGCCAGGCGTCATAAAGACCAGGATGCTGATACAGGCCGCCATGCCAAAACAGTAGTAAACTGCTTCCCGTCCCCGGAATCTGCGGACGATCCACAGGCCGAGAAAGCTGGTCAGCAGATAAGGCAGCAAAATACCAAGTCCGGCCTGTACAATACTGCCGTCCTGACCGGCGCCGTCTCCTCCCCTTCCCATAAAGGCAAGCAGGATAAGCATCCCCAGATTTTCCAGTCCGAGAATCCCCAGTCTTGCCAGCGCCACGCTCCTTAAGGAAAACCTTGTCGCCATCTCCAACTCCGCCATCCGGAAGCTCTGCGACCGTCCGCTTTCCGCAATCACGGTCATGGCCAACAGCGGCGCCAGAGCCGAAATCCCCCATATTACCTGATTCTGGTTCCTGTCGCCCGCCATCCCCGGACTGGCCGCCAACAGACAGGCCGCCGCAAAAACCGCAGCCGACAGCCACCAGATCCCTTTGCTAATATACATGACCTGCGAGAGCACAAAGGACGGCAGTCCTGTTTTCAAAAGCCGATCTGTCTCCAAAGACTGTTCTGTACCCAAAGACCGTTCGGAAAGCAGCTGCAGAAATGCTTCCCTGCGTTGCGGTTTAGGCGCCGCAAATGCACACTGCAGTTCTTCTTTCAGCACTTTCTTTTTCCGGTTCCTTATCCGATTCCTTTGCCACTTCTTTTTCCAGCTCTTTCCTTCCATCTAAAACCCCTCCCTTCGCAGATTTTCCTTCAGTTTTCCGGATGCGTTCACTATTCTGCGGTATGCCGCGAACCTGGAAATCCCCAGAATTTTTGCGATCGTCTGCAGCGGAACTTCATTTACATAGCGCAGCAAAAGAAGTTCCTTCTCCTCTTCCTGCAGACCGTTAAGCGCCGCACGGACTGCAAGGCGGCTGACAGTCTGTTCTGCTTCACAGGCACCTGTTTCTTCTCTGCCGGGCAGACTCCCTTCCACCCGCTCCGCCGAAAGTGCCGAAAGCGGTACGTCCCTGTGCTTTCGATACGCATCCACACATAGATGTCCTGCGATCGTGTACAGACACCGCAGAATCTCCTGCGCCGAATCGCAGCGGTATCTTTCCAGATAACGCAGAAACGTTTCCTGTGTGATATCCTCAGCCAGTTCTCTGTCATGCAGTTTGAAATAACAGTAACGGTAAATCCTGTCGTACTGTTCCCCCGGATCCATGGGCATGTCCTGTATCACTCCTCTCATAATGTATAACGAAACAGACTTCACATATGTGCGGCCCAAATGAACTTTTTTCATTCTCATTGCACGATCCGCGCCGGCAAGAAAGCTCCGGAAAACAAATGAGTAATGACAAAACAGTCGTTTTATGATAAAATTTCTATGAATTATGCGAAAATGCTGCGGTCAGCCAGGCCGCCGGATGGAGGTCTTATTTGAACGAATATCCAACAGATTCCAATATCATTGAATATATGTTAACCCTGCTCAATATTTCCGATCAGGCTCATGACGATCCTCATTTTCTCTCTGCGATCAGCGCCTTGAAATCCGCAGCGGCGGTGCAGCCTCTTCCGGCCATGCTGGAGGAACATCATGCCCAGATGCCGAACGGAATCCTGCGGTTTATGAACCAGATGCCCGGCGGCTTCTTTATCTATCACGCAGACGAGGAAGAACAGATCATTTACGTCAATCAGGCGCTTCTGCGGATCTTCGGCTGCGATACCGCAGAACAGTTCCGCACCCTGACCGGTAATTCCTTCAAGGGCATGGTCCATGCGGAAGACCTCTGTGCGGTGGAGGAAAGCATTCGGGAACAGATCTCTCAGAGCAAATATGATCTTGACTATGTGGAATACCGGATCATCCGCAGAGACGGCGAGATCCGATGGATCGAAGATTACGGGCATTTCGTGCACAGTGACATCATCGGCGATATTTTCTATGTCTTCATCAGCGACGCCACCGAAAAACGGCGGCGCCAGCTGACAGAACAGAGTACTCTGATCCAGAATGCCGCCGCGGAAAACGAGATGAAGCTGCGCAGTCTGATCGAATCTTATGACCAGGAACGGAAACTGATCTATCAGGAGCATCTGCGCCGTTTGGAAGTCATAGAAGGCCTCAGCGTCAACTACGAGTCCATTCTTTATGTGGACCTGGACTCGGATACCATACTGCCCTACCGGCTCAGTGTACGCACCGAGCAGCTTTTCCAGAATCCGAACCAGACCCGCGGTTTCAGGTGGTACACGACTGATTATGTGAATACCTGGGTTCATCCGGAAGACCGCAGACTGGTAGCCGAAGTCACAACACCGGCTTATATTCGGACCAAACTGTCCGAAAGCAAGACCTATTACGTGAATTACCGCATCATCTCAGACGGTGAAACACAGTATCTGCAGCTGCGCATCGTGAATGTCGGAAACCGTGAGCGAATCTCCCAGATCGTGATCGGATACCGGCGGGTTGACGACGAGATCCTATATGAGATGAAGCAGCAGAAGGCCCTGGAGGAAGCCTTAAAACAAGCCCGTACAGCGAACAACACAAAGGACACCTTCCTCTCAAACATGTCTCATGACATGCGCACGCCGTTAAACGCCATTTTCGGTTACACGGCCCTGGCCCGAAAATATCTCGGCAATCCGACGATGGTGGATTCCTATCTCGATAAGATCGATATCGCGGGCAGACAGCTTCTGGACATGATAGAACAGATCCTGGAAATCTCCTGGATGGAATCCAAAGAGATACAGATCATGGAAACGGCCTGCAGTCTTGCCGATATCGCGCACGAAGTGCTTACCACCGTACTGCCCCAGGCGGAAGACAAGAACATTACCATGCAGGTGGATCTGACCGGCCTGATCCATTGCGACGTCTATGCGGATCAGACAAAACTGACCCAGATTTTCCTGAATCTGGTAAACAACGCTATAAAATATACGGAAAACAACGGCAGGATCGACATAATCGCCGTTGAGAACAAGCAGCTGCCCAATGACCAGGCCGTTTATCAGTTTCTGGTCAAAGATACCGGAATCGGCATCAGCAAAGAATTTCTGGAACATATTTTTGAACCTTTTCAGCGGGAGAGAAATACCACTTACAGCGGCGTGTATGGTACGGGTCTCGGCCTGACCATCGCCAAGAACATAATCGAGATGATGAAGGGAACAATCACCGCGGACAGCACTCCCGGCAAAGGCAGCACCTTCACGATCACGCTTACGCTCCGACAGCAGAACAGCCCTTTGACCGCTGACAGCTGCACCGATTCCCTGCCGGATCTCTTGTCCGGCCGCAAGATACTTCTGGTGGATGACAATGAGATCAATCTCGAGATCGAGACGGAGCTTTTGCAGGAACTGGGATTCTGTATCGAGACAGCTGCGGACGGCAGTCTGGCAGTGGAGAAGTTACGAACTTCCCGTCCCGATGAATTTGCCCTGATCCTGATGGATATTCAAATGCCCGTAATGGACGGGCGACGGGCGGCCGAGATCATCCGCAGGTTTGAAGATCCGGTTCTCTCCCGCATTCCGATCATTGCACTGTCCGCCAACGCCTTCGAAAGCGACAAGCGTCTGTCCGCGGAAAGCGGGATGAACGCTCACCTGACGAAGCCTCTTGACGTACCGATCCTGTTAGAGACCATCGCCCGCGTCCTGCCCTCCGGCAGCTGACCCGGCTTTCTGCGTCACCGTCACAATATGCAAGCCAGCGCACGAAGAAAGTACGCTGGCTCATTATTTGTGCTGCTGTTCTTTTTGTTCAGACCGTCGAAGCGATCAGCTGCATCTTACCCCGCAGGATCACCTCTCCATATCCATCCGGCAGAATGAAATGATCCCCCTTGCGGACCGACCGTCCGTTGACCGTCCCCTCTCCCTCGATAACACTCATGATCAGAAAAGGATATGCCTGATCAAAGGTGACTTCCTGTGTCACATCAGTCTTCCATACCCTGAAACATTCACAGGAACACAACAGATTCATGGTATTTTGCGGCAGTTCATCGGCTTTCAGGATGCTCTCTTCGACTCTTCCTGCCGGCGCCGTGATCACGTCGATGCTCTTATCGATATGCAGCTCTCTCGGCCTGCCGTCCACCATCCTGTCATAGTCATAGACCCGGTATGTAATATCACTGCTCTGCTGCGTCTCCATAACCATGATGCCGCCCTTGATGGCGTGTACGGTACCCGGATCAATACGAATAAAGTCACCCTTCTTCACCGGGATCTCCCGGATCAGTTCCGTCCAGCGGCCTTCTTCTATCATAGCGGTAAGCTCTGCTTTATCCTTCGCGTTATGTCCGATCACCAGCCGGGCATCCTCATCGCAGGCCAGCACATACCAGCACTCGGTCTTGCCGAGAGAACCGTTCTCATGAGCCTTCGCATAGGCATCATCAGGATGTACCTGAATGCTCAGATCCGCTTTGGCATCAATGATCTTCACCAACAGCGGAAACCTGTCCAATCCGGTATTGCCAAAAAGATCCGGATGCTTTATCCAAAGCTCCGAGAGCAGTTCTCCCTCATACATCCCTTCTCTGACCTGGCAGTCACCGTTTGGATGGGCGCTGACCCCCCAGCACTCTCCGGTATCGCTGCCCGGAATCTCATAGTTCCATTCACGGCCCAGCCTGTCTCCGCCCCACACCATCTGTCTGAATATGGGCTTTAAAAATATGATCTGTTCTTTTGTTTGATCCGTTGATCGCATACTTGTACCTCGTTCCCATTATCGTATCATACCAAAAGAAAACGTATTTAACAATTCCCTTATGAAATTCTGTTCCGGTTTGTTTCGATTCCCTGCGATACGTTTTGCTTCCGGCATTCCCAATAATCAGTTTCAATAATTAGTTGCATCGTCTATGCGGGATAATTTTTAATTAATTTTAGCCAATTTATTAACCTCTCCCGCTGATACAATTATACGTTCAAAGAAACAGAATAACAAGTAAATGTTCCTGCATTTTCCATTTTTATAGATTTTGCACAACATTTACTTGTTTCTATTAAAATTTTCAGTCCATATTCAACTAAGCTTTTGCAATGAAAATTACTTTCCAATCCTTTCTTTTACTTATACATTAGCTTAATATTAATCTCTGTATTAACCATACATTCCTATATATAAACCTACTTTCTGGATTCCGGAAGCCGCAGTCGAAAGAGCCGTTTCGCCAGCTGCCTGAGATTAAAGGGCAGAAGCGGATAGATATAACTCTTCTCCGACAAGGTCCTGTTACATACGATGGCCAGAATAAAGAACAGAACCGCTCCGATATAACCGTACAGGCCGAACATCGCCGTCAGGATCAGATTCAGGATCCGCATAAATTTCAATGCATACCCAAGCTCATAATTCTGCTGCGTATAGTTTGCGATAGCCACAAACGCCATATACAGCATCACCTCCGAATTGAACCATCCGCTGTTGACCGAAAACTCTCCCAGAACAAGGGCGGCCATCACGCTCAACGGTGTACTTAACATATTCGGAGTGTTGACCGCCGCCAGCTTCAACCCGTCAATAGCCAGCTCCAGGATCAAAAACTGCGCCAGCAGGGGAATATTCGGATCCTCCTGCAACATGATAAAGTCAAAGGATTCCGGTACCCATTGCGGATTGTTCATCAGCAGCAGAAAGGTCGGCGTCATGATATAGGTCAGGATTGCGATCAGGAACCGGGAAAGGCGCAGATAGGTTCCTGTGATCGGCGGAAAATAATAGTCATCCGCTTCCTCCACGATATCGAAGATAGAGGTCGGCACGATCATGGCCGAAGGAGAATTGTCTACCAGGATAACGATGTCTCCCTCCAGCACCTGCGCTGACGCTACGTCCGGCCGCTCCGTAAACTTGAATTTCGGGAAGGGATTGTACCATTTACGCTGATACAGGCATTCGGCAAGGCTCTCCTGATTCATGGTCAGCGCATCTACCTTAATGTTTTCAATCCTTTTCCTCACCTTATCCAGAAAACCATGATCCACACGGTTATCCATGTAACAGAGGACAATATCCGTACGGGAACTTTTCCCGGCATTCAACATCTCCATACGAAGCTCCGTACTCCGGATCCGTCGTCTGATCAGAGCCGTATTAAAGACCACCGTTTCCACAAATCCGTCTTTGGAGCCGCGCAGCGTCTTATCCTTATCCGGCTCCTCCACTCCTCTGGCCGGATACGTTCTGGAATCAAGAAGCACACATCTGTCATAACCGTCAATAAACAGCGCAAACACACCTGACAGGATATTGTAGAGAATATCTTCCCACTTGTCTTTTAAATCCACCTCCACATAGGGAGTCGCCTTCTTTGCCATCTCATAGGCATTCTGCGGCATATCCTCGGCCTTTAATCCGATAAAGTACTGCAGGATCTTCATCATCAGTTCATCCTTGCAGAACCCGTCTATAAAATAGATGCACGCCTGCCTTCCGCCGATCTCGATCACGCGGTAGACCACATCAAAACTGGAGTCCGGCGCCATCCTCTCCTTCATATACAGCATGGTCTGCTGCAGGGAAGTGGTCATTCTCTCATTAGCTTCTTCTTTTTTCTGCACAACCAAAAACTCCTTCCAAGACATAACTTATTGCTGCTAGTATGTCTTGAAAAGAGTTTTCTTATTCATATCATCTTATGATCGATATGACCGATTTCTAAAATCACTCTACTGCTTTCCGGTACTGCCGTGTCCGCCCCGGTCCTCATGCTTAAGATGCTCCACCTCGTCAAACACGATCTTCGGCTGGTTCTCCATGATCCGGAACTGACAGATCCTGTCATTGATATGGATCTGCGTATCCCGCAGCGCGTAGACAGGCATAAACCACTGGTCATTATCTCCGCAGTAAGAACTGTCGATCACACCCTGATGGTTCGTCTGGATAATGCCATAATTCTTAAAAGTAGAGCTTCTGGGCACTACATGCGCCTCATAACCTCTCGGTAATTCCATACCGACCCCCAATGGAATCAATCTAAATTCCCCCTGTTTCAGCGTAACGTCCTCCGCCGCACGCAGGTCGATCCAGTCAGACTTGCCGTCTATATAAGTCAGTTTGTCTATTTTGTCCGAAAAGTATTTGATCCTGATCGTTTCCACTCTCTTCTGCCTCTCTCCCAAATTAATCCTTGCAGTGCAGCACCGGCACGGTCGAATCTTCCTGCCGCAGGCTGCGCTGTACATCGATCACCCGCTGATTGGCACTGCCCCGCCAGCGCAGCTTCGTATCTTTCAAATCTGCCACAAATTCTCCGTCCACCAGCACATCTACATATTCCAGCAGAGAATAATGCCGGATGTCTTCCCATTTATCTCCGGTATAGAGCCAGATCGTCTTATCCGGATACCGCTCCCTGATCTCCTCCATCAACTCCCGCACTGCCAGACGATTGGACGCATGGAGCGGATCCCCGCCGGAAAAGGTGATACCGGAGATATAGGATTTCTCCAGCTGATCAAAAATCTCCTGTCTGGCTTTATTGTCAAACAAAACGCCGCCGTCCGGATCCCACGTGATCGGATTATGGCAATCCTTACAGCAGTGGGAACAGCCGGCCACCCAGAGCACCACGCGCAGGCCATCGCCGTTTAGCATATCATCCCTGGTTATATTGTGATATCTCATTACATACTTTTCCTTTCTGCGATCTCCGCCATCTTCGCCTCACTGAGCCTGGTATCCCCGTGCACCCGGGAATAAGCCAGATAACCGTTCATACGATCGATTTTCGTCAGATTACGGCTGCCGCAGACAGGACAGACATCCATCTCCAGCTCCTGATGACCACAGTCGTCGCAGTAAGCCAGCGACAGATTGACACCTTCATAGAATCCCATCTCCATGGCACGGCGGATCAGCGTCTTGATGGCGTCAATATTATAGTCGATCGGATACTTCACATACTGGATCTTGCCGCCGTTAGCCAGTTCCCAGAAACGGTATTCCAGATCCTGCTTCTCGATTGGCGTGATCTCCTCCGTCACATGACAGTGGAAACTGTTGGAGACATACTCTCTGTCGGATACTCCCTCTATAATGCCATATTTGGCCCGGAACTGTTTCACCTGCAGGCCGCAGAGATTCTCCGCCGGCGTGCCATAGATCGCATACAGATTACCGTCCGCTTCTTTATATTCGGCTATCTTTTCATTGATATGCTCCAGCACTTCCAAGGCAAAAGCGCCATCCTCCACCAGCGACTTTCCATTATACAATTCCTGCAGTTCATTGAATGCCGTGATACCAAAACTGGCCGTGGCCGTCTTTAAGATCGGTTTGATCTTATCATGCAGCTGCAGATGCCCGCCCAGGAAACCGCCCTCGCAGTAAGCCAGCGGATTGGTGGAAGCACGCATCTCTCCCAGATAGGCATAGGTCCGGATATGCAGCTGACGGATCAGATTCAGATAATAATCCAGCACCTCGTAGAAATCCCTGCTCTCCTGACGGGACTTCGCCAGGATCATCGGCAGATGCAATGATACCACGCCGATATTGAACCTTCCCACGAATACAGGTACATCCGTATCGTCGGCCGGATGCATACCGCCCCTCTCATACCAGGGCGAAAGGAATGCCCGGCACCCCATGGGGGAGATCACCTTGCCGTACTGCTTATACATGCTTGCAATATAGCCTTTGCCGGTAAGGCTCAGCCAATCCGGATACATGGTCTTAGCGGAACACTCCACGCCCGCGTTAAATACCTCTTCCAATTCCCTGCCCGGTCCGTGCAGATTCTCGTCATACAAAAATACGATCTTCGGGAACAGTACCGGCTTCTTGCATTCCTTCTTACCCTGTCCCTTACGTCGCACATTGAGCATCACAATGGTCGCCATCTTCGCAAATCTTCCCGTGCCGATCCCCGCCGTCACGGTAATAAACGGATAATCCCCGCGGCTGCTGGCCACGGTATTGAATTTGTATTCCCAGCCCTGAAAGCCCTGCTCAAACTCCTTCTCCACATCCGCAAGCGCTTCCGCTCTGGCAGTCTCCTCGTCGATTCCCAGCCGCATATACTTCTCGATATCCCGCTTATAGGACTTCTCCGCATAAGGCTCCAAGATCTTGTCCACCTCCGGCACGGTAAAACCGCCGTACTGCTGGCTCGCCGCGCTCAGTACGATATCACCGATCACATCAAATGCCACATCCAGCGTCTTGGGTTCGTTATACCAGATATTGCCCATCTCAAACCCGCCGCTCAGAACCTCCGCCACATTAAACAGACAACAGTTCATGGTGTCTCTTCTGGCAGACATATCGTGTACATACAGATATCCGTCCCGGCAGGCCTGAATCTCCTCCGTAGTCATGAAAAACTTCTGGTACAATTCTTTATTAAACTGATTAAAGATCAGACTCCTCTTGGTGGAGACAAGCGCGCTGTCCGTATTAGCGTTCTCCTTGTCCCCTATGTACATGATGGACTGGCTCTTCTTATACACATCATCCATCATACGCACAAAATCCTGCTTGTAATTACGATAATCCCGATAGCTCTTGGCAACGATGGGCTTCACATCCTCCAGCGCACTCTCCACCATGTTGTGCATGATCTGGATCGGAATCCGCTCCTCCCCCAGCTCGTTGACCTTATCGATCACAGTCTGGCATATATGTCGTTTCTCTTCATCCGTGAATTTGGTCAGCGCACGATAGGCGCTCTTTCCTACGGCATCGATGACCTTCTGAACATTGAAATCTTCCAGGCTCCCGTCCTTCTTGATCACCTTCACGATCTTATCCGGTCTATACTCCATCTCAAAATTCTCTTCCGCCGTAGTGTCTGTTCCAAACATACTGCTCATTCAGTCCCCTCCATGGTATTAACTACTTCATTCCTGTTCCAAAAATCTGCTGCGCACAGAACCCGCTCCTCTTATCGTCATCGTTCTGCCAACCAGCCCGGCCCTGTCTTCATTCCTGTAACGCTGCAGCATCCGGCATTGGTTTACATAACATCTATCGTCAAACATTCAACAAACACACTTGCCCTGTACATAATCCTGTACCCCGGCCATGTGCTCGAATCCGATTCCCCTTTACTCATTACTATATTAAGACAATGAATTGACGTTTCTATATCGCTTACACCGCCTGACACCGAAGATATCGCAGAAATTCAACTGATACGCAATAGAATTATAAATACAAAATATAGAACTGGTTAACATAAAAATACTATATTTTGTGGCGTACATTCAGTATATGCCAACTGCCATTCTCTGTCAATGACCTCCTTATTAGAAAAAGCACTGAAAAAGGATATGCCTTTTTGTGACATATCCCAAAAAAAATTTTTATCCCGAAATGCTATTGACAATCCGGTTTTACCACTTATGCGCGTACCATGCCAGAGGCCGCGATCGCCTCCACCGCCTCCCGAATCTTTTCCACCGGCATCGTCAATGCAAACCGCACATGCCCTTTTCCCAGAGAGCCGAAGCTGCTGCCCGGCGTACACAATACTCCGCTCTTCTCCACCAGCTCCATAACAAAAGCCACATCATCCGTGTAGCCTGCCGGTATCTTCGCCCAGGCAAACATCGTTCCCTCACTGTCCTCCATCGGCCAGCCGATCTTACGCAGGCCGCCGCAGAGGGCGTCCCTTCTCTTCTGGTACTCCGCACACTGCTCCTTCACCATCTGATCGGATCCGGTAAGCGCCGCCACCGCGCCATACTGTACCGGCAGATACGTGCCGTAGTCGATCTGGGAGCGGAATCTTTTAAAGCAGGCCACCACGTCCTTATTCCCCGTGAGAAAACTCATTCTGGCCCCGGTATAATTGTAGGATTTGGACAGCGAATAGAACTCCACCGCAGTCTCCTTTGCCCCGGGAATCCGCAGAATCGACTTCCCCTCTCTGCCGTCATAGATGATATCCGAATAGGCATTGTCGTGAATGATCAGGATCTCATGAGCCGCCGCCCAGGGAATCAGCTTCTCATAGAAGGCATCCGGCGCTGCCTTGCAGACCGGATTCAAGGGATAAGATACGACCATGCATTTCGCTCTCGCAAGCAGCGCTTCGTCCATACCGTCTAAATCCGGCAGATAATGATTCTCCTGCGTCAGATCGTAAGTGACAACTTCCGCGCCCGCAAGTGACGGGCCGATACCGAAGATCGGATATCCCGGATTGGGCACCAGTACCACATCCCCGGGATTGCACAGCGTCAGGCAGATATGCGCGATTCCCTCCTGCGAACCGTAGACGGACATGATCTCATCCGCCTCCAGCATCACGCCGTACCGCTTCTCATAGCGTGTCTGCACGGCCGCGATCAGATCCGGGATATCGACCAGCGCATATTTATAATTCTCCGGCTTGAGCGCCGCCTTCACCACCGCATCCACCACATGCGCCGCCGGCGCGAAATCCGGTGTTCCCACGGAAAGGTTATAGATCTTCTTTCCCTGCTGCTGTGCCTCCTCCTTCTTCTCATTCAGTACCTGAAAGATACCGGATTCATAGTCTTTCATTCGATCTGCAAATTGTATGCTCATGTCCTGTTTCCTCGTTTCTGTATTTTATGCGTCAGTTTATAGCTCAGTCAATGCACAGAGGCTAAATCAATACTGCCCCAGCGCCTTCTCCAGATGTTCTCTGTATTCTGCCGCCACTTCTTCCGGCGCAAGAATCCTGGCTCCCACGCCCAGCCCTGTCAGCCAGCCGTAAAACTGTCCGCTCAAGGCCACCTGCACCCGCACGGAGAAGCGTTCCTCATCCCGTCTTCTCACGGATACCTCCTTACCGAAGCGGTCCATAACCACTCCGATAAACCGATTCTCAAATTCCAGGGTGACGATCTCCTCCCGTCCCCCGAACATGCCGAAAGTCTTATTGGCATAGGCCGCAATGTCAAAGCGCTCGAACAACGCCGCGCCCTCCCTGCCAAGCCCTGTCAGCACGCGGATCTGTCCCATCTTATCCACCCGGAAATGTTTGATCGTATCGCTCTCGCCGTCATGGCCGATCAGATAGTAATTCTCATCCTTGCAGGTCAGCGCCCAGGGACTGATTTGATATAGTTTACCGTCCTTGCGCGGCACCAGTTCTTTATGCAGATTCCACTCCAGATACTGAAAAGAGATCTGCTCGTTATTCTGGATTGCCCTGTGGATATCATCCACTATGTAGTAGATACTTTCGTTGGCCGCCTTCACCCGGTTTGCCACATAGACCTGTCTTTGCAGCTGTCCGGCTTCCGCCTTTGAAGCCAGCTTCTCGATCTTGCCGATCAGCTCCCTGGACTTCTTCACCGTAAGAAACCGGGACGCCTGCACCGTCTCCACAAGCAGCTTCAACTCTGCCAGTTCAAATTCCCGCCCGGCCAGATAATAACCTCCGCCTGTCTTTGCCTTGACCAGCACAATATCATACCCGAACTCGGTCAGCTGTGCGATATCGTCATAGATGCTCTTACGCTCCGCCCTGATGCCATATTCTGCCAGCGCATCGATCAGTGCCTGTGCCCCCAGGCAGTGCTCCTCATCGGACTGCTCCGTAAGGATCTTCACCAAATATAATAATTTTAGTTTCTGATTGCTGTTTTTCGCCATATCAAGCTCCTGTATCCTGTCAATCGATCTCCTCTTCATTCCTCTTCCAGGATCTCAAGAAGCTCCTTTAGATGCCGTATCTCATAGTCAATCCGCACCGCAATATCCTTCTCTTTCCCTTGCGGGTTAAACCAGCAGGCGGCAATGCCCGCATTGTTGGCTCCCTGCATATCGCTGGTCAAGGAGTCCCCCACCAGAATGCTCTGCTCCCGTGTCCCTTCCGGCAGCAGCGCAAAGCAGGCATCGAAATAACCCTTCATCGGTTTCGGATACCCCATCAGTTCCGACACGAAGACACCGTCCGTCAACTTGTCAAACCCTGACAGTTTCATCTTACTGTTCTGGGTCGTATTGACTCCGTTCGTCACCACATACTGATGATAGCCCAGCTCCCGCAGCCTCGTAACCACTTCCACGGCGCCGTCTATATAATAGTAGACACTGCCCAGGGCCTCCTGATAGGAAGCGGCAATCTCTTCCGGTTTGATATGCCGGATTCCCAGTTCCTCAAGCAGCGTCCGGAATCTTCCCACCTTCACTTCTTCCTTCGTGATCTCCCCGCGCTCCAGTCTGTTCCAATGGTCCCGGTTGATAACCTCATACCGGGCGGCAATCTTTTCATCAATGTACAGATCATACTGCTCAAACACCGCCCGGATCGCATAATCCATGGAACGGTCGAAGTCTAACAGCGTCTGATCCAGATCCCACAGGATCGTCCTGTATTTTCCCATAATTTCTCCCCTTATCCGCCCGCAGGCGCTCTTCTATCCACCCATGGGCATCCGTTCACCATGCCCTGACAGAAGAAAGAACAAAAAAGCCAGACCCGCCGGCCTGACTTTCAAACCACCTCATACCTGCACCCCACATCATCCTTTGCACAACTCCCCGCAAAATCAGGGTGCAGATATCATCCGCGACGCAATCGCTTCCCGAAAAGCGGACACGAAATCAAACGGCCGTATTCCCTCCGGCACCGTCTGTCTGCACGCCGACGCCAGCCTGCGCTGCCTTGGCATCCTTGCTCTTTCTCCACTTCACACCGATGATACATGCTACAACCACCACTGCAACAATAAAGACAAACACCAATAAATAAGATAAAAAAGCGTTTACAAACAAGATCAAGTTCGTCATCTGTTTTCCCCTTCCCATCGTTTTCCGTAATAAAATATCTTTCTTCCAAAACCATATCTATGATACCACCAATCAGAAGGTATCGTCAAGTAAGTCTGTGCCATCTGCCGCAGTTGTGGCCAATTTGTCACAGCGTTCGTTCTCCGGATGGCCATCATGGCCTTTCACCCACCGGAACGTCACCTGATGTGGCTGCTTCGCCCGCAGAAGCCGTTCCCACAGGTCGATATTCTTGACCGGCTTGTTGCCCGCCGTCTTCCAGTTCTTCCGGATCCACCCGTCAATCCAGTGCTGGTTGAAGGCATCCGTCACATATTTGGAATCAGAGACCAGTGTGACCTCGCAGGGCTTCGTCAGCGCCTCCAGGCCTACGATCACCGCCATCAGCTCCATACGGTTGTTGGTCGTCTTCTTATACCCTGCCGAGTACTCCCGCTCATGCATCGTCCCATTCCGGTCAATATACTGCAGCACGGTTCCGTACCCTCCCGGTCCTTCCGGGTTGCCGCGGGCCGCGCCGTCGGTGTAGATCGTCACTTTCATTCCCGTTCCTGTCCTCCCTGTTTCCATATTCCTTCCGTCAGAAAATATCCTGCCATGGCTTCCGCATCCGCAATGATCTTCTCCTCATAGCCAAGCATCTTAAGCAGCGCGATGGCATTGCGTGTCGTGGCCGGTCCCGGCATCAGCGTATACGGGAAGAACACGTCGTCCTCCTCGATTCGTTCCTCGAAATGATAATTGTCATATTCCTTTTCCAGCAATTTGGTCAGTTCCACATCGTGGGTCGCCGCAAAACAGATCACATGTCCGGCCGACAGCATCTTCATGATCTGCGTGGAGGCGGCGATCCGTTCTACCGTATTGGTCCCCCGCAGCACCTCATCCACAAAACATAAGACACAGCCATGCTCTTCCCCGGCCTGCTTCACCTGATCCAGGATCCGTTTGATGGCCCTGATCTCCACCATATAATAACTCTGGCCGCCGATCAGATCATCCTTCAACGACATAGACGAAAGAATACGGAAAACCGGCGCCTCATAGCGGTCGGCAGGACAGGTATATATCGTCTGTGCCAACACGGCGCTCAGCGCCACCGCGCGCAGAAAAGTAGATTTTCCGGAGGCATTGGAGCCGGTCAGCAGAACCCCTTTTTCCGTATCAATGGAATTCTTCACCGGATCGTTCAAAAGCGGATGATACAACTGTTCTATCACCATATGCCTGTCCGCATCTTCCTCAAAGCATATCCTGGGCACGCAATACGCCGGCAGGCTCTTCCTGTAGGAACCGATCACTACCGCAGTCTCGATCTGTCCAAGCAGTGTCACCATCTCGTCGATCTCGTCGAGATGTCCCCGCACAGCGCTTAACGCCTTGTTAAATTGGATCAGATCCAGATAGAAGACCATCCGCACATAATCCAGAATCAGACTGAGAGGATCTCCGTTACCCTTTTCCACATAGACAAGCAGGTAGGCATTGCGGATAAAGCCCTTCATCTTCTGGTGACAGTCAAGCAGACGCTCCTGCTCCTTGTCGATCCCCTCCACTTTCATCCGTCCCATCTGCTCCGCCGCATCCAGCATCCTCTTGATATAGCGGAAACTGGTGATATAAGGCTCAATCTGCTTATATTCCCTGAAATATCCGATCAGATTGTGACACACCACCACAAGCAGCCCGATGATCCCGAAGGGCGGAGACACAAACATACTCCCGATACACGCAAGAAACAACAGGTTATACAGGATATATTTCCCGCTCCTTCGCTCACCCAGAATATCCAGATTCTCAATATACTCGTGCAGTGAATATCTGCCCATTCTCCCCAGCTGATAGAATAAGCCCTGAATCCGGCGTCGTTCCTCCTCATGCTCCATAAAAAAGTCAATCTCTGTCTTCCATTTCTCCAGCTCTTCCCGACCGCTCACCGGCGTGCGCAGTCTGTAGTACAGATATTCGTCTCCCGCTGCGCTGCAGGAAACGTTGATCTGCTGGTAGACGCTGTCCATATTCAGATCGTTCCATGTGATATCGTCGATCTGGTTGTCGCCGGGGTGCCGCAGATAATACTTCCGGATATGCTCCAGTTCCCCCTCCTTATATTCCCGCTCGGAAGCCATGCCATAACTGGAATAGATCCGCTGCAGATTATATTTATGAAAAGACTTGCTGTTGATATATTCCTTACCCATAATAAGCACGATCAGAAAAAGAATCATGCCCGCCAGTACTAAACCTTCCATATCCGTTTCAAACGTCAAGCGACAATCCGCATCAGGCAGGGGCTGCCGCCTTGCAGCACAGCCCCTGCCTGTTATCCGTTATCTGAGACTGTCTATGATCTCGTTTGCCTTTCTGTAGATTTCCTCCACGTCATAGCTGTCCGTAAAGATGCCGTTTTCATACAGAATCCTTCCCTGGATCATGGTCATCTTCACATTCTGCTTGCTTCCGCTGTAAACAAGATTCTTGGGAATATTATTGAGCGGCTGCATGTTGGGCTGATGGAGGTCGATCATAATAATATCCGCCGCCTTTCCCGGCGCCAGCACATCCGTATCCGGCAGATACATGGCCCTGGAGCCGTTCACAGTCGCCATCTTCAACACTTCCCAGGCATCCACGGCGGAAGCGTCCTCCTCCCGCAGCTTGGCAAGCCCCGTCACCAGGAACATCTCCCGGAACATATCCAGGCAGTTATTGCTGGCAGGTCCGTCCGTGCCGATCGCCACGTTAATACCCCTTTTCAGATAATCGGAGATCGGCGCGATACCGCTGGCAAGTTTCGTGTTGGAACCCGGATTGGTCACCGCGGTCAGCCCACGCCTGCTAAAGATCTCCAGATCTTCCTCGTCCATCCAGACACAGTGATAACCGCCTCCGCCGTAATCAAACATGCCGATGGTGTCAAGCAGCTTCGCGGGCGACATGCCATGGCGTTCCCTGCAGCCTTCCACTTCCGCCTTCGTCTCCGCCAGATGCGTATACACCGGCGCTTTATACTTATGCGCGATCTCCGCCACCCGCTCCATCAACTCTCTGGAGCAGGTATACTCCGCATGAAAACCAATAAAATAACTCAGCAGCGGGTCATCGTGGTTGAGCGCCTGATACCGCTCTTCCAACAGCTTAAGCGAAGGCTCGAAATCCGTCTGCCCGCTGGTCCCGCTCACCTGCACACAGCGCATTCCCATCTCCACACAGGCTTTGGCTGTAGTCTCCGGCGTCAGATACATATCGAAGATCGCCGTGATGCCGCTGGTCAGATATTCCAACACCGCCAGCTTCGTCAGATGATAGATCATCTCCCCGTCCATCTTCGCTTCGATCGGAAATACCTGCTGAAACAGCCAGTCCTGCAGCGGCAGATCGTCCGCATAAGAACGCAGCAGCGTCATGCCGGAATGGGTATGGGCATTCTTGAACCCGGGCATCAGAAGATTACCCTCACAGTCAATCTCCCTGTCCCATTTGACCGCAGAGCCAATGGAATCCGCATCTCTGCCGTCTCCCACATAGACAATCCTGCCGCCCTGTACCCAAAGCTCACCCTCTGTCAGCTTATCTGCCGCCATTGTTAGGAGCCGCGCGTTATAAAATCTGTAATTCAACTGTTTCTCCTCCATTCTGTAAAGCTTTGCTCTGATCATGCACCCTGCCGGATAATGGACGAAACATCACGATCCGGCCCTGCACAATCTTAAATCCGTACTAAACCAGCTCCCGGAACTTCGTGATCGACTCCACCAACAGCTTCTCGAACTTGGGCGCCACCGCATTGGCCGCCTCCTGTACTTCCTCATGTGTTAAGGGCGCGCTATTCATGCCTGCTGCCAGATTGCTGACACAGGAAACGCCGCAGATCTTCATGCCCATATGGTTGGCCGCAATCGCTTCCACCACGGTACTCATGCCTACCGCACTGACACCCAGCTTATGCAGCATCTGGATCTCTGCCGGAGACTCAAAGGAAGGACCCGTCAGCTGCGCATAGATTCCCTCAAACAGTTCGATCCCATTCTCCTTCGCCGTATTTCTGATGATCTCCTGCAAATCCTCGTCATAAACGTGAGACATATCCGGGAACCTTGTCCCAAGCTCCTCGATATTGGCGCCGATCAGCGGATTCGGGGCAAAGATCGAGATATGATCCTGAATCAGCATCAGACTGCCTGCATGGAAGGCAGGATTGATCCCGCCGGAAGCATTGGTCAGAAACAGCACTTTCGCCCCCATCATCTTCATCAGACGGGTCGGCAGCACCACATCCGTGATCGGATAGCCCTCATAATAATGTACACGTCCCTGCATCAGCACCACCGGCACCTCATTGATATAACCGAAAATAAATTTCCCCGCATGTCCCGGCACCGTGGATACCGGAAAGCCCTCGATCTCACTGTAGGGCAGCTCCGCTTTAACATCCACTGCCTTCGCGAAGTTACCAAGCCCGGAGCCTAAAACCACCGCTGCCTTTGGCTCAAAGTCGATCTTCGCCTTGTAGCACTCATAACATTTCAATAATTTTTCATATACCGGATTCATTTGTTTTACCGCCTTTCTTTAGATAATATAAAACCAGGGCCATAAGTCATAGATGTTTTATATTTTATCACTATTTCATGCCGGCGTAAATGCCATATCTGATTTTGTCAACACAGATAAGAGCAGGACACTACTCCTATCCTGCTCTTCCGACTGATTTATTCCCTGACTCAGATAATAATACACACCATCCCGCCATTGCAGTCATTGACGATCTTCTGCATGGTCTCCTGCAGCTTCACCTGGCTCTCCTCGTTGATCATGGAGATCTTGCCCGTAATTCCGTCATTCACCAGCTGTTCTACCGTCTTGCCGAAGATATTCGTCTCCCAGATTCCCTCCTCACTGGTCTCCGTGGCAGAGATAAACTGGATCAGATCTCTTGCCTGCTCTTCTGTGCCCACGATCGGAGAGATCTCCGTCTCAATGCTGGCCTTGATCATATGGATGCTGGGACTCTCCGCCTTGATCTTCACGCCGAACTTATTGCCCTGCCTGATCAGTTCCGGCTTCTCCAACATGATCTCCTCACGATCCGGCATCACAACGCCGTATCCTTTATAGCGCACGGATTCCAGCGCGTGGAGCACCTTCACATACTCCCGTTTCATCTTCGCCATCTCTTTTAACATGGCTAACATCTGGTACTCGCTTCCTACCGACTCTCCCACCAGATCGCTGATCATCTCATAGTAGTAGGAATCGTCCACGTCCAGCAGAACTTTCACACTGCCGTCGGACATATTAATGCCGTCCAGCTTGCATTTCCTGATATATTCACTCTCCGGCATAAAGCTGCCTGTCGTGATATCCCGGATATTGCTCAAATTGCTCATCAGGTTCTTAATCTGGGCGATGATGTCCTGCTTCATCTTATGAGCATATGGCAGCATCTCCACCCACTTAGGCATATAGAACTCGATCATGGTGAGCGGAAACTCATAGAGAATATTCTCCATGATATGATTGATATCCTCCCGCTTTAACTGCTCGCAGTTTACCGGCATCACGGTGACCTGGTACTTCTCACCGATCTCATCCGCCAGCATTCTGGTATCCTCCGCGTAGGGCTTCGCGGAATTGAGTAATACGATAAAAGGTTTACCAAGCGCCTGCAGCTCCGTGATCGTGCGCCCTTCCGCCTCCAGGAAGCTGTCACGTCCCAATTCACCGAAGGAACCGTCGCAAGTCACAACGATACCGATGGTAGAGTGATCCTTGATCACCTTCCGGGTGCCGATCTCCGCCGCCTTCGTGAAAGGAATCTCCTCCGCCGACCAGGGTGTCTTCACCATACGCTCCACATCTTCCTCCATATGGCCGCTTGCGCCCTCCACCATATAACCCACACAGTCGATCAGCCGGATATCCACATCAATATCCGTTCCCAGCCTGATATGTGCTGCCTCCTTGGGGATAAACTTAGGCTCCGTCGTGGTCACCGTCCTGCCGCCCGCACTCTGGGGCATCTCATCCTGGGCACGCTCCTTCTCGTTCTCGTCTTCCATGAAGGGCAGCACCAGAAGATTCATAAACCGCTTGATGAAAGTCGACTTGCCCGTCCTCACCGGCCCTACCACGCCCAGATAAATTTCTCCTCCCGTGCGGAGCTGTATATCTTTATACAGGTCATATGTATTATTTTGTAAGAAATCCATATAAAAATCCTCCTGCTTATACTGGTAAATGTATATGCAGGAGGACGTTCATCTATTCGGTTCCTTCTTCAATTTTGTGGAAAATAATGCAGTTTGGCTGGTTTACCTTTAATTCCTTTCCATTCATAACGAGCAGTCCGTTCTCCAGGTCTACCTTAAAGAAAGTCATCGTATCCGATTCATGATTCAGGGATACCAGATGCCTGTTGTCCGGGAAAAGATTCGCGTCCTTCGGATAATCACCGCTGATCGGCAGACACAATATCTTGGAAAGCATTCCTGTCTCCGGATCGACCCGGTAAATGATGGTACTGTTATCTCCCGCATTGGAGCTCACCACGTATCTGAAATCTTCAGAAATATTAAGGGCACTGGCTGCCGATCCGCCCGCATGATAATCATTCAGCGTAGAAATCGTCTGAATCTTCTCAAACTCCGGATTGCCGTCCACTTCCTCATACGTATAGACATCAATGTAATTCTTCAACTCATGGACGATATACATATATCGGCCATCCTTGGAAAACTTCAGATGGCGCGGCGCCGACTCCTGCTCGCTTCTCACCATATCGATCGGACGCAGCTTACCGTTCTTATGGTCGAGTCGATATACATTGACATGATCAAGTCCCAGATCCGCCGCACACAGATAATGGTTATCCCTCGTCATCTTCACGCAATTAACATGCGGTCTGAAATTCCGCTCTGCTATGCTGCCCAGCCCCTTGTGATAGATCTCATCCGTGATATCACCCAATCCGCCGTCCTCCCGCAGTCTGAGCACGGTGATCTTCCCGTCATGATAGCCGCCGACAAACAGGAACGCATCCTCATAATCAGTGGAAAGATAACATCCACGCATCCCGTTGATGCTGCTGGCGTTGATGACTTCCAGATCGCCGCTGGGCAGGATCCTGTACGCCTCTACACCGAAATCCGTGATGGAATACAGAAATTTCTTATTATGAGAAATGGATATATAGGATGAGTTGGTGATCCTGACCTGGTTCTTCTCAGACAGCCTTCCGTTTTCCAGATCCACGTCGTAAATCTTAATGCCGTATTTCTCCAATTTGCCCACTGTGTAGGTAGAAACATATGCTACATATTTATCCTGACTCATATTCAAACCATGCCTTTCCTTCATTGTTGCCGGCATCCTGCCTTCATCTTACTAGATTTTATCACAAATTTATGTCCATGTTAATCATTTTCATAAAAAATGCTCTTATTTTTAAAATTCCCATTGACATGGCACATCTTTTTTGTATAATGAGATTCAGCGTCTGTTTAGTTTTAGTAAACTTTGAGTTTATTATGACTGAGTATCCGGCTTGTGGATAACAGAACAACGACGTGATACAGGTAGGGCAATACGGATTAAAGAAACCACTATAACAGGATGTAGCAGTTGCGCGCGTATCATTCCGATAAGCGTCTGCTGCGTTTCCGACACAGAAAGAGACTGATACAGTATGGACAGTAATTCCGGCCGAGTGGAGATCGGCAATAAGATCAGAGAACTGCGCAATCAGAAGGGACTGACCCAGGAGGAACTGGCGGACCGTTGTGAGTTATCCAAAGGCTTTATCAGCCAGCTGGAGAACGACCTGACTTCCCCTTCTATCGCCACCCTGGTCGATATCTTACAGTGCCTTGGCACTAACCTGAAAAACTTCTTCAACGATGCGGACGATGAGCAAATCGTCTTCCGCAACGAAGATTTCTTTGAAAAGACCGACACAGAGCTGCACAACAAAGTGGAATGGATCATTCCCAATGCACAGAAGAATATGATGGAACCGATCCGCGTTACCCTGGAGCCCGGCGGTTCCACCTACCCGGATCAGCCCCACGAAGGGGAAGAATTCGGCTACGTGCTTTCCGGTTCCATCACCATCGTAATCGGTAACCGCAGCCTGAAAGCCAAAAAGGGAGAGGCCTTCTACTATACGGCCAACGCAGAACACTATATCAAGACGAGCGGCAAGAGCGGCGCAGTTTTTCTCTGGATCAGCACGCCGCCAAACTTTTAAATTTTTGTACGACAGAGAATACGAAACAGAAAACACGGAGGATTGGTCCATGTCCAAAGAATTGATCCATTTAAACAGTATCTCCAAATCCTTTGACGGACAGATGGTCTTAGACGAGCTGAATCTGACCATCCATGAGAATGAATTTGTCACGCTCTTAGGCCCCAGCGGCTGCGGTAAGACAACTACCCTGCGCATACTGGGCGGGTTTGCCACACCGGACACCGGCAGCGTTATCTTCGACGGACAGGACATCACCAAGCTTCCGCCGAACCTGCGGCCGTTGAACACGGTGTTTCAGAAGTACGCCCTTTTCACCCATATGAACATCGCCGAGAACATCGCTTTCGGTTTGAAAATCAAGAAGAAATCCAGGGAGTATATCGCGGACAAGATCCGCTATGCCCTGAAGCTGGTCAATCTGGAAGGCTACGAGAACCGGATGCCGGATTCCTTAAGCGGCGGCCAGCAGCAGCGTATTGCCATTGCCCGTGCCATCGTCAACGAGCCCCGGGTGCTGCTTCTGGATGAACCCCTTGGCGCGCTGGACTTGAAGCTGCGCCAGGAAATGCAGTACGAACTGATCCGCATGAAAAACGAGCTGGGCATTACCTTCGTCTACGTCACCCACGATCAGGAAGAAGCGCTGACCATGTCCGACACCATCGTCGTCATGAACCAGGGCTACATCCAGCAGATCGGCTCTCCGGAGTCCATCTACAATGAGCCGGAGAACGCTTTCGTAGCGGACTTCATCGGCGACAGCAATATTATCTCCGCCACCATGATCGAAGATAAGCTGGTCAGCATTCTGGGTGCCCGTTTCGCCTGTGTGGATACCGGCTTTGGTCATAACAAACCGGTGGATGTCGTGATCCGGCCGGAGGATGTGGAGCTTGTTTCCCCCGCAGAAGGCACCCTGCAGGGCGTAGTCAGCCACCTGATCTTCAAGGGTGTTCACTATGAGATGGAAGTTAACGCCGGCGGCTTCGAGTGGCTGGTACATTCCACCGCCCTCCATCCGGTTGGGGAGAATGTGGGCATCCGGGTCGATCCCTACAATATTCAGATTATGAACAAACCGGAATCTGAGGATGAGGAGGCGGTAGCAATTGACATCTAAAAGAAAATGGCTCTCGGCCCCCTACACACTCTGGTCGGTGGTCTTCATCATCATTCCGCTGTGTATGATCTTCTACTACGGACTGACCGATAAGACCGGCGCCTTTACCCTGGAAAACATCGCGGCCATCGCGACGGCGGAACATGCCAAAGCGCTGCGCCTTTCCATCCTGCTGTCCCTGATCAGTACGCTGATCTGTTTTCTGCTGGCCTATCCGCTTGCCATGATCCTGGCCAACATGAAGGTGAGCCAGCACAGTTTTATCATATTGATATTTATTCTGCCCATGTGGATGAATTTCCTGCTGCGCACGCTCGCCTGGCAGACCTTACTGGAAAAAAGCGGTGTGATTAATAACATACTGACGTTCCTCCACCTGCCGAATATCAATATCATCAACACGCCTTACGCCATCATTCTGGGCATGGTCTACAACTTCCTGCCCTTTATGGTACTGCCTTTATACAACGCGTTGTCCAAGATTGACGAGAACGTGATAAACGCCGCCAGAGATCTGGGTGCAGACAGCATACATACCTTTTTCCGGATTACGCTGCCCCTCTCCGTGCCGGGTATTATCAGCGGTATTTCCATGGTCTTCGTCCCGGCGCTGACTACCTTCGTGATCAGCTCTCTGCTCGGCGGCAGTAAGATCCTGCTGATCGGCAATGTCATCGACCAGGAATTCACGCAGGCGTCCAACTGGCACTTAGGCAGCGGCCTTTCCATCGTGCTGATGATCTTTATCATCCTGAATATGATCGCATCCGCTGTATTCGATAAAGAGGGGGAGGGATCCATGCTATGAGAAATGCCTTAAAGAAATTTTATATCGCGCTGATCTTCCTTTTCCTCTATGCACCGATTGCCACACTGATGGTGCTGTCCTTCAACGCCAGCAAGACGCGGGCCAAATGGGGCGGCTTCACCTTCAAGTGGTATGCGCAGCTGGCACGCAATGACGATATTCTGCGGGCGCTTGGAAACACGCTGCTGATCGCGCTGTTCTCCTCCGTGATTGCCACGGTGATCGGTACCATAGCCTGCATCGCCATGAATCATATGAAGAAACGGACGCGGACCATTATGATGGGGGTCACCAATATTCCCATGCTGAATGCGGATATCGTGACGGGTATCTCCTTGATGCTGCTCTTTATCAGCTTCGGTTTCCGCTTCGGATTTGGTACAATATTGCTTTCGCATATCACGTTTAATATCCCTTATGTGATCCTGAGCGTCATGCCGCGCATGAAACAGCTCAAACCCAGCATCTACGAAGCGGCGCTGGATCTGGGGGCTTCACCGGTCACGGCTTTCTTCAAGGTGGTATTTCCGGACCTGATGCCCGGTATCCTGTCGGGCTTCCTGATGGCCTTTACAATGTCGCTGGACGACTTTATCATCACCCATTTTACAAAGGGCGCCGGAGTGGATACGCTGTCCACCAAGATCTATACGGAAGTCAGAAAAGGGATCAAACCGGAGATGTATGCGTTGTCTACGATCATTTTTGCCGCGGTTCTGGTGCTGTTGCTCCTGGTGAACGCTGCGCCGGAGAAAAAAGACAAAAACAGACATCCTGTATAGAAATCTTAAGAGTAAGTATGGAAGGAGTATAACGAATATGACAAGAATCAATCTGAAAAATAAAATGCTGCTTGGGGGTGTGATGTTACTGGCCGCTGCTGGTATGGCGGGATGCGGTTCTTCCGGCGGCAAAGAAGGCGGTCAGGTGATCGTGTACAACTGGGGAGAGTATATCGACCCGGAGACGATCGAGATGTTCGAGGAAGAGACCGGCATCGAAGTTGTTTACGACGAATTCGAGACCAATGAGATCATGTATCCTAAGGTAGAATCCGGCGCCGCATCCTATGATGTGGTATGCCCTTCCGACTACATGATCAGCAAGATGATCGCGGGCGATATGCTGGCCGAGATCAACTTTGAGAACATTCCCAATGCGAAAAAGAATATCGGCGCACAATACTTTGAACAGGCGAAGGGATTCGATCCGGAGAACAAATATTCCGTGCCCTACTGCTGGGGTACGGTAGGCATCCTCTATAATAAGACCATGGTGGAGGAACCGATCACAAGCTGGGCACAGCTGTGGGATGAGAAGTATGCAGACAATATCCTGATGCAGGATTCCGTGCGGGATGCTTTCATGGTGGCCGAGAAACTAAACGGGTTTTCCATGAATACCACCGATCCCCAGGAACTGGAGACGGCAAAGAATGCCCTGATCGAGCAGAAACCGCTTGTACAGGCTTACGTGATCGACCAGGTGCGTGACAAGATGATCGGAGGCGAGGCCGCAATCGGTGTGATCTATTCCGGGGAAGCGATCTACACCCAGCGGGAAAATCCGGACCTGGAATACGTTATTCCCGAGGAAGGCACCAATGTCTGGATCGATTCCTGGGTCATTTTAAAAGATGCTCCCAATAAGGAAAATGCCGAGAAATTTATCGACTTTATGTGCCGCGGCGATGTGGCCGTCAAGAATTTCGAGTACATCACCTACTCTACGCCGAACGATGCGGCAAGAGAGCTGATCGAGGACGAAGCGATCCGCAACTCCGAGATTGCCTTCCCCGACCTGTCTCAATACAATAATCTGGAGACTTTCGTCTATCTGGGCGAAGACGGGGATGCCCTGTACAATGAATTGTGGAAGGAAGTAAAATCCAATTAGGAAACGGACCGTTATGTCCTGTGCCATTGATATAAAGAAGCTCACGGGTTCTCTCTCATAGCAGAAAGAATCCGTGAGCTTCTCCATTCTCAAACGGCGCGGCAGGCGCGCATATCGGATCAGTATTTCTGGAAGGCGCTGTTGAGTGCATAGACGGTATCGTTATCTCCCATCGCGAAGAAGATCACATTGCCGCGGCTCTCGATCAGCATGGTCTCCGCACTGACGCAGATCCACTTATTCAGATCCGCATGATCTTTCAACTGCTGCTTGACCGTATCTACGTTCTCCTCTTCCACTCTGAGCAGCACCAACTGAAAAGCGTTGGGGGAGATCATGGGAATAGACGCCGTCGCTTCCGTATATACAATCTCATCCGTACCCAGGATCGAGACTTCCGTCTCCTCTGTCAGTTCAAACGTCTCAAAGCTGTCCAGCCCTGCTCTGAAATCTTCCGAAAGATCCGCTTTCTCATAAATACCGGCTATCAGATCTCCGAGACTGCCTTCTAACTGGTCACCGCCCTCCTTCTTCTGCGTCCCACAGGCACAGCAGAAGAAAACGGTCATCACCAGCAGAAGAGCTACCCATACAAATTTTGTTTTCATGTTATCGTTCCACTCCTTTTTCATAATATTACAGTAACATTCCTTTTCCCTGGCGCTTTTGCTGTCATGTCTGTTCTTCTTACTGATCCGCACTGATCACGGATGCCAGAAATTCCTCCCTGCGCTTCTCAAACTGGATATAGAAATCTTCTTCCGTATCGTAAGGCCTCTTATAAAACAGCTCCAGAAACAAAACATTGCTCTTTTGTGCAAAAGTATCCGACTGTCGTTTCCCGATCTGCTCCTGCAGATTTCCGCGCAGTTCATGCCAGACCGTCAGGAATCCTTCATATTGCGAAAGCGCCGGCGTCTCCAGCCATTTCCTGATCTTCACCTTGGTCCGGTTTTGGATCTCACAGGCATCTTCCAACAGGAAATAGTGAAGCCCCTTCTCATCGTACTTTCTGCCCAGAGGAAACAACCTGCACAGTCCCGGCCTGCCGGCATGGATACTGCATCGGCCGTCAGCGGCCAGAAAGCCGCAGGCATCGGTCTCCGGCTGCATTCTGAGCGCCGGCAGGATCAATCCGTCCTCCACGCCAAGCTCGATCTTCTCCTGCATAAGACCGGCAAAATTCTGCCCTGTTATCTTCTGTAACCGAAAAATATCGTAAGGATCCAGCAGGATCGACCGTCCCATTCCCCGACAGCATGCGCTGCAGCCATCGCAATCGCCGCAGCCTAACTTCGCCATATCATTTGCACCCAATAACTGCATACTCTACCTCTTATCCCAGGAATCTTTCTTATCCTAATTTCTCATGGAAGAACTCTGCAATACGCTGCCAGGTCTCCTTCTGGAAGAACTGCCTGTCCGCGTGATCCGCCCCCTCAATGGCGATCAGCTTCACATCACATCCGGCTTCCTCCAGCCTGTCATGCAGGATTTCTCCTTGCCCGAAAGGCACGGTATGATCCTCCATGCCATGAAGAATCATAAACGGCGGGGCACCCTTAGTCACAAAGTTGACAGGACAGGCCTTCATTGCCTCTTCTTTCTGCAGCATGACATTCATCCCCAGCATAAGCGATTCCGGCGAAGCTGCCGCCGCCAGAGGCGATTCATAGGGGAACCCGGAAATATCCGTCGGCGGATACCAGGGACAGGCCGCCTGCACCTTACTCGAATACTCCGTGTAATCACCCACATCAAAAGCCGGATCATTTGCCAGAGCCGCCATCGCCGTTAAATATCCTCCGGCCGACTCTCCCATAACTCCGAAATGAGCCGGGTCAATGCAAAACCGCTCACTATGCGCACGCAAATAACGAATCCCGGCCTTGATATCAATAAGAGGCATCGGAAAGGTGCCTTCATTGCTGGTGCGGTACTCCACACTCGCTACCACGAACCCTTGTCTTGCCAATCCCGCCAGATAGGCCAGATGCGCCGACTTGTCCATCTGCACCCATGCCCCGCCGCAGATCCATACGATACAGGGGTATACTTTCTCAGGATCTTCCGGATAGATCAGATCCATCTTCAGATCCCTCCTCGTATGCCCAAACCAGGCATCCACCTGTGAAAAGGACATTCCTGTCACCACCGAATATTGCGGCTCCTCTACCTTAATCGTCACTGTCTCTCTCATATCAATTCTCCTTTCGCCGGCCCGGCCCGACTCCTCCCGCAACGGGCTGCCCCGCCTATGGGCGGTTCTCTTCCCATAAATTTCTTATTCAGTATAACACACCGTATAAAAAACATTCAACAACTTAGGCTGTGAATCTCTGTACAACTATGCATTCATAGACTAAAATAATAAAATACAGAATCCAACAGGAAGGAAGATCGGAATGCGGACCAAACCAAACAGTAATCGAAGCAAATGCAAGCATCATTCTCTGCTGACAGGCCTCCTGCTCATTCTATGTCTGCTGCTGGCTGGAAGCGGCTTTCTGTATCTGCGGTTAAGAAACGGCGTGCAGGTCAATGCGCCACAAGATAGAAATATCCTGCCCGCCGCAGAAATAATCCGCTACAGACAGGATGATACGAGATGGGCCGAAGATCAACTGGGCGCTTCAGCCTATACAATGCGCTCTTCCGGTTGTCTGGTCAGCTGTATTGCCGCCGCGCTTTCCATGGAAGGTCATGGAAACGAGACCCCCGGTACGCTGAATCAGAAGTTTTCTTCTAATCGCGTATATGATACGGAAGGCAATCTGCAGTGGGGCTCCCTGACTGAGTCGGGTGATTACCGGGCAGACGTCTTTCCCGAAGTTTCAACCGCGTATATAAATAACTGCCTTACCGAAAACCGATATCCAATCGTACGTGTACGGATTCGCGGATTTGGAAGCTTCCATTATGTGCTGATCGTTGGCGCCCGGAACGGAGAATATCTGTGTATGGATCCTCTGCTGGATAACATCGTGCCCTTGTCCGTCTACGGCAGGCGGGTTTATGCCGTTCGGTGCGTGTCCGGCCGGTGAAATTGTTGATTCTTTATACTTTCTCCCATGCCGGTCTGCCGAAATTGTGAAAACCGATTATTGCAGTAGCCCGGGGAAATTGTTAGAATAGGCCCGTAAACAGAAAAATAAGTTTGAAGAAAATGCCAACGACACGGCAAGGAGGAATAACCATGAAAATATTAAACGTTGAAAATCCCGAAAAATTTCTTGATGTGATCAAGCAGTGCCACGGAAATGTAGAACTGGTATCCAAACAGGGAGACCGATTAAACCTGAAATCCGAACTGACCAAATACATTGCGCTCAGCCAGCTTTTCACGGACAACACTTTTATCAATGAGATGGAGCTGATCGTATCAGAACCTGAGGACATGAAGCTTCTTCTGGATTATATGATGGAAGGCAGCCGTTAAAAAAGAGATGCTGTATGGGGGGATCTGATATGAAACTAAACTACAAACGAACCGTCCTGATCGGTATGGCATTCTTATCCATCTGTGCCTTTTGGCAGATGTATGACAATGTCATACCACTCATTCTCAAGAACACTTTTCATCTCGGTGAGACGATCACCGGAGCGATCATGGCAGCCGACAATATTCTTGCGCTATTCCTGCTGCCGCTGTTTGGTTCCCTCTCCGACAAGATTGACACGCCGATCGGCAAGCGGATGCCTTTTATCCTGGCCGGAACCGGGTGCGCCTTTGTCTTCCTGCTGCTATTGCCTGTTGCGGACAATCGTGGCAGCCTGCTCCTTTTTATCGGGGCGCTGTTTCTGGTGCTGCTCTCCATGGGCCTCTACCGTTCTCCCGCCGTCGCGCTGATGCCTGATCTGACGCCCAAGCCTCTGCGCAGCAAGGGAAATGCCATCATCAATCTCATGGGAGCTGTCGGCGGCGTCTATGCACTGATCATGATCCGTCTGCTTGTGGGCAGCGGCACGACTCCTGACTATTTCCCGCTGTTTCTCTCCATCGGCCTTCTGATGATCCTCTGTGTTGCCGTACTCTTTTGCACCATTCCGGAGAAAAAGCTGCGGGCACAGATAACGGAAGAAACCGGGATACCCGAAGCCAACGCTCCCGCATCTACGTCACAGCTGCCGCGTGAGGTGAAGCGCAGCCTGGTCTTTATCCTGTTGTCAGTAGCGCTCTGGTATATTGCCTATAATGCCGTCACCACCGCATTTTCACGCTATGCCACTCACGTATGGGGCTTAGAGAACGGCGGATACGCAAACTGCCTGATGGTGGCCACGGTTGCTGCCATCATCAGTTATATTCCCATCGGCATCCTGTCCGGCAGGATCGGCAGAAAGCGTACGATCCTGATCGGCGTTGCCCTCCTGACCCTTTGTTACCTTTGCGCATCCTTCTATACTTCCTACCACGGCACGATGAACCTCTTCTTCGGCATCATCGGCTTTGCCTGGGCAGCGATCAATGTCAACTCGTTTCCCATGGTCGTGGAGATCAGCGCAAACGGAGACGTGGGGAAATATACCGGTTATTATTATACCTTCTCCATGGCGGCTCAGGTCATCACGCCAATCCTGTCCGGTTTCCTGCTGGAGCATGTGTCCTACCGCACACTGTTCCCTTATGCGGTCGTATTCAGCGTACTTGCCTTCTGCACCATGCTGATGGTCAGACACGGAGATTCCAAACCGGAAAAGAAGGACAGCATCCTGGAAAGCTTTGATGTTGACGATTGATCCGTTTCCTGCAATTTCCATACGATTTCCACACAATAATTTACGCGGAGCTATGCAAAGCAGGCAGCTCCGCGTCTGTTATGATCGCTCATGCCAGAGCAGCGTTTTCCCTTCTCTGAGTGATTCCTGCACAAGGATAATCCTCTGATTTCCGGAACCCCGAAACTGCAGACTGATATCCTTCTGTGCCAGTATAAATTCTCCATCCACCAGCACATCAATACAGGACAGAAACTCCCTCATCCCTTCCCATCGACTGCAGAAGCTCTCCAGAATATCTTCCTCAAACAGATAGCCTGTATAGCACCATATATCTTTCTGCGGATATCTGCTCTTAACCTCCCGCACAAACGGCAACAGTGCCTGCCAGTTTCCATCCTCAAGCGGTTCTCCGCCAAGCAGGGTAAGGCCTGCGATGTATTCCGGCGCAAGATCAGATAGCAGCTGCTGCTGAACGTCGTCATCAAAAGGAACCCCGTAAGCAAAATCCCAGGCCATCGCATTAAAGCATCCCTCACAGTGATGCGTACACCCGCTCACGAAAAGAGTCACCCGCACACCGGGGCCATTCGCAATATCATATTTTTTAATCTCCGAATAATGCATGAACCTTCTCCCGCCCAACCGGGTTTCATTGTATTGATCAAAGATGCAGAACCCGCTCTTTGATTTCCTGGGTACGGCCCTGGTTCCAAAACTGGGTTCCGATATAACCACAGGTCCGTCTCGCCACATTCATCTTATCCTGATCGGTGTTGCCGCAATTAGGGCATTTCCAGATCAATTTCCCATCCGTATCCGCAACGATCTCTATCTCTCCATGGTAATCACATGCCTGGCAGTAGTCACTCTTCGTATTCAGTTCCGCATACATGATATTGTCATAGATATATTGCATCACGGAAAGCACCGCATCCAGATTATTCTCCATATTAGGCACTTCCACATAGCTGATCGCGCCGCCGGGAGAAAGCTCCTGGAACTGGGATTCGAATTTCAACTTCTCAAAGGCATTGATGTCTTCCGTAACATGCACATGGTAGCTGTTCGTTATATAATTCCTGTCTGTCACTCCCTCAATCAGGCCGAACCGATTCTGCAGGCACTTTGCGAACTTGTATGTGGTAGACTCAAGCGGTGTCCCGTACAAACTGAAATCAATGTTCGTCTCCTCCCGCCATTCCTTACAGGCCTGATTCAGATACTGCATGACTTTCAGGGCAAAAGGGGTTGCCTGCGGATCGGTATGGCTTTTTCCCGTCATGTATCTGGTACACTCGCACAGCCCGGCATAACCGAGTGAAATGGTCGAATACCCGTTATAGAGAAGCTTATCGATCTTCTCTCCCTTCTTAAGCCTTGCCAGCGCGCCGTTCTGCCAGAGGATCGGCGCCACATCCGACGGCGTTCCCTTTAATCTGTTATGCCGGCACATAAGCGCCCGCCTGCAAAGTTCCAGACGCTCATCGAGGATCCTCCAGAACTTCTGCATATCCCGTCCGGAAGAACAGGCGGCATCCACCAGGTTAAGCGTTACCACCCCCTGGTTGAATCTGCCGTAGAATTTCGGCTGATCCTCCTCATCATGATACACCGTAAGAAACGACCGGCACCCCATACAGGTATAGCAGTTGCCATCTTTCAATTTCTTCATGATCTTCTCGGATATATAGTCCGGTACCATGCGCTTTGCGGTACAGCGCGCCGCCAGCTTCGTCAGGTACCAGTACTTGCTGCCCTCACGAATATTGTCCTCTTCCAGTACATAGATCAGCTTCGGAAAGGCCGGTGTGATATAGACGCCTTTCTCATTCTTAACCCCCTGAATGCGCTGATTGAGCATCTCTTCAATAATCATTGCCAGGTCATCCCGCAGCTGTCCCTCAGGCACTTCATCGATATACATAAATACCGTGATGAATGGAGCCTGTCCGTTGGTCGTCATCAGGGTAATCACCTGATACTGAATGATCTGCACGCCGCGCTTGATCTCGTCTTTGACCCTGCTCTCCGCGATCTGCCCGATCTGCTTCTCCGACACCTCAATTCCGGCCTCTTCCATTTCCCGCCTGACTTCTCTGCGGAACTTCTCACGGCTCACCTGCACGAAAGGCGCCAGGTGCGAGAGCGAAATGCTCTGCCCGCCGTACTGACAGCTGGCGATCTGCGCAATACTCTGTGTCGCCACATTGCACGCCGTGGAAAAGCTCTTAGGCGTATCGATCATCGTCTCACTGACCACGGTGCCGTTCTGCAGCATGTCTTCCAGATTGACCAGACAGCAGTTATGCATATGCTGTGCAAAATAATCTGCATCGTGAAAGTGGATGATTCCTTTCTCATGCGCCTCCACGATATCCGGCGGCAGCAGAAAACGCCTCGTGATATCCTTGCTTACCTCCCCGGCCATATAGTCACGCTGTACGCTGTTGACCGTCGGGTTCTTATTGGAATTCTCCTGCTTGACTTCCTCATTGTTACACTCTAACAGGCTCAAGATCTGTTCGTCCGTCGAATTCGACTTTCTGACCAAAGCCCTCTTATATCGGTACGTAATATAGTTTCTTGCCATCGTGTATGCACGGTACTTCATCAGCTGGTTCTCGACCATATCCTGAATCTCTTCCACACTCGGAGATCTTCTCATTTCCTCACAGTTTGTTGCCACCACATCAGCAATCTCATCAATCTCCTCATCCGAAAGCTTCTCTTCCGTCTTCACGCTGTTATTTGCCTTACAGATCGCCGCAATGATCTTCTCCAGATCAAATGCTACCTCTGCTCCGCTTCTCTTAATGATCTTCATGCTTAACTATCCCACCCATCTCTTCCTCTTACAGCCTATCACTTCCATAGTTGGCGATATTGGAAAAATTCATCGCACATACTATATATTGTATCATTGTTTTCCTCTCTGTCAAGGTATTGTATGTTGTTTTTCAAAACCGATCGCAATTCCGGGGAAATTATCTTGCAGATAAGACAATACGGCTCTGGCGTATACTTCCCGCTCCATCCGCAGTTTGTGGCACACCCCGTTGTGCACCTCCAGCATCAGGTAGAACTCCTTCAGTAAAAACTCACCGCTCTCGCCGCTCTCTTCCCGCAGATATGCTCTCCTGATCTCCCCATAGGAAACATATCTGACTTTAATAAAATAGCGATAAAAAAGATGACTGCCGCCCAGCCGCACTTCACCCCGGCGAGACGCCGCCTTGTATTCCTGCTGCAGACTCTCCTGCTCACCCTGCTGTTCGCCAAGACAAATCAACTTCATACATGCCTCCTTAACATCTCCATATACGCACGTCGTTATTCCCTGTCAGAAAAAAGAAAAGACAGCCCTTACTTTTACATAAGTGCTGTCTATCCAAGCTGGAAAAGGGACTTGAACCCTCGACCTACTGATTACGAATCAGTTGCGCTACCGACTGCGCTATTCCAGCATACTCCTGCAACAAAAACTATTATACTTGCTAATCGTCTTTTTTGCAAGACAAAATTTATTTATTTTAGCTTTATTTTTATCTTTCTTTCTGATTGTCCACATCCGATGACAAATGAACATCCAGCTGCGGGTATGGTATGGATATCCCCGCCTCATCCAGCGCATATTTGATCTTCTCCGTGATCCGCCATTTGCACTCCCAATATTCATCATTATCCGCCCAGCACCGCACGTTCAGGTTGACGCTGCTGTCCGCCAGCTCCTCCACAAACACACGGTGGTCCTTGGATGTCAGAACCGATTCGTCTTCTTCCAGCACTCTCATGATGACTTCTCTGGCCTGCCTGATGTCGGCATCATAGGAAATGCCGACCAGAATATCCATACGGCGTTCTGTCAGCGTACTCATATTGAGGATACTGGAATTAGACAGCGCGCCATTCGGGATAATGACTACATGGTTATTCGGCGTGGACAATTTCGTATAGAAAAGCTGGATCTCCTTCACGGTTCCTTCATGGCCATCATTATCTACCTTGATATAGTCATCCACCCTGAAAGGTTTTAACAGCAGGATCAATACACCGCCGGCAAAGTTAGACAGACTCCCCTGTACGGCAAGACCGATCGCCACTCCGGCCGACCCCAGAAGCGCAACCACACTCGTTGCATCCAGGCCAAAACCGGAGGCGATCATAAACACCAGCAGAATATACAGGACTGCCTTGATAAAGGAATCAAGGAACTGTATGACGCCCATATCCGCATTCCCTCTTTGCAGGGAACGGCGAACGATCCTGCGCACAAGCCTGATCAGCTGCATTCCAACCAGAAAGACGATGACCGCCATCAGGACTCTGACGCCGAATCGCAGCGCCTTATCAGGCAGCTGCTGTAAATATGCCTGTAGTAAGCCCATATCAATCTCTTCCTGCGCAATCTGTTCCAATCCTGCCAGTTGTCCGTCCATACATGATTCCTCTTCCTGCTATCCGCTGTCCGTTGTTATTTGCAGTGAAAACCCGCCTGCCGCCGCTATTTCTGTGTCCTGCGCGTCGTCTTCCTGCCTGTTTCCTTTTTCACCGGCTTCTTTGACGCTGCCGGCTCTTTCTTTGATTCCCTCGCTTCCGCTGCCGCTTCTTTCTCCTGCAGCTCCATCATTTTCTGCAGCCTTGTCTCTGCTTCCTTCGCTTTCTTTAGCATCTCCTCGGCCTCTCTGGCTCTCGCCTTCGCCTCTTCGGCTGCCTGCTTTGCCAGTCTCTTGGCCTCTGCCGCCTCCGCAGCTATCGCTTCTGCCTCTTCCCTGGCCAATCTGCGCTCCTCTTCCTCTTTGGCCCGGCGAATTTCCTCGGCGCGTATCCTGTCAATCTCCGCCTTCTCTTCGACGGTATAAGGGGTATAGGAGAATATGCTGATTGACAGCGGTGCACTGACCATATCAATCGCATATGGTTTGCCGTCCCATTCCGTCTCGATCGTATTGCATATATCCTTGTTCATGATGCCGGTTCCGCCATAGATCCTGGCATCCGTGTTCATGATCTCCTTATATTTTCCTTCGTAAGGCACTCCCACGCGGAAAGACTGCTTCGCATTTGCGAAATTGGCCACAACCACCAGGGCGTCCTCCGGCTTCTCCGCCTTGCGCAGATAGGAAAGCATACAGGCATTGGGGGTGATGCAGTTGATCCACTCAAAGCCTTCCCAGGAAGTATCCTTCGCATACAGCGCCGGCTTTGACGTATACAGCTTGTTCATGTCCGCTGCCAGACGGTTCAGTTTCGCATGTTCCTCATACTGGAGCAGATCCCAGCCTACCTCCCGCTCCTCATGGAACTCCTTGTACTCTCCGATATCCTGTCCCATGAAGATCAGTTTCTTGCCCGGATGTGTCATCTGATACGCGTAGGTCAGACGCATGTTGGCGAACTGCTCTTCCCGCGTCCCCGGCATCTTCCCGATCATGGTTGCCTTGCCATGCACCACTTCGTCATGCGAGAACACCAGCATAAATTTCTCACTGTAGGCATAGATCATGCTGAACGTCAGCTCATTATGACGGCCGGAACGGAAATACGGATCCGTCTTGATATAATCCAGATAATCGTTCATAAAGCCCATATTCCATTTCATGTCGAATCCGAGGCCGTCTTCCTCGAGACTGCCCGTGATCCTGGGCCATGCCGTAGACTCTTCCGCTATCATAAGGACACCGTCATTGCGTTTCTTCATAATGGAATTGAGATGCTTGAGAAACTCAACCGCTTCCAGATTCTCATTGCCGCCGTACATATTGGCAACCCATTCGCCGTCATTCTTGCCATAATCCAGATACAGCATGGAAGCCACCGCGTCAATACGGATACCGTCCGCATGATACTGCTCCACCCAGTACAGCGCATTGGCAATCAGATAGTTGCGCACTTCCGGTCTGCCATAATTGTAGATCAGGGTTCCCCAATGAGGATGACAGCCCTGTCTCGGATCCTGGTGCTCATATAGGCATGTCCCATCGAAATTGGACAGACCATAGGTATCCCGCGGGAAATGTGCCGGTACCCAGTCCAAGATCACCCCGATCCCTGCCTTATGCATCTCATTCATAAAATACATGAAGTCCTCGGCGCTTCCATAACGGGATGTGGGGGCATAGTATCCGATCACCTGATAGCCCCAGGAGGCATCCAGAGGGTGTTCCATCACCGGCATCAGTTCGATATGCGTATATCCCATCTTTTTCACATATTCAATGATCCTTGGCGCCAGTTCCCGATAATTATAATACTCTCTGCCATCCTTCGGTTTCGCAAAAGATGCCAGATAGATCTCATACACGCTGACCGGCCTGTCTTCCCGCTGCACTTTGGCGCGGTTTTTCATCCATTTATCGTCGTCCCATTTGAATCCGTTAAGCTCCCTGACAACGGAAGCGCTGTCCGGTCGAAGCTGCTGTTCAAAGGCGTAGGGATCTGCCTTCAAAAAAGTGAGTCCACCCCTGGCTTTGATCTCGAATTTGTAGCATTCTCCCTGCTGCACATCCGGTATAAACAATTCAAAGATGCCGGAATCCCAAAGCCGCCTCATCTGGTGCGCCCGGCCATCCCAGCCATTGAAATCACCCACCACACTGGCACGCACGGCATTCGGCGCCCACACCGCAAACAAAACGCCTTCCACGCCGTCGATCTTCATCGGGTGCGCTCCCAGTTTCTCATAGATCATATAGTGAATACCGGCATTGAACTTCTCGGTATCCTCTCTGGTGATCTGAGGCGGGTATTGATAAGAATCCCTTACCTTATGCAGGGATCCGTCCTCACGCTCCACAATATATTCATATGCCGGAATCTTCTTCCCGGGGATCAGCGCCGCAAAATATCCTTCTTCGTCCGCCAGCTCCATCTGATAACTCCTGTCCTCTTCCGTAAACTGCAGGCGCACGCTCTTCGCACCGGGCTGGAAGGTCTGCACCAGTACAGAGTTCCCCGTCACATGAGCCCCCAGAACCGCATGGGGGTTATCGGATTCCGAATATACGATCCCTTCAATCTCCGGCCAATTCATCAGTTTGTACAATTTCTTATTCATAGTAACCTCCCTGTCTTGTCTCAATTCTATTGTTCGATCCTGTGGATCAGCAGGCCGCTGCGCAGCTTCGGCTCAAACCAGGTGGACTTGGGCGGCATCAGCTTCCCTGCATCGGCTACCGCAAACAGTTCATGGATATTAGTCGGATACATGGCAAACGCCACCGCGGCATCCTTATGTACCCGCCTCACAAGCTCTTCCGGTCCCCGGATCCCGCCGACAAACCCGATTCTGTCATCGGTTCCCGGATCCGTGATCCCAAGCAGCGGTTCCAAAATATCTTTCTGCAGAATCTCCACGTCCAGATCCTCCACCGGATCATTAACATAGCGTTCTTTCCTGATCCGCAGCCGATACCATACGTCACCCAGATACATACCGATCTCACCCTTACACTGCGGATGGCAGATCTCGGATCCCATGGGCGTGACATCAAATCTGCGCCTGACCTGCTCCACGAACGCTTCTTGTGTGTATCCGTTCAAAGAACTTACCACTCTGTTATAGTCCATGATCATCAGCTGATCATCCGGAAACAGCACCGAAAGAAAGTAATTAAATTCTTCCTCCCCTGTATAACAGGGGTGCGCCTTTCTCCGCATCCGGGAGACTTTGACTGCCGAAGCACATCTGTGATGTCCATCCGCGATATAGATCGTTCCAACCTGCGCAAACTCCTGACGAATACGCTCCACCATATCTCTTTCATTAACGATCCAGATTCTGTGGGTAATGCCGTCCTCCGCCGTGAAATCATAGACCGGACATCCGCGCATCACTTCCCGCACCGCATTCTCGATCACTTCCCGCCTGCGGTAAGCCAGAAAGATCGGCCCTGTCTGCGCATTACACCGGTCTACATGCCTGATACGGTCTTTTGCTTTCTCCGCCCTGGTATTCTCATGCTTCCTTATCACCTGCCGCTCATAATCATCTACTGCCGCACAGGCGCCGATCCCCACCTGAGACCGTCCGTTCATCACCAGCTCATAGACATAGTATGATTCCCGCTCCTCCTCGATCAGCGCTCCGCTGCGCATCATATCCTGCAGCATGGCGGATGCCTTCTCATAGACCTCCGGCGCATACATATCATAGTCTTCCGGAAACTGTGTCTCCGGCCTGTCTATCCGCAGAAAGCTGTAAGCATCTTGCTTTACTTTCTCATAAGCCTCTTGTCTGCTGTATACATCATACGGCAGCGCCGCGATCCGATCCGCCAGATCTGCCCTCGGTCTGACCGCCCGGAAAGGTTTTATATCCGCCATCCTGCCTCCTGTCTGATAGTCTCTGCTATATTTATACTCTATGTTTCATTTTAGCAAATTAGGCTAGGCAGCACAAGCATGAAGTGCTAAAATATAGTATCAGGTGTAACAGTTCAGCCATGAGATAATTTGCGGTCTGCGCATGGGCGCTTGCACACAAAGCGCTGACTTCAAATTATTTCATGAGCGGAGCGCCCTCGAATGAAATAAAAATTGAGCCGCAAAGCGGCGTCGGATGCGAAGCAGACGCTTTTATGAATGATGAGGGCTGAACTGTTACTATCGGGTACAGGTGGCAGTAAGGTATAATATCATAACTGTTGCACAATCGTAAGCAGAAAGGAAGTGTGATCTATGACGTCTGAAAACAAGGAAATACTGGATCGTATCAACGCCTATGCCGAAAAGGCATTGGCAGATATCGATCCTCAGAAAACAAGGATCTCTTTTCAATTAGAGGCTTTAAAACCTATTATGCAGGAAATAGCGAACGAAAAAAACAAATCCGTGGAGGACATATTCATTCTCTATATGGATCTGGCCAGTGAGGCGTCCGTTGAAGCTGAGAATCAGCTGCAGGCGACCCTGGAGGAAGAAGAGAGCGCTAATTTCTCAAGGATCGCCAATCGCCTCACCTAAAGGAAAGCTGTCCATGCACTTGATCTGATACAGAAAGACACAGAAGGAGGGAGGGCTGCAGATTCTTCATCTTGCAGCCTCCCTCCTTATATCATACCGGAAACATCTCCGCTTCTCCCAGATGTTTATTTGACGACTCTCACCCTGAATACCCCGTCGATGGCCTGCAGCTTCTTAATGATCTCCGCAGACGCGGGCGTCTCAATATCGAGCATCGTATAGGCAACCTCTCCCTTAGATTTGTTCATCATATCGGAAATATTGATGCCTATGTCACCGAAACATGCCGTAAACTTCGTGATCATATTGGCCTTATTCTTGTGGAAGATGGCCACACGGCCTGCCTGCGCGCAGATACCCATGTCACACTGCGGGTAGTTGACACTGTTGATAATATTCCCGTTTTCCAGATAGTTCTTCAACTCTTTGACTGCCATCACGGCACAGTTATCCTCGGATTCCTCCGTGGAAGCGCCAAGATGCGGAATAACGATACAGCCGTCCTGTCCTGCAGTCACGGCATTCGGGAAATCCGATACATACTTGCGGATTTTGCCGGACTTGATTCCGTTCAGCACTGCCTCCTCATCCACCAGAAGATCCCTGGCAAAATTCAACAGGATTACTCCATCCTTCATCTTACCGATCGCGTCCTCGCTGATCATCCCTTTGGTGGCATCCATCAGTGGTACATGGATCGTGATATAATCACATTCTTCATAGATCTCTTCCACATTGAGCACATGCTTTACATCACGGCTCAGGTTCCATGCCGCGTCTACGGATACATACGGATCATATCCGTACACTTCCATACCCAGATGTTTGGCTACATTGGCGACTCTGACGCCGATCGCGCCCAGTCCGACGATCCCCAGCTTCTTGCCCTCGATCTCCGTACCGGCATATTTCTTCTTCGCCTTCTCCGCATTCTTTCCCACATTCTCGTCGGCCTGGTTCTCTTTCACCCATTCGATTCCGCCCACAACATCGCGGGAAGCAAGCAGCATACCGGCAATCACCAGTTCCTTAACGCCGTTTGCATTTGCGCCGGGCGTATTAAAGACAACAATTCCCTTCCTGGCACATCTGTCCAGCGGTATGTTATTTACACCGGCTCCTGCCCTGGCAATGGCCAGGAGATTTTCCGGAAGCTCCATCTCATGCATGGCCGCACTTCTGACCAAAATACCGTCGGCTTCTTCCACATGATCCGTCTTCACATACTGTTCTGTAAACTTCTCAAGTCCCACCTCTGCGATGGGATTCAAACAATGATACTGAAACATCCCTATATCCTCTTTTCTCTATATTTTATCTTCAAAGTCCTTCATAAAGGCAACCAGCTTCTCCACCCCTTCCACAGGCATGGCATTGTAGATGCTGGCACGCATACCGCCCACGGTACGATGACCCTTTAAGTTTACGAAACCTGCCGCGGAAGCTTCTTTAATGAACTTCGCATCCGTCTCCTCACTGCCGGTCACAAAAGGTACATTCATAAGCGAACGGTCCTCTTTTCTGACCGTACCCTGAAACAGCCTGCTTGCATCGAGAAAATCGTATAAGATACCGGCCTTCTTTTCGTTCAGTTTCTTCATTTCCTCTAGGCCGCCGTTCTTCAAAAGCCACTTGAATACTTTGCCGCAGATATAGATCCCGTAACACGGCGGTGTATTATACAGCGACTCGTTATCCGCATGAACCTTGTACTTCATCATCGTGGGCGTACCCGGAAGTGTCTCATCCGTCAGCAGATCCTCCCTGATGATCACGATCTGTGTGCCGGCAGGCCCTACGTTCTTCTGCACACCGGCATATACCATGCCATACGCCGAGATATCCATGGGCTCCGACAGGAAACAGGAAGATACATCCGAAACAAGAATCTTGCCCTTGGTATCCGGCAGCTTGTGGAACTTCGTGCCATAAATCGTATTGTTCTCACAAATATAGACATAATCCATGTCTTCCGTGATCGGCAGATCAGAACAATCCGGAATATAGGAGAACGTCTTATCCGCCGACGACGCAAGCTCGACTGCCTCACCATAAATCTTTGCTTCCGCAAACGCCTTCTTGGCCCACTGGCCCGTCAATATGTATCCTGCCTTGCGGTTCTTCATCAGGTTCATCGGCACGGATGCAAACACCAGGCTTGCGCCGCCCTGCAGAAACAACACTTTATAATGATCCGGAATCTTCAACAAAGTGCGAAGGTCCGCCTCCGCTTCCTTGATAATCGTATCATAGGTCTTGGACCTGTGACTCATCTCCATCACGGACATGCCGCTTCCCCTGTAATCTAACATTTCTTCTGCCGCTTCTCGTAAGACTTCTTCCGGTAATACTGCCGGGCCTGCTGAAAAATTGTATACTCTGGCCATTTTCTCCTCCATTCCGATGCGATTCCTGCTCGCTTCCTTTACTTGTTCTTATTCATTGTTAAACCAAACCTCATTGTACCTTCTTGTCACACTTTAGTCAATTACTACGTCAAATTTTTATAACAGACTTTACACAAATGACAACGGTTCGGATGATATACACGGACCGATCCAAACTGTTACAACGGGTTCTTCAATAGAACATTACCACCGGTGTTCCCACTTCCACACTGTCATAGAACTCCACCATCACATCCCGCGGCGTATTGATGCAGCCATGAGACCCGTTTGTCTGATAGATCGTGCCACCATAGTTACTGCGCCAGGACGCATCATGGATGCCGATACCGCCCTTGACCGGCATCCAGAAGTCAACCGGAGAGGCATATCCCGGCCCTCTTAATACGCGGTTCTTCTGTTTCAGATACACATAATTGACTCCCGAAGGCGTGCCCATCCTGCGGGAAGTATTCCCCGTGACGACAGGGGTGCTTAATTTCTGCACACCGTCTACATAGTAGTACATCATCTGCTCGCCCATATCCACTTCCACATACGTACTGCCGATATCGTCTTTCCCCTGCCGCCAGGCTTTCTGTGTATACACCGGTTCGTGCACCTCCTGTCTGCCTGCGAGAAAGGCCTCCCGCAAATACTCTGTCTCTGCCTTTTGGTCCAATTTATTCCCGTAGATGCCGCCTTCTACCGTGACGATCTCTCCCCGCGTCGCCTTGAACTGACGGCTGCCGCCGACCGTATCATATTCCTTTGCAAGTGCATCGACAAACTCCTCCACCGCATCTTCCCTGAGTTGCAGATCTCCCTGCTCATCCAACGCAAAACTGCCGTCTTCTTCCAGTTTTATCCAGTCACACACGACAGAGGCATCGACAGGAATCCGCTCCTCTCCCATCTGATAGACGATGCCGCACTGCTGGAACAGCTTCACCTTCTCCCACAGCTTCAAAGTATCCTCCATCTGTCCCGTAAGCTCCAGATCATGATAACAGCCTTCCGCCTCCAGGAAGACCTCCGCCTGAGAATTCTCGACTGCCTTGATGACCGCTGCTTCCGCCTCCTGTGACGACAGGATATCCGTTCTTTCATTTACCAGTTCATAGCCCTGTTTGGTCTTAATGATCAGGACCTTAAGCTCCTCCGGATCCTGCTTTCTTGCCGTCTCCAGAAAAGGAATCTCCTGCAGGATTTCCTCCAATGCCCTGGCATCATAGGACACTACCGGAGACAGGCTGGCATTTTCCTCATGAAACAGGCTGTCGATCCATACCCACGCGTTCTGCTGCTGTCGGTACAGTTCAAGCGCTTTTACAAAATCAAAGCGATACCCGATATCCTCCGCCGCTATCTTGTACTGATTTCCATCCTTATCATGGATCGTGATGCCCTCATAGGAAAACCCCTGCGCCAGCTCATCATTGACGTCTCCGATGCTTTTTCCGGTACAGTAGACGCCGTTGATCCAGGTTCCATATGCAAAGGCATTATGGTAGTAAATGGCCAGTCCGATGTATGTTCCCATCAGACTGACCAATATGATGCCAAACATGATCAATAAATGCTTCAAAACTCTTTTCTTCATAAGACTTTTCCAGTCACCTTAAATTCAATTTATCTTCTGAAGCCACCCTATATCATTGCTCCGCTTTCACAAGATCCAGTGCATCAAACGCTTCCGTGATCGGCGCTCCTGCCGGAACCATCGGAAATACTTTATCGTCTTCCGGTATGATACAATTGATCAACACAGGTTTCTTTAAGGCAATGGCCCGCTCAACAGCCGGCGCCACTTCCTCTTTCTTCGTTACCTGAATGGCCTCACACCCAAGTCCCTCCGCAACCTTGCAGAAATCTACGCTGTCATTTAAGACGGTCTGGGAATATCTCCCACCATAGAACAGCGTCTGCCACTGTCGCACCATACCAAGCACATGATTATTGATTACCACCTGTATGATCGGAATCTGATAACGACTGGCTGTTGCCAATTCATTCATGTTCATCCTGAAACAGCCGTCTCCCGCAATATTGATACAGATCTTATCCGGCCGGCCCATCTTGGCGCCCAGGCAGGCTCCAAGTCCATACCCCATAGTTCCCAGGCCGCCTGACGTCAACAGCGTACGGGGCATGGAATACTTATAATACTGTGCCGCCCACATCTGATGCTGCCCCACATCTGTAGTGATCACGGCATCCCCCTTCGTGATCCTGTCGATCTCTTCTATAATATAAGGACAGGATAACGCGGAGGCATCATAGTTCAGCGGATATTTCTCCTGCAGCTCAGCAATATGCTGCATCCATTCCTTATGATCCTGCTGCTCCAATTCCCTGTTGATCCGCTCAAGCACTTCCCGCAGATCCCCCACCAGGGAAACATCTGTCCTGATATTCTTATTGATCTCTGCGGCATCGATATCAATATGCAGTACCTTCGCATGCTCCGCAAATTTCTCAGGGTTCCCAACCACACGGTCAGAAAACCTCGCACCCATGGCGATCAGCACATCGCACTCACTGACGCCAAAATTAGAAATTTTCGTGCCATGCATCCCGATCATTCCGGTATAGCGCGCATCATGTCCGTCAAATACGCCTTTGCCCATGAGGGTATCACAGACAGGCGCATCCAGCCTCCCTGCAAATTCCCGCACCTCCTGATAGGCGCCGGAGATCACTGCGCCGCCGCCCACATAAATAAAAGGCTTTCTGGCATTCCGAAGCAGGTCAAGCGCTGCCTTAAGTTCCTCCTCCGTATAGGAAGCGGACTGATGGAGCGTCTCCGCCTCCCGCTTCTCATATTCACAGCTGTTTGAAGTCACATCCTTCGTGATATCCACGAGCACCGGTCCCGGCCGGCCGCTTCCGGCAATGGCGAAGGCTTTGCGCAGCGTATCCGCAAGAATGCTCACATCCTTTACAATATAATTATGCTTTGTGATCGGCATGGTGACTCCGGCAATATCTACTTCCTGAAAAGAATCCTTGCCAAGAGAGGGCAGGACAACATTACAGGTGATCGCCACGATCGGTATGGAATCCATATAGGCGGTTGCAATACCTGTCACCAGATTCGTAGCACCAGGACCGCTTGTAGCCAGACAGACTCCCACTTTACCTGTTGCTCTGGCATATCCGTCGGCTGCATGGGCCGCTCCCTGTTCATGGGACGTTAGAATATGGTTTATTTCACTACTATGTTGGTACAATGCATCGTATACATTAAGAATCGTTCCGCCTGGATAACCGAACACGGTGTCTACTCCCTGTTCTTTTAAACATTCCACAACGATCTCTGCCCCTGTCAATAACATATCTGATCCTCCTGCTTTTTACATTACCCTTCACAGCTGCCGGCTGCTCAAAGTAACGGTATTTGTACATTCCATATCGCCTGCCGCGAGGCACAAATGCTCACACAATTTACTACATTACTATATCTGCACATTTGCATCCACTATTTCCTGAAAGGACTCTCCAGAATGGCGCCTCTGTTGCCACTGGTCACCATCTCCCGATATCTTGCCAGATAACCACTCGTGATTTCCGGCTCTCTTGGCTGCCATTTCTCCTTCCTGGCTGCCATCTCTTCCTCTGAAACCTTCATATCCAGCTTACAATTCGGAATATCTATGCTGATGATATCTCCTTCTTCCACCAGAGCGATCGGTCCGCCCACCGCAGCCTCAGGAGATACATGTCCAATCGACGCACCGCGGGATGCCCCCGAGAATCTTCCGTCCGTGATCAGGGCTACACTGGAACCAAGTCCCATACCTGCAATGGCAGAGGTGGGATTGAGCATCTCACGCATACCCGGACCGCCCTTAGGCCCTTCGTAACGGATCACGACTACATCACCGGCCACGATCCTGCCTCCCTTGATGGCGGCAATGGCCTCCTCCTCACAGTCAAAGACTCTTGCCGGACCCTCATGCACCATCATTTCCTCCACAACAGCCGAACGCTTAACCACGCTGCCGTCCGGGGCCAGATTTCCTTTGAGCACTGCCAGGCCGCCTGTCTTGCTGTAAGGATTGTCCACTGTTCTGATCACTTCCGTATTCTTGTTCACCGCGTCCTTGATATTCTCCGCCAGCGTATTTCCCGTCACCGTCATACACTCGGTATGGAGCAGGCCGATATCTGCCAGTTCCTTCATAACCGCATAGACGCCGCCGGCCTCGTTGAGATCTTCCATATAAGTAGGACCCGCCGGAGCCAGGTGGCATAAGTTCGGCGTCTTCTCACTGATCTCATTGGCAAAGGCGATATCAAAATCAAAACCGATCTCATGGGCAATGGCCGGAAGATGCAGCATGGAATTGGTGGAACAGCCCAAAGCCATATCAACCGTCAATGCATTTAAGACTGCTTCCTTCGTCATGATATCCCTCGGACGGATATCCTTCCTCAATAACTCCATCACCGCCATGCCGGCATGTTTGGCCAGTTTGATTCTCTCGGAATACACCGCCGGGATCGTCCCGTTACCACACAGACCCATTCCCAACACTTCCGTAAGGCAGTTCATGGAGTTGGCGGTATACATACCGGAACAGGAGCCGCATGTCGGACACGTCTTTTCCTCAAATTCTCTCAGATCCTCGTCGCTCATCGTACCGGCCGCATGTGCTCCCACTGCCTCGAACATCGAAGAAAGACTTGTTTTTTGTCCGTGCACATGTCCTGCAAGCATCGGACCGCCGGACACGAACACGGTAGGCACATTAATCCTGGCCGCTGCCATCAGAAGGCCCGGCACATTCTTGTCGCAGTTAGGCACCATCACCAACGCATCAAACTGGTGCGCCAGCGCCATACATTCCGTCGAATCCGCGATCAGATCCCTGGTAACCAGAGAATATTTCATGCCGACATGCCCCATCGCAATACCGTCACACACCGCGATCGCAGGAAAAACAACCGGCACGCCGCCGGCTTCCGCCACCCCCAGTTTCACCGCATTCACGATCTTATCCAGATTCATATGTCCCGGAACGATCTCATTGTAAGAGCTCACGATCCCGATCATCGGCTTGTGCATTTCTTCCTCTGTAAATCCAAGTGCATTGAACAAACTTCTGTGAGGCGCCTGCTGTATACCGGCCTTAACATTATCACTTCTCATTCTTTCCTCCATTCCGAAGTGTTTCCACTCCCATGTCCTTTCTGTCCTTCTGTGTCTCTATGCAATTCTATGCAGTTTTTTCGTTTATTTCTTTTCCTCAACAAATAGCACTCGTATCTGTTTATGAAACATCAGTTATAAATATCACGCGCTATTTATATAACACAAAGCGATCATTCTCGTAATATTGAGTAAGCCCCGCCTTCTCCACAAACTGTGCAAATTCCTCAGCCGTCGTATACAGTTTCCATAGATCGCCCGTAACCTCAGGCGCTTCCTCATTACTCTCAAGCAAAAGATACTTGTCCGCCAGGACGGCCTTTGCCTCTTCCGGCGATCCTGTAATCCGCTCCCCGCCAATGCCATATAAAAATAGCAGTAGATATTCCTGATCACAGTCCGTGACAGCCACCTTGTCTGTTTCCGACCATTCGATCTGCGCGAAAGCATCTTCGACCGCTGCTTCCCGGTCACTGTACTGTGCCCTGTAGGCAGGAGATAACAGCAGTGTCACACACAGTATACCACACAGAGCCGTCACCGTTCCGGGCAGATATTGCCATATCCTTCCCCGGCCCGCAGAATCATGCCCTGCTTTCTCCACCGCCCAATCCTGCAGACTCTCTAACAGCCATACCGCCGCAAAGGCCGGAATAACGCCGGCAAAAGAAAACACCCGGTAATATGGCAGAGAACTCTGGAGAATCAGCAGCAAAGGTATGCTGATGATGCCGACTGCCAGATAAACGGTCATAAAGCTTCTGTAATCCGGCTGTTCTGTCTTTTGCCGGTATCCTCTGTCACGCACCTTACGTATGATCCGATAAAGCGTCCCCGGCAAACACAGGATAAGTCCTGCCGCCAGGATCACAGCGCCCCCTGTATAATATTCATTCAACAGGTTTCGCAGCCATGCTGCAAATTTCACCAGATACCCCTGTCGTTCGACACTCTGTATATAGGGTGTCGCCAGCATATAGTCAATCCCGGTCTTAAGCGCCGCAAACGGCGCCTGCAGGATCACAGAGGTATGCCCCATGCCGTAATAAGCGCTTCCCTCTGTCTTAACCAGAAGATTGGAGCCTATCGCCAGCCATACGATCCCATACAGGCCGGCCGTACAAACCGCACTTGCCATAGAAGTCAGGATCAACCGTGTCAGCCTGCCATATTCTCCCTGCATAAGCAATAAGATACCACCGGTCAGGCATACGGGGATAACGACATAGACACTGCTCGGTATCGCATACAAGGCACCTGTGAGGCTGAGTCCAAAGAGCAGGTCATCCCTGACTCTGCCACGATGCTCAACCGTAATATGCAGCAGTTCATAGATTGCCGTCAGATAGCAGAGCGCCACAAAGGCGTATCCCCTGCCCTGTACAGACAGCTGATTGACCAGCCGCATACCCGCATATAAGAATACCGGAATAAGCGAAAACCACCGTTCAAAGCATTTACGGCTGATCGCAAACAACAGGAGCAAACTGCCCAGGCTCGATAAATAAGAGATTCCTCTCAGGGCGATATAGGAATTCCCGAATAGGTTCAAACACGCAGATAACACAGAGTAACCGATATGATTATTGGGAAGCGGCCAGTGAATCGCCGCATAGACAGGCCCTCTGCTTATAAAATAGAAATATGTATACAGCTCATCATACCAAGGGGTAAGCGCAAACATCCGCCAGCCATAATAAACTGCCATAAAAACAAAGAGCAGAACAAAAATTGCCGTCACTTTATCAAATTTCTGTCGATCACAACTTTGTCTCATGCAACTAACCCTTACTATCATGATATCAGACTCTCTCTGCCAAAAGATCCCCCATCTGCCTGCAGCCGACCAATGTACATCCATCAGAGAAGATATCTGCCGTGCGATATCCTTCCTTCAATACCTGCTTCACCGCATTCTCAATGGCATCCGCCGCCTCATCCAGATCAAAACTGTAGCGCAGCATCATAGCCGCCGACAGGACCGTGGCAATCGGATTCGCAATATCCTTCCCCGCTATATCCGGCGCGGAACCATGGCTCGGTTCGTAGAGTCCGAACTTCGTATCATTCAGGGATGCCGAAGCCAGCATACCGATAGAACCAGTCACCATGCTGGCCTCATCGGAGAGAATATCCCCAAACATATTCTCCGTCAGGATCACATCAAACTGTGCCGGATCTCTGACTAACTGCATCGCACAGTTATCGACCAGCATATGTTCCAGGGTCACTTCCGGATAGGCTTTTGCCACATCCTCCACTACCTGGCGCCACAGTCTGGAAGAATCCAGCACGTTGGCCTTATCTACGCTGGTCACCTTCTTGCGGCGTTTCATAGCGATCTCAAACCCCTTGACAGCAATCCTTCTGATCTCATGCTCCTGATACACCAGTGTATCAACCGCCGTCTTCACACCGTTCTCTTCCGTAGTCCGGCGCTCACCGAAATAAAGTCCTCCCGTCAGTTCCCTCATAATCAACATGTCGAATCCTGCCTTCGAGATCTCCTCCTTCAGCGGACACGCCCCTGTCAATTCGTCATATAACACTGCCGGCCTCAAGTTTGCAAACAGATTCAACGCTTTCCTGATCGACAGAAGACCTGCCTCAGGGCGCAGATTCGGCGGAAGCTTATACCACGGTGAAGTCGCCGCATCGCCGCCGATCGATCCCATCAGTACCGCATCCGCATTCCTGGCCGCCGCAACCGCCTCCTCCGTCAGGGGAACCCCATGCACATCGATCGACGCTCCGCCCATCAAAACATCTGTATAGCTTATCGTATGTCCGTATTTCTCCGCCACGGCACAAAGCACCTTTCTGGCCTCCGCTATGATCTCCGGACCGATACCATCTCCCGGAATACAGGTGATCTTCAATTCCATATCTTCCTCTTTCCTTTCTGTCAGTATCAACATCTGCATAAATATTCAAAACTCTGCTCGATAACATGCGATACTATGAATGTAAAATATCACTTTTCTATCATAGTCTATTCTCACCTAAATTTCAAGAAAAAAGAAAAGAGACGAACCATTTCCGATTCGTCTCTGTCTATCATCTTATGTCAATACACGCTTCTGAGCTTACTGTGCCTGGAAGGACTTCTCAGCAAGAACGTTATCGTCAGGATCAAGATAACGCATGATAACCGTGCATGTTCCCGCTTCTCCACCAACTGCCGTATCAAGCTGTCCGGCCATTGTCTCAAACTGAGATGCCATCCCGTCTAATGCACCTCCAAGCGCTTCTCCCATGCCGTCTGCTACCATAGAGCTGTCTTCAATCTTAATGATAACTGTCAGCTCATTGCCTTTAGTCTCAATACCTACGGACATACCGTCTTCCGCCATTGAGTCAAATATAGCTTCATACTGCTCTTTTGCAGCAGGATCAGTAAGCAGGCTTTCCAGTGTATCACCTGTAGCAGCCGTATCGCCTTCTGCTTCTGCCTCAGGTTCAGCCTCTGTCTCTGTCTCAGCCTCGGGTTCAGCAGCTTCCTCAGGCTCTGCTTCCGTCTCTGTCTCAGCCTCGGGTTCAGCAGCTTCCTCAGGCTCTGCTTCCGTCTCTGTCTCTGTCTCAGCTTCTGTAGCTTCCCCTGTCTCAGCAGCCGGTGCTGCATCAGAACCGCCGCAAGCTGTCATTGACAGTGTCATTGCCGTGATTACAGCGCATGCGATAAACTTTAAAGATCTCCTTTTCATAGTACTTCTCCTCCTTTTGCTAATTCCGAACAAATAAATGTTCCTTTACACAATTTAAGATTGTACACACTTCCTTTTTGTTTGTCAATAACCAAATATTGACTTTTTACGTACTCTTAACACAAAAAAAGAGCTCCGGCATCCTCACCAGGCTCTTTTGTATAAACTTCATGTACCGTCCCCGCCTAATTGGCCTCAGACTTCTCGATCTGCGCAACTGCCGACTTCTGCATCGGAATACGGCAATTCTTATTACTGCCGAATTCAACAATGATCGTATCATCCGTGATATCGATCACGATTCCGTAAAAGCCGCTTGTCGTAAGAACGCAGTCGCCGACGCTCATATCAGCAAGCATCGCCGCTACACGCTTCTGCTCCTTCTTCTGCGGCCTGATCATGATAAAATACATAAAAGCTACGATGATCACAATATATAAGATCATTACAATACCGCCGCCCGCAGCGGCAACCGGTTCCGCTGTCAATAAAAGTCCCATATCATTTCCTCCACTGTCAATTATATTGATCTAAACAATCTACAGCATACTATACACTGAAAAAACGCGAAAAACAAGCCTTTTTCTAAATTTAACGATTTGTCATACCCTCCAGCTTCTTTTTTTTGTAAGCCGCAAAGCTGCCCGCATCCAATGAATCCCTGATCTCCTCCATCATCGTATTATAGAAATAGAGGTTATGCAGAACACACAGGCGCATACCAAGCATCTCCTTAGCTTTCAGCAGGTGTCTGATATATGCTCTGGAATACCGTCTGCATGCCGGACACGCACATCCTTCCTCGATCGGTCTCTCGTCCAGCTCATACTTTGCATTAAAAAGATTGATCTTCCCATGATTCGTGTACAAATGTCCATGCCTGCCATTTCTTGTCGGATATACACAATCAAAAAAATCCACGCCGCGCTCCACGGCCTCCAGAATATTGGCCGGTGTACCCACTCCCATCAGATAGGTCGGTTTATCCTGCGGCAGATAAGGAACCGTCTCCTCTATCACATGATACATCTGCTCATGGCTCTCTCCTACCGCAAGGCCTCCCAGCGCATACCCGTCACAATCCAGTTCCGAAATTCTTCTGGCATGATCGATCCTGATGTCGTCGTAAACAGCCCCCTGATTAATACCGAAAAGCAGCTGCTTCTTATTGATCGTGTCCTCCAGGCCGTTTAATCTGACAAGCTCATCTTTACAGCGTTGCAGCCATCTGGCTGTACGTGCCGCCGATGCCTCCACATAACTTCTCTCGGCCACGCTTGACGGACATTCATCAAATGCCATGGCAATCGTTGAAGCAAGATTCGACTGAATCCGGATGCTCTCTTCCGGTCCCATGAAGATCTTCCGCCCGTCTATATGAGAGTTGAAATACACTCCCTCTTCCTTGATCTTGCGCAGTCCTGCAAGAGAAAAAACCTGAAAACCACCGGAATCCGTAAGGATCGGTTTCTCCCAGGACATAAACTTATGTAAACCACCAAGCTGTCTGATGATCTGATCGCCAGGACGGACATGCAAATGATAGGTGTTTGACAACTCCACCTGCGTCTTGATCTGTTCCAGGTCCTCCGTAGACACCGCTCCCTTGATCGCTGCTACGGTTCCCACATTCATAAATACCGGCGTCTGTATCGTACCATGCACAGTTTCCAGCTGTGCACGCTTAGCCCTGCCTTCTGTCTTCAAAATCTTATACATATCTGTACTCCCATGCCGCTGCCGGCATAATGCTCCTATCTTTTCCTGCTCTTATAATCAAAACTGTTAATTAAAAGTTTCCCAATCTGTCGGACTATAGAAGCCCGACAGATTGATTCG
>CANRZW010000017.1 GCA_947644545.1 uncultured Lachnospiraceae bacterium
AGCATTCTCATCATACTGATTTCCCGGCTCTCTCTTTAGAATGACCTCATCCCCTCTGGTAACCGTAATGGATTTCTCACAATTATCACCATCACAGCCCAGATAGTGCCTGACACCGGCAATAAAGAATTTTCTTTCTACATTTTCATCTAAATTCATGATCGGATCAATAAACTCGAAATTATCAATTGGAAGTCTGGCTCCGCTTCTCTTTAAAAGCAGATATTCATCATATTGTTCTAAATCATATTTCTTTAGAATATCCTGAATATCTTTTCTTCTCTTATCCGGTAACCGACTCGCAAAAACCGGGAAAAGTTTTCGATCCGTATATACCTTTTGAACATCAGGAAAACAAAGCAAAGGTGTAAAACCGTCATTCAGCGCAGCCTGAACCTCCTCAGCATATCGAAATTCATATTGTCCGTTTTTTACCAGCTGCCCCACGATATACTGCATTCTTGACTGCTCTGATTTCCAAATTAAATACAAATAGTCCTTTCCATCCACCTGCAGCATAGGCCTACTCTCCTCCATAAATATCCTGCATAATCCCTATTTTAGACAAAAGATATTTCTTAATAAGAAGTTTTCTCTTTTCAGACAGTACTTCGCTATATTGGTTAAGTATATCACAAATCTTATCCTTTGTCACAAGTGTCCTGATCTTGTCGGCTGTACCCCTCGTCTGAACATAGTAATTACTTCGGAGAAATCTCAATACTTCCACATGCGTCGGCAATCTGGAATCACTGGACTTAATTCTGATCAAGGATTTAGATTTAGAATCAACCAATGATTGCCATAACAACCTGTCATTGCCAAAATACCGTTCTATTTTTGATTCAGCAACATACGCACAAAGGGAGGAACTATTATCATATAAAGGGCTTAAACTTAATTTCTTATCTTCCATGATCAGCGCCCAGTTACTTTGATGCCTGTCTGTATTACCAATGAGAAAATCGAAAACCATTACCGGCAGAAACTCTTCAAAAAGTCCGAACGGACTTAATACCTCTTCTATCATTTGCACTGAATATCTTTCGCCACTCTTAGTATCTATCAATTTCTCTACATCAAAATCATTGTGCACAACACTGATGCAATAAATTCCCTCTATTAATGTCATGCCGTCACGTTCTATAATATTATAGCTGATGGAACCTTCTCTTCCATGAAGCATTCCGATCTCAAATTGTGCACACGGAATTCCAATTAATGTTGCTAAATCGCTTGCAATACACTCCGAAACATGATCGGTAGTCTCTACGTCCTTTTTATATTTGAACAGGCCTGTTTGCTCCGTATCAGGGTTTATTAACCACAGCTTTTCACTTCGTCCACTTCCTTCGGATGCCCCCTCATACTCCTTCCAATTCGAAAAATCTTTCATCTGCTTTTGTTCCTCTTCATTTGATACAAACAATACTTCTGTTATTATCGCAGATCATCATATTTGTTATGATCCAACGAGATCGTCACTAATAAACTCTATGTTTCCGTCTGCCATGCTCTTAAAGGTACAAAAATGTTGTTTGCCATCAAATTCGAGCAAATCTTCAACTGCTTTTCTTATATACGGGTCAGTTATTTTTTCTTTTGCTTCATTTGGAGCAAACCAGGCCACCTCAATACTTTCATCTGAAACAGTTTCCTTTCCTCCCATATATTTACAGATAAAGGTCAAATTGACAGTTGTTGGTAAGACCATTCCTTCAAGAGGACCGTATCCGGGCTTTGATGACAATCTCTGATAAATACCTACAAGTTTCTCTGCTTCTGCAGTCACACCGCTTTCTTCAGAAATTTCCCGTTTTAATCCGTCTAATACGGACTCACCCTGCTCCACTACACCTCCTGGTAATTCCCATCCTCTACTTTTAGATTTTATCAGTAAAACCTTATCATCTTTATACACTAATCCGGCAGCCGATACAAAATGTACTTGAAGCTGTCTCGTTTCCAACCATTTATCCATTATCTTTCCTCCCGGAAATTCCGAATTGTCGGTTAATTTATCGGTTCAAAGTATATCAAATTTCCTCTTCATTTGATGCAAACAGTACTTCTGTTATTATCGCAGATTAACAGTCCAATATATGACTCTTTATGAAAGAAATATCTCCTTATTGGTCAAAACCCTTCTTCCTGCCGCTGCCTGCGCATTTTTCGCCTTTTTATCCCCGCTTCCCACTCTGCCTTTTCCGCCTCTGTCTCAACGATCAGTCTCGGCACTTCCACCGGCTTGCCGTCATCGTCGATCGCCACCAGCGTTAAGTAGGCTCTGTTTATGGGCTTCCTGATCCCGTCGATACTTTCTATATAAGTATCTACCCGCACCTCCATCGACGTCCTGCCCACATAGGTCACCCGCCCGATCAATACGATCAGATCTTTCAGATACGCTCCCCGGATAAACTTCAGATTATCTACGGAGGCCGTTATCACATCCCGCTGCGCATATCGGATTCCTATCAGCCCGGCCAGCTCGTCGATCCATTCCATCAATTTTCCGCCGAACAATCTTCCCGCACCGTTTAAGTATTCCGGACGCACCTGATAGATCTGTTCCATTCTGGACTCCGCCACTGTTTTTTCCATGTGAATCTCAATCCCTTTCCCTTACAACAAAGTGGTCTACATCTGTTCTATACATTGTACTTTATATTCAGGTTTTATTCAATTTTAAACGAATCGCGAAAGCATGACATAGCCTGTTAATGAAAACAGCGGGTTTTATTTCCCTGGCAAAGTGTACAAAGTACATTACAAGATCAGCAGCTCCTTCTCATACAACACCCTCATCCCAAGTGTCTTCTGCATCTCGCCAAACCGGATCACCACCAGTTCTCCCTGCACTTCCTCAACCACGCCTTCCCCAAACTTCCTGTGCCGGAGGATCAGCCCTTCCCCGATCTGCGCCGCATAGTTCTCATATGCTTCTCGGTTAAAAGGCCTTTCTGCTGCGGCATTCCCTCTTTCCCGCATTGATATCTTCCGCGTTTTTTGTACCGCTTTCTTCTTCCTGCCCACAAGTTCCTCGCACAGACTGGACTTCTGATCCAGTCTGAACACCGACAGCCTGTCCTTTGCCCGGGTCACGCCTACATAGAACAGGCGGCGTTCTTCTTCGTAAATCTCCCGCTCTTTTTCATCCATGGATTTGGCGTTCGCGGGTACACTTTCGGGAAATATGCCGTCGATCACATCCAACAGATAGACATTGTCATACTCCAGCCCTTTGCTGGAATGAATCGTAGATAAAATGACAGGCTGTATATCCTGCGTGCCGTTTCTGTACACGACGGAAGCCTCTTCCCTTCTCCCTTCCTGTCCGCCTTTCATTCTCCCTTCCATAACCGCCCGCAGCTCATCCAGCCTCTCTACAAACCGCCCCGGAGAGTTTTCGCCCTGCCCGATCATTTTCAGGATAAATACCTTGCTGTCTCCAATTTCCATGCGCTCGAGATAATCCCCGTATCCCATATTGTAAACGATTCTGGCGATCGCCCTGTCCGCCCGCTCCGTCAAAAGACATTTCAGGTGCATCCGGATCAGCCGGCAGCTTTGAACCGTCCGGTCCGGCAGTTGTCCGCCCCGCAGGGCAATCTCCATAATATCCCTGCCTTCTCTTTCGCTGATCTCACAGATCCGCAGCGCATCCCGCTTCTTGATATAGGTAGCAATCTTATAATAAATCTGCAGAAAGACCGCCGTATCCCGCGGGTTTATGGCAAAAGCGATGATATTGCGTATATCCGCTACAACCCGATGTGTAAAAAAAGTCATCTCCGCATTGCGGAGTCTGTAAGGTATCCCCTTCCGCTCCAGCTGATCCACAAGGGGCAGTACATTCTCATGATTCCGGTACAGCACCGCCGTCTGTGCCTGGCAATTCTCCGCCATCCTGACCAGATAATCGTACTGTGCCCTGCGATCGCTCAGTACGATCTGCTCAATCTCCTCACCGGCAGCTCTGGCCGCTTTCATATGCTTCGCGTGGCGCAGGGTGTTTTTTTGAATAAAACGGTCCGCCGCCTCCACGATCTGTGCACAGGAGCGGAAATTTTCCTCCATAAGCAGTACCCTGGCCCCCGGATGATCCTTTTCAAATGATAAAAGCGCTTCCGGATAAGCCGCGCGGAAGCCGTATATGCTCTGATCCTCGTCTCCCACCATAAACAGGTTGTCCCGCCGGCCGGCAAGCAGTCTGATGATCTCATGCTGGATCTTCGAGGTATCCTGCGCCTCATCTACGCAGATATACCGGTATTGATCCTGAAAACACTGCAGCGTCTCCGGACTTTTTCTTAAAATATTATAAGCATATATCATCTGGTCGTCATAGTCCATCAGGCTGCCGGTATGCAGTTCTTCATGATAGGCCTTATAAATATCTGAAATTCTGACATCCGTTTCCTCATCCAGATGCCTGATCTCATCTTCTGTCAGCATCCTGTTCTTAATATAGGTAATCATGCTGCGAATGCCTTTCAGATCACTTTCCGTGGCATAATCGCCCTGCGTCCTGCGGAAAATATCCGAGAGCATTCCGTTGATCCTGTCATTCTCCGTCACCAGGGTAAACGGCGTCCTCCCGATCCGATTCCCATAATATTGTATCACCTTGGCACAGATCCCGTTTATGGTCCGAAACTCCAGACGACTGCCGCATCCGTCTCCAAAATAAAAACGGAACCGATTTTCCATATCGCGGGCGGCGGCGATCGTATACGTCAGCGTCAGAATATTTTCGGGAGCGATCCCGGCACCATAAACCATGTAGCCGAGCCTCGTTACCAGCACGGTTGTCTTGCCGCTTCCGGGAACCGCGAGCAGAAGAATCGGCCCGTCTATGGAGCGGACCGACTCTGACTGCTGTTCGTTGAGCTGGATATGAAATTTACTGCAGAATTCTTCGTATGTCATCTTTACCCTCATTCCGAAGTGGCACAAATTCTAACTGAACCTGTTCAGTTTGTTGAGCTGAATTGCTCATCAGAGAATTTATTCAACCTTATCTTCTTGTTGATCTTTCTTACGGATTTGCGGTCATTCGACCATGACCCTGCACCGCTTCTTATAGCAGGCAATGGCGTATTTCCAGATTGTATTCATCTGTTTTATACATTGTACTTTATATTCGGATTTTAATCAATTTTAACTCCAACCAATATACTGCACAAAGCAGGCCGCCGCACTTGCTTAAGTGCAGCGGCCCCAACGTGCCTGTCTTTCTATTCTTCCTGGTTCTCCTGACTTTCCTGTTTTCCTTTTCTACTTTCTACTTTTTCGCCGCTGTCTTATTCCACTGTACCATAACCGCAGACAGCACCGTCAAACAACCGGTCACGATCCATGCAAAGGCAAATCTCGATGCTGCCGTATCAGTCCCCATGACCGTCCTGGCTACAGCCGTCAGGCCCGGCGCAAAGAATGTTCCAAGATTGGCAACGGCAAAAACAATCGACATCATCATAGTACTCCGCTGCTTATCTTCATTTACCACACCGCCCATACATTGTGGCATTACAAGCGGATTACTCGTACCGATCAAGACACAGCCCAGATAGATAAACAAAAGCTGCTCCCTCAGACAGATCATGAGATAGCCTGCAGACAAAAAGAAAAATCCCAATGTGATCGTATGCCTGCCGATCTTCTCTGCCAGCTTTCCGAAGCACATCCCCATTGTCACACCGCCCAATAATATAAGTGCAGACGCGGTCCCGGCAGTCATGGTATCTCCAATCTGCTTTTCCCGCAACAATAAGGCAATGTTTGTCGGCCCCAGATAGAACAACAACATGTAACCTGCCGCCACAACGCAGAACCCAAGGTCCTTTTTGCCCAGCGTTATTTTGACTTTTGCTTTTCCCGGACTATTTTCCTCTTTTATATTCTGCTTCGGGACAAAAAGAAGAGTAAGCAAAAGTCCCGGCAGTGCCAGCAGATATACCAGATAATCCATATACCATGCAGCTGCCGCCAGCACGCCGCCTGCGGGGCGCATGTATCCATCACGACAACGGCTTTCTTGGCGCGGCCACTTACTATGAAGCCGAATACCGTCGTATATTGTTTTTAAAAAGAGCCGGCTTTAACGCAATCCGGATGTCACATCATCCCGCTGCTCCGGCATTATTACGGGCCTGCGACGAGCTGGGCATGTACGTTATGGATGAGACCTTTGACATGTGGACACGGTGCAAATCCGATAACGATTACGGTCTGTTTTTCAGCGAGTGGTGGGAAAAAGACGTGGATGCCATGATCAGAAAAGACTATAACCATCCGTCGGTCATCCTGTACTCGGTAGGCAACGAGATTCCGGAAATCGGCACGGACCATGGAGCGAAGATCTGTCATGATATTTGCTCCCGGATCAAAGCGCTGGACATGACCAGACCTACACTGGCATCCATCAACGGCGTCTTTGCCGCCGGCGATGCCCTTGCTATAATTCTGAAAGATCTCAAGGCCAGCGGGAAAGTGCAGGGCAATGTCAATGATTTCATGACGATCATGGACAGCCATATGGACCAGATCGTCGTACATGAGGAAATCTCCAAAAGATTAGAGAAAGCCTGCGCCAATACGGATATCGCAGGTTATAACTATATGACGGCGCGCTATGAAAAAGACGGACAGGCTTATCCGAACCGCGTGATCGTAGGCAGCGAAACCTATCCGCCGGAGATCGCACGCAACTGGGGACTGGTAAAAAAATATCCCCATGTGATCGGAGACTTCACATGGACCGGCTGGGATTATATCGGGGAAGCAGGCATCGGCATTCCGGCATACCGTTTCGGCGAAGGAGGATTCGGCGCACAATTTCCCTGCCAGCTGGCCTATTGCGGCGACTTCGACATCACAGGCTTCCGTCGGCCGGCTTCCTATTACCGGGAAATCGTTTTCGGTTACCGAAAAGATCCTTATATTGCGATCCGGAATCCTTACCGCTACGGACAGAAACTGCTCAAAACACCGTGGGTGATCAGTGATTCCCTCTCCTCCTGGACCTATCCGGGGCTGGAAGGGAAAAAGGTAATTGCCGAAATCTACGGTGCCGGCGAGGAGACGGAACTTTTCCTCAACGGGCGGTCACTGGGACGCAAAACTTCCGGAGAACAGGCAGGATTTACAGTCAGCTTTGAACTGATCTACGAACCCGGGATTCTGAAGGCCGTTTCCTATGAAGGCGGCCGGGAGATTGGCTGTATGGAACTGAAAACCGCAGTTGGCGCAGAGTGCCTCATACTCAGGCCGGAATCGCATTATGGCAACGATACTATTGATGAAAATCTGCTCTATATAACGATTGTCAATGAAGCCGAAAACGGTGTCTGCGTGACAGATCATGAGGTAAAACTGAAAGCCCGGACACAAGGCGCAGTCATCCTCGGCTTTGGCAGTGCCGACCCAAAGACAGCCTACTCCTATCAGACAGAGGAGACAGAGACCTTCCACGGACTGGCGCTGCTAATCTTACAAAGGCAAGCAGGCTGCCAGCTTGATCATCTCCAATACTTCCCGGCATGATATCAGTGAACAGTACGGCTTCCTTGGTCAGAAAGATATCTACACCATGGTCACTCTCACGTTCATCCATGCCAAGCCTCACGTTCACGATTACTATGAACTGCTTTATGTTTACAGCGGCACCTGCACCTATTATTTTCAGGATACTTCTTTTCGCCTGCATAGAGGACAGTTCCTGATCCTCTCGCCCGATACCCGACACAGCATCATTATGGATGAACACGGACTGGGGCTTACCATCAATGTAAAGAAAAGCACATTTCAGAACACCTTCCACACGCTTCTGCGTGAACATAATCTGTTGTCCGACTTTTTTGCCCACACGCTCTATGATGCGCAGGAATCCAACTATATTACGTTTAATATAGAAAATACACTGGAATATAATTATCTGATCCAGCAGATTTTCGACGAATCCAATTCCATAGAAAACTACAGTAATATGATCTGTGTCAGCCTTCTGAATTTATTTTTCGGGAAACTTCTGCAGGACTTTGGCCGGAATATTCACATGTATAAAAATGTAAAGAACCACTCCTTCAACAATTCCTTTCCCCTGATGTTGAAATACGTGCAGTCCAACTACAGAACGCTCACACTGCCTCAAATGTCGCAGATTTTTCATTACAACGAATCGTACATCTCTTCTCTATTTAAAAAATATCTGCACGAAAACTTCTCGATCGTCGTGCAGAACCTGCGCCTGGAGGATGCGAAAAAAATATTGGAAACTACCGATTATAACATAGAAAAAACAGCAGAGACCGTCGGTTATGATTCTGCAGACTACTTTTCGCGAATTTTTAAAAAGAAATATGGAATTTCTCCCTCCCTGTATCGAAAGAAATTCCATTCTTCTTAAAAGTAGCGCGGCCTGCTCCGGTTATGCTGCATTACTTACTCCTAACGGCTCTCCGCTCCTGTAAATCAAAGCGAACACCCTAAATGGATTCTGCATCCGTTACTGGATCCTGCACACAAAGAGAACCGACAGGCTGCGATCTTCACACCAGTATGCCGGTTCTCTTCTTCATAGATAAAGGTCAATAAGCTATGCTCAAATCTTCTGTTTTAATGTAACGTCAATGTATGTCAACCTTAAATATGATTCGCGACCTCAAATGCATCCCAGATCGCATACATAATATTGCTCACCTTCTTTGCATCCCCCAGCAGATAAATCTCCGGCACCTTAAACTCCAGCTCGTGATACAGGCTGTCCTCTTCCTTGTAGCCGACGGACAGAATCACGCTGTCGCAGACAATATCTTTCCCGCCGTCCGCACACTCCACGCTGAGCACGCCGTCATGATACCCTGTGGCCTTCGCCCCGGTCACCACTTCGATTCCGTTGTAAGGGATCAGCTCTTCCAGCATATCCTTGTTCGCATGACACAGCGGTCCGTTCACCGCCAGAATCTTGTCAAGCGCCTCCACGATGGTGACTTTCCGACCGTGCTGTGCCAGCCAAAGAGCCGTCTCACAGCCCACCAGACCGCCGCCGATCACCACGGTACGCTCCCCGCAATCCTTCTGCCCCAGCAGCACTTCCGCCGCCGTGAAGGTATGCGCGTCGTCCCCCAGAGAAAAGACCTTCGGCGTAGAACCGGTGGCCACGATCACCGTATCGTATCCGCCGTCCAGCGCCTCCTTCGCCGTCACCTCATGGTTCAGCTGTACCGGTACGTTCAGCTTCTGCAGCTGTACCGCATACCATTTCGCCAGCGCGATATCGTCTTCCTTGAACTCCGGCGCGCCGCCCGGTAACAGATTACCGCCCAGCTGCGCGCCCTTCTCGAAAAGCGCCGGCTTATGGCCTCGCAGCGCCAGCACCCTTGCCGCCTCGCAGCCGGCAACGCCGCCGCCCACGATCATAACCTTTTTGGCTTTAAGGATCGGCTCATAGGCCGTCACCCGCTCTCTTGCCGCCTGCGGGTTGACCGCACAGTTGATCATGGAATACTCCTGGATCCTGCCCATACAGCCTTCATGGCAGGAAATGCAGGGCCTGATCTCGTCCCGCCTGCCGGCACGCAGCTTATTCACATAATCCGGTTCCGCCAGCAGCGGCCGTCCCAGGCTGATGATATCACAGTCCCCGTTTTCCAGAGAAGCAAGCGCCATATCCGGGTCGTCCATGCGTCCCGCACACAGCACGGGCACGTCCACCACTTCCTTCACCATCTTACAGTAAGTCCGGAAAAGCCCCTTCTCCTGATACATCGGCGGATGATTCCACCACCATGCGTCGTAAGTGCCAACGTCCGTATCCAGCGCGTCATAGCCGTAGGAAGCCAAAAGCTTCGCCGCCTCTAAGCCCTCCTCGATATCGCGGCCCTTTTCCTCGAACTCTTCTCCCGGCAGAGCGCCCACCCGCCAGTCCTTGATCATGCTCTTTACGCTGAAACGAAGCGCCACCGGGAAATCCTGTCCGCAGCGGGACTTGATCTCCTCCACCACTTCTCTCGCAAACCGCAGCCTGTTCTCCAGTGAACCGCCATACTCATCCGTGCGCAGATTGAACATGGAGATGGCGAACTGATCCAGCAGATACCCCTCGTGAACCGCATGAATCTCCACGCCGTCAAAGCCTGCGCGCTTCGCATTGTAAGCCCCGTCACCGAAAGACTTCACGATACTGTGAATCTCCTCCACCGTCAGCGCCCGGCAGGTCTTGTCAAGCCACCTGTGCGGAATCTCCGAAGGTGCCACCGGCGGAAATTCTCCCAGATTCGTGGGAATCGTCACACGCCCGAAGCCGCCCGACATCATCAGGAAGATCTTACTGCCGTAGGCGTGCACCCGCTCCGTCATCTCCCGTCCCGTACGGATAAAGTGCACCGGATTGTAAGTGGAATTGGGACAGTTCGGCATACTCGGCTTCTCCACCTCACAGTCAGAAAAGGTAACTCCCGTGATGATCAGGCCGGTGCCGCCCTTTGCCCTCTCCACATAGTAGTCAATGCCTCGCTGGTTGAAACCGCCCTCCGAGTCCGAAAGCCCCAGCGGCCCCATAGGCGCCATGGCAAAGCGGTTCTTGATGGTGAGCGAACCGATCTTCACCGGTGTAAAAAGTTTCTCATACATGCTGTAACCCTCCTGTTCGTAATATTTTCAACCCTTATGCGTTGTCACGGCCTTTGCAGTAAATGCAAAGACCTGGGCTGAACTGTTACATATTTTTTACTATAAGAAAATATTACCACCGGCCGGCCCGATCCACTATCAACGAAACCATATCACCTGCCAACAATCCTTTTATACGATGCCCCGCACCAGCTCCAAAATTCCCTTCTCTTCCTTCCTCTCCTCCCGCACAACAATGGAAATCTTCCACGGCAGCGAATCCGAAAGCCCGATCATCCGCAGGCCGTCCTGTTTGATCTCATCCCGGTGAATATCGACCACGATCCCCAGCCCGATCTTTTCCTTGCAGAAACGATAGATCAGCTGTCCCTCCATGGTCTTTACTACAATATCCGGTGCAAACCCGAAATCCCGGCACCGCTCCACCAGACTGTGATAGCAGGAGAATTTTTCATTCAGTGAGATCAACGGCTCCCCCTGCAGATCCTGCACGGACAGACTCTCCCGCCCGTAAAGCGGATGCCCCTCATAGACCAGCACGGACAACTGAATGCGAAACAGCTCCTTCACCCACAGTTCCCGGCTGCCCACCTGCCCGATCACAAAACCGACATCCAGCTCTCTTTTCAGCACCTTATCCAGCACATCCTGATTCGAGGCTTCCTCCCACTGAATTGTTATCGCCGGACAGCGTTTCTTATACGCTTCCAGCTTCTGCAGCGGAAACACGTTCAACACCCCGCAGGAAAACCCGATCTCCATCCTGCTGCCCCGGTTCCGAAACCGCCGGATCCCGGTCTCCAGCGCATCCAGCTCCTGCAGCAGCGTGCGGCTGTTCTCATACAGATAAACACCGCTGTCCGTGGGCAGCATCCCGCCCGGCGTGCGCGTAAACAATTCCGTGTCCAGATCCGTCTCCAGATTATGGATCACTCTGCTCAATCCCTGCGGTGTGATAAAAAGCTGCTTCGCCGCCTTATTGACGCTCTTTTCCTCGTATACCCGTAAAAACGCTCTCAGATCCTTTGTGTCCATTCTCCCCACACCTATTTCACGTGTTTCATTGCCTGATATTTCTGTGCCAGACTGTCCCTCGGCTCAATCTTCTTCCCAATCCCATATTCATATACTGTCGTCCAAAGCTCATCCGCTTCCATCCACTCTATCACCTGCAGCGCACAAAACAACGTAATCTCCTCATTTCTGTGTCTGGAATTCTGGAAGAAAAACTCTATCCCGGAAGCAGGTTCCGCCAGTTCGATCGCCGTCATCAGGACCATCTCACATAAGCAGTTGATCTCATCCTCCAGCTGGTATGTGCTGTCATACTTTTTCAGTCCGCCCAGCTTCTTTTTTCTCTCATCGATCAGCTTCTCCGCCTCTTCAATCGCCATATACTTTACATCGCTGGTTTTCAACTCATCAAGCAGTACGCTAGTCTGAAAAATTTGCAGGGCTTCTCTGCTCAATCCCCCACTTACCGCATCATTCAACAGTATCGCTATCTTCTCCCGGGAATACCCGTTGCAGAACCATTTCTTCACCACCAGTCGAAACAGCTCCGGCTGTTCCCAGCCCACAGAGCGGAACGCGTCATCCGTGGAAAAAAGATAGTAATTGCATGCCGTACACAGCATACGATATAAGTCAGACAACAGCCTCGCCGATTTATCACAATTCTCATCCTCCGCCGGGATCTTCTCCAACGCCTTAATATAATTCTTAACCAAAAACCGCCATTTGGGTCTCTGATTCTTGGGAATCACCCGATTCGGCGCAAAATAATTCTGGGCATAGGCATTCTCCAAAAATACCGGAATCTCCTGCTCCAGTTTCTCGAAACTTATCGTATCTTTCTTCGCCACGCTCCTGGCATCTTCCCCTGCCAAAACGCCCTGGATGATCAGGTCTACCTCCTCTTTTTGGCCTTTTGTAAATTTTTTATAACTTTCCGCAAAAGCTTTTTCCAACAGCTCTCTGTCCGCCGCTTTTATCAACTCCCTGAATTCCTGTATCTTCATAGGGACGCCCTCCCAAACTGACTATTATCTGCCGACGTTTCTTTTGTTCCTGTTTCCTGCAGTCGTTCTCTCTATCCTGAAACCGACAGGCTTGGTTTATTGTATCATGAACGCTTTAACACAACAACACGGAATCTCTTACCTGCAGGATCATAAATCAAGCTCCGTTAACAGTAATCCTATGTTATAATTTCTAAAGGAAAGTATCAGATTCAGAACAAACAGAAAGGTTTCATGAAAAATTTGAATGACCAATTTATCCGACAGATCATCATAGACTGGAACAAAATAGAAAAACACAGCTATCTGAGAAAGATCCCGGCCCTCTGCGGACTGGACAGACTGGAATTCACGCGGCCTGTCACCTTTTTCGTAGGGGAGAACGGCAGCGGAAAGTCTACGCTGCTGGAAGCGATCGCCGTCGCCTATGGTTTTAATCCCGAAGGCGGCACGAGAAACTATAATTTCTCCACCTACGACTCCCACTCCGGCCTCCATGAAGCCATCACCATAGCCAAAGGCTACCGCCGGGCGCGGGGCGGTTATTTCCTGCGGGCGGAGAGCTTCTATAATGTGGCCACCAAAGAAGAAGACTATGCTGACGCAGACCACCCCTCCGAACATTATCACGAGAAATCCCACGGTGAGAGCTTCCTTGCCCTTGCCCAGAAACGGCTCAATCCCGACGGCGTCTATATCTTCGACGAGCCGGAGGCCGCCCTCTCACCACAGCGCCAGCTGACACTGCTGATGGAGATCTGCAACTGTGCCAAAAGCGGCTCCCAGTTCATCATCGTCAGCCATTCCCCGATCCTGTTAAGTATCCCCGGCGCCGAGATCCTGACTTTCGACGACGGGCCGGTGCATCCCTGCGCCTATGAGGAGACAGACAGCTATCAGATCACGAAGATGTTTATTGACAATCGGGAACAGATTCTGCAGCGGCTGATCGATCAATAGATCAATAGAAGAGAAGAAATCGACCGGAAGATATAGAAGAGGGCGGCCGCAAAACACACTTTTGCAGCCGCCCCAAATTCTATTTACGTCTTTCCCTGTCTACTTAATATTCAACTTGGCAAACAGTTCCCCAAGGCTGGTTCCCAGGCTCTCACCGGAACCGTACTGTTGCACATCGATCTTCTCCATCTCTTCTGCCTGCTGTTCCTCCAGCGCTTTCATGCTCAGTGAGATCTTGCCATTGTTCGTATTCAACACCTTAACTTTAACCTTATCACCGACCTTAAGTACCTCGGAGGGCTTCTTGATCCTTCTCTGGCTGATCTGCGAAATGTGTACCAGACCGCTCAGTCCGTCTTTTAAATCTACAAATGCACCGTACGGCTGCAAGCTCTCTACCGTTCCCTCAAACACCGTTCCGGGAACAATCATCGCTATCTTGTGGTCATGCTCCTCTCTGGCCTGCTCCCGCAGGATCTCTCTTGCCGACATCACCAGCTTCTCTTTCTCACGATCCACCGTGATGACCCTGACCTCCAGCGTTTTTCCCTTATATTCCTCCAGATTCTCCACATAAGAAAGTGCCAGATGGGAGGCCGGTATAAATCCTCTGATACCTTCCAAATAAGCAACCACACCCGCGTTTACAACATCATTTACCTTGACAGTAATGGTCTTCTTCTCTTCCAGATAACCTGTAAGCACGTCCCAGGCAAGCACCGCGTTGGCTTCCTTCCTGGAAAGCAGGATATTGCCCTGTCCGTCATCCATCTTCACCACCGAAGCTTCAATCACATCGCCCTCATGCACATCCGTCATCACGGAAAAGGCGGGATCGTTACTCATATCGGCAGCCTTAATGATTCCCTGCGTGTAATACTTAAGATCCAAAGTCACCTCTTCCTCATTCACACCAATCACGGTGCCCTTAATCACATCGCCCTCCTGAATGGTGCGGAAAGATGCCTCCAGCTCTTTTTCATAGTCCTTCATTGTCTCTTCCATAATTTCTATCCCCCATACTTCTTATTTTGTTCCTGTCAAACGCCTATAAAAACTGCAAAAAAGCACGTACGACTTATTCAGTATATCATATTTTTAAGACGCAGACTATAAAATCATTCTTAATTCGTATCCATAACACCATAATTCTTACAGTAGTTCTCTCGTCCTCTGCATCCGCTCCGCGATCGGCACATGGAACGGACATCTGCCTTCACAGGTCTTACAGCCGATACAATCCGACGCATTTGCCTCAAGCTGCGCATAATGTGCCCGGACCGTTCCCGGCACCTCCTCCTGCATCGTAGCCAGATCATACAACTTATTGACCAAGGCAATGTCGATCTTTGCCGGGCACGGCGCACAATGCCCACAGTATGTACACTGTCCCGTGGAAAAAGCGTGACGCGGAGCCGATGCCAGAACACTGGCATAGTCCTTCTCCTCCTCCGACGCCGTCTCGTAAGCCGTCGCCTCATACACATGCTGCGGCGTATCATAGCCCACCATTACCGCCGCAACCGCCGGCCTTGTCAGAGAATAGTGCAGACACTGCACCGGCGTCAGGGCAGCTCCGAACGGTGATCTGTGCGCATCAAACAGACGTCCGCCGGCATACCCCTTCATCACGGTGATTCCCACACCTTTCTGTTCACACAGCTTATACAATTCCTCTCGCTCCGGCGCGATACCGCCCAGATGCTCGTCAAAGCTCTCCACAAAATAATCGTCTATGTTCGTGATCGGCGGCAGCATATCAAAAGCCGGATTAACGCTGAATAAGAGCATCTCAATCTCACCCTGACAGGCCGCCAGCTTCGCCGTCTCCGGATTGTGGGTACTCATGCCGATATGCCGGATCACGCCGTCTCTTTTCAGCTGGCGCACATACTCCATGAATTCCCCGCCGATGACCCTGTCAAATTCTTCCGCCGTATCGATAAAGTGGATCATTCCCAGATCTATGTAATCCGTCTGCAGCCTCGTCAGCAGATCCTCAAAAGCAGGCTTTACTTTCGCCAGATCCCTCGTCCTCACATACTGCCCGTTCTCCCAGGTGGAACCGATATGGCCCTGGATGAGCCATTTCTCCCGCCGTCCTTTGATGGCCAAGCCGATATTAGAGCGGACGTTAGGCTCCGACATCCAGCAGTCCAGAATGTTGATCCCTTCCTTTTCACAGGTCTCAATGATGTCTCTTACTTCCTCCGTGTTGTGACGCTCCAGCCACTCCCCGCCCAGACCGATCTCGCTGACCATCAGGCCGGTCTTTCCAAGTTCTCTGTACCTCATATGCTCTTCTCCTTTCCGCGGCAGTGGTTGCCCTGCCGTTTGCTCACATTTCCTGAAAACTCTCAACACCAATCGGAAGATCCTTTTTTCCTTCTCAGGTTGTCTCCCTTTCCTTGAAAATCGAATTATCAATACGTGTAAGCCACTAGTCACAGTATAACATATATCGTTGCTGCTTGAAACAAGCTCTGAAAGAAGAAGCCCGTCACTGTATTTCTAACGAAATCATCTCATACATATGCCAGCATCAAGAGGGCTGCGTTAGTAACAATTTGAACTCTCTCTGTTCGACTGTCGAACTTTCAATCATGATGATTTCAAACTGTGTTCCCATATGAAGGGGAGCAACACTGCTTGTCAACCGATTAGGCGGGCAGGTAGTATTTCAATCCACGCTCCCGCAAGGGGAGCGACTTAAACCTTACGTTTCCTGCCCTTAAAAAAGTTTTTCAGTTTCTTACGCCGCTCCTGCTTCTCCTGCTCCGCCAGGATCCGTTCCTCTTCTTCCCAGTCAAAATGAGGCTTATAAAGTTCCGGATTCAGTTCTTCCGGAGGGTCTCTTAAGATATCAGGCCTTTCACGCATTCCACACTCTCCTTTACTAGCTTATACATCTCCGTAAACCGCTCTTCCATGAGCTTCGGATGGTCGCAATAATACTGATTTCTGTCCACGCTCCCGCGAGGGGAGCGACGGAGAATCGGCTCCTAGTGAGTTTGGGAACTATATTTCAATCCACGCTCCCGCAAGGGGAGCGACGGACAACCGTCGGCGAGCATGGGCCGGAATTAATATTTCAATCCACGCTCCCGCAAGGGGAGCGACCCTGTTGCGGACAAGCGGCCTGGTGACAGAGGATATTTCAATCCACGCTCCCGCAAGGGGAGCGACGATATTCCGGCAAGTTTATTCTTTTCTTCGGTCGTATTTCAATCCACGCTCCCGCGAGGGGAGCGACGATAATGAAGCAAAGGGTAAAAAGGCTAAAGATATTTCAATCCACGCTCCCGCGAGGGGAGCGACCGGATTCTCAAGTCCCTGCACATAACGGTTGATGTATTTCAATCCACGCTCCCGCGAGGGGAGCGACGGACAGTCACAGCCTGTATGATCCGTCAGAATTCATTTCAATCCACGCTCCCGCGAGGGGAGCGACGCATCGGTGAGATTACTCCTTCCGTTTTCTATTATTTCAATCCACGCTCCCACGAGGGGAGCGACTCAGAAACGCCATGAACTGATCGCCCACCATGTCATTTCAATCCACGCTCCCACGAGGGGAGCGACTTCCATCCCTCCTACGTCACATCTTCCGCAAGTATTTCAATCCACGCTCCCACGAGGGGAGCGACTCAGAAACGCCATGAACTGATCGCCCACCATGTCATTTCAATCCACGCTCCCACGAGGGGAGCGACTTCCATCCCTCCTACGTCACATCTTCCGCAAGTATTTCAATCCACGCTCCCACGAGGGGAGCGACAGGCCTACGCGAAACGCGGTCGTATCTCTTATCTGATTTCAATCCACGCTCCCACGAGGGGAGCGACGCTATGTTTGATCAGATTGGTGGAGTAGGTTGTATTTCAATCCACGCTCCCACGAGGGGAGCGACGTTACCATTGCGGCGGTCATAAGTCCGTTTGCGATTTCAATCCACGCTCCCACGAGGGGAGCGACGCTTGCACTGGACGCGCCCGGTTTCTTGCTAAAATTTCAATCCACGCTCCCACGAGGGGAGCGACGTTTGAGGGTTTTTCTTGTGATGATGATGTACTAATTTCAATCCACGCTCCCACGAGGGGAGCGACCATGTTGCCGGATAACTTTGTAAACGTGCCGGAATACATTTCAATCCACGCTCCCACGAGGGGAGCGACACCATGTTAGGAGGATATGACACATGAAAAACATTATTTCAATCCACGCTCCCACGAGGGGAGCGACGAATAGCAACAGGTGCAAACAAAACGACTTACACATTTCAATCCACGCTCCCACGAGGGGAGCGACGAGGGTGCGCCGCCTTTGCTGTCCGAAGTTTAAAATTTCAATCCACGCTCCCACGAGGGGAGCGACGCTTCATCAATGACAGAATTGGGTTCCGATCTGATTTCAATCCACGCTCCCACGAGGGGAGCGACGCCGCAGGCTGGACACTCTCACGCTGAATAAGCTATTTCAATCCACGCTCCCACGAGGGGAGCGACAATCTAAGGCATATTAAGATTCTGGCGGATGATGATTTCAATCCACGCTCCCACGAGGGGAGCGACGGTGTCAAGCAGATGATGGATGTTCAAAATGGGATTTCAATCCACGCTCCCACGAGGGGAGCGACTATTACTGATGATGCGTTTGTATCTTCTAATTCCATTTCAATCCACGCTCCCACGAGGGGAGCGACGTAAACGTGCCGGAATACGAACAAATGACATTAATATTTCAATCCACGCTCCCACGAGGGGAGCGACTTCTGACTGCGGCGGCATCCCTGTGGGCGTGGTGATTTCAATCCACGCTCCCACGAGGGGAGCGACTACTGACAAGGGTTTGTCTACAATCGAAGAGGTTATTTCAATCCACGCTCCCACGAGGGGAGCGACTCGTATTCCCTCAAAACCTTTCGTATGGCATTGATATTTCAATCCACGCTCCCACGAGGGGAGCGACTCTTGACGGATATTTTTTATACTTTTTTGTTTCATATTTCAATCCACGCTCCCACGAGGGGAGCGACCCATCTCCACCATCTTCCTGCCCGTTAGTATACAATTTCAATCCACGCTCCCACGAGGGGAGCGACTTAAACAAACTGCGGACGCTTTTAAAGATGCAAAATTTCAATCCACGCTCCCACGAGGGGAGCGACTCACAATCTATGTGGCAATGCTTCTTGATGATGATTTCAATCCACGCTCCCACGAGGGGAGCGACATGATGTCAAGCGGCAGAAATCCGTTTGACCTTGATTTCAATCCACGCTCCCACGAGGGGAGCGACTGTTATGGACGCAGAATATAAAAAGAGTTTAGGTATTTCAATCCACGCTCCCACGAGGGGAGCGACTCTCAAACTCTCCCTCAATCCCCTCCAAGGTGTCATTATTTCAATCCACGCTCCCACGAGGGGAGCGACCCCCGCCGTAATCGGTGTTACATCTCTTTGATTGAATTTCAATCCACGCTCCCACGAGGGGAGCGACGATTTACAGCCTGTCCCTCTGTTATCATACCAGCGATTTCAATCCACGCTCCCACGAGGGGAGCGACCGTGTAAAACTTCTTTTCTTTTTGGTAGTATGAATTTCAATCCACGCTCCCACGAGGGGAGCGACGCAACCAAAGGCAGATGGATGGATTTTGTTGGAAATTTCAATCCACGCTCCCACGAGGGGAGCGACAGCAAATATTACTTATTTCTTTTATACCAGAGTTCCTTTCTTAAGCAATATTCACAAATTTCAATATTTTCTAACTATACAAATATAGAATCTACTATATTAATACGACACTTTCCCGGTGCGAACCTCTCAGACATTTCATGTTAATATCGCTATCGCACCATCCTAGATCATCAGAGTTCCCTCGGCCTCGTACGAACTTTTACAACCAAAATGCTCAACCTTCGTCCGATAATTATTTCCAAGATAATAAAAACGCAGGCTGTCCTCTTTTTCATTGATTAGAGTTACAAGCCGGTCTTTTAACAGCAAAAGCTGTGAAGCATCCAGGATACATTCAAACACAGAATTTTGAACGCGCTGCCCATAATTAACGCATTCTTTTGCAACTTTTCTAAGGCGACTCTTTCCTGCTGCACTCTGCGTCGAGACATCATATGTGATCAATACTAACATTCATACACCTACTTCCATAAAAATGGCGGATACTCGTCAACATCACCACGTATTGTGCGGGCAAGCAACAGTGCCTGCACATAAGGCACCAGCCCCCACTCAATCTTTTCTTTCAGGTACGGGTGTGTTATAGTCTCTCTTTTGTGCTTCTGCCACGCACCGAAAAACACTTTCCGTCCATCATCATTCAAGAGCACCGCCCCATCCTTCTGTTTCTCAAAATGAGCTGCCTGAATCGCTTTCGTATTTATCAAAGTCAAAACAAATCTGTCGGCTAAAACCGGTCGGAGTTCTTCCATCAGATCCAATGCCAGGGATGTCCGGCCGGGTCTGTCCCCATGCATAAAACCGGCATAGGGATCCAGCCCTACACTCGAAAGCGCATTTGCACAGTCACCTGCAAGAATTGTATACGCAAACGACAGCAGCGCATTTATATTATCGAGCGGCGGTCTGCGGTTTCTGGTTACAAATGCAAAATCATCCTTCTGGTTTAATATCATCTCATTAAATACTGAAAAATACTGCTCCGCGGCTTTCCCTTCTACTCCCCGGAGTTCATCCAGATGCAGTGTACTGTCTATCTTCGGCAGCGTATCATACAGGAAATCAGATATCTTTTTAAGCTTTTCAGCATCTACCCGATATGCATGATCACGCAAAGTGCGCTCTATGCTCCATCTGCTGTTAAAAACTTTTCCGACGATCATATTTTTAGCATATCTTACACTTTTATCATCGTCATCCGATATACGATATTGTTCTTTTCTCAGCAGCACATTACCGTATTCTTTTCCGCTGACCCTTGCCCAAAATGCACCTCTGGGCGAAAAGAAGCTCATACCGATCTTCCGCTCTGCACAGGCGCCCATCAACGCCGGACTGCTGCCTTTGTATGTGAAACAGATAATGTTTTCCAGGGTATGAAGTGGAAACCTTCCGAGCATTTTCTCCCCATCCTGTATCACAACGTTTTCTCCGTCAAGCGTTAAATAGCAGTTCTCTGTCATAACATATAAGGTATTCAATAATTTTCGCACGTCAATACTCCTGCCATTTTCAAATACTGTGATCCCAAAATAATTTAATCATCTGCCTTTATGCCTTTTTCAATATAATCCCGCACTTTTACTGTCTTTTGCAGTTTTGGCAGGCATAGATTTTCCAGTGAACATGCCTTACACTTCTTTGTCGGCTTTACATTCGGTGTATATCCTCTTTGAAACAGCTCATGCATTTCCTTCGCCGCATTTCTCACTTCTTCCCGCAGGCTGTCCGTAAAGTCCACGTGGCTGCGCCGCCTGTTCTCTCCATAATACAGATACCCGTCCTGCACATATACCTGCAGCATTTCTTCGAGACACATCGCCTGTGCGCACAGTTGCAATTCATCCGCATTATTTTCTTTCGGCGTCCCACGCTTATACTCTACAGGTACCGGTTTCCATTTTCCGTCATACCCAAATAAGCTGACACCGTTTTCATCCTGATGAAATTCTACAACGTCACACTGCCCGCTGAGTCCGAGATTCCGCGAGGAAATACGCATCCCTCTTATGATCAGCAAGTCTCCTCTTTTTTCAAAAGAAGCGTCATCATGCGCCTTCTTATGCATCAGTTCGCCGGCAGTTGTTCTGTAATTTTCAGCCCATTGCTGCTCAATATGTATCATGGCCCACTGCCTTCTGCAAAACGCAAAGTGCTGAATGCCGGAAAGCATCAGATAATCTTCCTCACCATACATGCTTAAATCCCTTCTATCTCCTCCAATACCAGATCCGGTAAAGAAGCAACTTCAATATGATAGTCTTCAAACTCCTTCGGATCATCTGTCTTCACTGTAATGTCAATCAGTCTGTGAACTTTCGCAGATGAATATTGTCCCATAGGACAGTTATGCTTCCACCAATATACCTTGCATACTTCCATGCTTCCGTCAGGTCTTGCCGATGAACTGTCATTTACAAACAGTGTGCGCAGAGCTTCTTTGATCTTCTCCGCATCTTCATCGCTGAATCCTGTTTTCCCGGCAAGCTGATGATTGATGCTGCCCTTTATGACATACAGGGCCGAATATATTTTATGTTTCATGCCCATTGTGTCAGACGATTTCTTCTCTTTGGTCTCACTATTGACACTTTTTGTGATCTGCATACTGTCAATCGAAACCGGCAGTACGCTGAAAGCCGAGTGAACCGAAACCGGTCCTCTCACACCTACGGATACATTGTCATCTTTAAAAGCAAACACCTGGCCAAAACTGCGAACATCGATCCACTTCTCACAGGCTGCTCTGGCATAGGCATCCTTATCTTTATCCTTCAATGCTTTCTGCATGTCGGTATTGCTTTTCGCCCGGTCTGCAAGACTCTTGCAGCCGTCATCGGCGCGTTCATCGCTCTGCACGAAAATAGCTTCCCCCATATCCTGAAGCCGGTTTCTGATCTTTCTCTTAATGCACACATCCGATATTTCTCCATACCCGTCATAAGTCTCTCTTGGTCTGTTGCCATTAAGCGGATCCCCGTTCGGATTTGCATTTTTAACCATTACCAGAACCTCGAAATCAATTTTGTTTGTAAATTCACTCATAATAATACCCTTGCCTTTCTCCTTATTTTCTTCCATGTCTGCGTATGTATGACAGTATCTTACGGTTGATCTTCCGCACTGTTCTTTTTCTGAAACGACTTCTTCATATATTCCATCTGCTGGTAATATCCCGGTAAATACAGTTCCGTTAATGCTGTATTGTCAAACTGACTCTCCGCAAACTGCGTCATGATCTCACCGGTCCATTCCTCGAATTTCTTCCGCTCATAATCATTTAATTTTCTTTCGTAGGCGATCAGATTTTCTCTGATCGTCTTTGAGGTTCTGGCCGGTCTGCTGCTGTAGGCATTCCAATAGCGCTTCGCATTCGTTGTGCGTCCCTCTTTTACCTTACCGTTCTCGTCACGTTCATACATCGCCCGCTGTTCCATATAGTCATATACGGCCAGCAGTCTTCCGAACAAAACATTTCGATCCTTCCCATTGTCTTGCAGGAAATTATCCATTGTCATGTTTCCCCTTTCATAGTTAAATCTTATCATTGCACATGTAACACACAGCACATCGTTATACCAGATAAAGTCACTCATTGTCTGCGGCATGGAGGCCCGCCGTACCGCTGCTCTGATGATATCCTGCGGGATTTTGCCCTTTTTTCCGGTTATGCATGGCAGCAACCGCATTATCGTTGCCCTGATCAGCTTTCCGTCTGCCTCCAGCCATTCCGTCCTCTGCACGCCATATGCCGCCAACGCCATATCTCTGGGTGATGGTGTGCACTCGCAGGTAATCCGTCTTCTGCTTTCTTCCGTATTGCCTGCCTTAATGCTGCGCCTCCAGTTACAATGCTGCTGCCAGTTTAAGATCGCATTTATATATTGATCCCCGCCCATCTCATCATAATACACCACTGAAAGCCTGCCGGTAGTAGCCGCATCCAGCGCTATGACTGCTATTTTATCTTCTGTTCTGATTTTTCCGGCATATCCGTTTACCGCATTGTTAAACTGTTGTGCAAAATATTTGCCCGTATCGTATTTGGCGATATCTGCGGTCTCGTATGTATCCAGAATATCAAAATCAAAGTCAAACTCGTCAATCCCATGCCAGGCATTGACCGAATCCTTCATCATGTCCGGCACCTGCTGATCCCTGTTTACCATCCAACAGACAATGGCCGACTCGTCACGTGTATATCCCTGTTTTTGCAGCAGCCACCTTAAAGCGTTATGCGCCTTCTGGGATGTGTCATATCCGACCGAAACTGCCTGTTCCTTCGTCGTAAACCTTCCGCGATAAGTAAAGCCGGATTCGTCATTCCCGGAGATCAGCTTCGCTTTGTCTGCGCTGTTGCGTATTTTGGATGGATGCTTGTCCGAGCAGGACGCTGTCTTTCCGGATGCATAGCACAGTTTCTTTCCACCCGCTCTCTGACGGTAATACTCACTGTACTTTTTGTACAACTCCTGGTTTTTCCAAACCTCCTGCGGCATAGCTACCCCGAACACTATGAACCGCACATTTGCCCCGGTCTGCCCCAGTCCCTGTATCTTAACCTGATCTGTAATGATACCGTTATCATTCGGCTCCAGCGTTTTGCTCATGATCAGATCCTGTATCAGCACTCTCCTGCCAAGGTACTTATATACCGCCTCTATCATAGGATGGGAATACTCCGATTCTGTCCAGTCCCGCAGCAGTTCCATATAAGCCTCATAATATTTTTCCTTGTTATCACCCGTATACGACGTATAATCCCCTGCTATATAGCAGAGTTTATCGCATAGCGGATGAGGCGCAATTCCGCTGCTCCTTGCCGCCGAATCCTCCGTGACCGGAATGACCGTGACCGCATCCCTGCCTTTATCCAGCTTCCTCGCCCTTTGAAAATTTCCGTTCAGATCGATGGTCACCTCAATCTGTGCATTAAAAGTCGAATGGGAGATCGGAAGCAATACGGCCTGATCATTCCTGTCAACACCTGCCAGCTCAGCATAGACATCATATGTATCAGCTAAAGTCTTGAGCCATGCCAAATAAATCACCTCCTTCAAATTCCTGCAGTCCCCTGAAATTTTTTCCCGGTTCAAATTCTTTCTGCCTCGCATCCCGTAGAATATGTCTGATCTCACATTGCTCAGGCCGCAAAAAGTGTATGATACCGTCTTTCATCTGTGCATTCCAGAGGCGTACAGTCATCTTTCCCTTTTCTTCCTCTCTGTCAGCCTCATCAGGATACGTTATACCGTGAACCATAATGCCAAAGGACAGATCTGTCCCGTCATACGCTCCTTTTCCTTCACCGAAGGCGCAGGGCTCCACATATCCCTGACACTCTCTTGCCCCCAGGAAAATATCCCTTCTTCCGCCCCTTGTAACCATTCTGTTGGCAATATCATAATGTTTGTTTTCGTTGCGGTCATGGGACAGGTCCTTCCGGTTTTCATTCCATTCAAAATGCGCCCTTACCTGGTATGCCACCTCATGCAGATACGTATAATAGGACAGATCGTTACCACCACTGTACTTGATCGGCCTGATCCCCTTTGATTCTGTCCGAATCAAGTTCATGATGCGGCACTCGTCAATGATCCAGGTTATGGTAGGCTTCCAGTATATGGATTCCGTTATCCCTTTCAGCGCCTGGTACGTAGGTATCTGATAGCTGCATTTCTCTCCGCCTGTCTTAGACAGAGGATCCGTAAACAACGCATATCTACCGGACACACAATATTCAATAATATTTGGCTTTTCCATGCTGTAACCGTCCTCTCTTAAAATATCAGCGTTTCCCATTCCGGTGTAATTCCATACTCCATCTGATAAGCCCCGGGCGAGGCTACCATATACAGCTCCGGTATCCTGTCACTCACAGGCTGTATCAGTCCTTCAAACTGCTTCAAACTGTTTCCCCTGACATTCACCGTGTACCTCTGTGCCTGCCGTATATAAGCCTTTAATCCCGCCGGATCGACTGCGTTCTGAATGGCTTCTATGATCTTAGCCCCCTTCTTGTAAGGGACGATCACCCCGAATGAATCATCGTCTATCACCCGGTATTGCTGTCCTGCCGTCTTATACGCCTGATTCATCAGATTCTTTTTTTCTTTGGGTCTAAATCCTCTCGACAGAAGCTGCAGAATACTCGTATCCAATTCCTGAACAGGGAAGTTCATTTTATCTGACGCATTGAAGTATACATTCTTATAAAAGACATCCATCCATTTCGGCATCAGCAGGCTGTCCTGTGTCGCACTGTCCTTGTATTGCCAGATCACACTTTCCGTCGCTCTGATATTTTGCTGCAGCTCCGTCATATTTCCCGCGTTCTCACCTTCCAGATCAATGAGATGGATCATCCCGCTTTCCAGCTCGCCATTTCTGTTGCAACGGCCTGCAGCCTGCGCTACACTATCCAGTCCGGCCATAGATCGGTATACATACTCAAACGAAATATCCACGCCCGCCTCGATCAGATTAGTGCTGACCACAACGATCGTCTCCTGCTTTTTCTCAAGAATCTCCTTAATGTTCTTAATCTTATCGCTTCGATGTTCCGCACATAAATTTGTCGTAAGATACTCTGCCGGAATTCCCCGCGCTTTTAGTCTGTCATACAGGCTTCTCACTGCAGACTTTGTGTTCAATATCACAAGAATGGACCGGCAGTTCACTGTCCGCCCGGCAATCTCTTCTGCCAGACTCTCGATGGAATACCTGCTGTCCGCTTCCGGCGTAGTTATCTTTACCCGTTCAAACTTATAAAACCAATCCGCTGCATTTTCTATCATATACTTTGGCTTGCTGTAACAGATCGGACATTTCGCTTCCGCCAGCGTCGGCTGCGTAGCGGTACACAGGATAATATTCGTATTACATATGGCGTTTAAGAAATTGCACATATAATTAAAAGTATGTATGCACTTCACAGGCATTGACTGCACTTCATCAATGATCACGACCGCATTCACCAGACGGTGCATTCTCCTTATGGATTCCCCTTTGTCTGAAAAAAGGGTGTTCATAAACTGAACAAACGTGGTGCAAATAAACGGCTCTTCCCAATTAATATCAAATCTGGAAGTTATGTTGCTCCTGTAGTCCTCACCTGTCCCTTCTTCCTTCCTGATCACGGAAGAATGATGCTCCAGTATCCAGTCATCTTCGCCAATCGCTTCCCGAAACACCTGTGCGTTCTGTTCCGTGATGCTGATAAAAGGTGAGACATATATAACGCGCTCGGTCTCCGGATGCAGCCTGCAGTATTCCAGTGCATAAGCAAGACTGCCAAGTGTTTTACCACCGCCTGTGGGAATCGGCAGACAGTAAATGCCGGCAGGATATTGTCCGAATCGTCTGCATTCTTCCTGCAGGGAATTTCTTGCGTCATAGATTACTCTTTCTTGATCAGACAGCCTGGAAAGCTCTATTCTCTCATGCTTCTCCTGCATATATACTTCAAAGTTCCTGCCGGCCTGCCGGAAAATATCCTTCGCATTATATGCGGCCGGTTTTGACAGCACATCGACATTATTCATAAAGTCGGAAGTCGCTTCCCAATCAGAATCAATCAGTATTGACAGGATCAGGCGTTGAAGACAGGCAAGCAGATAAAGCCTGCAATCCTCCATTGCTTCTTTCGCATTTATGTTATGGCCGGAAAGCAGTAACGGCTTTAATCTTCCAAACAACTCTTTTATTCTGTTCCAGCACAAATCAAATTCTTCCGCGGCCTCCCTGAATATCCTTTCTTCGTCATATTCACTCAAATAATCCTGTTTTGCATTGCGATATGCTTCATCATAATCGTCAATCTTATTTAATTTTGCAAAAAAGATGTCATTATGATCCGCGTCTACACAATCAAACATGCCATGGTGCGCCGCGATCGCATAGGAAATCATCTCGACCATAATCTTGGCACTGCCTTTCACATTGCCAAGGCTGTCATGATACCGCTCGTAAATATATTTCGCTCCCGTCGATGCATGACTGATCGTTCCTTTAAGCTTTCGCCTTACCTTTTCATCTGCAAGAATATACGTGCTGAAGCTGTTCTTCTCTTTACCCATATCATGGTAAATGGCACACAGGGACATGACCCTGGCAAGTCCGCACCGCTTTCCTTTTTCTCCGCATAAAAATACGGTCTTCTTCGTATGTTCTGCCACGGATTCTTTTCTGTTAAGTCCGTCTTCTGAAATATGAGCAATCATATGGGGTTCTTCCTTTTTATGCACACATGTAGATATCACATAATATTTTATATATTTTTTTCATTGCTACGGTAATTCACTAAATCCTATAAATTCAGAATAATACTACACTGTTAGATTATCAAGAAGAATCTGAAAATCTGTTCCTAATAATTCTTATATGCTGCAGGATCCTACCGTCAGCCGAAATCATTCCTATCCGGCATCCTGTAACAATCGCTCCTTCGTCCTCCCCGTTATAGCACCCTTCATCATGTCCCGACATATAATATCAATATAACCATAAACCCACCTGCGAAATCAAATCCGGTTTTCGCAGGCGGCCAGTCGTGGGAGCGCTGTCGTCTTAGCCTTCCCGCACGGATAAAGGAGCAGAAATGGCGAAAGAAACGGAATGGAACAATCATTTCAACATCGGCGTTGATTCCATCGACAATGCACACCGGAAACTTTTTTCGATCGTCCGCAGACTGATCCATGTAAGCAAAGATGAAAATAACGGACAATGGGCATGTGCCGAAGGCATCAAATACTTTAAAACCTATGCCATCGAACATTTTACCGACGAAGAATCTTATATGAAGTCAATCAACTACGAAGGATATGAAGTACACAAGCGTCTGCATGACGACATGCGGTATAAGACACTGCCCGCTCTTGAAAAGGATCTGTCAGAATCAAACTATTCGCAGGAATCCATCCAGCACTTTCTCGGTATCTGTCTCGGATGGCTGACTGCCCACATTATGATTGAGGATCGCGCCATTACAGGCAATATTTCAAATAGATGGAAAAAGGATAATGCCGGAGAAGCCATGGATGCTCTGGAAGATGCACTGGCGCTTACCATACGGGAGATCTTCCGGTTACAGCCGGAAATCGTCAGCGAACATTACAGCGGAGAAGATTTCGGCAGCTGCATCATTGACCGGCTGACTTACCGGTCCAAGGAAGGGAATCACGTCCAGATCTTTCTCGTTCTCGAGGAAAGTCTGGTACTGCGGGTCGTAAGTTCCATGTTGGATATGCCGCTGAAAAAGGTGGACCGGATGGTTGAAAATACTGTCAGACAGCTTTCCCTGCATATCGCAGATCAGGTCGGCGAACACTGTCATCTGTCTCTTTACTACGAATTGGAGAACAATCACCTGATGACGGCAGAACAGTTCCGGCAGATCTTTTATGCCCAGTACTTTGACTACAGCCTGCTGTTCAATACCGGAACGGGATATTTCGCATTCTGCATTAAGCTGGAATAAACTATAAAACAGGAGCCGGATCAATTCCGGCTCCATCGCATATCATACCCTATGGATCATCACACTTCTCACTTCTTTTGTCTGTCTCATAAACTCAGGACGGCTCACCGCTCTCTGCGTTCTTCCTGCTGCCTGCTTTTCTCAGCACACTCTCGATCCTCTCGTGCAGATCTTCTACGTTAAAGGGCTTGAGAATATAATTATCCGCCCCCAGCATAAAGCTCTCCAGAACCGTATGCTTGTCGTTCTGGGATGTGAGCATGATCACCGGAATATTCTGGCAGTCTTCCATTTCGCGGATCTCACGCAGTGTCTCCACGCCGTCTTTCGATGCCATCCGTACATCCAGCAGGATCAGATCCGGTTTGTTCTTTTTCAAATACTGCAGCGCGCGCACCCCCGAATTCAAAGGTGTCACCTCATATTTCTCCTTCAAAGCCTGTTCGATCGTCGCCAGACTGATACTGTTATCGTCTACCGCCAGTATTTTGTACTTAAATGTCATCCGTTCTTTCCCCCTATCCTATCTTTTCTAATAATTCGCGCAGCATCTGTTCCGCCGCCTCATCTTCATATAACTGGAGCTGCTCTCTGACATGCTCGAGCGTTTCTTCGGTCTCGGCCTCCAGCTGATATTCCATAATTTCTTCTATCTTACGCGCACACTCCTTGGCCTGGAAATCTTCCAGACTGCTCAGGGCCGTCTCAATCTCCTGCCGCAGTTCTTCCCTGCCGATCTCCTTCTTCTCAACCGCAGCGCTCTCCTGCTTCCGGTTCTCTTTCAGATATGCCTCGATATGCGCAAGCTGCTCTTCATACTCTGCCAGAAGTTTCGTCACACGGCTGTCCACAAAGGCCAGATCCCCTCTGTTCACCGCTTTTTCCTGTTCCTTGGCTCTGCTGGAAAGCCGCATCGCGCCTACATTCGCGGAAGCGCTCTTTAAGGCGTGTACCTCAATGCCATAGCCCTCATAGTCCTGGTCTTCCCAAAGCTCCTGCAGGACTTTCAGCTTGCGCTTCCCGTCCAGACAGTACAGCTTCAACAGCTCATTATATTCTTCCAGGCTGCCGGCATAATGTCCGGCCACCTCATCCGTATCAATTCCTTCAATCGTGATCTTCCGGAATATATCGTTATTGGACTGCAGATTCTCGATCCACGATCCGCCCGCCATCCTTCTGTCTTCCGGAATCCATTTCAGGAGCATCTTATGCATGGCCCGCCTGTCAAGCGGCTTTGCCAGAAAATCCTGGAAACCGTTCGCAAGGAAGTTCTCCCGGACACCTTCCATGGCGTTGGCCGTCAGCGCGATGACAAGCGGCAGGCTGCCGTTCTCGCCGCAGTCGTTGCGGATCCGCTGCACCGCCTCCATTCCGTCCATGACAGGCATCATATGATCCATGAAAATAAGATCGAACTGTATCCTGTGAACAAGCTCTATCGCTTCCATTCCGCTTTCGGCCTCGGTGATCTCCAGCCCGTAAGTCTGCAGGAAGGATCTCGCGACTTTTCTGTTGATCAGATTGTCGTCCACCACCAGCACCTTATAATCTTTGACCGTAAACGGCTCCAGAGGTTCCTCCGTCTTGATCTCCCGCTCCGGAACTTCCGATAAGGGCCTGTCGTCCGCAATCTTCTGTATGATCTCCACCGTAAATGTGGAACCCTTACCGTACACGCTCTCTACACTGACCGTACCCTGCATCAGTTCGGCCAGACGCCTCGTGATGGAGAGGCCAAGACCCGTTCCTTCCGCGCTCCTGTTCCGCTTGGAATCGAGCTGCTTGAAATTCTCAAAGATCCGTTCAAGATCTTCCCTGCGGATGCCGCAGCCGGTATCCTGCACCTTGAAGATCAGCCGTTCCGTCCCTTCCGCTTCTCCCGGCCTGCCCGAAACGGATATCTTGACCTGCCCTTCTTTGGTAAATTTCAACGCATTGTTCAGCAGATTCACCAGAATCTGCTTGATCCTGCTCTCGTCCCCAATATAGCAGCAGGGAATCGTCATATCGTACTCGCTCTCCACCATCAGTCCGTGCTGTGAAGCCACGATATCCATCATACTGAGTACTTCCTTGACCAGAGACTTGACATGGTACTCCGCCGGGATCAGTTCCATTTTGCCCGCTTCTACTTTGGACAGATCCAGTATATCATTGATCAGCGCCAGCAGGTTATGGGCAGACGCCTTAATATCACAGACATACTCGTATACCTTGCGCCCCTTGCTCTCCTCCATGATGATGTCACTCAGTCCCACGATCGCGTTCATCGGCGTCCGGATCTCATGTGACATGTTGGCCAGAAACGCGCTCTTGGCTATATTCGCCTGCTCCGCCTGTTCCCGTACACGCGTGATCTCTTCTATGTAATTCTTCGTATCCGTCATATCGAGGATCAGGATGACATAGCCCTTCTTCTCCCCGAACCTGTCAAGAATCTCTTCCGCATGTCCATGATAATATCTGTTGTTACGGCAGAACTCTTCCTTCCCGTCCTCCTCCAGCAGCTCCCGCGGAAAATCACTCACCTCTTCGATATGTTTTCCGATGGCGCGGCTGTTTAAATCCTGAAAAATGCCTGCCGCCGCAGGGTTATAACTGACAATCCGCTCATGAATGTCGATCGCGATAACGCCGTCGCTCATGCTGTCAAGCAGGCTGCCCGATGCCAGACTGCCGAAGTCGTAGACCTTCCTGCTCCAGATCAGGATCACCACACTCGCCAGGACGAATCCCAGCACAAACGGCGTGGGATCGTACACAAAAGTCAGCTTCACCACATACAGATACAGCACCACCACCGGCAGGAAAGAAAGACCCAGTATCAGTTTGTACTGTCTCTCCGCCGCATAATCCGGCTTTTTGATACACACGCTGATCAGCGCATACATCGAAAGTACATAAGGCAGGATCATCCCGCACAGCATGAAAAGCCAGTAACCCGGCCCATACTCCAGTCCCAGATATCCATGCCCTTCCGGCGTATGCAGCCACTCGACCCGGCTGTAATAAAAACTATGCTGATCACAGGTAAAAACAAGCCCCAGAATGAAGACATCGATTACTTTCAGAATTTTTAAAATCTTGACAGGCGCTTTCTCATAGCAGTAGCTGAACATAAAATAGCAATAGCTGATAGGGACTGCCAAAGATCCCATATACTGCATCTTCACCGCCACCATGGCGGCTTCTACCGTAGGTGCTGTCAATTCAAACAAATATCCGACGTTCTGTATCAAAGAGCCGAGCAGAAAATACTGCATCAGTTTCTGTTCCCGGGAGCCGTCCCCTTTCAACAGAAGAAACAATGCAACCCCGATCATGCCGATACTCAAAACGCCAAGTCCTATAAATACGATACTCATAATTTTGCATCACCATATAAATATATTTGCCCGGCCCCGTAAATCCATCGGCCAGACCACGCTATTACCGCTTTTCTTCTATAAAAGCACACTTATATATATGATATCAGTTAACTCTTTATATGTCTACAGCAAAATTGTAATGTAATATGGAAGCCGCAGGCTGAACTGTTTTCCATTCCTCATAAATCCCAATAACCGTCTCCCACATACAGCCGTTCCGACTGATCATAAGCATCCATCCAGGCCTCCTCCGCAGACGCATCCTGCGGATAAAATGTCTCCCGGTGATACAGCTGCCATGTTCCGTCCAGCAGGCGTTCATCCGTGATCTCAACCGCATTGCCGTCCGTTACCCTCTGACCAAGCCTTGCCACATGAACCAGTTGCCCTTCTACGAATTCATATCGGTCTACATAGTGTTCGGCGACGCCGTTTCTGGAAAATCCATAGATGCACTGCTTATCCTCCCGCAGAGACGGCGTATCAATTCCCGAAAACGCCGGTACATAAGCATAGCTTCCGCTGTCTGGCTCATAGACAAACAGGGACGAAAAGGATGCCGCTCCCGTACCGAATACCCCCTGGAAGCAGCAGAGATCTTCCTCCCCGTCAAAATTCCAATCCGCCAGAGACAGGAAGTTCTGACAGGAAACGCCTGTCAGCCAACAGAAGGCCACTTTATCCGTATCCAGACAGGAAGAGTCGATGCATTGCAGGACAGACCCTCGAGACTTGTCCAGGACCAGCACCAGAAATTCATTTGGCTCCTGATAGACCATCTCGCCTTCCAGTCTTTTTTCGATTTCGTTATCCCGAAATTCTATGGTGATATAATCAAATCTTTTCCCTTCCGTCCTGACATGGGCAAAATAGGGAATACCCGTCGTTGTTCCTGTCCGGTACCCGTCAAGAAACGCATTCTCCGGAAGGACAGGTTCCATAACCTGACATGCATAGCCTTTTTCTGCCGCATAAGTATAGGCATAGGAGGTATCCTCACAGGCGATGGCGACCGGCCAGGGACTTTCATTTCTCCAAAAAGCCTTTTCATCAATGAATGTCACGCTGTCCGGCAGCTTTATCAGGGAAATGTCAGATGCATTTTCAATCACCCCTTCTTCTATCGTGGTAATGCCCTCTGAGACCGTAAGCTCCAGCAGATTACCGGCATAAGGCTCTCCCAGACATTCCCTGCCAAGCGTCGATACCCGTCTGCCGTTAATCATGGAAGGGATCACCACCCGATAAGGGTCCTGCGTATTTTTCTCCTCATCGTAACCTGTGATCCGCAGCGTGCCGTCGGGCAGTTCTTCGTAGCTGATGCAGTCCGTCTCCCCTGTTAAGGGCAAATGCTCCGTCGTCCCTGGTCCTGCATTTTCATGGTTTTCCTGCTCACCCTCTGCGGCATAGCCTGCCGCAAATGCGGCGCCTGCTTCCCTGTCCACGTCTTCTCTGTCTGCGTCTTCTCTGTCTTCCACAGCCGGATGAACCGTCCCTTCTTTCCACCCATAGAACACTAAAAAAACTGTGCTTCCCAATAAGAACGCTGCAGATAGAATCCTGGCCGTGCTGCTTTTCTGCTTCATCATCACAAATCATCCTCCACGCACTCTATTGTAACACTTTCTGAGTATCAGATCTTCCGATACAGGACGCAATCTGAGCAGAACCCTTATTTACCTTCGCATACCTGCCGCATTGCCTTATCTTCCCTGCCATTCCCAACAGCGACGGCTTCTTCCGGTCTGATTCCCAGCCAATCGCAGATCTCCCGGACTCCCGTCCCCTTATTCACATGCGCCGCGATGATCTGCAGGCAATGATCCTCCACGAAGATCCGATCATCCCCGGTCGAAAGAATCTTTGCCGCCTTTTGGCACTCCTGCTCTTTCCAGGCACCGTTATGCCTTTTTACAAGCGTGATCTTATAGGCCGTTTCCTTTGCCATATCCACTTCCCGTTCCCTTTTTCTGTAGATCCTGACAACGGCATTGCACTGCGCCGCAAGTTCCGTCAGCCGGGGTAATTCCTTAAGATCCACCGAATGTATCACTTCCCTGTCCTCTATACACTTAGGCTTCTCCTCTCTGCCATCCGCCTTCCCGGCTTCCTCCATCGTCCTCATCCATACATAAGCCCCGGACGCAAAGACAGCCCCCTGAAACAGATCCAGATCGTCTCCCAGCCTCCGCCTGACTTCCTCTGCCGGCATGGAAGTAGCCAGAAACACCGGGCATTTCTCCCGCAGGGCAAGCAGCTTCCGGCGCACGCTGTCCGACAGCCCTCCCCTGTGCTTCTCCGGCACCAGCGTACCGTCCAGATCCAGAAAGACCGCCTTATACCGTTTCGGAACCCGGAAGATCGGATACGCCCCGAAAAACTGCCGCCCCTCGAAATCGACTCTTCCGCCATAAGCCAGATAACAGGAACACCTCTTTTTACCGCACAGAGAGTGAAAGATTTCCGCTGCCTCACTCTGATACCAATTCCCCTCTTTTATGCGGCTGATATTGCAGGTGCGGATCCGACCGTCGGCCTCCACGAAACATCTGTCGCTACACATGGCAGCGTCCGCAGCCGGACTACCACATTCCAATCCGAAAAAGGGATCCAGCTCCAGAAAGGCCCGCTTCTCCTCCTCCGTATAGGCGCGCCCCAGCCCATCCATCTTATTAATCCACAGGTAAAGATCCGAAGAAAGCCGCTCCCGCAGTCTGCCGAGCAGCGAAATATTCTGCGGCGCCCCCACTGCTCCCACGCACAGATTAACGCCGTTCCCGGCCAGCCTGTGACACTTGTCCACAAACGTGTCCAGATCTGTCATCTCCGGATGAAAAGTCGCCCAGATACAAAGCTTTCTCCGAGCTTCCCCGCAGATTCCCCGGCCGCTTTCTCTGCCATTTTCCCTGTCGGTATCCCCACTGTACAGATCAAAGACTGCCAGACACTCCTCCACCAAAAAGCTCAGATTCGTCTGCAGCCCCACCCGTTCCAGACTGTCAAGCCCCGCGAGCCGACCCAGCCCTTCCCAATACCACCGGTGGATCGAAGCCTCCCCGTAAGGCACCACGAAGACCGCGCCAATATCGAATTTCTCCGCCCTGTCCGCGATACTCTCACAAAATCTCTCGAAACTTCGCCTGTCCTTTTCCAGTTCCTGCGCCGACGCCCTGTGTTTGGAAAAGGGACAGTAAGAACAGCGATAATTACAACTTTTCAGGCTCCCCCTGTAACAGATTGTTTTCCTGCCCATTGCTCTTCTCCCATTCCAGCATCTTTCTCCTGATGTCCGCCGAAATCAGCTGCGGCCCGATATAATCAGACATCCCCAATCCTTCCTCCGTCAGGCTGAGGAAGCCTGAATCTTGGTATCCCGAACCCCTCTGTCCCTTCTGCAACTCCGGATATCCTGCTGCCTCTCCGCTGGCCCAATGCCTCTGCTCTTCCCGACTTTCATCCTTCTCTTCCAGCCACCCGGCCTCTATCCAATTCCTTAAGATCGGAAAGTCTTCCGTTATCTCGTTCCCAAAGATCTGCCGATACGCCTTCTTTGCAATACCGGGGCGAATCAACAGATGCTTTATCACATACCTTCGTCTGATCTCCTCATCGGAAAGCAGGATTCCATGCGTAGCTGTCAGGAAATCTTCTCTCCCCAAATAGGCTTCTATCTCTTCAAGCGCTCCCTGCCGCGTTGTCCGGTAAGGCGTGCAGGCATGCAGCCGCCCCAGATAGCTTCTGCCCCCGCAGCCCAGAGACAAAGCCCCGGTAAAGCCGCATTCCCGGACTTCCGTCTGCAGACCGTCAGCACCTTCACTCCCCTTTCTCTTTACAAAACGCCTCATCGAAATCTGCGCATATCCATGTTCCTTTAAAAAGTCCGTGCCCCGCTGATAAAGCCGGAACGCATGATCAGAATCCAACGTCGCTGCCTTCCCGTCTTTCTCCAAACGGACTCCATGCTTGATATACAGCGGATACAGAAAGATCTCATCCGGCGAGAAAGCCATTGCCCGCTCCAGAGAATGCAGCAGACTTTCCGCCGTCTGCCCCGGCAGCCCGTAGATAAAGTCGAAATTGACGCAGGCAAACTCCGCTTCCATCAGAATCTTTGCCGCTTCCTGTGCCCGCCGGCCGTCATGAAATCTGCCAAGCCAGGAAAGCTCTCCCTCGTCAAAGCTCTGGATCCCCATACTGACCCTTGTAACACCCGATTCCTTTAACAGACGCACCTTCTCCCTGTCGGTCTGCTTCGGCGCAGTCTCTATGATAATCTGGCAGTCTTTCCCCAGAGGCATATAAGTTCTGACATCCCGAAATACCCGTTCCAGCTGCCGGACATCCAGAAGCAGCGGCGTACCGCCGCCTATGGTAAAATCTCCAAACACGGTATCACAGGGCAGGATTTCCCTGTACTGCTCCATCTGACGCGGCAGCACGTCCAGATACGCGTCCCTCTGCGCCCCGCCGCAGCCCGCCACGGAGAACAAATTGCAATACCCGCACTTACTCTCACAAAAGGGCAGGTGAAGGTACAAGCTGTGCCCCTCACCCGCCAGATTTTCCATATAATCTCTCAAATTTACGTTATCTAATGATCTGTACGCCGTCTTATGCGGATAACTGTACATATACTGCACATATCTGTTCATGGAACACACCTCGCCGAAAATATCCCTATGGTATCAACAATACTCCGATCAGTAAATGAAACACAGCGCCTGGCATGGTGTAATTGTCCTGAGGACCGTTGGAAAACGCCGGCACTTAGCAAGAAGTTGCAAAGCAACTTTCGAGCTTAGTTCCGCTGCGTTTGGAACCGAGCGCAAGCGCGTCCAAAGGGCAACTACACCATGCCAGGCGCGTCTGGTTTAACTTAACAGTACTGGCGCCAACTCTCCCCCTTTTTACAGGAAAAAATGCTTATAGGGCACGGTACTGACTACCGGGTGATTCACACCGTGGAACACATAACCATCCTCCCCATAACAGGTGCCATGGTCGGAAAAGCACACCACAAAGGTCTCGCCCCGCTTCTCCTTCCAACCGTCAAACAGCCGCCCCAACTGGCTGTCCACATACCGCAGCGCTGCCCTGTGCGTCTCCAGGCTGTCGTTTTTCTCCTGTTCCAGATAGAAATAATTGGGATAGTGAATCGCGCACACATTCAGATACAGGAAGATCCGCCTGGGATCCGTATTCTGTTCCAGCCGCTTAAGAAGGAAATCAACCTGATTCCCCGTACTTTCCTTCACCGGACAGGAAAAGGACGGATTCCAATAGCTCTTTTCAAAAAAGGAGGGAAACACCCTGCCAAGCGCCGAGCGTTTGTCAAAAAAAGTCACCCCGCCGACGCACCATGTGTCATAGCCGTCCGCATGAAGCCCCTCCACCAGATTGGCGGCATCAAACCCATAAGCGCCCCTGGGTGTCTTCTTCCCCATACCGACACTTCTCGGAAAGAAAAGCATCTCCTGTTCCGCAATGCTTCTCGCCTCGTCCTTAGACGGCAGAAATCCCGCAAAAATGGCATGATGAGACGGATAGGTGAAGTTTCCCGGCGCCTGCCGCTTCTCCCATGCGCCATACCTGTTTAAGACAGGCGTGCCGCCGCCCTGCTCCTCCGCAACGGCCGCATCGTACCGCAAGGTATCCAGACAGATAAATAAAATGTCACAATTACCTACCACCTTCGACATATCCACAGAACACTGTTTCTCATCCATACCGGCCCGAAACGCCGCAAAAGGCACCTCACTCATAGCTCTCCACTCCCCTTTCCTTTCCGTTCCACTCTTTATGCAATTCTACGGCAAATGCATGCCGTTTCCTCTCATTTCATTCCAACGGTTTCCAACAATTCCTTCATAATCGCGATCTGCCGTTTATAGATCCGATTCTCGCCGTAAACATCCCGATGCAGCAGATCCCCCTGCGCATTCATCTCGATGATCCTCGGTTCCAGACTCCCCTTTTCCAAAAGTACATCCATACCGATGCTCCGTAGTCCCGGGTAACACGCCGACGCCTTAAGGCATACCTCCTCGATCCGTTCCACTGTTCCCGTCTCCAAATGCAGATCCGCAAACGCCATAGCGTGATTATTAAGATGCAGATTCGTAATAGGACCTTTCGACAATCTGGGCAGAATATAGTCGATCCGACCGCCCTGTACGATCACGCGCAGATCGTAACAGTATTCCCCAAAGGCCGCTTTGCCGTACCATCGCTCTACAACGCAATCCATCTTTAGCAGACTGTCCAGAAACGCTTCCGCCTTTCTGCCCTCCAGCCTGTACATCCGCCTGGTGTTATATAGCGCACCCTCTTTCAGCGCAGCACAGGTGTAAAGCGCGATCCGGTCATTTCCCGGCGAGAACCGCAGCGCCGTCACACCAGCGGCTCCCGATCCTTTCACCGGCTTCACAAACACCTGCGTGATCCTGTGTTCTCTCAGAAAAGTAAGCAACTCTTCCCCACAGGAAAACTGTTCTTCATACATGTGGGTCACCGGAACGCCGCGCCGGGCAAGCCGCGCTTTACAGCCGCGTTTATCAAGCACCTGTGCAATCTCTGACGGCCGGTTCAGGAAACCGCCTGCAGGCAGATCGGATAGCCGGCGAAGCTGTTCTTCATACCGATCGGTCAGGCTTCCCAGATCGCACAAGCGGCTGCTCTCCCATTCCGGCGCATCAATCTTCACCACAAAACGCCGCAAATCCTCTTCGCATCCCCTGTTCGGCACATCTTTCCAATCCAGAAATACAACTGGAATACCTGCCTTGGCTGCCGCCTGCTCAAAATAGAACCTGCGCTTGCCGCCGTCCGTTCCGATCAACGCAATCCCGCTCATTCTGTCAACATGGCGTTGTACCATAATTCACCGTTCCAGCTCTCCGCCTTTTCCTGCTCGGACACATCAACTGCAATGGACAGCTTCTTTAATTTCCCCATTATCTCATCTGACAGGTAATGATAATGCACATCCAGCTTCTCCAGCTTTGCGCATTCCGGCAGCTTCTCCAGAAGGATCTGCCCGCCCTTATCCGTAAGCGTTCCGTTCGACAGATCCAGCGTGGTGATCTGCTGTATATATTTACTCTCAAGCACAACTGCTGTCAGCTCATCCTGAATCTCGCTGTCCGTAATGCCCAGATAGGTAAGTCTGGGAAAATCAGACACGGAAAGCAGCTCCCTGACAGTTTCCGCATTCCCGTCAAAACCATAGTCCTCAATACCAATGTAAAGGAGCAGTTTCTGCAGATTCGGCAGTTTCGCTTTCGCGATCTCTTCTATAACATCCTTCCCCAGACCGCCGCAGATGATGGTCAAAGACTCCAGATTGTCATGTTCGATCACCCCTAAATGCAGATCCGTACTGCCTTTGATCGTCAATTCCTTCAACTGGGGCATGGCTTTCCACAGATTACTGTAATTGCCCTGCATGATCCACGATACTTCACACACCTCATAGTCCATATCGCCGATAAAAAGCTTCGTGATGTGGCTGAACCTGTCGGCATTTGCAGCAATGCCGTCCAGAATCGCCTGACAGGACTCTTCATATTCACCGCCCCATCCGCCGATGATCAGCTCCTCCAGCTCCGGAAACTCCGGATCCGCCAGGATCTCCTCCAACATAGTCTCTGCCTTCTTCCCGTTCTCATAGTCCTCATAATCATAAGAATACGTCTTACTCTTTCCTGTTTGGTCTGCCATAACGTCCTCCTTCCCCAACTTCCCGATCTGCTTCGAGACGGCCCATTGTTTTCTTTGCCTGCCGCCCCTTTTTCCATATTGTAGCATACCTGCCTGACAACGTAAATGAGATCATAAATGTAACAGTTCAGCTGTGAAATCTTGTCAACACCCTGCCCGCATGGTAAGATGGACAGACAGAACCAATCGGCGGCCATCACGATAAGGCGCCATTGACAAGCAGGACCGCGCACCTGCTTCGCCGTCCATGAATACGCCAGGAAAGAAAAGAGGATCCTACCGTGCTAGATAAGCAGCTCATCAAAGAGATCACCGGTCCCACTATTTACAGCAGAGGATTAGAACTGTTTCGGCAGAATAAAGTATTGTCTTTCAAGTCCAGAACAGAGGAAGAGGAAGTCTACGTGAAAGCCGTTGTACAGGGCAGCGGCCGGAAAAAATATAAAGTAGAACTTACCTACAATTCCTTCTACGAGGACGTAGCCGACTGCTACTGCGACTGTCCCGCGTTCTATAGCTACGACGGCCTCTGTAAACACTGCGCCGCCGTGCTTTTCGCATGTGAAGACCGTCTGGAAGAGCAGCGCTCGATCTTCGACTACATAGCGGAACCCGGACATAGCGACCGGCCGCGCAGACTCGCTGATTATCTTGGCTATGAGAACGGTCGATTCCTTCCCAGATCCCGTTCCCGGGAGACGACGCCGGCCATCAGGGAATTGCTGCGCCGCCAGAGGATCAAGTCCACCGCCTCCTTAATGCAGGGAGTGCCTTACGAGCAGGTGGCCCTGGAACCTGTTTTCAAGTGCGTTGCTAACAATGCCTCGGTGGAATTTAAGATTGGGATCGGCACGAAATATGTATTAAAAGACGTTTTCGAGTTTGCGCAGCGTATGACGGACAACGCAGAATATTCCTACGGCAAGAAATTAAGCTTTCTCCATACAATGACCGCTTTTGAACCGCTTTCGCAAAAGCTGGTGAAATTTATCCTCTCCTGGGTGCAGGAAAACAAGGACCACTATCTGGAATACAATTACTATTCCTACATGACATCCTACGCGAAACTGCGCCGGATCCCTCTTGGCAACGCAGAATTTGAAGAGCTTCTGGCCCTTTTACATGACTATGCCGTCACCATCGATATCAACGGTTCCGGCGAAAGGCTCTGGCGCCAGACAGATCGCAAGCCGGACCGCCGGCTCCGCATCCTGGGCAAAAAAGACGGCATCGAGGTAGAATTGGAACCCTCCCCGGAATTCCATGCCGCACACATTATCTTTACTTTCCGGGACGGATTGATCTATCAGCAAAGTAAAGACGAGCTGCTGCCGGTACAGGACTTTATGTCCTGCCTGCCGGAACTGCAGGGAACATCCTTCTTTGTTGACAAGAACGATATCCCGACATTCTGCCGGGAGCTGCTGCCGCTGTTAGAGAATCATTACCACTGTGAAAAAGTTGATTTCGACGAAACCGCTTACGGCGTGGAGCCTGTCTCCTTTGAAATATATCTTGACGCACCGCAGAAGAACTTCATCACGTGCAAGGTCTATGCCATCTACGGCACGAAAAAGTACATGGTCTATAAGAAAGACGAGGAGCGCGCAGGACGTGATGCGGTCCGTGAGATACAGGTTGGAAACACGGTAGCCTCCTACTGCAATGCCTATGACGAAAAGGAATGCGCCATGGTCATTGCCGACGATGAGGAAAAAATCTATGAACTGCTCACCCTGGGCATCCCCCGTTTCCAGACACTGGGAGACGTGTATGTCTCTGATGCCTTAAAGAAGATTCGTGTCATCAACAACGGCAAGTTGGAAATCGGAATATCCCTGTCGGAAAATCTGTTGGAGCTGACCCTGAATGCCGACCAGCTGTCCCGGGAAGAACTGATCGAAATTCTGTCAAAATATGACAGGAAGAAGAAATATTTCCGCCTGAAAAACGGCAGTTTCATCCGCACGGAGGACGAAGGACTGCAGGCACTGTTGGAGATCAAGGAGGAGCTGAACCTGACCGGCGCACAATTAAAGAAAGAAACCCTCACCCTGCCCAAGTACAGAGCTCTCTATCTGGACAGCGAACTGATGGAAAAACAGAACCTGAGGACTACCGAAAACCAGGCCTTCCGAGAACTGATCCGAAACATGAAGACCATAGAGGAAAACTCTTTTGAGGCACCTGCAAGTCTGGAATCCATCATGCGCCCTTATCAGCTCACCGGTTTTCTCTGGCTTAAAAAACTGTACCGCAACGGCTTCGGCGGCATACTGGCCGATGATATGGGACTTGGCAAGACGCTGCAGACTATCGCTTTTCTGCTGTCGGAATATCTGGAAGCGAAGGCGTCGGACAACAAACGCGCTCTGATCATTACTCCGGCCTCCCTGGTCTTTAACTGGAAAAACGAGTTTTCCCTTTTTGCACCCGGTCTGCCCGTACGGATGGTAACCGGAGCTGCCGCCGAACGCCGGGAGATCATCCGCAATGCACAGAGCCGGGATATCCTGATCACCTCTTACGAACTGTTAAAAAGGGATCTGGAGGCTTACGAGGGCGTGACCTTCTTCTGCCAGATCATAGACGAAGCACAGTATATCAAGAATCACAACACACAGGCCGCAAAGGCAGTCAAGGACATCGAATCCGGCTGTCGCTTTGCCCTCACCGGAACGCCGATCGAGAACAGGCTGAGCGAGCTCTGGAGTATTTTCGACTACCTGATGCCGGGCTTCTTATATGGCTACCAGCGTTTCCGGACAGAGATCGAGATTCCCGTTGTGCAAAGCCAGGACGAAACCGCCATGGGAAGGCTGCAGAAAATGGTCCGCCCTTTTATCCTGCGGCGGCTGAAAAAGGACGTTCTCACCGACCTGCCGGACAAGCTGGAAAAATGCATGTTTGCTAACATGGAAGGCGAACAGCAGAAACTCTACCACGCCCATGTACAGCGGATCCGCATGATGCTCGACAAGCAGTCGGATGAAGAATTCAGAACCGGTAAGATACAGATCCTCTCGGAGCTTACCAAACTGCGTCAGCTCTGCTGCGATCCCGGGCTTATTTATGACAACTATGAAAGCCCCTCCGCCAAAGCCTCCCTCTGCATAGATCTGATCAAAAACGCGGTGGCCGGCGGACACAAAGTACTTCTGTTCTCGCAGTTCACCTCCATGCTGGAGAATCTGCAGCGGAAACTGGAAGAGGAAGGGATCTCCTATTATGTGCTCACAGGCTCCACACCCAAAGAACAACGTCTTGCGCTGGTAGAAGATTTCAATAACGATGCTACCAATGTATTTTGTATCTCGCTGAAAGCAGGCGGAACCGGATTGAATCTGACGGCCGCCGATATCGTCATCCATTTTGACCCCTGGTGGAATCTGGCGGTACAGAACCAGGCCACCGACAGAGCCCACCGGATCGGCCAGACCAATATAGTGAATGTCTATAAGCTGATCATGAAGGATACCATTGAAGAGAATATCATGAAGCTGCAGGAGCGTAAGAAAGAACTGGCGGAGCAGGTTCTCTCCGGGGAAGATCTGGGAAGCGGCAGCTTTACGAGGGAAGAACTGTTGGAGCTACTGGCGGTATAAAGTACAACGCAGAGATCCCAAAGTAAGTTAAATGAATTGATAACTGCCCATAACAGGAAACACAACTAAGAACGGAAAGGAACGATATCCGGAATCACGTGCAGATCACGGCTTCTGAATCTGAAACGTATCTTGAAGCAGCAGCCAGTTCGGCCGAAAGAAGCGCATGATCTGCCAGTATCCCATTCCCCGCAGGCCGTACGCCGGCAGGAGAGAAAACTTTTCCTGATAGCTTCTGACATCCTCGAACCACACTTCGTGCATCTGTCCGTCCTTTTCATAGCGGAAAAAGGGCGACATGGCTACCTCGTCGAACTGGATCGGAACACCCGCCTCTATGGCAATCCGCACGGCCTCCTGATTGCTGACGGTGGTCGCCCGCGAAGAACCCTGGACAAAAGGCAGCGTCCAGTCATAGCCGTAATTGGGGATACCCAGATCGATCTTGGACGGCTCGATGCGGGTGACTGCATACTCCACCACCTCCCGCACCTTGTTGACGGGCGCCACTGCCATGGGCGGGCCATAGGTGTAGCCCCATTCGTAGGTCATGAGCAGAACACTGTCGGCCGCCTCTCCCAACAGCCTGTAGTCCTTTCCCTCATAGAGAAGACCAGCCTGTGTATCCGAAGTCTTGGGCGCCAGAGCCACAGACACATGATAGCCGTACGGGGCAAGAAGGTTCCTGACATCCGCCACAAAATCGGCGAAAGGAAGCCGATCCTCAGGACGAATATATTCAAAGTCGATATCCACTCCCTGAAAGTTCTTCTCCTGAACGGTGGCCAGCAGATTGGAAAGCAGGTTGTCTTTGGCTGTCTGATCGTTTACCACGGCAGTGATCAAAGCATTATTGAAATTTCCGTCCGGCCCAAGAGGCGTCAGCGTAAGAACCGGCCTCACGCCTGCCTGCAGCGCGGCGCTGATCATAAAAGTATCGTCCGGTACCGGCATGATCAGTTCTCCCTCCGTGGTAAATCCGTAAGAAAAAACAGACAGGGAAGAAAGATACGGAAGTGTCTCATCCAGAACACTCTGTTGAATAAAAGGATAGGCATAGCCGTTCACCCAGGTCGGATAGGAAGGCACGGCAGCCTCCCCCGAAGATAAAAGAAGCGCCTGCCCCAAAGCGAGCGGATAAGGGTAGCTCAGCTGATTGTCATAAATAACGGAAGATACCGGAATCCCATGACTATTGGCAATAGAATCCACAGTATCTCCCTGTTTTACTACATATATTTCCATAGATTATTCCTATAAGGGTTTTCTTTATTTTATGCCCCATCAATTCCAATAGGTGCTTGAACTACTGACAATTTTTGTCTCTCCGTCTTCCTGTTCCGAGTATATTCGCGTCGTACCCCACCACTGCGCGCTCCTGTCGTCCTCCCTGACATCATAAGAATAGGATGCCTCAACTTTCAGCCGCGGATACCTTTTCACAAGCTCCTCAAATACACCGGTAATCTCTTTCTCGCTCACAGACAAAGATCCTGTAAGAATCGTTCCCGATTCCTCCCACGCAAACTGTTCTGCCGGAAATGCCTGTGAGAAATAAGCTTTCACGCCTTCAAGTACCGATGATGCATCTTTGTCATGGGTACAGATCATAATATCCATTGCTTCGTTCATTTTAAGTCTTCCCTTCCTATAGCTCTCTTGAGATCGCAGTTTTTATTTTTCTGCCCTGCTGTCTCTTCTGATTCTTCTCACACGCACCTTCAACCTTCATGATTCTGCTACACGGACAGAATATCGCAGGCAATCGGTGTATAGAAAAGTCTGGCGACCTCCTCCCGATCGGTTGTCTGACACAAGATCCACATCAATTTTGCTACCACTGCCTCGGTTGTCATGTCGTAAGCTTCCAGGATCGGCAGATTCCGCTTGATACTGCTGCCCACATGGTAAACAGACAAATCACTGCCCTCGTTTTCTACCTGCGTCGTCAACACTACCGTCTTCCCCGCATCCAGCCCTTGTTTTATCGTCTCATAGAAACTTCCTGTTTCATAAACCGGCAGTCCGCCTACGCCAAAGCTCTCAATAATCACTGCACTGCTGTGTTCCAGAAGGTACTCCAGTACCCCGCACGCAATCCCTGGCACCAGCTTCAGTAAAGACACTTTAGTATCCAGACTTCCATAGAATCTGACCGGCACGCCGCTCTCCGTCCTTATATATTGAATCAGCCGGCCATCCTGCACCATTCCTACGATCGGATAATTAATACTTGAAAAAGCTTCAAAGCTTTTGCTGCGTGTCTTCCTGGCCCTGGTTCCCATGATTATCTTGCCATTGAAAACCAGCAGCACCCCTGACATCCCGGATGCTGCCACTGTAAAAGCATCTCTTAGATTCTGCTTACTGTCCGTGGTCTCATATCCGATCGGCTTCTGAGCTCCCGTAAGCACAATCGGTTTCAGACTGTTCTGAATCAGATAACTGAGACCTGCCGCGGTATAAGCCATCGTATCCGTTCCATGACTTATCACGAAGCCGTCATATTTCGTATAACATTCCTGTATCGTTCCTGCGATACGCAGCCAGTGCTCCGGACGGATATTCGTGCTGTCCAGACTGAAAAGCTGTACGCAGTCTATCTCACAGATTCCGGAAATATCCGGGATATATCGCAATAACTGCCTGCTCGTCAGTTCCGGCTCCAATCCATTTTCTCCCATTTCCGAAGCGATTGTACCGCCCGTGCCAATCAGAAGTATCCTCTTTTTCTCCATCTTACAAGTAATATCCTCCCGCTTCGCCAGTTCTCCCATCGCCTTCAGCCCCACCCTTTTCTGATGGAATCTATATGAAAAAATATTGCCGATTCATGCAATTCCCTTATGATTTATATTCCATATTTTCCCAGCTATTTGTGAAAAATGAAATCTTGCTTATTTTTCCAATAATCCTCCGCAAGCTGCATATATTCAACCACATCTACCTGTAATCCTTGACATTCCACGTTTCAAAGTCCATCCACATAAACAATTTCCTCTGTCTCTATGCAAAATGCCGCCAGTTTTCCTCCCGCCACACAGGCACAGTCCAAGGCAATATGACCGTTTTTCATATATACTTTCGCTTTTCCCCAGTCTTTTATATGAACAGTCGGCGTATGTCCCGTTACCAGAAAGATATTCTCTTCCGGATAATATCTTTTGGTGTAATCTGTCCTCTCTTCCAGAAAATCGTATAAATCATACTCATCCATCGCTTTATCCGGCGTAAAATTACTAAGTCCGGCATGGACAAGTCTATATTCTTTTCCGCTATTTTTTATCACTTCATATAAAGATGCCCCCGCTATGTAGTCCAGCATGTCCATTTTCTCGGAATAGCTTAGTTTACTAAATTGCTCCGCTGTAACCCGTCCGCCATCCTGCAGCCATAAATTATAATCCAAAAGGAGTTCCGTCGTCAAATGCTTATCATAATTCTCCTCCGTAATTTCCACAGACAGTTTTTTCATAAGTGTATACATAATAAAATCATGATTACCCAAGATAAAGATAACATTCGTCCTCTTCATCATATCCTGCAAAACCTTAATCGGTTCCGGCCCACGGTCTACAACGTCACCAAGAACGTATAATTCGTCCTTTTCGGAAAATTGAATCTTCTCAAGCAACATCTGATACTGCTGATAACATCCGTGTATATCACCAACAATATATCTCATATGGAAACCTCCTCCTGTTTATTCCTTTGATTTTTCTTTAAAGCATTCATGAGATCTATATTTCCTCTCTCGTCTCCAGACACAGAACCCTAATCTGCCATCCCTGAATCCGCAGTCACACATATAAACATTCTTAATTTTATATAACTGCCATAACTGCCCATCAGATAGTAATCTTCCTGCATTCTTCTATCCGGCTCCGTTCTCCTCCACATCAAGCAGGCTTTCCGGCTCTCCTTTTATCCGTTTCCATGTCACAAGTTCTTCCGGCGTAAGCATTTCTTCCACAACTATCGGAAGCGATACTTTCTTCTCCGTATAGACTCTCCAACACAGCGTATCCTTTAACAGGCAGCCTCCGCACGTTCTCGGGCCAAGCAGGCCAAAATCCCCCATCTGCGGGGGATAATCCCACCCGCTGTTAAATGCCTCTTTTGCCGTGATAAACTCCTTTTTGCCGCATACCTCGCAATAATGCCAAAACGGTCTTGTATTCATGCTCTCTAAAAGTTCTTTTCTCTTTCGCCTTTCGTCGTCCTCGCACCATATGCGTTCCGCCTCCTCGGCAAGTTCTTTGCGCGCCTTATCAAGTATTTCGGGGCGTGGAGGCTCCATCTGTAAGCAAATCTCACCGTCCGTCACTTTATAAATCCTGTCTATCCCCTCGGCGGGATTCGGAAATTCTATGTCATGAGCCGCCTGTTCTTTATAGCGTTGAATCATTCCATCCATTTCCCTCTTTTTCAGGTTTGATTCCCACAAGTCATCGCCCGGGCACATCACATATATTTCAATGATAACATCTGCCGCTTTTCTAATTTCATCGATATAAGCGGTACGCCGTTTTGCCTTGAAAAAGGTCTGTTCCACCACCACATTTCTGCCCTGCCGCACTTTTTCCACAATATCCGCCAAAAGCATATTATTGGCATTCATAAGACACCTGAACTGGGCATGAACAGGAATGGCATCTCCAAACCCTGCCTCATCATAAGCACGCTGCTGATAATCGTATACATTCAATATATCTACATCCAGATCGGAATAATGTGTATTGATAAAATGTGTCTTTCCGGCAGCCGTAGCCCCCATAACAAATATTACTTTTTGCATCTTAATCCTCCATCACATCTTTTATCTGCATTATGGCTTCCGGCTCTCCGTTTACGATACGGTCGTTAAATGCCTGAATCCTGCTGCCCTTACGTATCATATCATCTATCGTTCCCGCCCTTTTCAGTTCCTCTGCGGTAAAACATTTTCTCCGCTCCTGCAGGATGCCGATATAATGATCAATCATATGTTCCATCGCCTGTATGCCGTCCGGCGCAAACGATTTCCGAATATCTCCAGCGCCGCTTAAGTCTTTGATATTTCCTGGTACAATATCTCCGTCAAAAAACATCTCTAAATGTTCTCTTATAATCCATTGTATATAATCTTCTTCATTCTGCCAATAGCGTGCAAATGCCCCATCGCCAAAAGACTCCAGCAAAAATACTGGCATATAATCCTCATAAGGTCTTCTGCCCCTGGCCGGATTTAATTCTCTGTCAGGAAGTAAAAACACATTTTCCCTTCCCATTCCCAGTTCAAACAACAGGCTCAGCTTCTTAACAACAGGCTGCCCGGCCGGCAGATACTTTTCCATATTATCATCTTTCATCAGTTCCCTTATAAACTTATACTTTCCGCCCTGAATCACATTTTTGTCATGAAGCCTGATGATGGTATTCGCCAAAGGCCTCCAGAGACTAAACATCGTATCCGCATTCAAATCTCCGCCTGTCAGAATGCAATCCCGGTCATGCCACCTGCGGTATTCATCATGCACTTTTTCATTGCCACGATATGGTACGTCAGGCTTGTGAACATCATAATCAATCCACTCCTCTATTTTCTTTCTGATCGGTTCATAAACTTTATTTTCTATCATAATTCTTCCTCGCTCTCCTTTTGGGGTTTATTACACTGTTACATGTATCGCGTTTTCCTCCCCTTTGACATCAGACAGAAGATCCAAACCTTTCCGCCATGTTTTATAAATACTCCTGAAAAGCATCCTCAAACAATAGTGTCAATGTATGAAGGAGCTCTTCTTTAAAAACCTGTTCTTGCGAATACTCTGTCATGTCATGCTCACACTTTGCTTTCGCATTGGCAAAATACGCATTTTTCTTTTTTATAAATTCCTCGTCAGGATAACATGACAGAAGAGTATCGGTTAATCCTCTACGCATTTCCAAGTATGCTTCCGGGCATGTTTCCATCACTTCAAATGCACAATCGAAATACATTAACCTGGGATTTATCCGTTTCCATCTGGTCACTACTCCCGGCACTTCACAGCTTTTGATAAAGTATTTTGTCTCCTCCACAATCTGGTTTAAACTTCTTTTGATTTTCTCCTCTCCCAAAAATAATACATTCACATGCCCTCTTATCTCATTTATCTTCTTGCACGCATAATTCCATCCCGCATCTTCTCCAGAGTTTTCTACAGGCTCCACTCCTTTCGGAAGTTTAAAAAAATGTTCGGTTTCCACATCCAGAGATAACAAATCCCACAACTCCTGATATACTGTTTTGATCGCGCTTCTGATTTCTTTCTTTTTCATAGCAGCACCTCTTTCAACCTTGTAATTTTTAACCTTAACGTGCCGTTTACTCTGTCTATTATAAAAAGCAAGAGGGCGGTTTTTTCCACCTTCTTGCTTCAATTTTGTAATCTATCATTCACAATCCATATTTTACATTAAGATTTTTTATTTTTTCAACCACCACATTTCTTACCGCTTCCGGTGCAACCACCTCTACCCTGTCACTATATTGAAGCGCCCAGTGTACCATGGCAAACGGAGAACATTCCACTTTTACAATATCATCGTATGGCGCTGTTTTTTCAGTCTCAACGAACCTGAACTGGTCTCCGAACCAATCGTGCAAAAAAGTGTAATCCGCCTTGATACGTCTGGCAGGATCGTCTTCCCGCTTAGGGCTTTTTATTTTTAACGTAACCCATACCGGCTTATCATAGGACATATTCATATGTTTCAGTTGAAAATCGTCTGTCCATGTCATCGGCAGATTCTCAACATCTTTCTTTGGGATCCTGGGCCATCCCTTTTTTTCTACTTCCTCCTTTGCCCCCGGGATTTCAAGATCCGTCATCAAGTCGATTCTCCAAATAGACATGTTTCTTACCGGTTCGCCTTTTATCACTACTTCTTTACAGGCCAGTAAATAGTAGCGTCCTCCGCTCGCTACAATGTAATAAGGACTTACCGTATCCTTTTTCTCTCTGATCGGTTCCAACTTTTTTTGACAGGTATATCCGTTAAACCAAAACGATATCTGTACATTATTATCGATCGCCCTTTGAATCGTCAATAAATTAGCGCTCAACTGTTTTCTATCGGCAAGTTCCGGCTCCATTACTTTACAGACCTGTTTAGGTCCCTTTTTATAAAATTTCGTCGTCAGATTCTGCTCCACTTTTTCTATCAATCGCGCCGCAGATTTCGTATCTAATGTCTTTGTAGACAAAATACCCTCTATGATGCTGTTAATCTCATCATATGTAAACGTTCTGTTATAATACAAACCGTCGATACGCATTGTCTGGTCGGCAAATTCCTCATACTCCTCATCACTGCCAAAATCCGCTTCATCTTCACAGGTTTCCGCGGTATCCCCATAATATTTCTTAAAATCATGGAAATAAATCTTCCAATCATCTTCCTTCTTATATCCGAACTCATCACTGTTCATCGTGCGCGCCATATCTTTGATGAGTCTGTTAAAAGTCTCTTTATCACCTATAAATTCTGAAACTTCAGGTGCTTTTCTCATTTGGGCCTGCGACGTGGGATGCTCTTTATCCGTATTGTTTTTCAAATATTCCCAAATCTTAAACATTCTTTCAAATCTTGCCGATTTGCTTAATTTTCTCTTTCCCATATTATTCTCCGCAAAAGATACTGCCTTGTTATATCCGATAATATTCCTGTTTATCAGCCTGTTTCCCCGGCAATTATTATGAGAACAATTTTATATAATCCAAAAATATAATAGCTTCAACGGCAGGCGTATCGGATGCAAATACTGCTCTCTCTACCCCTCTTGTAATAAGTAATCTTTCCCAAAGTTTTGGATAATCCAGAAAGTCAAACCTATTATCATCTAATATAACAAATTCATTTATTTCCGGATGAGAATCCAAATATCTAAGGATTCCTTCTCCTCTGTTATTCCAGTGGTCAGACGTTTTTCCAGCCAGATGTAAACCCTGCTTTTCCAATTTTGAGGTTAGATAGATAAAATCATCATCATCCTGTTTTAGTTCTTTCCAATCAGATGAGAGTACAATATCTGTATCTCCATATTTCCTGACTGCCTTTGCAATAATATCAACCCTTGCATCATCAATTCCCGTATAGCCATCCGGTGTACGTTCTACGGTTGTCCTTGTATTGAGAACTCCATCAATATCTAAAAATACTGCAAATTTCATTTGTCGACCTCTCCTCTATATTTTCAGACTGGCTCATAACTTTTTTATAATATCCATTATAAAAACCGTGAGGGCAGTTTTTTCCACCTTGTTAAAGACATCATAGTTCTTTGTATCTTTTGGTTGGCAGTATACAGCAAACTCTATGGTTTTAAAACTGTACAGATAATTTTTAACCACCTCTTTACTGGCTTCTGTAAGCTGGTGCCACGTTAAGACTTAAAAATATTTCAATTTTTTACAAATATCTACAAATTGTGGTTATATATCGAAATGTCGGCTTAAAGCCTCAAGATATTCCTGATTCATACTTTCATATGGACATGCAATAAAAACGGTTTTTCCAAGAATCTTACTTTTCCCTATATGTATATCCATCTGAGACAAAACATCCATTCCAATAAGAATATTACCTGTGCGGTCATAGCTGACTTTAACAAAGTCTTTATTAATACAAACTCCTCCAAAATCAATCTCAAAATACCTGTGCTGGAAAGTTATAGATTGCAGTTCCTTTGTTTCATTTGCTGTGCTTTGGCACTTGATATACCGAACCTTAGAATTGGTATTGATGTATAAGGACATCCTGTATCTATCTTGACATTCATATTCTCTATTTTTTAAATTCCATGCTTTTTATTGCCATATTCGCATCAGCCCTTATCTCATTCCGATGATTCATTTCAAGAAGGATATATTTATTCTTCATGGTCAATATCCCCCTCTAATTCCATACTGTCATTGTATACCGGACATACCACATTGCCTTGTGTGAACAACTTATGCGACTCTGTATTGGTTTCCTTGCCTATGAACCCTACCGTATAAACATCCGAATTATTGTTTTTAACAAGCATGATCCATATATCATATATGCCGCTTAATTGATCCTTGTCTTTTATCTCCATACCGATATATAAGTCTTCTAATCTGAATTTATTATCAATTATTTCCATAAGGCAAACTCCTTCCTTCTCTTTTAGTATAACCATGTGTCACATAAATTACAAATGAAAGCTATTTTGAATCCTGAATTGAAAACTTCCACTTAATTTGCACCCTGTCATCCCCATACACATCTATCCTTTTAATCAATTCATCCACCAACTTCTTAGTCAGCCCTTCCGCATCCAGCAGTGCCGCCATTCCCATTGTCTCTTCCAATGAATTCTGCACCAAAACGAACGATGTTTTCTAATTCATTTTTTCTTTTATGTATTCGTGAAGATTTATGGCATATAAATTTGGGACGTTAGTCAACATATGCGTTGGTGCAATCTGGTTCTGGATGGAATCCTTGGTTACATAACCATGGCCTTAAGCCCGCCTTGTGTCAAGTTAGTGACACGAACTTATTAATAATTTTGATACTGCAAAAATTACATTTCAAATTTTTCTATTCTACATTGATGTTTTCTGCTTTTCTTCTCATAATTGATTCCGACAAGCAAAATATTTCCTTTATACTCTTTAAGAACAGACACATATCCTTTACTTTTAATCTGATTGATTGCTCCTTCTGCGGTTTTATCCCATTTTAGTTCCACAACCAATGCCGGATTTGAAGATGTACGTTTAGGAAGGAAAACCATATCCGCAAATCCATTTCCTGTCGGCAATTCTCTTACAAGAGTATAATCTCTGCATGCACTATAATATGCCAGCGCAATCACACTGCTCAAAGAAATCTCATTGTTATATATCAGACTGGAAGAACTTTGCAAATGGACTTCTTGTATCATCTGTGCCACAGCTTTTTCGTTCATCTCCAAAGTTGCCTTAAGTAAAGCTTCCGATGCATCAACCGCCTTTATTACTTCTTCCCACCCATCATTTCTAATAGCTCGCAAAAAAACACTCCTCACCTCATCATTTGGAATAAAAACTTTTTTTGTTTTACTATCATAAGCCAGATATCCCATATGAATTAGCAGGGTAATAACATCATCTGCAGACTTAAATGAAGTAATATCGTTTTGAAATGATTCCACGTCAATACTACATCTCTGATTTCCCAGCATGTCTACAATCAATTGTCTTAACCCATCAAAATCCATTGCAATATACGTCATCAAAGACTCATACGTCTCTGTTCCAGACCAATAATTCCCAAATTCCCTGCTATCTACAGCTTCAATTACAGAATTAGGGCTATAAATATGTCCTATCTTTTCAAAATAATATCCGTCATACCATCTTTGCATCTCTTTAAATGGCATATCATGTTCTTTGCAAATAGTCCTTACCTCTGTCTCCGTAAATCCGACATACTCCGCCATCTGTCTTGGACTGACCATTGTATGCTCCCGAAAATTATTTAAAGCTGACTGTGTGCCGTATTTCTTAATTGGTAAAATTCCCGTAATATAAGCAAGCTTTAAAAAAGCTCCCGACGGCGTTCCTTTAAATAATCCTCTCAAAAGATTGATATATTCCTTCTGAAGATTTTCATTATTTTTGTCCTCCCGGAACAGACAGTCCCATTCATCAATAATAATGATAAACTGTTCTTTTGTCATAACATTGATCTTTGCCAATACCGACGGCAATGAAATGTCATCATCTCGGACATATTCGGCGTATTCCTCCCTTAACTCGGCTATCACCTGTTCCTGAATATAACTCACTACTTTAAGAGTTGAATCTCTCTTCATTTCTTCAAGCGCATTTCCGTACATCCACTGGATATCCAAAAAGATTACATTATATTTATTTAAATGCACTTTGAAAAACTCATTCTGACTTATTTTAAGTCCTTCAAACAGCTTTTCAGAATGACATCCTTTACTGTAATACGCTGCCAGCATAGTTACCGCCATTGTTTTCCCAAACCTTCTTGGTCTGCTGGAACAAATCAACGGTCTGTCTTTTCCGATACGGCTATTCGTATATTTAATAAGTTCCGTCTTATCCACATATAATTCAGAATTAACAGAAACCACAAACTGTTCATTTCCCGGATTTAAATATATTCCCATACTTATACACTCCCTGCTGTTTAAAATGCATTCTATACATAACAGTAATAATCATTTTGTGCAATACTCTTATTAATGCACTTATTGATATCTTCCTCGCGTTTAGCATTCCACTCCTTGGGATAATATGTCGCTTCAATCATGGTAAGTGTAAGTCCCGCTATTTTTGATATAAATACAGGATTAATCATATTATCAACCATCATTTGAATAACCATGTTTTTAATCGGCTCTACAGCCAATGTCTTTTTATTTTTGCACTCATCCTCCATTATCCCAAAGTCCTGTGCTGCATTATAAAGCCATGTATTAAGACTTTCCACCCGAAATTTGCCCTTATATTTGTATAAATACTCAAAAAAATTATCCTCTTCCTTAATGGGTTCCTTGTTTTTAGATTCTGCATATTTTAATGCCGCACACAAATCCCTTGACAATCCACAAGGTATATTGACAGATATACCATTTATAAGCAATTTTTTATAATCTTTTGTGATATCTGATTTTTTTATACTTGTAATCACACCTCTTTTGGCTGGTGCAATTAATGTCAGCTTAATAAACAGTCTTAAGATTATTCTCTGAAGATGTCTTTCTTCCTCTCTGATTCCGGCAGATTTATTCTGAAAATTATCAATAGCTTTATCCAGTTCCATTAAAATAGTTTTGATATCTTCACATTTATAGCTTCCTCTCTCTACAGGTTCCAACAAGCTATATTTATCAACGATGTCATCTTTAAATTTGCTGTAATTGTAATCCGAAAAAATATCCGTTGCTTTACCAGTCTCACTTAAGTAGTCATAAAAACTTTTAACCGATTCAAGCTGCGACTCCATGGTCGATCTGGAATTAAGTTCGCCTTTATTATGATAATATCTGATACATTCCTCAACTATATTTATATTAATTCTGGCAGGCGCGTTTGATAGCTGTACATCTGGCAAGCTTAAATAATTAACAAATTTATTGATATGATTTCGATAAACATGATTTTTGCTAAGTAGATCTTTACGTTCTTCAAAAAATTCATTTTTGAATTTTTGCATAACATCCATTTTCACTCCTCCAGTCAAAATATTATGATGAAAATATAGTTGAATTTTCAATTTCATTCTAATTTATTTTTTATATATTGTCAACGACATTTGCAGCTCTAACAGTGACACGGATATAAAAGCGACATAAAAGCGGAGGGCTTTCACACTCTCCGCTTTCTATCCTTCACCTTACAATATACCACCGCCGTCAATGTGCTGATAAACGTTGCCAAAATCGCCGGCCCAATGATCCCTGCCGGATTCACGCTGCCATACTGCTGTCTATAGGCAATCATATTCACAGGTATCAACTGCAGGGAAGAAATATTCAATATCAAAAACGTGCACATCTCACTGCTGGCAACGCGCCCCTGTTTCCCTTTTTCCCGTCCACTGTTTCCACGCCGCCTTTAGCAGTCCCATCCGCCGGATTTCCTCTTTCGCGCTCCAACTGCGCCAACGCCTCCATCGCCTTTAACCCGCCTTGTGTCAAGTTAATGACACGAACTTTTTAAAAATCTTACTCTTTAACATCATTATCATCCGTCAGTATTTGTTTTTTCTACCAGCCTGTTTTGCTGCTTTAGCTGCCATTTTTACTGTTTTTAGGTAAGCGTCCTCAACCGGAGAAATTGTGGCTGCCTGATACTTTTGATATTCTTCTTTTGCTTTTTTCATTGCCTGAGCATGGCTTACTCTGCCACCATCACTGAGTACTTTTCTATTTCCTGACCATAATACCGAATCGAGCTGTTCAACATAATCATTCATGTACATTGGGCGATGTTCAATCGCATTAATTTCAGCCAAATCAAAATAACCAGATACCAAATTATTTAGTATCTTTAGTTCATCTTCCTTTAAATAATTCTTTGCAATTCCAATATCTTTAAGAGCAGGTAACTCTCCCGAAAAGGATGTCAATCCCATAAAAGGTTTTTGTGCATCAGCACGTTCAAAAACTATTTCTGCCGCAGTATGTCCATGTGCCGCAAAATGAAGCTTATTTTGTACTATTTTAAAAAAACGAATCGACTCCTCACTATGGGGGTCATAATCTACACTTGTGGCATATAAATCCAGAACCTGACGATAAAGCACTTTTTCCGAAGAACGAATATCACGAATACGGTCTAAAAGCTCTTTCCAATAATTCCCGCCACCATTGCCTTTAAGGCGTTCGTCATCCATCGCAAATCCCTTAATCATGTATTCCTTTAAACGTTCTGTCGCCCATTTCCTGAATCTCGTTGCAATAAGAGACTTTATTCTATATCCCAAGGATATAATCATATCCAGATTATAATATGGTATCTCTCTTGTAACCTGCCTTGCTCCCTCCTGCCGAACCTGTCGGAAATTCCGACAGGTTGAGGCTTCGTCTAATTCTCCTTCTGCAAAAATATGTTTTATGTGTTCTACAACATTAGTTCTCGACGTTTGAAACAGCTCTGACATCTGTTGTTGGGAAAGCCAAACCGTTTCATCCCGCACAGTTACTTCGACATTGGTTAATCCGTCCTCTGACTGATAGATTAAAAATTCACCTTTATTTTTATCCACAGATTTATCTCTCCCTGTCTGCTTTATCTTCTTCAAAACTCATAATATAACTCTGCCATAACAATTTTATTATTTATAATCTTTTTGAGTTCATCATCCTCTGTCAAGAGACACCCTTGAATCAGTTTATCACTTGCACCTGTTATTTTTTAATAACAGAATCACTTAACCCAGCCTTGAGAAGTTGTCCTATTCCATACTTGACAATGCTGGTAACACTTGTAACTTCTATCAGAGTCCCTAAATAGTCTGGAATTCCAGAAGAAGACGTTATCTCCCCCACGGTTCTCCATTCCCATCCGTAAAAAGCAAGTCCTCATTGCTCTTTACTTTATTCTGAAAAACAAATTGCTGCACTTGCTGTAACTGCCTTGACAATTTGGTCGGCAAACGAAGTTCAAAGCCATTTACTGTAATAAAACCATAAAATTCATCGAAATTCTCCCATTTGATTTTTCTCAATTCACGATATTTGATCCCATAAAGCATCATCATCTTTATTCCGATAGCCGCCATTGCCTTCTTAAGATCCGCAGCCCCTTCCCATTCCGTATCTTCAAGCTGTTCATTTGACCATGCCAAAAGTTCTTCTGCTTGCATAAACGTCAACGGTTCCTGCTCAACTATACCGGCAAGCAAATCACATTTCTCAATATATGCCATCATTCGTTTCATATATGAGTTTTCCCGCAGGCGATTGAACGAAATTACATCATATAATTCATGGTTTGCAATATCTGTAGTCTTTCGGATGTCGTTAAAAAACAATCCTACCACGGTGGCATACCGTTTAGCCTTTGTCTTGCTCTTATATCGCTGTATATCTTCCACATTGTAAATCAGGCTCTGTAATATAAATTCAACATCTATACCCTTAAGTAAAATACGGAGTGGTTCGCCCGACAAAGAATTTCCCCAATGTATTTCCAGATATTCGGTAAAATTCATTACATCACTTTCATAATCTGGATATCGTGTTATAAAGTCATCAATAATTTTTTGGTAATTCATGCAATTAGTCCTTTCCAATATTTTATACTATTATATATTTTTAATTTTTATATATCAACCGCAATACATAATCCAATAATATTATAATTTTATATATACCACATCTTGCTTTTCTCATATATTTTCTTATATGCATCCGATAAAACATTGGATTATAACTAATGAACAAAGCGGAAAGTCCTCACACTCTCCGCTTTCTATCCTTCACCTTACAATATACCACCGCCGTCAATGTGCTGATAAACGTTGCCAAAATCGCCGGCCCAATGATCCCTGCCGGATTCACGCTGCCATACTGCTGTCTATAGGCAATCATATTCACAGGTATCAACTGCAGGGAAGAAATATTCAATATCAAAAACGTGCACATTTCGTTACTGGCGACACGTTCCCGCTTCCCCCTTCTTTCATCCACAACTCCCGATACGTCCGTCATACTTCCTCTGCCTTTACCAACAACGCCTTCCACTGCCTCCCAACTTCGTTTGTCATTTCTGCCTTCCTGTACATACGCCGGCGTCCCTCTCTCCTCCTCCAGCTTCGCCAACTCCTCCATCGCCTTTAACCCAGCAGGCGTACACGCCCAGCCCAGCCCCAGCACATTAGCAATCAAATTTGTTGCGATATACTCCCTGGCCGGATGTCCCTCCGGAATCCGCGGAAACAAAAATCTGATAAAAGGCTGTATCCCTCGTGTCAGTTTCGCGATCAATCCTGACTTCTGTGCAATCTCCATCAGTCCGACCCACAATGCCATTACACCGATCATTGTAATGCAAAGTGAGACTGCATCCCCGGCAGAATCCAATGCTGCATTGGTTACCTCCGCCATTTTCCCGGCGATCGCTCCGTACACCACTCCGATTAAGATCATAAAAGCCCAGATATAATTCAACATAGATTCAAAAGAATGCGCATAGGATTGTAACCTCTGGCTGAATTATCACTATCCTATGCGCATTATTTCCCCAATTCTTAATTATAATAATCTATGAATCCATACTGCCTTTTATACCCTCGGATTCTTTTTACTCCGCAGATCCCGTCTCCAGCACTCCCGGCAATTTCCTGACAGCCTCTATCAGCGGCCGTTCCACATCCTGCGAGTTCATATTTACCCATCGCTTCACAGTGATGGATTCTTCCCTCCAGGAAATGCAAACATGATCGAAAAAAGCCATTTCCGGATAGCGCCATTCCATCATTAACCTGCTTTCGTCCTGCCAGTAGGCGCAGGCTGAGAACTGCAGCCTGTCCATTTCGTACTGGTGATGCAGATATCCCCCGGTCATTGAAGTAATACCGTGATTCCAATGATCTAACCCGGATTTTATCCTGTGACAGCCACGTTCATCACTTATTTCATAGACTACATAGTCTCTGTCAAAAGTAATTGCTATTTCAGTTATCCCATCAATTTCCTTTACAGGCAGAAATTCATATCTTTTGAGTGATGGCTGTACATGACCGGGAACAGATCTGTTTCTACTCTCTAAGGTCATCCGCAGTCCTTTCTGATATAATATATCTTTCATCTCCACACATTTCCGCCTGCCATTGTCCTGTGACGTATTCTCCTGTAATGCATTCTCCTGTAACACATTCTTCTGTAATGCATTCTTCTGTAATGCATTCTTCTGTAATGCATTCTCCTGTAATGCATTTTCCTGTATTGTATCCTCCTGTAGTATACCCCTTTGCTGCTTTTTCCATGGCGCTATGATCTGTTCCTGCAATATCTTAAGAAATATATTTTTGTCGTCCGCGGCTGTCATCGCAACAACCATATCCATTTCCGGCACTATTACACATGCCTGTCCAAACATCCCCATAGAAGCCCAAATATCTCCTTTATGCTCCCAGTGATAATTGTAAGCTGTTCTGGTCTTCTCTTGTCTATCGATGTCCCAATTTCCAAGGGAACGTTTTACCCATTCCGCCTTCAGTAACTGCTGCCCCTGCCATTCTCCGCCGTTCAGATACAAAAGTCCTATACGCGCCATGTCTTCTACCGTCAGACTTACTCCGTTTCCTCCCGAGCAAATCCCTTCCGGGCTAAGCATCCAGTCAAAATCACTCAAGCTTATGGTCTCCGTTATCGTTTCCCTGAGATACTCACTACATGTTTTACCAGTTACCCGTTGAACAATTGCCGAAAGCACATAACTATTCCCGCTGGAATACAGAAACTCTCTGCCCGGCTGCTTCACGAAAGGCACAGAGAAATATGCATCCAGCCAGCTGCTCTTCAAAGGTCTCCACTCATTTCCGCCGATACCCCTTTGCTGACCGCTGCGCATGGTGATCAGGTCCTCGATCGTTACGGCTCGCAGATACTCATTGGCCCCTTCTGCATATTCAGGAAGATAAGTAAGCACCGGGGCCTCCAATGCCACCAGCCCTCTGCTGTATGCCAGACCCAGCGCCATATTCGTCAGACATTTTGTAAAAGAATGCATGATATGCGGAATTTTCTTTGCATAGGGTGCATTATAGGCTTCAAAAATCACTTTGCCATGCATCAGAAACATGATCCCGTGAATTTCACTGCCTGTTTTCTCCGCTTCATTCAAAAAATTAATAAGAAATTCCGAAGCCATCCCTTCTGCCTCCGGATAAGAACCGATCAATTCCTTATTCATAGGTTTCATCTCCTCCTTGACCGTAAAATACCGCCTGCACCATTAGTCCTGCCTTTTTCTTCCCATAAATTGACGCAGCTCTTTTTCCATACTGCTCCTTAAGGACTTGATTTCTTTTGCATAGGAAACATATAGTTTGCCGGCCTCCGTAAGCTCCATGCCGTATGATCTCCTGCAAAAAAGAACCACTCCCAAATCCTGTTCGATCCTGGAAATGTAACGGCTCAATGCAGGCTGGCTTATATAAAGCCTTTCTGCCGCTTTATGGGTACTTCTACATTCTGACACCGCAATAATATATTCAATATCCCTATCCACTTTTACCCACCTGTGATGATCAGCAATCACCCTGTTTTCCATTCCCGAAGAATGTTTGTTATCCAATCCTGCAGTTCCTGTATAGTATGCCGACGGCTTCTCCCGCATATCTTTGCATTCCCGCCACAGATAAAACACTTTCTTTCCCCTTCTCCCACGCTTTTTCTGCTGATTGCCATTCCATCTTTCTCTATTATATCAATATCCCATATTCTTCCAAGTATATGCGTTTTTTCTAACAGAACAGCTGCCTGCTTTGCCCGCAGGCAATCCATCTCCTTTACAAGATACAGCGCTGCACAGCCTGCTTGTTCTATCAGGATCCTTTTCTGTATGATTTCTGTCCTTTCCTCCTGCAGCAGTCTCTCCACCTCTTTCATGCCTTCGCCAAATGCTTCCTCTATGATTGAGCTGTTTTTTACCGGGCCCGGAATGTTCATTCCCAGACTGATCAGAACCGCATTCGGATTTACTGCTATCATTTTTAACTGCGCAGCTGCCTTTTCTTCCCTGAATTGCAATATCTCTTTCAGGCCCGCCATTTTGTTTCACACCCTTTCTTCCGAAAACATAAAGGGTTTTACCTGACGCACTACATCCATAATCGTTCCGTCCCGGCTCTCAATGATGCCTACCACCCTGTCCATAAACTGTACCTTTTCCGGCCTGCCGGTGATCGCATATGCAATATCCCTGAGTTCCTCAATACTTCGGAACGGCAGGTCCACATTCTTCATTGCCTGGATCAGATCCGGCCTTGCCGGATTAATGGCAATTCCATAATCTGTAATGACTACATCTATACTTTCTCCCGGAGTCGTGACCGTTGTTACCTCCGTGCAGACAGCCGGAATTCTTCCCTGTGAAAGAGGTGTTACAACGATAGCGCACTTTGCACCTGCTGCCGTATCAGGATGACCGCCCTGCGCGCCGGCAATCACACCATCAGAACCGACCACCACATTACAATTAAAATGTACGTCTACCTCTAACGCCGCTAAAATAACAAAATCCAGTTTATTGACGACTGCTCCTTTATTAAAGGGATTGGCATACTCTCCCGCACTGATCCTGAAATGATGCAGATCCTTTACCGATTCCACTGCCGCAAGGTCAAAATCCTGCGTATCCAAAAGGCAGTCTGTCTGCCCGTTAATCAGCAGGTCACACATAGGTTTTGTTAACCCGCCCACGCCAAATCTCATCCTGATATTTCTCTTCTTCATCTCTCTCGCCAGAAAAACAGTAGAGGCTATGGACGCTCCTCCCACCCCCGTTTGATAGGAGAATCCATCCTTGAAGTAAGGCGTATTCACCACAAACTTTGTGCAATACTCCGCCATCAGCAATTTTCTCTGATCTGTGGTCGGTTTTGCAGCGCCTGTCGCAATCTTTGCGGGATCTCCAATAGCCTCCACTTCAACAACATAATCTACCTGTGTCATACTGATGTGCGCCGGAAAGTTAGGAAAGGGGACCAGGCAGTCCGTAATTGCTACCACCCGGTCGGCATACCCCGCATCCGCCATCGCATATGACAACACTCCACAGTTGCTCCTTCCCCCGATACCACGACAGTTGCCGTATTCATCACAGGTTGGTGCACCGATAAAAGCGATGTCGATCTGCACTTCCCCTGTTTCGATGGCTCTCACACGTCCGCCATGCGAACACATCACCGCCAGTCCCTTTAACTTACCACCAGATACTGCCTCGCCGATTTTGCCACGTACCCCTGAAGAATAGATACCAGTGATCGTACCGTCTTCAATATACGGAACAATAGGATCATGCGCTTTTCCCAAAGAACTGGCACAGATCGTAATATTCTTGATCCCCATAGCATGGATTTCCTCCATGACCATGTTTACAATATAATCCCCATCCCGGAAATGATGATGAAAGCTGACTGTCATGCCGTCTCTTATTCCACATTCCACTAACACTTCCTGAATGGTTTTCTTCAATTTACTGCCGCCGGAATTAATCACGCATGTTGTCTTGGGCCCATGCTTTCTATAGACGATTCCATCATAATGACCGTTTCCCTGAAAGACTTCTTTCCCTGTCATCCTGAGGATTTCTTCCGGTATCTCTCTCCCGACTGCATTTAACATTCCCATTCCTCCCTGTACATTCCCGATGCCTTTGCAAGCGCTATCGTTCGTTTTGCCCCGTCATAGAATGCAATATCTATCATCTTACCGTCTACTGTAAACACGCCGATTCCGGACTGTCTTTTCGCGTCAATTTCCCGGATGACTTTCCATGCAAACTCAACATCTTCTTTGGACGGTGTATAAATCTCATGTACAATGTCAATCTGTCGGGGATTAATGACAGACTTTCCGTCAAATCCCATCAGATGAATCGTTTCCACGTCACGGCGAAATCCCTCCATGTCGTCTAAATCCGTATACACCGTGTCAAAACACTGCACACCTGCCGCTCTGGCAGCAATTACCAGATTCTGCCTGGCTCCCATTAGTTCAATTCCCGTCCCTGTAATATGCGTCTGCAAGTCCTTCGTATAATCTCCGCCCGAAAGCGCGATACCGAACAGACGCGCAGAAGCCTCACAGATCTCAAGCGCCTTCATGACCCCGCGCGCGGATTCGATCGCCGCCATAATAAGCACACTGCCTTCCGGACGTCCGAATTCCTTTTCTGCAGAATCCACAACAGCTTCTGCCCGCCTGATATCTTCTGCACTTTCTGCCTTGGGAATACGAACCGCATCACATCCTCCCGCAACCGCACAACGAATATCCTCGCGCCAATATGGCGTACCAAGCGCATTAATCCTTACGACCCGCTCTATTCCGCAATAATCTATGCTGCGCAGAGCATGGTAAAGGGAAAATCTGGCCACATCTTTCTGATTCTCCGCCACTGCATCCTCTAAATCCAGAATGATAGAATCAGGTTTATAGATATACGGATCTTTAATAAGTGCAGGCTTCTGCGCATTGAGAAACATCATAGTTCTTCTCAATCGTTTTCTGTTATCATTGATCATCTGATAAGACCTCCCCATGGCAAATCTTCCGTCTTCCCGTTCGCCCGAAATACTGCCCCTTCAACACGTGCTCTGATCGTACAGTCCAAGGCTCCCTTATCCACAATACTGATCTTTATATCAACTATGCCCATACGCTCCAAAGTTTCATATACGACTCTGCGTATCTGATTACCGAACTGACTAATCACCACGCTTTCCAACGCCAGCTCGATTCCACCCTCTCCCGGCTCTACTGTCACCTGACAGTCGCTGGACTCCAGGGTTCCCGCCGTTGCAGATCTTAAGACCTTCATATTCCTTTCCTCTCTCAACTAACTATCGTCTCTTCTTCCAGTCTGTATTTATACTTTCCGTTTCCATGATTTTCAGATATTTATGATCCAATATTTTAATGATCTAATACTTTAATGATCCAATGCTTTAATGATCTAATATTCCGGAAATATCCATCTGAGTGCATCCGGAAACCGCATTCTCCATTCTCTCTGCGCATGAACCGCATCCCGGAAAATATTATACTTAACGATATCCTCCGCAACACAGGATGACATGAAAAAGGTTTTCAGGATATCCGCTCCTTCCAGAAACTCTCCGCTTGTTGTCATTCTTCCGAATTCATTTGTTCCCACATCAAGATAAAGTCTCTTGATATGGGAATAATCAGATCGTATAAGAACTTCTTTCAGCTGATCCATCCATATAAATACCGCAGCGCTCATAATGATCGCTCTATGAAAAACATGTCCGTATTTTAAGATGGCGTAAACGCTGTTCAACCCGCCTGTACTGTAACCACATACAGCAGTCGTCTCTGCCTTCGGCATTGTGCGGTATCTTCTGTCAATCTCACTCTTTAATTCCTGTGTCATCCAATGAAGATAATCATCACCTCTGCCATCAATGAACGGTTCAAACTTTTTCTCAGCCGGTACCTGAAATGTTTTCGTAAAGGGCGCATATAATCTGGTACGCTCGGCAGGATCTCTCGGTGCTTGTACAGTCACTAATATGACCTCCGGCAGAAACCTGCCATAATCCTGATAGTATTGTTCAAACCGTAAGCTCTCGCCGCCAAACGTATCCTGATCCCTGAAAACATCCTGTCCGTCATTTATATATAAGACAGGATAATGCTTTTCCGTTGTATCATAGAAATCAGGCAGGAAAACCTGAACCTTAACAGGCAGATCTAAACTCGTGATCTTTCTTTCCAATGTATCAATTCTCAAAATTACCCCTCCTATCCTTCTTCCGGCTTACATTAACCTTTAACAGAACCGATCAGAACACCCTTTTCAAAATACTTCTGCAGAAAAGGATAAAAACAGAGCATCGGAACGATCGCCACCACGATGACACCATATTTGATCAGATTCGCAATCTCCATCATATATTTTATGGATGCCGCATCCATCTCCTCCCCTATATTCAGATTCTGGCCCTGAATCAGCAGATCCCGCAATACAAGCTGCAGTGGCTGCAATTTTCTGTTCGTTGTATAGATCAATGCGTTAAAATAGGAATTCCATTGCCAGACAGCTACGTAAAGAACAATAACCGCTATAATGGTCTTGGAAAGCGGTACCACAATCTTCGTAAAGAACTGTATATTCCCACAGCCATCCAGTTGTGCCGCCTCTAACAGTTCATCCGGAATATTACTCATGAAAAAGGTTCTTGCCACAATAATGTTGTTGACTGTAACACAGTTCAAAATAATCAGGATCGCTGCCGTGTTCAATAAATGCAGTTTACTGACAATAATATAAGTAGGGATCAATCCCCCATTAAAAAACATCAGAAACGTTAAAAACTTCAATATGATACTATGTCCAACCAAATCCTTCCGCGCCAGTGCGTATGCTGCCGGGATTGTGATCGCCGTACCAATCAGTACGGACATTATTGTATAGAAAACCGTATTGCGGTATCCGATCCAAATATCCTTTTCCTGCAAAATAAATTCGTATGCCGATAAAGTCAACCCTTTCGGCAACAGAATAACCTTTCCGGCCGCTGTCAATTCGGGGGAACTCACCGATGCAATAAATACAAAGTACAACGGATAGAGACATACAAGCAATACGATCAGCGCAAATGCAACGGTAAATACGTTTAAAATATGATCTGAATATTTTCTCATGTCATTTCCTCCTACCACAACGATGCATCTGTAGTTTTCTGCGCGATCTTATTCACAAATATCAGAATAATACAGTTAATGACGTTATTGAACAGACCTATGGCCGCTGCATAGCTATACTGTGTATTCAGTAATCCCATTTTATATGTAAATGTACTGATCACTTCCGATGCCGCCAGATTAGAAGACGTCTGCATCAAAAACACCTTTTCAAATCCAACATTCAACAGATTTCCGGATTCCATAATCATAAGAATGATCATCGTCGGCATAATGGCCGGAATATCAATATTGAGTATTCTCTGCCATTTATTGGCCCCATCCACAATTGCCGCTTCGTGCAGATCTTCACTGACTCCGGTCAATCCGGCCACGAAGATGATCGCGTTAAAGCCCATATGCGACCACACTCTTGTCCATGCATACAAGTGGGGAAAATAACTGGCATTTCCCATAAAATCAATTGCCTCATGTCCAAGCTTTGTCAACAGCACATTCACTACCCCGCTGCCGGGCATCAGGAAGGTTTTCAGCATACCAACCATGACTACCATGGAAATAAAATGCGGCGCATAGGATGCCACCTGTACAAAACGGCTTGTCTTTCGCAATGGCAGGTATTTCAGCACAAGAGCCAGGACCATTGCCAGTGGCAGACATATCACAAAACAATATACTCCTAAGATCAACGTGTTCTTTAACAATGTCCAGAAAGAATAAGAGGTAATAAACTTTTCAACATACTTAAGTCCCGCCCACGGACTCCCTGTAATTCCCAGGGAAGGTTTATAATCTCTCAACGCAATCTGTAATCCCCAGAGCGGAAATACATTAAATATGATAAAGTACCCCAGCATCGGCGTAAGCAGCACATAAAGCCCTCTGTTACTCCAGATCCGTTGCTTTAAACTGCGGCCGGACTGATATGCAATTACCCTTGCTTTTTTCATTCTCCTTCTCCCTTCTCTTATATCTGTTGAGCAACGGTTTCAAGGCATATCTAAATACGCTCTTTGGGAGCCATACTTTTCCGATATGAATAAATCCCAAAGAGCATTCCCTGAAGTATCTGCCTTAGTCTTTTAACTTATCATATAAGTTCTGATAAATATCCAGATATTCCGCAACTCCTAACTTCTCACAGTTTGACAAATGGGACTGCCATTTCGCATCATCAATCCCGGTTGTCATACTCTCCGCAACGAAGTTCTCAATATATGTGTTGATCTCCGCCAGCAGCTCAGATCTGCGCATAGAATTCTCAACCGTATCATTTCCCAGGGGGAAGGACTTCGGATAAGCATGTCCTCCTGCCTCCGCATACAAATTTCTCTGCACCTCATTATACGGAATGGAGAATGTAATATACTCCCGGCGATCCTCCTCTGCCTGTGTGAACACAGTAGGGAAATGGAATCCGACTCCCAGTGTATCCGTTGCCTGACTTCTGTTCTGATAAGCTTTGCCGGTAAAGTCGCTGGCATTTGCCGCTTTTCCATTCTCAGTCAGTACCCATCCGCCGCCTTCCGGGCCGAACCGACCCATGAAACGGAAATCCGGTGTGGAGTTCATATACTCACACATCATCAACATCAGTTCCGGATTGGGACAAGTCTTTGTAAGGATAAAGCAGGGCGCTGACATTTCCGCCGGCGGATCACTCTGCAGGATCACTGACCCATACTCACTGGCCGGAGGAAGTATATTCTCACAATCAACACCTACCGTATCTCCCACTGTCGTAGTAAGCAGGCCGCCATGTGTCCAATAACCGATCCGATCTTCTATTCCTTTCGTATAGCGGTCATTTTTCTCCTGAATCAACCCGTCCGCATCCAGTAGTCCTTCCGCGTATAACTTATTTAAATATTGCAGCATCGCATAGAATCTCTCATCCGTAGGTGCAAACTTAACTTCTTCACCGTCTATCATGATATATTGATGGCTCGCTCCGGCGCCGTCATTCACCATACCGAAACTGTTCATCATCGCCAGAATGCCGTCACCGACACTTTCCGTACCCCCTACTCCAACAAAAGAATATGGAATCTCATCATTCGGATCTCCGTTTCCATTGGCATCATTCTCCTTAAACGCCTTCAACACCTCATAGAGCTCGTCCGTCGTAGTCGGTATCTCCATAGCAACCCGTTCCAACCATGCCTTATTAATGGCCCATAAAGTATTGGAGTGCATACCATTAATCCTTACTGAACTGAGTGAATACAACCTGTCATTGAAAGTATTCTTCCTTGCTGCATTCGGATATTCATTCAGGAAGAAATTACTCATGAACGGACAGTACATGGGAAATAACTCTGTGATATCCAGGCACTGATCCAGATAATTGATCAAATTATTTGTCTCGCCCAATATAACATCCGGCAGATCTCCGGAGGCAAAAACTACCGACAATTTCTCTTCCCAGGCCTGCTCGGACACCTCTTCGATTTCCACCTTGATTCCCGTCGCCTCCAATGCCTGCTGCAGCATATATTTGTCTTCGGGAGTTCCTACATCCGTCGCAAATTTCTTCCATAAGATCTTGTATGTATAAGATCCATCGGTAAGCGGCAGTTTCATATTGCCTTCTTCATCAAAATACCTTGCATCATACCCGGCAGTCGTCAATGTAATTCCCTCCTGCCCCTTGTCTGTCTCCTCTGTAACTGCCTCCCCGACAGTCGCCTCATCTTTGCTTTCCGGACCGGCACCCTCAGAAGTACCACATGCAGTCAACCCAAACAGCATGGAGGCAGCAATCGTCAGACATAATAGTTTTTTAACAATACGCCTTTTCATTTTCCCTTCCTTTCTTTCATTTAAATGAAATTGATCAGTTTACAGAAATGATTATAACGTTCCATCTCTTATCCACCTATGGACAAACCTACTCTTATCCTTGTCAAAAACTACTCTCCTTCCGTACTTTTTCCACAGGTATGTGCACCGTCACTTCTGTTCCGCTTTCTACAGTGCTGTCGATCTCGATGCCATATGCATCACCAAAAAGTAAGCGCCAAATATTCCTGCGGATTTTCTAATTCCCTGGATTCCTCTATCATT
>CANRZW010000018.1 GCA_947644545.1 uncultured Lachnospiraceae bacterium
AGATTTATTTGATGAAGCATTATGATTATTTCATGAATAATGCCTTGCAAATTACCGATGAATTGAGGTATTATGCCTATGAGGAAGATTCTTGTGAATTCACCGTAGTATGTCATGGCGATTACCAGTATCATAATATATTGCGGACCGATACGGGAAATGTACTGATCAATTTTGAGAAGTGTGTACGGGATCATCCGGTACGGGATCTGTACTTGTTCCTCAGAAAATTATTGGAAAAAAATAACTGGTCGCAGACACTTGGGAATTTCCTTCTGGAGAGTTATAATAAGGAGAAGGGTTTGACGGACAGGGATTACAGGCAGTTGTATTATCGACTGGCATATCCCGAGAAGTTCTGGAAGATCGTTAATTTCTATTATAACACGGGAAAGGCATGGATTCCCGGCAGAAATATGGAGAAGATTGAGAAACTGTTCGCCCAGGAACGGGAGAAGCAGCTGTTTCTGGAAACCATATTTAAGACAAATATCGGATAGGGCAGCGACCGAAGAGAAATAGAAAGGATAAGGATACAGGATGCACGGAAGAATTTCAGAGGCAGTAACGGTTATCATGATCATGGTATTATTGGTCACCGGGTGCACTTCGCAGGCGTTTAATATCGGTATGGCCAAGGATAAGGACAATAATGTGGTGGATACCGGATTCAGTGTGAGCGCGGTGGGCAGTTATGACTCAGCGGATACGGCGGTGGTCATGTCAGTGGATCAGGCGAATAACTGCGTTATTTTCATGAATATGGATACGGGCCGGCAGTATACCCTGTATTATGACGGAACGACTTATGTGACCGATAAGCATGACGGGCCGATGACGATCTCTCAGATCAGGGCAGGGGATGTCGTTGACGTGAATTTCCTGAAAGGAAAAAGACAGATCGCCAACATCAAAGTGTCTCCCGATGCCTGGGTGTATGAAAATATAGAGAACTATGATCTGGGAGGGATCAATAAGACAGCAAGTATCGGATCCACGACGTACCAGCTTCCCGACGAGGCGGTTGTCCTTTCGGAAGGAAGACGTGTAGAGGTGATGGATGTGGTAGCGCAGGACCGGGTGACGATCCGCGGAATTGACCACAAGATATACAGCGTTAATGTAGAAAGAGGCCATGGGTATCTGCGGCTGCGAAACGAGCAGGCCCTGCTCGGCGGCTGGATCGAAGTGGGTAACACGGTGATCAAGGAGATCAAGGAAGATATGTTGTTGGTCGTGCCGGAGGGAAGTTATCAGGTGGCATTATCCAACGAAGGTATCAGCAGCACCAAGGATGTCATGATCGAGCGGGATAAGGAAACGGTGTTGGATGTAGGCGATATTGAGATCGTTCAGAATAAAGTGGGTAAGATCCTTTTCTCCGTTACGCCGTCCGAGGCTAAGGTGACCATAGACGGGGAAGAAACAGATATCAGCAAGGCGGTGGAACTTCCTTATGGGATCCATCAGATTTATCTGGAAGCGGAAGGTTATGACTCTCTCACAAAGTATATTCAGGTCGGTTCGGAATATGCGAAGATAGCATTTACGCTGGAGGAGAGGAAGGAAGAAGAGACACCGACGGTGAGCGATAATACGCTGGATGTAAAAGAACCTGCGCAGCCGGCGCCGGCGCCTTCCATCAGTGAGAATACCATTACACCGACGCAGACCAATAAGGTCTACATTGATTCACCAAAGGGCGTGGAAGTGTATGTAGACAGTAACTATATCGGAATTGCACCGGTCAGCTTTAAGAAGAATATCGGAAGTCATACGGTTACGCTGCGAAAGAGAGGCTACAAGACGAAGAGTTATACCATCTATTTGTATAATGATGGAGAAGATATTACGTATTCCTTTGTGGATCTGGAGAAAGAAGACCAGACTGTCAGCGGTAATGGAATTTCTTCTGGCAGTTCTACCAGTAGTAAGAATCCGTCAAGCGGCAGTACAGAAAATCCCTCGAGTGGCAGCACGGAGAATCCGTCGAGCGGCAGTACGGAGAATCCCTCGAGTGGCAGTACGGAAAACCCGTCAAGCGGCAGTACGGAAAACCCATCAGGTGGCAGTACGGAAAACCCGTCAAGCGGCAGCACGGAAAACCCGTCAAGTGGCAGTACAGAGAACCCATCAGGCGGCAGCACGGAGAACCCGTCAGGCGGCAGTACAGAGAATCCCTCGAGTGACAGTACGGAGAATCCTTCGAGTGACAGTACGGAGAATCCGTCCGATGACAGTACGCAGAGTCCTTCTGACGACAGTACAGAGAGTCCTTCGAGTGACAGTACACAGAATTCATCGAGCGGCAGTACGGATTCATCCGGCGACGGTACGGATAACTCATCGAGCGGCAGTACAATGACGGACCCGGACAAGGGCAGTGAGACGAAGCTCAATAATATGAACGGTATTTTTAAGAGCGAGAACAGGAAGACCGGTGCGGGCAGTAAGTCCGGAGCAAAGAAGAAGGCTTAACAGCAGATAGGAAAGTCAGACAAAGTGAAAGACAAGAATAAGAAGTATACATACGAAGATTTTCTGGAAATTATCAAGACTCTCAGGGGAGAAAACGGATGTCCCTGGGACAGGGTGCAGACCCATGAGAGTCTGAAACCATGCATGATGGAGGAGGCAGCGGAGCTGCTTGCCTCCATTCGCATCTATGACCGGACGGGTAACCCCGAGAATATGAGGGAAGAGCTGGGAGATGTACTCTTGCAGGTAGTGATGCACGCGCAGATCGCGTCGGAAGAGGGACTGTTTACGATGGAAGACGTGGTGGATGAAGTCAGCCGGAAGATGATCCGCAGGCATCCCCATGTTTTCGGGACAAGCAGCGCCGATACTTCGGAGGAAGCATTGCAGAATTGGGAAGAGATTAAGAAAGAGGAGAAACAGGGCAAAGAGTGGATCGTCTCTCCGCTGCGGGAAGTACCGCAGGAACTGCCGGCGCTTACCAGGGCGGCTAAAGTGTTGAAGAAGATAGACAAAACCTATGAAAAAGGCAGTTCCTACGAGCAGAATGTGGAAGCGCTGCAGAAGGCGGTTGACGCCTTGAAAGTGTGCGGTCATGAACCATATAACAAGGAATTGGAGCAGATTATGGCGAATATTTTGGTTAGATTGTCGGATATTGCCAGAATCACCAAGATTTCGTCAGAACAGGTTCTTACAGACAGGATAGAGGATCTGATCGATCAGTACGAGAAAATGGAAAAAGCTTAAAAAATGCCCTAAAATGGCGAAAAAAAAGCAGTCATTCTGCTTGACAACAGAGGGAAAAGCGTATATAAATAGGTGTAGGCGTTTCAAAAGAGGAACATCTATAATAAAGTGAAGACTCATTTAAGGAGGAGTTTAAGATGAACAAAACAGAATTAGTTGCAGCTATGGCTGATCAGGCAGGATTATCCAAAAAAGACGCAGAGAAGGCATTGAAGGCTTTTACAGATGTTGTTGCTGATGAACTGAAGAAAGGCGGCAAAGTACAGTTAGTTGGTTTTGGTACATTCGAGGTTTCCGAGAGAGCGGCAAGAGAAGGCAGAAATCCTCAGAGCGGCGCAGTTATGAAGATTGCAGCTTCCAAAGCTCCGAAGTTCAAAGCTGGCAAGGCATTAAAGGACATGCTTAACGCATAGTTTGATGAGAGAAAGTAAAAGCCTGTATGCAGATGCATATGGGCTTTTTGTTAAGTTAAAGAAGAAAGATGAGACAGGCGTTCAAGGAAAGGAATGGATGACAGAATGAGACTCGATAAATATCTGAAAGTATCCCGGTTGATCAAACGGCGTACCGTGGCAAATGAAGCATGTGATGCGGGCAGGGTACTGGTGAACGACAAGCCGGCGAAGGCTTCCGTCAATGTGAAGGCAGGGGATGTGATCACGATCCAGTTCGGGAATAAAGAAGTCAGGGTGGAGGTTTTAGACGTACAGGAGACGGTACGCAAGGAAGAAGCGAAAGAGTTGTTTCGTTACCTTCCATAAAACAGGCATATTTGATCAGGATCCGACATACATATAAGAAGTATCATTATTATGGGAGGGCATGTATGGAAGATCTGAACAGCATTAACAGAAAACCGCACAAATTGATGCTTACCAATAGAAGGACATGTAACATAAGCGGTGTCAATGACGTGCTGTCTTTTGATGTCAACGAGATCCTGCTGGAGACGGAACAGGGTATGTTGATGATCAAAGGCAGTGAATTGCATGTAAGCCGGCTGTCCCTGGATAAGGGAGAAGTAGATGTAGACGGCCGGATCGACAGTTTTACTTATTCGGAGAACGCAGGATTTGGCAGTAAGGGAGAATCGCTGTTAGCCAGATTGTTTAAGTGAAGTGGGGGCTTTACCGAATATGAGTCAGGACATTGTGCAGGAAATTGTTTTTTTTCTACATTCCATCTTTATGGGACTGGTCATTACGTTTGCCTATGATTGGATATTGGTTTTCAGGAAGTTATTTGCACATGGCAGATTCCTGATATCGGTGGAAGACTTTTTTTACTGGTTTGTGTGCGGCATCGGTGTTTTCTATATGCTTTACAAGGAGAACAATGGCGTTCTGAGATGGTTTGCCGTGGTGGGGGCAGCGCTTGGGATGCTTTTTTATAAAACAACGATTAAAAATTATTTTGTAAACATTATGTCGACTTGCATACACAAGATAATGTGGTTAGTACTGCGCATAATACAAATTGTGCTAAAACCTGCCAAATGCGCATTTTTCGGCGCTCGAAGGTTTGTTCGATTCGTTATGAGGAAACTGAAAAATGTGAAGGAATTTATAAAAAAACGGTTGACGTGCTGTGTGAAAACAATTAGAATAATTTTATGTAAACAGTAAAGAGGGAGAGGAGTATCATTAGCAACATGGCAAAAAAAGCAGCATATCGTAAGAAGCGCCAGAACAGAACGGGCATGCTTTTGGTTACCACAGTTGTTATAATGATGCTGATCGTGGTCACTGTTAAGAGTATAGAGCTTCGGGACAAACGCGCGGCGTATCGGATCAGAGAAGAGGCCTTGATGCAGGAGATTGAAGCGGAGCAGGCCAGAACAGAAGAAATCGAAGAGTATGAGAAATACACACAGACCAAGAAGTATGTGGAAGAGATTGCGAAGAGTAAGCTTGGCCTTGTGTATGAGGGCGAGATTATATTTAAGGATAAGAATTAAGCAGGTTTTGGAGAGGTTTCCGAGATTTGCTTTTTTTCTGTTGGAATAATTTGGACAACCCTTTCATATATTGATAGAAATCAATATGGAAAGGGGAGGCGTATTTTTATGAGAAAACAGGTAGAAGCCAGAGACGAGAATAAGATCAGGATCATTCCGGAGTATGGCAGGCAGAGGCTTCTGACTTATGCAGAGTCTTTCAGGGATCTGGCGGATCTGTTTGAGAAAGACGAGGCAGAGAGCAGTGCGGAAGGAAGAGATGACCCGGAGGACAGGCAGGATTATCTGTGGCAGCGCAAATTGCAGGAGAATCAGGGGCTTCTGGCAGAACATTTGAAGGAAATGGCGCATATCATGTCGGAGGTGGCCAGGGAGACTTATCTGTACCGGCCAATGGGAGAGCGCAAATACAGGCAGATCTCCAAGCTTCTCAGGGAGTCGGGAATCCTGCTAAAGAGCTTCTTTGAACTGGAACGGGAAGACGGGCATATGGAGATCAGCCTGACGATGAAGACGATCTCCGAGAAGTATACAAAGCTGGGCGAACATGTATGCATAGATGACGTGGCAGATTTCATATCGGTGGCTACGAACCGCAGGCTGCGTACAGCCAGGAATACGCCGCAATACCTTACCCCGGAATGGAATACGTATTATTTTGTAGAAGAACCCGATTATCATCTGTTGACCGGTGCGGCCAAGGCAGTGAAGGAAATGGAACAGGTGTCGGGTGATAATTATTCCTTCTATGAAGCCGAAACAGGCCGGATGGTGACGATCCTGTCGGACGGAATGGGATCCGGTGAAAAGGCGTGTGTAGATTCGGAGCGGGTGGTCGAGAAGATGGAACGGCTGCTGGAAGCGGGATTTCGCAAGGAGTCAGCCGCGCAGATGATCAATGGAGCCTTAGTGGCAGCAGGACAGGAAGAAAATATGTCAACATTGGATGTCTGTGATATCGATATGTATACCGGAAAATGTGAATTTATGAAGGCGGGAGCCGCCTGCAGTTATATTAAGAGAGGAAGACTGGTGGACAGGCTTTCGGCGCTTAATTTTCCACTCGGCGTTTTCGGGCAGATCGAGCCGGAAATCATACAAAGAGTGCTGCAAAGCGGCGACTACGTGATTATGCTGTCCGACGGTATCCTCGATGCGCTTTCTCAGGGGATTGGGGAGGAGATGCTGCCGGAAGTCATCGGCAGGATAGAATACACGAATCCAAATGAGATCGCCAATCAGATTCTGGCTTATTGCTTAAAGCAGAGCAACGGACAGATCAGAGATGATATGACGGTACTGGTGATCGGGATCTGGGAAAGAGAAGAGGACATAAGACAAATATGAAGTTTGATACCTACCATAAGATAAAAAGATATGTGGAAAAGTACCACATGATAGAAAAGGATGACGTGGTAGCGGCAGGTGTGTCGGGAGGAGCAGATTCCGTCTGTCTGCTGCATGTTCTTTGGAGAATGAGACAGGAGATGGCGTTCTCACTGCTGGCAATTCATGTGGATCATGGCGTCCGTGAGGATTCGGCGAAGGATGCCGCATATGTAGAGAAGCTGTGCCGGAGCCTGGAAGTCCCCCTATCTGTCCGTAAGGTGGACATGGCCGGGTACGCGGCGCAAAACAGGCTGTCCCAGGAGGAGGCTGGCAGACAGCTCCGCTATGAGGCTTTCGAGGCGGTATTGAAGGAGCTGCACGCGGAGGATGGGCATTATAAGATCGCGGTTGCTCATAATTGCAATGACAGGGCCGAGACGATGCTGTTCCATATGTTCCGGGGAAGCGGGCTCAAAGGCCTCAGTTCGATACAGCCGGTCCGGGATGCTGTAATACGGCCGCTTCTGTGTCTGGAACGCGGGGAGATCGAGCAGTATCTTGCAGATCATAATCTGTGTTACTGCCAGGACAGTACGAATGAGGAAGATACCTATACGCGCAACAGGATCAGACACCATATTCTGCCTTATGCGGAGCAGGAGATTTGTTCCGGTGCAGCAGCGCATATGGGAGATCTGGCGGAGATACTGTCGGAGACGGAGCGTTATCTGGAAGAACAGACGAAACGGCTGTATAAGATCTATGTGAAAGAGAAAATAGACAACAAAGGGCATAGCGGCGGCATACCCTCAGATAATGCGGTGAGTCTGTGCATCGACAGGCGGCTTCTTGACGAGGATCCCGTCATGTATAAGCGGGTACTGCTCACCGGGATGGAGCGCCTGACATCGCATAGGAAGGATATTACCGGGCAGCATATCAGCGATCTGGCAGAGCTGATGACGAAGGATGGCAGTAAGGAGATTAATCTTCCGTACAAAATCAGGGCATATAAGGAATATGACAGGCTGTATCTGAGCAAGGACACAAGAGGGCTGGTGCAGGCAACAGTACACGAAGCGGTTCCGGGAGTATGTCGGGAGTATGCGATAGCGCCTCCGATGGAGATCAGCGTACCGGGAGAGGGGACCTATGTCTTTCGAATATTGGAAAAAGGGGACGGATTCTTAGAAAAACAGCAAAATATTCAACGAAATAGATATACGAAATGGTTTGATTATGATAAAATAACTAAGTCTTTGGTGCTTCGCGGGCGGCAGCAGGGAGATTATCTGACGATAGACACCGCAATGCACACGAAGTCGGTCAAACAATACATGATCAATGAGAAAATCCCGAAAATGCGGCGGGACAGTATGCACTTGCTGGCTGACGGTTCCCATGTCCTGTGGATACCGGGTTACCGGATCAGTCAGAATTACAAAGTGGAAGAAAGTACGGAGCGTATTCTGGAAGTACGGCTCGAAGGAGGAAACGATGGCGGAACGAATCGAAGTGTTGTTGAGTGAAGAGGAAGTGGATAAGAGGATCCAGGAGATCGGAGATCAGATCTCCAGAGATTATGCGGGAAAACAAGTGCATTTGGTCTGCGTGCTCAAGGGCGGCAGCTTTTTTATGTGTGAGCTTGCAAAGCGGATTACGGTGCCGGTATCTTTGGACTTCATGTCGGTGTCCAGTTACGGTGGGGATACGAAGTCCAGCGGAGTGGTTAAGATCGTGAAGGATCTGGATGAATCGCTGTTGAATAAGCATGTGCTGGTGGTGGAGGATATCGTCGATTCCGGAAGAACACTCAGTTATCTGTTGGAGATGCTTAAGGACAGAGGACCGGTGGATGTGAAGTTGTGTACGCTTTTGGACAAGCCGGAAAGAAGAGTTGTGGATGTGAAGGTGGATTATACGGGATTCGAGATTCCCGATGAGTTTGTAGTGGGATACGGACTGGATTATGACCAGAAATACAGGAATCTGCCTTATATCGGGGTTGTGAAATTTGATTGATCATTGCGGACGCATATGATTGCGTCCGTATTGCAATAAGAAAGAATATGCTTTATGAAAGAGGTTTATTTTGAACAGAAATAATAAAAGTTTCTACATGTATTTTGTGATCATCATGGGCCTGTTGTTGTTTACCGTGTGGATCGGGACGATCAGGATTCAGGACAGCAGCTATACGAGAGGGGAATTCGTCAGCCAGTTGGAGAACAGCGAGGTAGCTATTGTCAAGATCTGTCCCAACAAGAATACCAATGCCGGCGCGTTGGAAGTGACACTGAAAAGCGGTGAGGAGAGGCATCTCAATGTGACGGACATCACCGAGGCGGAAGCGCTGGTGCGCAGCTATAATCTGGATCCGGTGGTGGAGAGTGTGCCGGAGGAGAGCTGGTTCTTGAACAGTGTGTTTCCGGTGCTGATCGTCGTGATCGTCTGCGTTTTCTTTTTCGTGATGATGAACGCGCAGAATGCGGGCGGTGGCGGCGGCAACGGCAAGATGATGAATTTCGGCAGGAGCCGTGCCAAGCTGACGCTGGGCGGAGAGAATAAGATCAAGCTGGACGGTGTGGCAGGCTTGAAGGAAGAGAAAGAGGAACTGCAGGAGATCGTGGAATTTCTGCGGGAGCCGGGCAAGTTTACGAAGGTGGGGGCGCGTATCCCCAAGGGCGTTCTGCTGGAAGGTGCGCCCGGTACAGGTAAGACGCTGCTGGCCAAGGCGATTGCGGGAGAGGCTAACGTGCCTTTCTTTAGTATTTCCGGTTCCGATTTCGTGGAGATGTTTGTCGGTGTGGGAGCTTCCCGTGTACGCGATATGTTCGCGGAGGCGAAGCGGCATGCACCCTGTATTATCTTTATTGACGAGATCGACGCGGTGGCGAGACGCCGTGGTACCGGTATGGGCGGCGGCCATGACGAACGCGAACAGACGCTGAATCAGCTGCTTGTGGAGATGGACGGTTTCGGCGTCAACGAGGGCATTATCGTGATGGCGGCCACCAACCGTGTGGATATTCTTGATCCGGCAATCTTAAGACCGGGTCGTTTTGACCGTAAGATTACGGTGGCGGCGCCGGATGTACGGGGCCGGGAAGATATTCTGAAAGTCCATGCCAGGAACAAACCGCTGGGGGATGATGTGGATCTTACGCAGATTGCGCAGACGACGGCGGGCTTTACGGGGGCGGATTTGGAGAACCTGCTCAACGAGGCGGCCATCAATGCGGCTATGGAGAAAAGAGTTTACGTCAAACAGGACGATATCAAGCGCGCTTTTGTAAAGGTAGGGATCGGCGCGGAGAAGAAGAGCCGTATCATCTCCGACAAGGAGAAGCGGATCACGGCTTATCATGAGGCAGGACACGCGATTCTGTTCCATGTGCTTCCTGATGTGGGGCCGGTGTATACGGTATCCATCATTCCTACCGGGATCGGTGCGGCGGGCTATACCATGCCTTTGCCTGAAAAGGACGAGATGTTCCTGACCAAGGGCAAGATGCTGCAGGATATTATGGTTTCTCTGGGCGGGCGTATCGCGGAGGAAATCATTTTCGACGATATCACGACGGGAGCGTCCAGCGATATTAAGAAGGCCACCAAGGTGGCGCGCAGGATGGTAACCCGTTACGGCATGTCAGACAATATCGGTGTGATCAATTATGATGATGACGACGATGAGGTATTTATCGGCAGGGATCTGGCACATGCCAAGGGTCACAGCGAAGCGGTATCCGGGGAGATCGACCGGGAGGTGAAGGCCATCATCGACGACTGCTACGAGAAGGCGAAGGCTATGATCTTAGAGCAGGAGAATGTGCTGCATAAGTGCGCCGAGCTGCTGCTCGAGAAGGAGAAGATCAACCGCACCGAGTTTGAAGCGCTCTTTGATACCGTATATCCGCAGCCGGAAGAACCCGAGATGAAGCTGTAAGAGGCTTGCAAAGAGGCTGAAATGAAGTGATTGGGAAGGGTTTTGTGCAAAATAGACAAAAACACATAGTCAAATTTGTAATATTTGTGAATCCTTAGTATTGTAGACAGGTACATGCTATGCTATTATACTACTTGTAACCCCCCAATACATTATATAGTTTTTGCTATACCCCATAAGAAAGAAATACCTTCTCTAAAAAAGGCAGCGACCGAAAAGCTGCCTTTTTTACTGCGCATTTTTCCGTATTGTTTTATTTGTGCAGCGCCGGTTCCTGCTTTGCCGGTTTAGCGCCGGTCGTTTTTTGCTTGAACATCGCCCCTATATAGTATAGAATAATCTATATATCTATCGACTGATTAAAGAAAGGCAGAAAGCATGGATATAAGCCAATTTCAGAGAGCAGAGAAGAATCAGCAGTATATTGCAGGTATGCGTCCGGTGATCAACAAGGAAGCGCTATTCTCAGACACTACGGAAGATTATGTGTATCCGCCGGAGCCCAGCGCTTATGGGGAAGTCACCATTCGTTTCCGTTCGGCCAGAAATAATATTGACAGAGTGTTTTTCGTGTGCAAAGACGAGAAGCACATTATGATAAAGACGGAGACCGATAATTATTTTGATTATTATTCCTATTCTGTACAGCTTGACAATGAGAAGCTGGTCTACTATTTTGAAATACGCGTAGGCAGGATCGACTGTTACTATGACACGCGGGGCATTTGCAAAGATATCAATGAGTATTATCATTTCCAGATTATTCCGGGTTTTAAGACGCCGGATTGGGCGAAGGGGGCCGTGTTTTATCAGATCTATGTGGATCGGTTCTACAACGGCGATCCTTCCAATGACGTACTGACGAACGAATACCAGTATATCGGAGACAAGACGGTCAGAGTGGAAGACTGGAACAAATATCCGGCGGCCATGGGCGTGCGGGAATTCTACGGCGGCGATCTGCAGGGTGTGCTGGATAAGATGGATTATCTGCAGGAACTGGGTGTGGATGTGATCTATTTCAATCCGCTGTTTGTGTCGCCCTCCAATCATAAATACGATATTCAGGATTATGACTATATCGATCCTCATGTTGGCAGGATTGTCCACGATGAGGGTGAGCTGCTGCAGCACGATCAGCATGAGAACCGGTTTGCCACCAAATATATCGACCGGGTGTCCAACAAGGAGAATCTGGAGGCCAGTAACGCCCTTTTTGCCGAGGTGGTGCTGGAAGCTCATCGAAGAGGCATGAAGGTGATACTGGACGGCGTGTTCAATCACTGTGGATCTTTTAATAAATGGATGGACAGGGAGCGCATCTATGAACATGCTTCCGGTTATGAGAAGGGCGCTTATGTAGCGCAGGACAGCCCGTATCACACATATTTTCAGTTTCACGACAATCACAAATGGCCCTATAATGGTTCCTATGACGGCTGGTGGGGACATGACACGCTGCCCAAGCTCAATTATGAGAACTCCCAGCAGCTGGAGGATTATATCCTCTATGTTGCCAGGAAGTGGATTTCCGATCCTTATCATGTGGACGGCTGGCGGCTGGACGTGGCGGCAGATCTGGGGCATACGCCGCAGTACAATCATTATTTCTGGAAAGAATTCCGCAAGGCGGTGAAGATGGTGAATCCGGAAGCTATTGTGCTGGCGGAGCACTACGGGAGTCCGAAGGACTGGCTGCAGGGTGACGAGTGGGATACGGTGATGAACTACGATGCCTTCATGGAGCCGGTGACCTGGTTTCTGACCGGTATGCAGAAGCACAGCGACGACTATCGGGAGGATCTGCGGGGCAATGCCGACAGTTTCTGGGGCGCTATGGTGCATCACAGCGCCAGCTTTACGACACCGTCTCTGCAGGTGGCGATGAATGAGCTGTCCAATCATGATCATTCCCGGTTTCTGACCAGGACCAACAGGAAAGTGGGCAGGACGAACACTCTGGGGCCGGAAGCGGCGAATACGGGTGTGAATAAGGCGGTCATGCGGGAAGCGGTGGTGATCCAGATGACCTGGCCGGGAGCGCCTACGATCTATTACGGTGACGAGGCGGGTGTGTGCGGTTTCACCGACCCGGATAACAGGCGCACGTATCCGTGGGGACATGAGGATCGGCAGATGATCGCCTTTCACAAGGAGATTATCCGCATCCACAAGAGCCACCGAGAGTTCCTGACAGGTTCCATCAAGCAGATGGAGAGTGATTATAATGTGATCGGTTACGGCAGGTTCACAAGAGAAGGACAGTCCGTGATTCTTATCAACAATAACGACTATGAGATCACGAAGGAACTGTTCGTGTGGCATTTGGGCGTTCCCAAGGACTGCATGATGAAACAGCTGCTGCTTACCACTGCAGACGGATTTACTACGGAAGAGAAGGAGCATCCGGTCAAGTCCGGTAAAGTCACCATAGCGCTTCCGCCTACGTCCGCCATTATTCTGCGGTATGAGGATGAGGAGATCAGCAGTTTTATGGAATACAGGTGAATAAGTAAAGACCGGCAGGACGTGTGAGCATATCCCGCCGGTCTTTGTTATGACACAACTTTGACACATCAGGGGGATATACTGATACAAGTAAGATCTTTTATTACTTTGGAGATGAGGAGTGGATATCAATGCAGAAAATCCTGATCGTGGAGGACGAAGAGGCCATTGCCAATCTGATCAAGATTAATCTGGAGGCGGAGGGGTATCAATGTGTTTGTGCTTTTGACGGAAAGACAGGGGCGGATCTGATCGAGGAAGGGACCTTTGACCTGATTCTGCTGGATATTATGCTGCCGGAGATTAATGGTTATGAGCTGTTGGAATATGTCAGACCGATGGGAACGCCGGTAATCTTCCTGACGGCGAAGGGGAGTGTCGATGACCGCATCAAGGGACTTAAGCTGGGAGCGGACGATTATATCGTCAAACCTTTTCAGATAGGAGAATTGATTGCCCGAGTGGAGGCGGTACTGCGAAGATACGGGAAGGCGAAGCAGAAGCTGGCCTTTGCGGATGTGGAAATTGACGTGATCTCCCGGACTGTGACGAAAGCGAATGTGCCGGTGGAATTGACAGTGAAGGAGTTTGACCTTCTGGTGGAACTGATACAGAACAAGAATGTGGCACTGTATCGGGAGCGGATCTACGAGAAGGTCTGGGGTGAGGCTTTTATGGGGGATACCCGTACGCTGGATTCCCATATCCAACGGCTGCGTAAGAAACTTGGCTGGGAGAATTATATACGGACGGTATTCCGGGTGGGTTATCGTCTGGAGGATGCCACATGAAGCTTTTTCACAAGATATTCCTCTGTTTTGTAGTGATCTTCGGGATCGCTTTTCAGGCGGCAGGCGTGCTGCTGATCGACTATGCTTATGAAAATGCCATCGAGCAGGAGAAGAAGTACGCGCTGCAGCAGTTTCAATATAACAAGTATATTCTACAGTCCGTTCTCTATTCCGAACCGGATCTTCTGCAGGTGCAGAAAGAAAGTCCGGGGAGTCTGGGTTCTTTCACGACGCCGGTCGCGTTGTATGATCAGGAGAAAAACTGCATTTATTCCGATTTGTCGATCAAGCCGGCGTATTTGGATTTTCAGGAAAGGAAAGAAGGACAGTTGGCCTTTCGGATCTATCAAAAGGATAGGAACAGTTGTATTTTCGTGTACGACCATGTGCGGCAAGGGGAAGGGGAGGCTTATCTGGTGACGCAGACGGATATCAGTTCCGTGGTGGAGACGCAGCGAAATATGACGGCCTATTTTCAGCGGATCTATCTGATTATCGTGTGCATCGGATTTCCCTTGATCTTCCTGCTGACCAATCTGCTCACCGGTTCTATCAAGAAGGTCAGTAAGGGGGCCAGGAGGATTGCCAGGGGGAAGTATGCCGAGCGGATAGATGTGGGCACGAAGGACGAGATCGGCCAGCTGGCTGCGGATTTCAACCAGATGGCGGAGAAGATCGAGGAAAAGATGTCACAGTTGTCGGCGGCAGCCAGGGCCAAGGAAGATTTCACGGCTAATTTTGCCCATGAGTTGAAGACGCCGCTGACATCCGTGATCGGCTACGCGGATATGCTGTACCAGCGGGAACTGTCCAGGAAGCAGGTGAAAGAAGCGGCCGGCTATATTCTGCATGAGGGGATGCGCTTAGAAGCGCTTTCGCTGAAGCTGATGGATCTGTTTGTGATGGATAAGCAGGACTTTATGCTGGAAAATCAAGAGACGGGGGGGCTGTTTGAAAACATGCTGCCGGGCATGAGACCGGTGTGTGAAAAGCATGGCGTGCAGCTGCATACAGACATTGAGGAAGGTGAGATCGCGGTGGAGTTCGATCTTTTCAAGACGATGGTGCTCAATATCATCGATAATGCTGTCAAGGCAGAGTGCAGTGATATCTGGATCACCGGGGAGAAGCAGCAGACCGGCTATCAGATCAGTTTTAAGGATAATGGGAAAGGGATTCCGCCGGCGGAGCTGGGCCGGATCACGGAGGCCTTCTATATGGTGGATAAGTCCCGGTCGAGAAAGCAGCATGGGGCAGGGCTTGGCATGGCACTGGTGGCTAAGATCGCACAGCTTCACGCAGCAGCGCTGCGGGTGGAGAGTGACGGCAGATCCGGTACTACGGTTCGCATCGCTTTCGGGCTGACGGAAGGAGGACGGGATGAGCAGAATGTCTAAGTATACCGTGTTTTGCCTGTTGTTTGCGGCCGCTTTTGTATTCGGAAGTATGGCGGGGATGGATCTCGTCCTGCAGATGCGGGAGAGCCGGCGGTTACAGGAGGGCGGCAGCGTGGCGGTGGAGTCGCCTATGCCGGCATGGCAGTCGGCAGAGACGGAGGAGGAGTATGCAAAACAGGAGGAAGAGGCCGGAGACAGGGACGAGGAGAAAGACCGTATACTGACAGAAGAGCAGATAGAACAGGTGGTAACATACAGGAAGAATTGTGAGACGGAGCTGCTGCATGATCCGGTCAGAGGACAGATCACCATGGAACAGGCATTTGCTTCCGGCGAAAACTGGCTTGTGGAGATGGGATATTGGGACGGAAACCGGGCGCATTCCGAAACGCTGCTTCACAGAGCCTCGCTGGGGACGAAAACGGTAAAAGAGGGACTGCCTGTACCGATAGAGCCTTATTACAGCTTCTGGTCGGTTCGGTTTTCCGGTGCAGATCTATATGCGTCACTTTCTGTTAACGCGATGACGGGCAGGGTGTGGGATGCGAAAATAACGCTGTATGATACAGAATATGTAAACGGTGACAAGTCGTTTAAAAAACTGGAGCAGTTTATCAGGCTGGCGGGTATAGAGGCTCCGGTCGAACAATATGTGGAGATAAGCGACAACGGCAGATGGATGAGCATGGCAGTGAAGGAAAGCCCGCTGTATGCGCAGATGCGGAATTATGATGTCGTGGTGAGCGCTATGGATGGGATCATGGAAAGCGGCGGGAGCAAAGAATATTCCAGCCAGATCGTCATAGAATATCGGCTGATGGTGTACGAGGACAATTCGATGAATGCCGATTAATTGTACAGGAGCCAGACTCGTTTTTTACATTTTTGACACAACTTTAACGAAAGTAGGACGAAACACTCTGATAGGATGAAAATAGTCAGCCTGTCAGGGTGTTTTATTATATGGGAAATCTGCAGGGAGGATTCCTTTATAGATAGATCAGACAGGTAGAAAATAACGTCAGGAGAAATTTGAATGAGAAATTACGCGCAGAACAGCAGAAGAACGGAACAGCAGATGGAATACAGGAGAAGAAAACAATTGAAAAAATTACAGAGGAATGTGTTTCTTGTGATTCTGGGAATGATTCTTGCTTTGTATGGAATGCGGATCCGGGAACTGGGCATTTATCTGACAGAAGTGCAGACGACTTTGAAACAGATAGAAGCCTTGCAGCAGAAAGCGGCTGAGGACTGGAACGGCTCCGATGCCGCGGAGGTATTAGGAGAGCAGTGGATCGGCGGTCAGCAGATTGCGGATTTTATCAGCAGCATAAAGTCAGTGCATGTGGAGAGGCCGATAAAGCGGACGCGGGAGGAAGCGGTACGCAGGCTGGAAGAACTGGGCCGGTCGAATCCGGTGATCGCGCAGATTAGCCAAAACAGTTCCCTTTATCCGGAAAATATGCTGACGGCATTGGCCAATAATCCTGAAATGGCGGATTTTGCGGCGGGATATTTGGAGAAGGATAAGGTGGCGGCAGGCGGACTGACGGAGGAGGAAAAGAGGCAGGACTTTCCGCTTTTTCTCCAGTGGGATCCGCGGTGGGGCTATGCTTCCTATGGCGTTGACAGTAATATCGGCCTGTCGGGATGCGGCCCGACTTGTATGTCGATGGTGCTGTATTATCTGACAGGGGATGAGACGCTGACACCGGACCGGGTTGCCGATTACGCCATGGAGAATGGCTACTATGTGGAAGGAACCGGAACGGCGTGGGCACTGATGCAGGATATGCCGGGTCTGTATGGGGTGAGGGTGATCGAACCGGAGATGTCCGAGTACGCCTTTCGGAACGCCCTGTCCAAAGGGCGTGTGCTGATCTGCGCCATGAGTGCGGGAGACTTTACGGCAGCAGGACATTTTATTGTGATCTATGGGTATGATCAGGACGGTTTTATGGTGAATGATTCTAATTGTGTGGCGAGAAGCCAGAAGAGATGGACTTTTGATGAGATCCGCGGACAGATCAAGATGGTGTGGGCCTATGAGCCGCGGGGAAAACAGATTGAGGAAGAGCAGGTGATTACTTTTGTGGATTTTGCGGGGTGAATTGCAACCTTACAGGCTCCTTGCGGGTATATAAGACAGAGTCTGTGCTGGCCGGTAAATGTATTATCGTGTATAATAAGAGTCGGCCAGTATTATTCCCGCGGGCAGGATGCGGGGTAATTGACTTTGACGGGGGATTTCTATGGCAAAAGGGGAGCGGATAACGACGCAGGCAGCGATTGACCGATATGCGGATATGGTCTATCGGCTGGCTTTGTCGCAGATGAAGAATACAACAGATGCGGACGATCTGTTTCAGGAAGTGTTTATCAGACTTGTGCGCCATGTACAGGATCTGGAATCGTGGGAGCATGTGAAAGCGTGGCTGATCCGGGTGACGATCAACTGTGCGAAGAAGTACTATGAACAGTACTGGAACCGAAATGTGGATTATATGGAGGAGCCGGAGCGTATAGCGGATGAGAATGAGATTTTTGAACTGCCGGAAGAACATCCCGTGCGGGCGGCGGTGCAGAAACTGCCGCAGAAATACGGTCTGGTGGTCCATTTATTCTATTATGAAGAGCTGTCGGTGGCAGAGATTGCGCAGTTGACGGAACAGAAAGAAAGCACCGTGAAGTCTCAGCTGCACCGGGCAAGACAGATGCTGCGGGATCTGCTGGGAGAAGAGTGGGAAAACAGCGGATGAAAAAGTGAAAAAGCAGCGGGTGAAAAGGCAGAAGCAGCTGTGCCATAAAGCGTTTGCCCTGTCGGGCGGAAACGTGAAAATCATAGAGAAGGTGAAGCCATATTGATGACGGATCAGGAAAAGAAACAAAATAAAAATGTATATAGAGAAGAGACATCCCAGATTCATGCACCGGTGGATCTGATCCTGAAGACAAAGCAGGCAGTCGCAGAAGAGGAAGAAAGACTGCGCAAGGAGATTCAGATTACGCCGGCAGATTTAAGTGGCGCTGGTATGGATGGCGCAGAGTCTGACGGAAAAAAGACGGAATCCAAGTGGAAGAAGTACTATAGAAGAGTGCCCAGGTGGGTTCTTCCGATGACGGCGGCGGCAGTGTTTCTGCTTGTTATGCGCGTGTCTGTAGTGCAATTCTCCTATCTTCTTGCAGACAGGCGGGGAGGCGCGGATTATGCGGCCTCGGCGGAAGATATGTCGGAAAGCGCAGGGGAAGAGGGTTCGATGGAAGGTATGTCGGGAAGTGCGGGCGACGTGGGCCTGGCAGGAGGCATATCAGGAAGTGCGGATGAAGCTGGTTTGGCAGGAGGCGTGTCGGAAAGTGCGGATGAAGCTGGTTTGGCAGGAGGCATAGCGGGAAGTACGGGTGATGAGAGTTCGGCGTCGGGTCGGCCGGGGAACACAGATGGCGGGAGTTTGAGGAAAGGAGAGCTGCTCGAAGATCTGGAAAGAGAGGAGGAGATGGCCTCGTCTGCAGATATGGCGGAAGCAAGGAAACAAAGCAAACAAGAAGATATGCAGCAAGCTCCTTATGCCCGGGCATATCTGGAGTTTTTGACGGAATATGTGCAGAACAGCAAAGACGGCAAAGGACAGGGGGCACGGTTTTCGCTGGCTTTTGTTGATGGTGACGACATCCCGGAGCTGCTGTTGATGGAGGACGACTGTCATGCCAGAGGGGTAAAAGTTTTTACTTATTATCAGGATCAGGTGGCAGAGCTGGGAGCATTTGGTTCTTTTGGATTGATGCAGTATGTAGAAAGAGCCGGTTTGATTTTCAGTCATTACATGGGACATGGTGAGTCTGACAATGATTTTTTTGAAATAAAAGAAGGGCAGGCTGTTCTGATCTGTAACATGCATTCTACGCCGTATCGTAAAAACGGCATAGACGCCAATCTGTATGAAATTGACGGTGTTGCCGTGAATGAGAAAACCTACCGGGCCAGGTGGAAAGCCTTATATGAGGATCAGGACTATGTATTGATTGGGTATAAGGACGGAACTCCGGTAGAGGAAGCAGCGGAAAGTGAGTTGCTGCGGCAGTGAAAATTGTCGGAGACAGGGAAGCCGCTAACTTCCCTGTTTCTTCATCAGTCGATGCTTGAAGGCTCTGATCTTTGCGCCATAGCGGGTTGCGTAGAGCAGGCAGACCAAGAGCAATCCAACTGCAAGTCCCTGCATAAAATCCAGTGCTGTCATAACGGCCGGATTGTCATAGAGACTCGTGTCTTTGATGAGGGTATAAGATAATACCAGAAATAATGCGATTCCATTACATATGCGTAGACGTTTGTTATACCGCTCTGTCTCTGCATTTGTATAATCTACGGCCTGTAATACAGTTTCTTTTATCTCTTTATCCATATTGTCACTTTTCCTTTCTCCATTCAGGATTTCACGCAGATCAACCTCGTAATAATCGGATATTTCAATCAAAATATCCAGATCCGGCATATTATTGCCATTTTCCCAACGGGATATTGTTCTGTTTGATACGTTGAATTTTTCTGCGACTTGTTGCTGGGTAAGTCCTTTTTGCTTGCGGAGTTCTTTTAAGAACCCGCCGATTTTCTCCTGATTCATCTTTTACTCCATTCCGAAGCGCTTTGCGCTGAGGACGCGAGCAGAATTTCAGATTCTGCTCTGCGATCAATAGAATTTGTGACACTTCGACACAAATTCTTGGTTGAATAAATTGCTCATCAGAGAATTTATTCAACCTTTACCTCCATTTCTTTCGCCTCCTTATGAAAATTGTATCAAAAAAATCTGACAAAATACACGACACAAAGCGGGAAATGAATAGATTTCTTAGATTTTTCATCCTTTTTCATATTTTTATTATTTTCTGATTGCAACAGACAGTTATAATATATGGGGAGGATTTATCATGAAAATGAATCTGGACAGAAAAAGTATCAAAATTAAATTAATAACTGCATTTGTGATTACTTCGATCATCCCGATTTTACTTGTCAATATTATATATTTTTACAATTCGTCAAAACTTGTACGTCAGAATATTGAGAGCATGACCAGGGCAAACCTTGAGCAGACCAAGGTGAGCCTTGATGTGTGGCTGGATTCTTATGAAGATATTTTGTTTCAGGTTTACACGGATGATTATATCGTAGAACTGGTTGACAAGATCAATGATGGTGAAGATGTCGCCAATAACAGGAAACTGCTCAGAAAAACATTGAGGGGGTTATTCTATACAAAAGATTATGTAAAATCAATCTCTATCATTACTGAAAGCAGAGAGCTTGTATTCTATGATCAGTTGACGGCATCCACTACACAGACATCCTGGTTGGACAGCATTGCTTTATCTCAGACGGAATTATATGAAGAAATCAGTGGTGATAATAAAACGCATCTTTTTCCTACTGGAGAAAAAGTGATTTTCGGAAGTAATTCCTGCTATTTGTTTCACATGGGACATCGCATCATTGATTACCGGGATGTACAGAAAAAATGTGGGATTGTTATCGTAAGCATTGATGTAAAACTTCTGGAAGAAGTCTGCGGGCCTCCTACGGAAAATGGATTGAATTTTATTGTGGACAACAGCGGATATTTGGTATCCTGTTTAAATTCAAGCCTGGTCGGCAAGGATATTGCGGCTGAATGCATGAATGAAGAAGAAAAAACAGCTGTCTATCAACAGATTGCAAGGGAGACAGAACTTTTGAAAAACAGGGAATTAGCTATTTATTCGGTGCATGATGAAAAAACGGGCTGGGAAATCATTCGTGCAACAGATCAGGATGAGCTTGTCCGTGGGCTTCGTGTACAGCAAAAGATACTGGGGTTCATCATATTTCTTTCTCTGCTGGCAGTTTTGCTCATTATGGTCAGTCAAGTGACACGAATGACAGATTCGATAAAAAGAGTAGTGGAAACAATGAGGAAGGCAGGAAAGGGCGACTTAACGGTTCACGTGGTACAGGATGAGGCAAGGCCTACGGAGATAGAGATTATCGCAGAAGAATTTAATTCAATGATGGATAAACTAAAGCAGTCGATCGAGAAGCAGAAGAACGCGGAAATTACAGCGTTGGAAGCACAGATCAATCCGCATTTTCTTTATAATACATTGGATACGATTAACTGGATTGCCATTGATAAGGACGAATATGAGATCAGCAATATGATTGCAACGCTTGCCCGGATATTGAGATATGGGATATCGGACAGTAATGGAATTGTAAAAATAAGAGATGAAATCGATTGGTTAAAGCAGTATATTTTTCTGCAGCAGACTAAATTAAAAAATTCTTTTGAATGTTATATAAATGTGGAACCGGAACTTATGGATTTATCAGTGCACAAGCTGCTTTTACAGCCATTCATTGAGAATGCCATTCTGCATGGTTTTGAGGGGGTGGACAGGGCGCATCGTTTACAGATGTGTATGAAGAGGGAGGCTGATTTCATCAAAATAGAAATAGAGGATAATGGCTGTGGAATTTCTCCTGAAAAAGTGCAGGAGATGAATGAAGGAATATTTAAGAAAACGGATGATAAAAACCATATCGGCATGGAAAATGCGGTCACAAGATTACATATGTATTACGGGGAAACTGTAAAGGTTGTAATAGAGAGTGAACAGAGAAAGGGAATGGCGGTACGGATTTGGATTCCGATAGCAGGAGGAGAGAGCATTCATGAAGGCAGTAGTAATTGAGGATGAGATATTGATCAGAGAGGGGCTTTGTAAATTGATGGAAAAGATGTTTCCTGAAATTGTGATCACGGGTACTGCCGGCAATGGACAGGAAGGACTTCTTTGTATCGAAAGAGAGCATCCGGATCTGATCATTACTGACATCAAAATGCCGATCATGGATGGACTGGAAATGATCGCCAAAGCGCAGGAATCAGGGATCTTCCCGAAGATAATTGTTTTGACCGCTTACTCGGAATTTTCCTACGCCCAGCAGGCTGTCAAACTGGGGGTAAATGATTATATCATCAAACCTGTGGTTATTCAGGAATTTGTCCAGACAATTCGGAAGGTACAGAATCTGTATGAGCAGGAACAAAAAAGGACGCCGGATACAATGGGAAGCCTGGAAAATGTAATATCCGGCGTTTTATATGGAACTTCCTCATTGGACAAGGAAGTGGAAAGTTTTCTGGATAAGAAATATGGAATTGCAAAAGATACTCCGCTGATCGAATTGCTTGTCTATCTGGGAGATAGTTATGAGGCAGAGAGGGAAAGAAAACGGAATGAACTGTGTCAGATATTAAGGCAGAAAGAAGTAAAGTACTGTCTGGCAGACATGGAATATGATAAAGCAATTCTGGCATTGGTCTATGACTATTCGTCCAGACAGGATATAGAACGATGGTATCAAAATCAGATTCTATTTCAAAGCAGGGGACAGCGGAAGCAGAAAGTCAGCTATGGCATGCTGGAAGTATCCGGAGTGTGTGAGGTCAGGGATGGATATCAGAAGCTTCTTCCCTATATGGATTGGAATATTATTTTAGGGGCGGATGTTTTAATATCATATCCTCATATAGCGGATATTCAGTCAGAAGTCTGTATTTATCCGGTGGAACTGGAAACGCAGATCAAGGCGGCAATCTGCATGGGAGAATATGAAAAAGTGAGGGAGATTTACAGGAAGTTCCACAGTTATTTCCTCAACGGACATGTTTATTCACCGAAAGAGATAAAAGAATCTTATGTACGTTTTGAGTGGTCTGTTTTAAATATTGCAAAAGAGGTTGGCTGCATTGACCATAAAGACATTGATCAAAAAAGACTTTTGGATTCTGTCATGAATGCAAAGACAGAAAATGAGCTGGAAAGGACTTTTGAAGAAATACTCTGCCGTATGAATGTCTCTGATCATGAAACAGGTGCAGTAAGCCTTGCCGTTAAAAAGGCACAGAGTATGATCCATGAGTTTTATGCGGATGGAATTACATTAAATGAAATTGCCGACAGGTTAAATCTGACACAGGAGTATCTTGGCACTCAATTCCATAAGGAATTAGGTGAAAATTTCAGTACTTATATTCGCAGTTACCGTCTGGCAAAAGCAAAAGAGATGCTGATAGGAACACAGTTGAAGCAATATGAAATATCGGAAAAAGTGGGATATGCCGATGCGAAGTATTTTGCAAGAGTATTTAAAGAATGTGTCGGTATGTCGCCTGCAGAGTACAGAAAATCTAATCGCTGAACAGACATGGCAGATTTATGTGATCAGCTTAGATTATTTATCCTTTTTCACTTTTTTACCGTTTTGGAAAGGAATAGAAAGCAGTATGATGGATGCATCAAGAGGAACATAAACATATAAATGGTTTGAAGGAGGAAAGTAATGAAAAGGAAAAAATTAATCGCATTATTTGCAGTTTTAACAATGACTGCAGGTTTGATCACAGGATGTGGAACCTCAGGAAATACCGAAGAGTCCGCAGCATCAGTTGACGAAGGAGCAGCAGGTGAAGAAACAGCAGTTGATGAAGGAGCAGCTGAGGAGACTGCATCGGAAGCAGAGCCTGCCGGTGAAGCAGAGGCAGTAACGATCTGGTATTATTGGGAGACAGAAGGCCATCAGGTTGCATTGGATCAGGTCATCCAGGAATATAATTCGTCACAGAGCAACTATGAAGTTTCGGCTAAGTATGTACCGTTTGCAGATTTTAAGAAGCAATTATCCATTGGCGCATCAGCAGATGAACTGCCGGATATTGCCATCCTGGATTCGCCGGATCATGCATCTTATGTGGAAATGGGCATCTTTGAGGATATAACCGGAAAATTCGATGTTGGAAATTATTATGAAGGAACCGTAAACTCCTGTACAGTAGATGATAAGCTGTATGGCGTACCGTTTGGGGTAAATTGTCTGGCACTGTACTATAATGAGGATATGCTGAGTGCAGCAGGCTGTGAAGTTCCCACCACATGGGATGAATTAATGACTACGGCAAAAGCACTGACAACTGACAGTGTTACGGGACTTGCGCTTTGCAGTGTACAGAATGAAGAAGGAACATTCAACTTTGTTCCATGGCTTTGGTCAACAGGAGCCACTTCTTATGATATTAATAATGAAAATGGCATCCGGGCTTTGTCGTTCATTCAGAGTCTGATCAATGAAGGAGTTATGAGCAAGGAATGTATCAACTGGACGCAGGGCGATGTTATGAACCAGTTTATCGCGGGGAATGTGGCAATGATGGAGAATGGACCATGGCAGATTCCGACCATGCAGTCAGAGGCTCCGGATCTGAACTGGAAAGTAACATTGATTCCTAAGGATTCTGAATATTCTTCTGTACTCGGAGGAGAAAACTACGCAGTGATCAGCGGCGGAAACGTAGAAGGAGCCTTGGATTTCCTGACTTATGCGACATCTGAAGAGCAGGTAAAATTCATGATGGATAAATTCGGGTATATTTCTGCAGACAAGACAATTGCAGCAAATCAGTTTGCAGCAGATTCTCCTTACCAGCCGTTTGTTGAAGAACTGAATTACGCAATGCCGAGAGGCCCGCTGGCTGAATGGCCGAGCGTATCTGATGCAATTTCACTGGCATTCAATCAGGTGATTACGGGAACGGCAACACCAGAAGATGCGGCAGCAGAGGCTCAGGCAACAATTGACGGTATCGTAAAATAAAAATGCAGGATAGCTGCCACGCAGAGGGTTACACGATATATTCTGTGTGGCAGCTGTTTTTATACCTTAGAGGGAGGTGTTTTCATGAAGAAAATTAAGAGGATGTTCCGATATGAGAACGTAGGAATATTGTTTGTTTTCCCGGCGTTTCTATATATGCTGGTCTTTGTCGGTTATCCGATTATACGTAATATTATTTTAAGTTTTCAGGATGTGAGTGCAGGTAATCTTGTTCGCGGAACAAAAAGTTTTATCATGTTCGATAATTACTCAGCGCTTTTTCATGACAGTATTTTCAGGACTTCATTATCCAATACTCTTCGCTATACGATCTTATGTCTGGTTTTTCAGTTTATGATTGGATTTATCCTTGCACTTTTCTTTAATCAGAGGTTTGCATTAGCAAAGCCGATCAGAGGAATTTTGCTGGCGCCATGGATGATACCGGTTACGGTTACTGCGTTAATGTTTAAACTTTTGTTTGCAACTGACATTGGTGTTATTAATTATATTTTGAGAAGCCTTCATTTAATCAATAAAAATATTGAATGGCTGACTACTCCGGGAACGGCTATGTTTGCCCTGATCTGTGCAAACGTGTGGATTGGGATACCGTTTAATATGATACTGATCTCAACCGGTCTCACAACAATTCCAAAAGAGCTGTACGAGAGCGCGTCTATTGATGAGGCCAATAAGGTACAGACGTTCTTTAACATTACGCTTCCGTTATTAAAGCCAACGATTGAATCAGTGTTGATTCTTGGCTTCATTTATACTTTTAAAGTATATGATCTTGTATATGTTATGACAAGCGGCGGCCCGGTCAATTCAACGCATATGTTGTCAACGTACTCTTATAAGCTGTCATTTGAAATGTTTAAGTACAGTAAGGGTTCTGCTGTTGCCAATGTACTGCTGCTAATATTGCTGGTGGTTGGCATTTTCTATATTAAAGTTACAACAGGCGGGGAGGAAGAATGATGGATGGGGAAAAGAGATTAACAAGAAAAAAGAATATTTTGTTTAGTGCGGCTTCGGTAGTGATTCTGTGCGTCCTTCTGTTTCCGCTTTACTGGGCGCTTATTACCTCATTGAAAACAGAACAGGAGATATTCCAGAATCCGCCGACGTTCTATCCGCATATTCTCAATTCAAAATCTTATGCGGCGCAGGTGGAAACCGGAGATTTTAACATGTTTCGTTCCTTTGCGAACAGTTTTCTGATATCCATCGGCGCAACTGTAATTGCGGTTTTGCTGGCGGTGCCGGCTTCTTATGGGATCGCAAAGTATCACTTTAAGGGCAGAAAAGTCATGCTGCTGTCATTTTTGGTCACACAGATGCTTCCGGTATCAGTACTTTTAACACCCATGTTTATCATGTTTAAAAATATGTATGTATATAATACATGGATCGCGGCTGTACTGGCGGATGCAACAATAGGAATCCCTTTCTCGGTACTGATATTGAAGAATTATTTTTCATCAATACCAAAAGATTTGGAGGAGGCTGCTTATCTGGATGGATGTAATAAGTTTACCGCATTTATCAGAATACTGATCCCGATTGCAAAACCGGGTGTTATGGTCTGTGCAATCTTTTCTTTTCTTTATGCATGGGGGGATCTGGCCTACGGAATGACATTTATTCTGGATCAGGAAAAACGTCCGATTACGGCTGGAATTTTTAACTTTATGGGTCAGTATGGAACAAAATGGAGCTACCTGACAGCTTTTGCAGTAGTGACCATTATCCCGGTGGCATTAATATTTATTTTTATGCAGAAGTATATTGTAAGCGGTATGACAAGCGGTGCAGTTAAAGGATAATGGTGCAACCTTTTCCTTCCCTGAAAGGTATTACAGATAGGAACAATAACTTTGTTGAAGTATCGGGACTTTTCGGAGGAGGAAAATTTATGAGAAAAAAAGTTGTGCGGAAGAAAAAGTATGGGGCAGGAGTGGCGGCGGTCTGTCTGACAGGAGTGATCCTGCTGGCCGGCTGCGGCAGCGGCGGTGAGACAACATCCACGCCGGGTGATTTGGACATGATCGGAGATACAACGGATACGCCGAGTGGTGTAGACGTTACCGGAGAAGCAACGGACACGCCAGATGATTCCGGCAATACCGGAGAGGCAGCAGGGGAGTCAGGGAATCCGGATGCCGCTGGAAGAGACGCGGCAAAGTATGAGGCGGGGCAGGAAGATGGCGGAATAAGCGGCGGTCTGTCCGGTTCGCCGCAAGAGGAACCGTCTGCAACGGAAAATGCCCGGTCAGCGGAGCAGGAGGATACTGCAGAGAAATCAGAATTCTCCGCGGCCGATGGAGGCGGGTTCTCTGCCGACATGAAAGAGAAAAGAGCGATGACGGGCGGCTATCTGGAATCCTGTTATTCTTATGAGTGGGAGCCGGGGCAGTATTCTGCGGAGGAATACAGTCAATGGGAGGAGACGGGCTTTGTCTCCGTCATGGCAGAACCGTTGTCTACGTTTGCAGCGGATGTAGACACGGCTTCCTACAGTAATCTGCGGCGGCTGATCCGGGAAGGCTATACACTGGAAGGCATTCCGGAAGGCGCGGTGCGTATCGAAGAGCTGCTCAATTATTTTGACTACGATCATAAGGGTCCGTCGAAGGAAGAGCCGTTTGGTGTGACGACGCAGATTGGCAGATGCCCCTGGAATGAGAATGCGGATCTTCTGATGATCGGGTTAAAGACGCAGGAGATTGATTATGCACAGGCGCCGCCTTCTAATCTGGTATTTTTGCTGGATGTGTCGGGGTCCATGGACTCTTATGATAAGCTGCCGCTTTTGCAGGAGGCCTTCGGACTTCTGGCGGAGCATCTGACAGGCAGGGACAGGATTTCTGTCGTGACCTATGCCGAGGACACCCGGACAGTGCTGGACGGGGTGCGGGGCAGTGAGACGGAGAAGATTGTGACGACGCTGAACGCTCTTACGGCGAACGGCGGCACTTACGGGAGCAAGGGGATAGAGACGGCGTATGCGCTGGCGGAGCAGCATTTTATACAGGGCGGCAATAATCGTATTATCCTGGCTACGGACGGCGACCTGAATATCGGGATGACCAGCGAGAAGGAGCTGGAAGATCTGATCACGGCCAAAAAGGAATCCGGTATTTTCCTGTCTGTGCTCGGATTCGGTACGGGAAATATCAAGGACAATAAAATGGAGATCCTGGCCGATAAAGGTAACGGTAATTATGCCTACATAGATAATCTGCAGGAGGCGCGGAAGGTGCTGGTAGAAGAGATGGCCGCAACGCTGCTTACCGTATGCAAGGATGTGAAATTTCAGGTGGAGTTTAACCCGGCCGTGGTAGAAAGCTATCGTCTGTTGGGGTATGAGAACCGCGCTCTGGCATCGGAGGACTTCCACGACGACACAAAGGATGCGGGGGAAATTGGGGCAGGGCACAGCGTGACGGTGCTTTATGAGATCATCAGGAAGGGTGCCGGCAATCACGCCAAATTGGAGAAAGGGATAGAAGATCTGAAGTATGGCAGGGAATATAAAGAAGCGTTGGCGGCCGACAGGACTGCCGCCGGGCAGTATCCGTCTGCTTCGATGAAAGAATGGCTGACACTCAGCATCCGCTACAAGCGTCCGGCGGAGAAATGCAGTTCGATTCTGGAATATCCGGTGGGATATGAGAGTTATACATCCACACCGGATGAGGATTTTGTCTTCGCGGCGGCGGTAGCGGAGTTTGGTCTGCTGGTATCCCACAGCAGATATCCGGAGAATGCGTCGCTGTATCATGTCGATAAGACGCTGCGGTCTCTGGAGCTGACGGATGCGTATAGGAAAGAGTTTGTGGAACTGGCGAATACCCTCTATAGTACGGTCAGATGATTGGATCAGATTGGATAAAATGATGGAAAAGAAGTGCAGAAAGCAGTATAGAGTACCATAATCCCAATTAAACTCAAATTTACAATCGATTGAACAGTAAAAATCCCTGCTCCGAAAAGGAGCAGGGATTTTATAAAATAATGGATAAACGGGGAATCAAAGACTACTTCACTTCAATCTTCTTCACTTCTTCTTTCGCGGCAATCTCCTTCTTCGGGAACTTCACTTCCAGAATACCGTTGTTGTAGGAAGCGTCGATATCGCCGGGCTCCACGTCGTTCACGCGGAAACTTCTGGAATATGAGCTGTAATAACGCTCCCGGCGGATATATTTGTTCTTGTCCTCTTCGTTCTTTTCTTCCTTGTGGGAAGCGGAGATGGTGAGCAGGCTGTCCTTCAAGTCAATGTTGATATCGGATTTGTCGAAGCCGGGCAGTTCTGCCTGCAGCAGGTAGCTGTCGCCCTGGTCGATCACGTCCGTCTTGAAGGCGTCGAAGGTTGCCAGTTCGTTGTTGCCCCAGAAGTTCTTGAAGGCGTTGTCAAACATCTGATCGAAGGAATCATCAAAAAACATGGGTTTATAGGTACGATTGTTGAATAATGCTGGTCTTAACATAAAAGTCACTCCTCTTTTCTTATACTATGCGGCCTGCGCTCTGGCGGTGTGCCGCATGCTGCCGGTTTATTTGTTTGTAAATGATGCTGTGACAGCCAGAATATCTGGTCTGTTAACAGTTACCTGTTATCAGTATGACCGAATTTCACGTTCCGATGCGTATCTGATAACTTGTTTGCTGTTTATAATTGTTATACAACATATATAACATAATATCAATTATGGAAATCTAAAGCATTTCTTAAAGAAAAATAAAGCGGGATCTGTAAAAATTATATGGGAAGCAGACTGAGAATATGGTAGCATAGAGGAAGAAATAAAGAATACTGCACCGGAAAATCATTATGTTAAAAAACTTGTCAGAGAAAAAATAAAACGCGCATACAGCAGCGCAGAAAAGAGGGATTCATGAGACTGGGAGCATTGGAAGCGGGCGGCACCAAAATGGTATGCGCCGTAGGAAACGAAACGGGGGAAATCTTCGAGCAGATCTCCATTCCCACAGAAACGCCGGAGATTACCATGCCGAAGTTGATCGCTTATTTTAAGGATAAGCAGGTGGATGCTTTGGGGATCGGGTGTTTCGGGCCGTTGGAATTGGACCGGCAATCGCCGGAGTACGGGCATATCACCACTACGCCGAAACTGGCATGGCGGAATTATGATATTGTCGGTGCTTTTCGGGAGGCGCTTGGCTGTCCGGTGGGTTTTGACACGGACGTGAACGGGTCTGTGCTGGGGGAAGTGACCTTCGGGCAGGCCAAAGGAAAGAAATGCGTGATCTACCTGACTATCGGAACCGGCGTTGGCGGCGGCATATACATAGACGGAAAGCTGCTGCATGGTATGCTGCATCCGGAGGCAGGGCATGTGCTGATCCGGAAGAAGAGCGATGACGCATACGAAGGCAAGTGTCCTTATCATAAAACCTGTCTGGAAGGCCTTGCGGCGGGCCCGGCCATTGAAGCGCGCTGGGGACAGAAGGCGGTGGAGCTGAAAGACCGGCCGGAGGTGTGGGATCTGGAGGCGGACTACATCGCGCAGGCGCTGGTAGGATATATTCTGACGCTCTCACCGGAGATGATTATTTTAGGCGGCGGCGTGATGCATCAGGAACAGCTTTTCCCATTGATCCGGGAAAAAGTGACCCAGATGCTGGGCGGCTATATCCAGACGGAAGAGATGGCGGATATGGAGCACTATATCGTGCCTGCAAGCCTGCACGACGATCAGGGAATTATGGGTTGTCTGGAGCTGGCAAGAAGAGAGAAAGCAGGTTGTGCATACCCTGCATAGTTGAGTGAAATTAAGACGGAAAAGAACGGGAACAAAGCAAAAGAAACGAACAGAAGGAAAACGAAAGAAAGCAAAATAAGGGAAAGCGAAGTAAAGAAAATAAATCAAGTAAGCAAAAGCAAATCGGGCAGAACAAAGTCAAATGAAACAAAGTCGGACAAAACAAAACCAAACGAAACAAAGAACGGCAACATGACAGGAGATGACGGAATTATGAGTATGATCGGATATTATTACAAGGCGAATGATTTTTTTGTAAAAAGGCTGCAGAAGGGAAGCGCTGAGGAGATTCTTTTTGAGGAAGATGTGGAGAAGGATCTTATGTGTGTCGATAAGGCGTGGCATGCGATCCACTTTGTGCTGACGGGGCGCGTATGGGATATACCGGAGGACAATGTTCTGGGGCAGATGGTGCTTGGCGGGGAGCCGGTCAGCGAGGAAGACTTGGGATATGGGCCGGCGAGGCTGCTCTCCAAAGAAATCGTAGCGCAGATCGCAGAGGCTCTTAAGACATGGGACGAAGCCGCTTTCCGGGACGGATTTAATATGAAAGATCTGGTCGCCAACGAGGTATATCCGGTAATGGATGGTGAGGACGAAGGAGACTTTCTTACTTATGTCTGGGAGAACTTTGTTGTCTTAAAGAAATATTTTGAAGAAGCGGCAGAGGAAGGCGCTGGTATGGTCACATTTCTTGCATAGTGTGCGAGGCACCCTTTTTAGTGCAGATTCTTTCAATGAGGCTGTTGTTGAACCCGGCAATTTTCCGAGAGGTGGCCGAGGCGGCAACAGCTTTATTGCTTTTTCATCTTAATAGGAAGTGTCTTTGCCTGTTTTTTCATATTTTTTAATAGTAATTTAATTGTACTATAGGCGGAAATGGAATAAGATACGTATAGTAAACTTACATCATGCTCAGCCTGCCGTCGGGCGGGCCGCATGGCCATCCATGCTGTGAAAGTCGAAGACTTTCATAGTAAACAGCATAACAAAATATGAGGAATACAGTACGAAGAAAGGTGTAATTATAGGTTGAATATATTTTTTGATGGGCAATTTACTCAACCAAGAGTTTGTGACGCTTCGGATTGGAGGAAAAGATGAGAGAGAAATTACAGCGTTTTATGTGGGGACGTTACGGGAGCGATCGTCTCAGTCAGGTATTGATGGTGTGTGCCCTTGTGTTGATGGTTCTTTCTTTTCCGATAGGGAGCAGATTCTATCTGCCGGCGCTGGCGTTGATGGGATATGTGTATTTCCGCATGTTTTCCCGCAATATCGCGAAGCGGTCGGCGGAGAATCAGTGGTATCTCGCCAGAGAGATGAAAGTCAGAAGATGGTTTCAGAACCGGAAAAGGGATTTCGCCGGGCGTAAGGAGTATAAGATCTTTAAATGCCCGGATTGCGGTCAGAGGCTTCGCGTGCCCAGAGGAAAAGGGCGCATTGCGATCCGGTGCAGGAAATGCAATCATGAGTTTATCAGGAAGAGCTGAGTGCCGGAAAGGGTTGACAGGCTATGTTCGGGTATATCAGGATCAATAAGGCGGAAATGAAGTTCAGGGAATTTGATGTCTATCAGTCCTATTACTGCGGAATCTGCCGTGACCTGAAACGCAAATACGGTGCGGCGGGGCAGTTTTCCTTAAGCTATGATATGACCTTTGTGGCCATGCTTCTGACGGGATTGTATGAACCGGAGACGAGGACCGGAACCTGCAGGTGTATGGTGCACCCTTTGGAAAAGCATGAGACAAGAAATAATATTTTTACCGAATATGTGGCGGATATGAATGCGCTGTTTGCCTGTTATAAATGCCGGGACGACTGGAAGGATGAGAAGAAACTGCACCAGTTACTCTATGGCAGGATTCTGGAGGGCAGAAGCAGGCGGCTGCAGGAAACCTACGGTGAGAAACTGCGGAGGATCGAACGTCTGATGCAGGATTTCGAGGAGGCGGAGCAACAGCAGGAGCCGCAGACCGGGCCGGGAACACAGGACTCCGGGTACTCCCGGCTGGATACGCTGGCCGGCCTGTTCGGCAAAGTGATGGCGGAGATCGTGACGGTGCGGGAGGATGAATGGGCGAATCACCTGAGACGTTTCGGCTTTTTCCTGGGAAAGTTTATCTATCTTATGGATGCCTATGAGGATGTAGAGACGGATATCAGGAACGGAACGCCCAATCCTCTGAAAGGAAGATACGGTTCGCCGGACTTCGAGGAAGCGTGCAGGACCATGCTCACGATGATGATGTCGGAGTGCTGCAGCGCTTTTGAGATACTGCCCATACTGGATAATGTGGAGATACTGCGCAATGTGCTGTATTCCGGTGTCTGGTGCAGATACGAAGCCATACATGAGAAAAGGCGGAAGAAGGAGCAGGACGGATGACAGATCCATACAGTATATTGGGAGTGGCGAGAGGCGCTTCCGAGGAAGAAATCAAGAAAGCATACAAAACATTGAGCCGGAAATATCATCCGGATGCCAATATCAACAATCCCAACCGGGATCAGGCGGAGGAACGGTTTAAAGAGATTCAGGCAGCTTATCAGCAGATCATGAAGGAGAAGACTTCCGGCTATGGTGGGCACGGCTACAGCGGCGGGACGGATTCTCAGGGCAGCTACGGTGGCTTTGGCTATGGGCCGTTCTGGTCCTTTGGCTATGGCGGCTTCGGGCAGAGCCAGGAAACGGGCTATGAAGAGGAGGCCCATCTGCGGGCGGCAGGCAACTATATCCGGAACGGCTATTACAGGGAGGCGCGCACGACGCTGGACAATATGGCGGAGCGGGAGAGGAACGCCAGATGGTACTATTACAGCGCGGTGGCTCACTCCGGGCTTGGCAGCAACGTGGCGGCGCTGGAACATGCGAGAAGGGCGGCGGCGCTGGAGCCGGATAATATCAGTTATCGCAGTCTGGTACAGCAGCTGGAGAGCGGCGGCAGCTGGTACAGACAAAGGCAGGCTTCCTACGGGTATCCGACTTTTGGCGGCGGGGATCTGTGTATGAAGCTCTGCTGTCTGGAAATGATGTGCAATCTGTGCTGTTGCGGCGGCGGATACGGTGTGCGGGGAATGGTCTGCTGCTGATTGTGTAAAGGCTGCATAAATTCTCTGATGGGCAATTTATCCGAACAGGAATTTGGGATGCTTCGGCATGGCGGTAAATGTGATGATTTATGCTTGTACTTTTCTTTCTTTGTGATAGAATAGCCGTAATGTATTGTATGAAATACAGACCGGAATGACCGGCGGCAGAGGATACATTGCCGACAGCGAAAGAAAAGGACGAGCTGAGAGATGAACGATCAGAACATGTACGGGAAATTTGACTGGCACTATTTTTTAAGACATATTGCGATCATAGCGGTGCCTGTGGCTCTGCAGAACCTGCTGACCACCACGGGCAGTATGGTGGATACGATGATGCTGGCGTCCCTGGGAGAGCAGACGGTGGGTGCGGTAGGGCTGTGCGCCCAGTTTTCCAGCCTGATGTTTGCGGGTTATTGGGGCTTTGTGGGAGGCGGTATGCTGTTTTTCGCGCAGTATTGGGGTGCGAAAAATGACGACGGGATTAACCGTTCTTTTGGCCTGACCCTTTCCTTTATGATGGCGGTGGCGGTCATCTTCAGTTTTCTGGCGTTGGGTGTGCCGGAATTTATCATGAATATCTATACGGATAAGCCGGAGATCCAGCAGATCGGTATTTCCTATCTGAGAATCGTTGGTTTTGCCTATATTCTGCAGATTCTGGCCATGGCAGTGAGCGCCCTCCTGCGTTCCATCGAGCAGGTTAAGATTCCTCTTTACGGAGGGATTGCGTCGGTGTTTGCCAACTGTTTCTTTAACTATCTGCTGATTTTCGGTAAGTTCGGACTGCCGAAGATGGGCGTGCGCGGGGCGGCGTTGGGTACGGTGCTTGCAGGCGTGGTGAATCTGGGCATCCTGCTGTTTTTTATCTTGAAGAATAAGATTCCTTATGTGCTGGAGTTTTCCAGACATTTTCGGTGGGATCGGGCGTTTGTGGGCCAGTATCTGCAGAAATGTTTTCCGATTCTGTGCAACGAGATCCTCATCGGCGTGGGTAATATGATGATCAATATCGTACTCGGGCATCAGAGTGAGAAAGCGATCGCGGCCGTGGCGGTGTTCCGGACACTGGAAGGACTTGTCATTGCCTTTTTCAGCGGCTTTTCCAATGCGGCTACGGTGCTGGTGGGCAAAGAAGTGGGGGCAGGAAACCACGAGGTGGCTTTCCAGCGGGCCAAACGGCTGGTATATCTGTGCAGCGCCCTGATCGGAACGGCCTGTCTGGGTATTATTGTGGTTCACAATCCTCTGCTCCATGCCATGGGACTTAGCGGCGAATCCTACGGGATCGGTACGGGTATGCTGCTGATCTACAGTGTGGCAGCCCTCATCCGTATGGGGAACTGGACGCAGAACGATACTTACCGGTCGGCGGGAGACGCATCTTTTGGCTCGATCATGGAGATTACCTTTATGTATCTGATGGTGCTGCCGTGTGTGTATCTGGCCAACTATGTGTTCCATGCGCCGTTTTTGCTTATTTTTGCGCTCTGCTATGTGGATGAGCCTGTGCGGTATATCATCATGCAGTGCCATATGTATTCCGGCAAATGGATGAAGCCGGTATCTGAGGAAGGAATCAGGACGATCGGAGAGTTTCGGCAGCGGCATGGGATTAGACAGTAGACAGTAACTGTCAATTCCTGCCTGCATAAATCGGAACGGATCGGAAATCCTTATTCTATAAAAAATAGAAAAGGAGAGAGAACGATGAAAGAAGACCGATCGATTGGGCCGGAACTGGCCATGAGCGCACTTGATGAGATTCCCGAAGTAAAAAGCGACGCCAGGGATATTGTGGGGCTGGTCAAAAGCAGCGGCCGCATTACCGGGTATCAGCTTTCAGACGGTAACACCGTCTCGAAAGAGGATGGCGTGGCAATGGCTAAAAACGGTGAGATCAAGGGTGTCGGCATCGCCCACCGCAATGACAGTGAATATTTGAAGTCCCTTCCCGACGGAGACGAAGGGAATAATTTAAGTAACCTGCCTTCTGTCAGTCAGGGGCGCGTTGACAAGGATCTTATGTAACTATATTGCGATATCAAGTTTATATTATTAGTAGATTAAATTATTAAGATTGATATTATTGAGATAAATATCGAATCACCTGCTGCATTGGATCCTCTTTTGATCCGGCATGATTCCGCCTGACAGAGCAGAGAAACCGGCTTGTTGAAGCTTCAATAACCAATATGCGGATGAGTGGATCACGGATCCTTTGGCAGTTGTGATGATCAAAGATATTGACCGATCAGAGGTGATGGGGATGTATACGATTGAAAGGATGGAGCCATATTTACAGGCAGTCATGAACGTGATGGAAGGCGTGGAAAATTGAGACAGGAGATGACGCGACAGTATGGCAAGGACGATAGGTATCGGTAACCAGGATTTTGAGACGATCAGACGGGAAGGCTATTTCTATATTGACAAGACCGATCTGATACGCCAGTGGTGGGAAAGAGGGGACGGCGTGACGCTGATCACTAGGCCGAGAAGGTTTGGAAAGACCTTGAATATGAGTATGCTGGAGAAATTCTTTTCTGTGGATTATAAGGACAGAGGGGATCTGTTTTGTGGTCTTAAGATCTGGGAAAGTAAGAAATACATAGATTTGCAGGGCACTTATCCGGTGATCTTTCTCAGTTTTGCCGGTGTCAAAGAGGGCACTTATGCGGATGCAAGGGAAAGCATGTGCAGAACTATCGAGGAGCAGTACAATAAATATGACCGTCTGATTAACGGAGATCTGCTCAATGAGAGAGAAAAAGCGTTTTGCCGGAGCATTTCTGCGAATATGTCAGACAGCATGGCGGCGGCATCGCTGAGGGCGCTTTCTGATTTTCTCGGCAGATATTATGGAAAGAAAACGATCATCCTTCTGGATGAATATGATACGCCCATGCAGGAGGCGTATGTCAATGGGTATTGGGGGGAGATGGTCGCTTTTACCAGAAGCCTGTTTAACGCGACATTTAAGACGAATCCGTATCTGGAGCGCGCTATTATGACAGGGATCACGAGGGTCGGCAAAGAGTCAATCTTTTCTGATCTGAATAATCTTGAGGTAGTGACTACAACCTCAGAGAAGTATTCCGATTGTTTCGGGTTTACAGAGGAGGAGGTCTTTGCAGTATTAGAGGAATACGGTCTGTCTGATCAGAAGCAGAAGGTAAAGGACTGGTATTACGGTTTTTCTTTTGGAAAAAGAAAGGATATCTACAATCCGTGGTCTATCATTAATTTCCTGGATGAAAGAAGAGTCGGTGCGTACTGGGCCAATACCAGCGCCAATCGTCTGGTGGAAAAACTGATCAGAGAGGGTAAACCGAAAGTCAAGCAGGCTTTTGAAGATCTGCTGGACGGCGGAACGCTTCATATGGAAATAGATGAACAGATCGTCTATGACCAGTTATCGGCGAAGAAGAATGCGGTCTGGAGCCTTTTTCTTGCCAGTGGTTATCTGAAAGTAGCCGGCACTGTATTTGAGGAAAGAACAGGGCGCATGTATTATGACCTGACGTTGACCAATAAAGAAGTGCATATCATGTTTGCCAATATGGTTCAGGACTGGTTTGCGTGGAATGATGATTACAATGATTTCATCAAGGCATTGCTGCTTGGAGATGTGAAAGCGATGAACCTGTATATGAACCGTGTGACAACGGAAATGTTCAGCTTCTTTGATACGGGCAAAAGCCCGCAGGGAGAGCCGGAGCGCTTCTACCATGGGTTTGTGTTGGGACTGATGGTGGAATTGGAAGACAGGTATGTGATCACGTCCAACAGGGAAAGCGGTTTCGGCAGATATGATGTGATGTTAGAACCCAGAAGCCTGGCGGCAGCGGCGGCATTGCAGGGAAAAGACGCTGCACCGCACAAGGACATTCCGTTGGATGCCATTATCATAGAGTTTAAGGTACAGGACACGGAGGAGACAGAACTGACCGAAACGGTACGCAGCGCCTTAAAACAGATCGAGGAGCGGGATTATCAGGCATCCCTGATCGCCAGAGGGATTCCGGAGGAACGGATCAGGAAGTATGGTTTTGCTTTCTGCGGCAAGAGAGTGCTGATAGCGCAACAGGATCCGGCGTGCCTTCAATAATACATAAGATACGCTTCGTCTAAGAGATTTCCACACAATGGATGGCGGGATCGTCCACCAGTTTGACGGCTGTCGTTGGCTGTTCAATACCGAGATCATGAAGAAGGCACTGCAGATCATGCAGTGCTTTTGTTGCCGTTTGAGAACAGACAGCGTATTTCCTTGGTAGAATATCGACAATATCGCCGTGACGGATGCAGTCGATGTCCGCAGGGACGTCAGGGATTCCCATTTCTCTTAGGGTGGGTGCTAATCCCGCATTGCCCCTCAAGGCATCGTGCACGCTTTTAAACTGGAGGTAACCGTAGATCGGCACTTCCATCATCTGCTCCGTCCCCCAGATCTGTTCATAGAAATCCGTAAAGGACATATGCTCCGGCACGGGAGTTTGCATTTTCTGCAGTATTTCATCCAGCATTTTCTGCAGCTGGTCCAACGTTTCGTCCTGTCCTGCATATTTCCAGAGGCTTACCGCAAATCTGTTTACCAGCAGTTCCTGTTTCAGACCGATGATATCCGATCCATAAAAATCGCATAGACAGTGGCCGTACTCATGCGCGATATTGTACCAGTGAAAATAGAGATCGAATCGGTACTGAGCATTTTCGGCTCCAAATATCTGAATAAAGGCGGCCTGCTGTTTTCCTGTACCCTTTTCTAATTGTCCGGTAGTGATTGTATAGATCATTGCTTTCCACTCCTCACTTCCACAAATAATATATGATAAAAAAGTTTCTCAATGATAGGACAGGGTTTTGCTCTATCTATATTTTAATCCGGCAATTTGAGACGGTCAAGTAAAAGTAAATCTCAATATTTATTATCACAGAAAAGATATTGTTTCATAAAAGATTGTCTGGTATATTATGTATAAAGACAGAAAAAACAATCTAAAAAGAGAGCATGTATTGACGATTTCATGATAAACATTATACTGAAATACAACAGTAGTTTACAAAGGAGGATACTATGAGATTTGTCAATACACCTTATGATGACGTATTCCGTACATTGATCAATGAAGTTTTCGGTGAGCGGTATTCGGGGAAGGAAAAGATCGTCTTTTCACCAAATGAACACTTTATGAACCGTCAGGACGGGGAAGAAGGAGAACGGGTATCGGATACGAGTTTTAAGATAATAGCAGGGACAGAGACAAAGAAGTACCATTGGGAATGCCAGAGCAGTGCAGACAGCAGTATGCTGGTCAGGTTTTTTGAGTATGATACCCAGATTGCATTGGATGAAGGAGAGATAAAGAAAGATGTCCTTACTGTGACATTACCGAATTCTGCGGTATTGTTCCTGCGATGTGATGATGCGACACCAGACCGGATGAAGATAGAAATCGTCACACCCGGCGGCACGGTTAGTTATCCTATCCCTGTTATGAAATCGCAGCAGTACGGCATAGATGAGATCTTTGAGAAAGGGCTGCTGTTCCTGATCCCGTTCTATATCTTTTCTCATGAGAGCCGTTTTAAAGAATACGATGGAGATAAGGATAAGTTAAGAGAATTACAGAGAGAATATAAGGATATAACAGACAGGATCGAGCAGTTGTTAAATGCCGGGGAGATCAGTGAGTATACAAAATGTACTATTATGGATATGTCGAATAAAGTACTGGTACATATCGCCAGGAAATATGAAAATGTCATGGAAGGAGTGAAACAGGTCATGGGTGGAAAAGTTCTTGATTATGAGGCAAAGCGGATAAAAAATGAAGGTATAGAGGAAGGTATAAAAGAAGGTATAGTAGAGGGCAAAGCGGCCGGTATCGTTGAAACAGGTGTTGACGTTGGCCTTTCAGACAAAGAGATTCTGGATAAACTTCAGATTAAATTGAATATATCTTTGCAGATGGCGCAGGAGTATTTCTCCAGATATGGAAAATAAAGTGCGAAGAGAAAACCGGTTATGCAGTCAGAAGAAATTTTGGTCGTATTAGTTGGTTTGGCAGTTGTCGAAATAACCTTAGTTGACACTTTAGACGCTTTCAATAATTTGCCCCGGTGACTTAAATCACCAGGGCATTTTTTAGTCAGACAGGGGGTTCTTAAGATATATGCCCAACTTCTGTCTGATCCCGGCAACAGTAACCCGGTAAACCCCGTAGATCAGTATGCTAAGCGCCGCCTCGATTCCCAGGCACGCCCCCAGCGATACGATCTCGCTGTATACGAGCTGCCCGTCATTGCCGTACAGCAGCAGAATAAAAAACAGGTAGACAGCGATCAGCGCCACCACAGCCGGCACCTTGAAGACACTGCCGCACTGGCTTCTCACTTCCCTGTCCAGGAAGCCGGGAGATGCTCCCAGTTTCTTTAGATCGTCGAAGATGTAGCGGTTGTTTAAGGCGATGGTCTGACAGCGGGTATAACAGATGATCAGAACCGTCAGAATGCATACGATGAAAATAAACAGGAACATCATCAAAAATACGGACGTGGACAGCAGGAAATCGTTCATGCTTAAAATACGGAACCGGGGGATATATTCCCAGCTTTGGCGAAAGGTGAGGGAATCTGCTTCGGCCGGATCGATATGCATAATGGGATCGGACGCCTGCCAGTCTGCGATACCCTGTTCTTCGGCCCTGATGGTGGTGATCCGATCGTGGTACACGGAAGTAAAGCAATTTTCATCAAAGCACGAAACCATGTGGTGAAAAAGGGCGTCGGCAAAGGGATAGTTGTCTTTGCCGTCCACATTAAAGGATACGATCCTGCCTTTCCAGTCATCGGTCAGGCCTTCCGAGAGCAGTGCGTAATCCGTATTGTCCACTACACAATAGCCGCGCACGTCTGCCATCAGGTCGTAATGGAGAAGTCCCGCATATTGGGTGGAGATCTGTGTGCGTGTGACCATATTGGTGATGTGTTTCGTGCTGTTGATCATGGAGAGGGCTGTTTCCTCCTGATTGGTGATACACAGGTAAGTGCCGGGGAGGACATCTATATTCTCGCCGGTGAGCGTGTTCCACGTGTCTTCGGAGATGACTCTTTTTTCCATGCATATGGGGACGTATTCATCATGCCAGTGTTTGCCGTCTTCCTCCATTATGCTGGAGAGGGCGCCGAACGCCAGCGTGATATAGTCGAATTCGCCCCAGTCTTTTAAGGACAGGCCGTATTCTGCGGCGAGCGTTTCTATGGACTCCCTGTCCGGCAGGGTCTGGTCGGCCCGGTAGTGATAGAAATAATCGTAGGGCTGGGCATGATATCCCATGATCGTGCCGATGGACATGATGGGGATATAGAAGATGCCGAAACAGGCGCTGGCAATCAGCAGCGTAACGACGATCATATTGTTTACGGTCTGTTTTCCCTGAAATTTCATCATGCTTCGGGCAATAATATTCTTGTAGGGAGCATGTTTACGGCGTCCAAACCCGTGGACCACGGTATGGAGCATGATCATATAAAGCCCTGCAAATGCCGGCGCATAGAGGAGGTTCATCCAGACAGGCGGCAGAGCTTGAACCTTATAATAATAGAAAATGGGCGTGCAGTATCCAAGAAGAAGCCCGGCGGCAAGAAGGATACAACCCGCCGGTGCGCACCATTTTCCAGGCTCCTTTACGGGTTCGTTGATGTGTTCTTCCCGTATGACCTCCATGATATTGGTCCTGCGCAGATAGTGCCAGGCGAGGAGGCAGGAAAAAGCGGCCACCGCCAGCAGGAATGCAAAGGAGATCAGCAGGCATACAGGATCAAAGGAAAGTCTCATATCCGAGCTGTCAATGAGGAGCAGCCGGAAGAGCGACCAGATAATCCAGATAAAAGGAAATCCGGCCAGAATGCCCGCCGTGCAGGAGAAGCCGCTTAAGAACAGGACTTCCCGGAATAAGCCCGGCATCAGCCTCTTCCTGGAAGCGCCCAGCGCCATCAGGATGCCCAGCTGCCTTGATTTATGCCGGAAAAAGAGGCCGGCGGCATAGATGGTAAACACAACGCAGCCGATCAATGTCAGTATGAAGATGGCGTTCATCTGTTTGCGGCTGTCCCCGCCCGGCGGGAAAGTGGTCTGTACCGTCGGCGACAGCATCATGCCCGAGTAGGCGGAAATGATCATCAATGCGGTAAAATTACAGAACAGATACAGATGCGCGTGCTTCCGGTCCGCCCGCTGCAGCTTCTGCTCCATTTTTTTCATGGTTAAAGTCTGTGACATATCAATACCTCCGAATTATTTAGTCATCTCTTTGATCGCAATAAGCAGCTGGTCCTGAAACTGCCCGCGCTCACCCTGCCGCTCCAGCTGGCGGTAGATGGAACCGTCTTTTAAAAGGATCACGCGGTCGCAGAAGGAAGCGGCAAAGCTGTCGTGGGTTACCATAAAGATCGTAGCGTCCATGCGTTTCTTTACCTCTCCGAAGCTCTCGATCACGGCGCGGCTGGACTTGGAATCCAGATTGCCGGTAGGTTCGTCCGCAAGGATGATCAGGGGATTGTTGATCAGGCTGCGCGCCACGGCCGCCCGTTGTTTCTCGCCGCCGGAGATCTCGGCCGGGTATTTGGCTGCGATATGCTGGATGCCGAAAAGAGCCGTCAGCCTGTCGGCAAGCTCCTCCGCCTCTCTGGACACTTCGCCCTGTACGATTCGCGGCACCAGAATATTTTCACGGATGGTCAGCCCGTCTAAGAGCATGAAATCCTGAAAGACAAAACCGAGCTGTGTATTCCGAAAGTGCGCCAGTCCGGCATCGTCAAGGCCCGCCAGATTGGTGCCGCCGATGGTGATCTCTCCCTTATCGAAGGGGATATAGCAGGAAATACAGTTGAGAAGAGTGGTCTTTCCCGAGCCGGAAGGTCCCATGACAGCCACGAATTCCCCCTTTTCCACACAGAAATCGACACCGTTTAACACCTGATATTTGTTCTTTCCCGTCTGATAGGATTTGTATAGATTCTTGACATATAACATATAGATACCTCGCTTTCCCTGTAATCTGTTAAAAGAATAGCACGCGGCATACCGGTCCGGTCTGCAGGGTGTCAAAAACGGTGGGTCTGATTGTCATTTTTGGAGAGCGGAAGCGGGTTTTGTAAAGTTTGGCGGTATTCTCCGTAAAGTTTGGAGCAGAGGAAAAGAGTGGACGTGTACTTTGGGGATTGGGTTATGGTAAGATGTAGACACGGGAAATGATTCCCCGGGTGATGCCGGATAGCGTGACGGGAACAGGGACTTGTCTGGATGCCGTAAATCCCGGATTGTTACAGAACGATATGACTGACCGGATCTTCATGGAAGAGGGAGGAGAATTGCATGTTACGGATCGCGATATGTGACGATGAGGCGGATGCGAGAGACGCGCTGCGTTTTCAGCTGGAAAAGGCACTTATGGAGAAGTCGGAAGAGATCGTATATGAGTTTTCCGCCGGAAGTAATGCCGTATCGTGGCTTGGAAAGCATCCGGGAGAGGTGGATTTACTTTTTCTGGATATTGAGATGAAGGGTTTAAACGGCATGGAGACGGCAAAGCAGATCAGGACATTTGATGAGCGGATCATGATCGTTTTTCTGACGGGCTACAGCGAGTTTGTATTTGAGGGCTACAGTGTGGGTGCGCTGGATTACATGCTCAAACCGGTCACGGCGCAGAAGCTGATGGAAGTGCTTTGCCGGGTGCGGACGCGGTTGGAGCAGGAGGAAGATAAGGCTTTTTCTTTCAAAAATGCGGACGGAACGTGGCGGTTTTTGCTGCAGGATATCCTCTGTTTCTGTTCTGACAAACGTATAGTCACGCTGGTCACAGAGCAGGGGGAATATTATTTCTATGCGAAGCTGGACGAGATCGAAGCGCGGCTGGGCGGCCGGTTTGTGCGGATCCATCAACGTTATCTGGTGAATCCGGCCCGGGTGGATCATCTGGGCAGCGATGCGGTCATGGTGGGCGGCCGGCAGCTGCCGTGCAGCAGAAACCACAGGGAAGAGGCCATGAAGAAGATTGCCAGATCCATGCTGGGTGGCTGTTAGGACAGCACATAGAGAGGAATGGACAGAAGGAACGGGAAATGATTATAAATTGTTTTTTTATCATAATAAATGGAATAAATGGAGCGGCGGCTTATCTGCTGCTGCAGGGAATGAAGAAATTGATCGCCGTACCGAAGAAGCGGTGGAAGCAGGCTGTCCTGTGGGGAAGCTGCTGGCTGCTGTTGGCGATGATTATTTATATGGGGGACTGGGCAAATATTCTGCCGACAGTTCTTTTCTTCCTGCTTGTGATCAGGGCTGTCTGTGAGGGAAGTATCTGGAAGAAAGCGACCATCGGGCTGATGTATTCCAGTACCATTCTGTCTTTTAATGTGCTGCGGGATAATTTTATCTTAACGCCTGAGGTCAGGTGTAATCATCCGGCATCATGTATGATTATCGAAGGGCTTTTGTCGCTGTTTGTGGCCCTGTGTCTGTATCTGGTGATCGGAAAATATGCGCCGGACAGAGAGTATCATCTTTCCGACAGCCTGTGGAAACTGCTTTTGCTGCTGAATGCTACGCCTTTTGGGATTGTCCTCAGTGTGGTTCTGCTGACGACGGGGGAGGAGAGGATTTGGATGGAGATGCCGGATGGTTTTAAAGGGTATAATATTCTTGGACTGCTCCTGCTGTCACTGCTGTCTTTCATCGGTCTGTTCCAGGCGGTCATCGTGCTGGCGCGGCAGCAGCAGCTGGAAGAACAGAATATGCTGGCAGAGGTGAACCAGAGTTATTATGCGGCCATGGAACAGCAGCATTTCGCCATAAGGCGGCTGAAACATGATCTGGCCAATCATCTGGCGGTGGCGGTCACGCTGCCGGAAGCGCAGCGGGAAGATTATATCAAAAGTCTGATGGAGGACAGCGCATTTAGCCGTTCCCTGCGGTACTGTGCGGATCCGGTCGTCAATGCGGTGCTCACGGTCAAGGAAGAGCAGATGAGCCGTTACGGTATCCGGCTGGAGGCCAGGATTGATATTCCGAAAGAGCTACCCTTTGAGAAGACGGATATCTGCGCGCTTTTCTCCAATGCGCTGGACAATGCGGGGGAGGCATGCAGACGGCTGCCGGAAGCGGAAAGAGAAGTTAGTGTGAAAAGCCGGGCACAGAAAGGGTTGTTCTGCCTGGAAGTCACCAATCCGGTGGCAGGCGAGCAGAAGAACCTGCGGCTGCAAACCTCCAAGGCGGATAAGGAAAATCATGGATTTGGTCTGAGGAGCATGAAGGAGGTCGTGGAGCGGAATCACGGAGCGATGGAGATCAGGGCGGAAGGGGAGCGCTTTGAGGTGTTTCTGTATATGCCGCTGGAGTTTTGCGGCCGATAACCCAAAACAACCGGCTGTCACTGGCGGGCTGTACATTTTGAGAAAGCTGTTGCTTTTTATATCGTACTGCGATATACTAACTATATCGAAGTACAATGTATCGCACTGAAATAGGTGGGAGGTATGTAAAATGGATCAACATATTAAAAAAGTGTACGTTCCTATGACGGAAACTGCTTTTTTCATTTTACTGTGTCTACGAAAACCTAATCATGGATATGGTATTGTTCAAATGGTTGAAAAAATGACAGACGGAGCTATCAGACTTACACCCGGCACGATGTACGGGAGTTTATCAAAAATGGAAAAAGACAATGTAATCCGTTTTATTCGTGAAGAAGATAAGCGAAAAATCTATCAAATCACGAATTTAGGGCTAGAAGTCTTACAGCTTGAACGGAAACGAATTGAACGCTTATATAAGATAGCTCAGGAGGAAATGTAGAATGGAAATCAAAAATCAATTCAAATGGTTTACAATATTTGAATATGAAAAAGAACAGGATTATTTGCGGGAAATGCACAAGTCAGGTTGGAAATTTGGTAAGGTAACGGGCCTGGGAATGTACCATTTTGAAAAATGCCTTCCGCAGGATGTGGTCTATCAACTGGATTATAACAAAGACGGACTTGCAAATAAAGATGAGTATTTGAAAATGTTTGATGACTGCGGTTGGGAATACATACAGGATTTTTTTGGTTACAGTTATTTTAGAAAAGCTGTTTCTGACGATGGTATAGCAGAAGAAATTTTTTGCGATGATGAATCAAGACTTCAGATGATGCAACGGGTATTAAGAGGAAGAATGTTGCCGCTGTTAATTATATTTTTTCTCATACTATTGCCGCTGTTGATTACCAACTTGTTTGACACGCACAATTATTTTATAGCTGCATTTGTTGGTGGTGTTTTAACCATGTACATTATGATATTCGTTACATTCTTTGTGAAATATAGTCAGTATAAGAGCAACAGAAAATAATTTAAGGAAGAGAGGACAGGCATAAAGCCTGTCCTCTGATCGTAATACACCTGGTGGCGTATTCTTTTAGTTAAAGTTGTCGATGCAGGGCTGGAACATATCCTTGGTTACGCCGCAAAGAGGGCAGCACCAGTCAGCCGGCAGATCTTCAAATGCTGTGCCGGGCTTGATGCCGTGCTCCGGATCACCCTTTTCAGGATCATATGTATAACCACAGGGATTGCAGAAATATTTATTCATGAGTAGTATCCTCCATTTTATGATATAGTCTGTTCGTATCTGTCTGTAATTTTGTCAATGTAACTGCGCATCTGATCATTCGGCCAAACGTAAATGGCCGTTAACATGGCAGTTATATAGAAGTGAGCAGACAGTCATTGAGACTTACCGGAACAATAACTGCCTGCTGTTCCTGCCTGATGATTAGCCGAAGTATCTCTTTAAGAGACCTGCAAAAGCCTTGCCATGACGAGCCTCGTCGCGGGCCATCTCATGAACGGTGTCATGGATCGCATCAAGGTTAGCAGCTTTAGCGCGCTTAGCCAGATCGAACTTGCCTGCCGTAGCGCCGTTCTCAGCTTCTACTCTCATCTCCAGATTCTTCTTGGTGGAATCTGTTACAACTTCGCCGAGCAGTTCTGCAAACTTAGCAGCATGCTCTGCCTCTTCCCATGCAGCCTTCTCCCAGTACAGACCGATCTCAGGATAGCCTTCTCTGTGTGCAACTCTTGCCATTGCAAGATACATACCTACCTCTGTGCACTCGCCGTTAAAGTTAGCGCGAAGGTCAGCCATGATGTCCTCGCTGACACCCTTAGCAACGCCTACAACGTGCTCAGCAGCCCATTCCATCTCGCCGCCCTGTGCAGTGAACTTCTCAGCAGGCGCATTACATACCGGACATTTCTCCGGAGCAGCATCTCCCTCGTGTACATAGCCACATACCTGACATACAAATTTCATAATCATGTTCTCCTTTTCTTTTTGAAATATATTGTAAGACATTACATAGAAAATATGCTTGTCTTAGTTCGCAATCTTATAATTTATAATACGACCTGGCAGGAGGTTAGCCATAAGTCAATTTGCCTTGCAAATTAACTTTCCCTGCAGTCACCACAGATTCCGTGGAAATAAGTGACATGTCCCCGGATCTCTCCGTCAAAACTTCGACCTGCCAGATCCATGATATGATCGAGGCTGTCCATTCTCAAGTCGATGATCCGCCCGCACTGGGTGCAGACAAAATGGTAATGAGCGGAAGTATCCGCATCAAAATGATCAACACCGTCGTCGAAACGCAAACGCTGTATCTCACCGATATCCGCAAGTAAAGAAAGATTGCGGTATACAGTGCCGAGACTGATATTAGGATATTCATTTCGGACATTCATATATACCGTATCGGCAGTCGGATGATCTTTGCGAGTCATCAGGAAGTCCTTGATCACTTGTCTTTGTCTGCTGTATTTGAGTGCCATTTCAACTCCTTAAAAATAGGAATCATTACTATTTATGAAATAAATATATCAAATATGGAAGAATCTGTCAACCATGAAAGAAATATTATTATAAACAAAGAACAGGAAGAAAATGTAGTTAGCCCCATTGATTTTAAAGCGTGGGATGAACTGTTACAACTACTTAGAGTCTTCAAACTGAGATGCCATTGTGTATTTAAGTGATATCAAGGAAGTTAGTAGTAGCAAACATCCCAATACAAAAAATATTTTGTTAAGACTAACATACTCTCCAAGATAACCTACAATAATAATTCCTATAGGTCCTGATGCATAAGAAACACAACGAAATGCACTAAAAACTCTTCCCATCATTTCTTTCGGAGTATTTATCTGCAATAAGACACCATTCATGATTGAAACAAAGCCATTTGAAATCCCATATAAAAAACCTGCTACGACAGAGAACATAATATTATGGTGAAATAGCAGTAATGCAACACCAACTCCACCAAAAGCAAATCCCATTGCCAAAAGTAAATTCATAGCTATCTTATCTTTTAGCTTTGTAAGAAGCCAAGTCCCAATTATCCCACCAATTGCTATTACTGCCATAAACACAGAATAAACATATTTATCTGCAAAGAAATTTGTAAAGTAAGCTACTGACAGAGAATCAACTGGAGAAGCAAAAAAATTTCCTAAAAAAGTTACAACCATAATGGCAGCTATTATTTTACTTGTAAAGATGAAGTGGAATCCTTCTTTCACTGTCTTAGAGAAATTCATTTTTTTTCTACTTCGTTCAAATGTCTCCGAATACTTTATAAAAAGCATTAAAAAACCTGCCACAAAAAATGTAAAAATGTCAATGATTATAGCACCGGAAATACCAATAGCAGTTATTAATGCACCAGAACCAACATAGGAAAATATTTGGATAAATTGCTGAAACATGCTATGAGATGCCCTTGCCACAATTGCATCATCATCAAAAATAAGCAATGGTAAAAGAGCGTTTTGGGCTGGTATGCTTAATGTACTAAATATTGTCTGGGCAGTAACAAATATAATCAGTATCGGTATCGAAATATGCCCTCCTAAGTATATCAGAAGCAATATTGACAACAAAATACCCTGTCCAAATGATGTAATGATCAAAATGTTTTTCTTATTATTGTAATCAACTATTGAGGATGTAAACATACTCACAAAGGAAAGAATCATTTTGATCGCAAAAACGTAACTGGTGATAAGGGTCGATTCACTTACCGTATAAATAAGCATGGCAAAAGCAATATCGTCAACATAGTCACCAATTGCGTTAATGCAAGATGCTTTCCAGAAAATCCGAAAATTTCTATTTTTCTTTAAAAGATTAATCATATAAATACTCCATTCTTGCAAAAAAAGCGCAGACGAACAAACAATCAAAGAAGAGTTACATCCATCATGTCCACATGAAGCTATCCGGTCGTAATAAAGTTACTTCCGGATAGAACATCTGTTAACCTATATTTTTCTTTATCTTTTCTGTTATTCCATCATAGAGGCCATTATTTATAGCTTTTTTCATAGAACAGTAATCTTTCAAATGATTTTTCCCTGTAAGATTATTATTTTCTCCATCAAAAAACCATAACCACTTAATTATTTTACAATCTTCATACCAGTCACATTCCATATTAGGACAGTCATACTTTTTATAACTTTTTCCTAATTTTTCAAATAACACCGGCGCGATTTCTTCAACATTTGATTGATTGATTCCTATAGTATTTTCAATGTCAAGTTCGTTAAGATAATTCTTTTCTCCGCTTGCATATAATTCAGGTGAAATATATGGAAAAATCCTTATTGGAGACACACCATAGTATTCCTTTGCTATATTCTTAACATTTTCATACAATGACTTAAGCTGATCTTCTGTAGGCGATTGAAAAGCATGGAAGGTTAATTCTGAAATAACTGGTAACATTTCAATTTTGCTATAAAAATAATCGCATATTTCTTTGAGTTTATGAAAGTATTCATTTTTGACTACTACTACAGCTGGTAATACTCTTACGTCATTATTATCAAGTGCTGCAATTTTATTGAGTGTTTCATTTGTACTTGGAACCCCCTCAGATTCATCAAAAGGATTTTCAACTGATACTAAAAAGGCTGAAATATTAGCTTTTTTAGCTTTTTCAATGATTTCGTTGTTAAGTGCCTTTCCGTTTGTTAAAACGTATGGTTTTAAACCTGTCTTAGAATGTAAATAATTACTATAATCAAATAACTTGTCACCTATAACAAGCGGTTCTCCACCACTAAATCGAACCTGTAGTTTTTTGTGGTATTTTTGTTGAATAATTTTTATAAGATGTACATAATTTCTAAATAATTCTTCTGGCATATCAAAATTATATTCTTGTCTGTCACGATATGCGTAATAATGACAGTATGAGCAATAACAATTACATCTACCTGTAATAGTGATACTTAATGCCCATATATCTTCCTCTTGTAAAAAACTGTCCATATTTTTCAATTTTGATGTTTTGAAAACATCTGTATTCCTTTCTTTTTTTGTATTTTAGGCGTTTATGAAATGCTAGCTTTCGTAGAAATGTAGGTTTCCTTTGGATACAGAATAAAACAAATTATCACTGACCTATGGTAAATTCGAAATATTAAAAACCAATAAACTAATATCTATCAGTAATGAGCTGTTTTTATATGGTACATACCACTCATTTTCTTTAACAGATGCTTTAGCCAATTGTCAAAGAAGCATCATAAGATGCAAGGCATCTTATGATGACTTCGTTCAATCTTTTTCTAAATACATGAATTCATACATATTAAAGGTTATAGCTATAATTAAACTGTAACCTTCAAATCAAAAGAATATGCCATATATACCCGGCTATCCTGCTTTTTCATATAATTCTTTAAAAGCTGTGATTTCATTATACCGCACCTCCCTTCTTATGCCAAGGAATGTTTCGTTACCGAAGCCCCTTAACGATTGACGCGTCTTTGGCATATTGACATCAAACTACATTTGATGTCAATAGTTTTGATTATTTTTTTAGTCGACATTAGAACTCGTGAAATTCTTATTTATCAAATTGTTCCTTTGTTCACTGAGGGCGTCTTCAGTTTCGCTTAATATCCTTCTGAAAAGATGGAAAGATGAACTTTTTCACAAGGAAATATAGTCATTTTCAATATATTTTATAAATTTTTTATAAGATTATCGGATATGTTTTATTCCTTACAGCAGAAAATATGATATATTAGTTATGTATAAAAGCTTTTCTAATTTTATAGAGTTTGTTTTATATCGGGACAGAAAGGATCAACGGACTGCCGTCAGAAGCAGGCGGGAGTACTCTCGAAGAGAAAAGGGGTATTTTTGTGAAGTTTAAAACAAGACTTATGGTCACATCGGTTGTCATCGTGTTGCTGCCGCTGATGCTGACGTGTGCCGCCTTTCTTCTGGTGGGAAGCCATATCGAGGATGCAGAAGGGGAATTGGGGCTTTTGGATATGAATAAGGTTCCTTTTACCTATACGATCGAGAATTACAGCCGGATTTCGGAGGATCTTCTGAATGAGGTGAAGAAACAGATCGCCAGCGATTCTGTCAGACTCGAGGATAAAAAATATCTCGAAGAGATCAGCGCACATCTGAACAGCAAATTTTCCTATATTATTGTAAGAAAAGAGGGCGGCATCTATTATACGAGTAATCTCAATGCCGCAAAGAAGATTTTTGACACGCTTCCTGAATATGGGTTTGAGATGCCGGATATGGAGACAGGCTATTATTATAATGACATGAAGAAACTGGTCAAGCAGGCTGATTTTACTTTTGCGGACGGAGACAGGGGCAGTTTCTTTATCGTGTCGGGGGTAAGTTCTCTGATTTCCAAGAAGGTACTGCGGAATATGATCATCGCTTTTATCCTGGTGCTTGTTTTTACCAGCCTGGTGCTGACGCAGTGGATCCAGAAAGGGATCTTTACGCCGATCAACCAGCTGGATATCGCGATGCAGAATATCGCGGAAGGCAATCTGGAATATATGCTGACGACGGAGGAGAAGGGCGAGATCGGGGAGCTTTACCGCAACTATGAAGACATGCGGCTGCGCTTGAAGGAATCGACGGACGAGAAGTTCGAGCATGAACAGAAGAACAAGGAGCTTGTCAGCAATATCTCCCATGACTTGAAGACGCCGATCACGGCGATCAAGGGTTACGTGGAGGGTATCATGGACGGCGTGGCGGATACGCCGGAGAAGATGAACAAATATATCAGGACGATCTATGATAAGGCGAATGACATGGATCGGCTGATCAACGAGCTGACAACGTACTCCGGTATTGACAATAACAGGATCCCGTATACGTTCCGCAGGATCAATGTGGCGGATTATTTCGGGGACTGTGTGGAGGAAGTGGGCCTGGATCTGGAATCCAAGAGCATCCAGCTCAATTATGACGATCTGGTGGAGCCGTCCACGCAGATCATAGCGGATCCGGAGCAGCTTAAGCGGGTCATCAATAATATTATCGGCAACAGTGTGAAGTATATGGATAAGGAGCAGGGCGTGATCGATATCCGCATTCTGGATGAGGTGGATTCCATCCGGGTGGAGATAGAGGACAACGGTATGGGGATCGCTGCCAAAGACCTGCCAAACGTGTTTGAGCGTTTTTACCGAACGGACGCTTCCCGCAATTCATCCAAAGGAGGAAGCGGCATAGGCTTATCCATCGTGAAGAAGATCATAGAGGATCACGGCGGGTATATCTGGGCAACCAGCAAGGAGAAGGAAGGCACATGTATGCATTTCGTGATCCGAAAGTACCAGGCGCCGCCTGAGAATTAAGGAATAAAAAGCAAGTGAGAAAGGATGAAGGTCATGAGTAAAATTTTAATCGTGGAAGACGAAGAGGCGATCGCGGATCTGGAGAAAGATTACCTGGAACTTAGTGATTTCGAGGTTACGATCGAGAATACCGGGGATAAAGGACTGGAAACGGCAATGGCCGGGGACTTTGATCTGGTGATTCTGGATCTGATGCTGCCAGGCATGGATGGGTTCGAGGTGTGTAAGAAGATCCGCGAGGAGAAGAATATACCGATCATCATGGTATCTGCCAAGAAAGACGATATTGATAAGATCAGGGGGCTGGGTCTTGGCGCCGATGATTATATGACGAAGCCTTTCAGTCCTTCGGAGCTGGTGGCCAGGGTGAAGGCGCATATGGCGCGTTATGACAGACTGGTAGGCAGCAGCCAGAAGGTCAATGATATCATAGAGATCAGAGGGCTTAAGATCGACAAGACGGCCAGAAGAGTTTATGTGGACGGGGAGGAGCGGATTTTTACGACGAAGGAATTCGACCTGCTGACATTCCTTGCGGAGAACCCCAATCACGTATATTCCAAAGAAGAATTGTTCCGCGAGATCTGGGATATGGATTCCATCGGGGATATTGCCACAGTCACGGTGCATATTAAGAAGATCCGGGAAAAGATCGAATTCGAAACCGCCAAACCGCAGTATATCGAGACAATCTGGGGTGTCGGGTACCGGTTTAAGGTATAGAGAGACTAAGCTCTGAAATATCAGCCGGAAAGGCATAAAATATTCGGAAGCAGGAAAGCAGAGATCATATGAATCAGAAAAGGATTCTGTACGAGGATCAGGATATCATAGTGTGCCACAAGGCGGCCGGAATTGCCACGCAGACTGCCAGGGTCGGACAGGCGGACATGGTGAGCGAAGTCAGGAATTATCTGTCTCGTTCCGGAGGGGGCGGGATGCCGTATGTTGGCGTCGTTCATCGCCTGGATCAGCCGGTGGAGGGGATTCTTGTATTTGCTAAGAATAAAAAGGCCGCCGCCGGGTTGAGCCGTCAGATCACCGAAGAGCAGACGGAGAAATATTATTATGCGGTTGTCTGTGGCCATAGCTTTGCCAGGCAGGGAGATCTGGAGGACTATTTATGGAAGGATGGCAGGACAAATACTTCTTCGGTGGCGCCTCCCGAGATAAAGGATGCGAAACGTGCGTTTCTTCATTACGAGATCATAGCACAGAGAGAACCGGAGGCATTCACGGGGATGGAAGGATACGGAATGTATCAGGGAAATGAGGACACTGGCGGTGAGTCGGAGCGTGTGGAAACCGTCGTCGGGGGCTGTAAGCTTGCGCTTGCCAGGATTCGGCTGTATACCGGCAGGCACCATCAGATCCGTGTGCAGATGAGCAATGCGGGCATGAGCCTTTTGGGGGACTATAAATATGCCGATGAAGAGGCGGTCGCGATCTCGAAGCAGATGCACGTCAAAGAAGCGGCCCTGTGTGCGTATCGGCTTTCGTTCCTTCATCCAGGGACCGGCAGACGAATGGAGTTCCGGATCAGACCGGAAGGAAAGTGTTTCCGGATTGCGGAATTTTGGGAAACATTTGACAGGCTCGACGGGACAGAAGAAGTTAATATCGAAAGCGGCGGATTCGTGGTATAATGATTGCGAAATGAAACATAATAAAAGAAAGATACGAGACTAAGAAGCAGAGATAGAAAATTCTGCTTCTTTTTAAATGTTTTGGGCAGAAAGAAACAGATGCTGCTATAAGAAAAATACTGGCAAAGAAAGGTACATCAGCATGGGAAAGGAAGGAAACGCATTTTGGGAAAATAAACTGATTCGGATGAGCATCATCTGTGTCGGCGTCTGGTTTTTCTTCCGGTATCTCTTTACGCTGTTGGCGCCTTTCATCCTCGCTTTTCTGCTGATCACCTTGTGCTACCCGCTGCTGGAGCGTATCCAGAAGAGAATTCCTGTCAAAAAGAAGTTTCTGGCGATCGGCATCATCCTTCCCCTTTTTATATTGGCGGCAGCCTTGTTATGGTTTGTGGTTTTGTTTGGCGGCAGACAGTTAGAAGGGCTTCCGGCATTCTGCACCCAGGTAGGACAGCAGCTGGAGTTTTTCTTTCGCAGGTGCTGCGGCGGTCTGGACGGGAAATTTGGCTGGGACGGGCAGCAGATCGAGACTTATCTGATCGAGCAGATGACGGTCGTTATGGAGAATGTTCAGATACAGGTAGTGCCGCAGATCCTGTCTTCTTCCTATAATTGTTTCAAGGGAATCTTTGCGGCAGTCGGCTTTCTGGCGATCACGTGCATCGCGGCATTCTTGCTGGAAAAGGAGTATGCGGGGCTGGTGGAACGATTGAAGAGATCGAAGGAACTGAGTCTGGTCTGGTCCGTAGTGGAAGGTATCCTGTCTTATATCATAACCTTTATCAAGGCGCAGGGGGTAATCCTGTTTATTATCAGTGTTTTGTGCGGCGCGGTTCTGGGAATCGCGGGTATTCCAGGCGGGGTTTTGCTCGGGCTGCTGGCCGGGTTTCTGGATATGCTGCCTTTTATCGGCACGGGAATCGTGCTGGTACCGCTTTCTGTCTGGCAGCTGTTGGGCGGACAGTATGTGCAGATGATGGTATGTCTGGTGCTGTATGGCGTCTGTATCGTGACCAGAGAACTGCTGGAGCCGAAGTTGATCGGGAAACAGATCGGTATTGCGCCTGTCTTCATGCTGCTTGCTGTATATGCGGGGGTGAAGCTGTTTGGCGTGAGCGGGATCATCAAAGGGCCGTTAGCGCTGATTGCGATCTATGAGATATGGAAGAAAGACTGCGGTTAACGACAGAAGTTTGACGAATCGGAAACGTTGGATTATGATAGGATAAATGGTCGGAAAATACAGGTATCGTTTATTGTGGTTATGAGCCGATGTCTTAAACGGAATGTCAGTGAAATTTGGCAGGGAAATGGGCGGGAAAATTGGACAGGGAAAAGATTTGTAAGAGTGTACTTAGGGCGTACTTTTTTGTAATGGCAGTCGTTTATCCTCTGTATGCGCCGGGAGGGTATCTGCGGATCGGTGAGGTCAAGTTCTTTTTCTTTCGGAATGTGACGCTTGTTACGCTGGCAGTATTGGGCGGTATTCTTGTGCTATCGGCTGTGATAAGCCGGGATAAGGACTGGATCTTACGGCATTATCTGCAGATGTCGGTTACGGACTGGTTTGTATATGGTTACTGCCTGGTGGTGATGCTGTCCTATCTGTGTTCTCCTTATAAAGAAGATGCGCTGTGGGGAGCGGAAGGCTGGTATATGGGCGTAATCAGTCAGATGATGTTTGCGCTTCTCTATTTCTTCTTTTCGCGATACTTTTGCAATAGCGATGCAGGTCTGTACGCGACGGGAGCCGATGCGGAAGGGACACAAAACAAAGGTTCCGGTGTAAGTAAATGGCTGGGCATCTGGCTTGCGGCATCGGCAGTCGTATTTTTGCTGGGTGTCTGTAACCGGTACTCCCTGTATCCGATTGCGATGGAGGGACAGACGGAGACATTCATCTCTACATTGGGTAATATCAACTGGTTCTGCGGGTACTGGTCAATCGCGGCTCCGGTCGGGATCATGCTTTACTGGTGCAGCGAAAAGGGTGTGAAACGGGCAGCCTTGGGTGCATACAGTTTCCTGGCGATGCTTTCGGGAGTGACGCAGGGGAGCAACAGCGCCTACCTTGTTTTTCTGGCGATGCTGTTTGTGCTGCTCTTTTTATCTTTGCAGAGCGATTGCAGGTTATTCCGGTTTCTGGAGTTGTGCATACTCTTTACTGCTGCCTGTCTGACGGGACGGCTTATGCAGGAGCTGCCGGGATTATCCTTTAATTATCACAATTATTATCCGGGGGAATGTTCGGTTATTACGGGGATCTTGATCAGCAGCGAGGTCATAGTATGGGCGCTTGGTATTTTGTTGTGCTGTTACATAGGATTCCGCGTGCTGGGAAAGCATGGCCGCCTCCATATCGAGCGTCATAAATGGCTGTGGTGCACGTTAACGGTAGCAGCCTGTCTGACAGCCTGTATCATTGTCTTTTTGATGATGCTTGACGATGAAGTAATCCGCTTTCGGGAAGTGATGTCGATGGAAAAGGGCACCTACCTGGAAGTGGTTATTGACGAAGATCTGGGAAACGGCAGGGGCGCTGCCTGGATGTGCAGTGTGGATGGCTACCGGAGGATGGATCGTGTACATAAACTCGTCGGGATCGGACCGGACTGCTATGCGGATTATATTTATGATGTGACGGAGATTGCTGAGAAAGTAGTGGATAGGTTTGGCGATCATTTAAGACTGACCAACGCCCATAATGAGTGGCTGACGGTACTCGTCAATACGGGATCCCTGGGGTTATTCTGCTATGCGGGAATCTTTGCGACGGCTTTTGTGCGTTTCATGAGGAGGGCTAAAGAACAGGCATTGCTTTATGTCTGTGCGATGGCGCTTTGTACCTATACGGCCCATAATATGGTCAGTTTTCAGCAGATTCTGAGTACCCCCTATATCTTTATGGTACTTGGAATCGGCGAGGGACTGGTCAGAGTATACAGGAAGGAAAAGAAACTGCCTGAGAGCAGGGACGGCGGAGCAGGTGAGAGTGGTTGAGTAATAAATTAAGAAATAAGGACAGGGGAAGAGGAAACGGCAGAGGTTATAAGGCAAAAGAGCAGGCAGGGATAGTTCATGCAGATTCCGGGTTACTTCAAAGGATCATCGAATATCTGCTGACCGCAGTGCTGTTTGTCCTGTGTGTGGTGGTGCCATTATATGCCAGGGATGGGTATCACCAGATCGGAAATGCGAAGTTTGAAGCTTACCGCCGGATCATGCTTGGCGGTTTCGGGGGACTGCTGATCCTGGCTGTTGTATATTTAATATGGCGGACGGCAGAGCATAGGGCTATCGACAAACAGAAATTGAATCTACGGTTATCCGCTACAGACCTGTTTGTGATTGCGTATCTGGCGTTGACGGCGGTCTCTGTCGTGTCAGGCGGGTTCTATGAGGATGCGCTTTGGGGAGCATACGGCTGGAATATGGGATTCTTGTCACAGCTTGGTTTTGTGTTGTTGTACTTGTTCTTGTCCCGCTTTGGCAAATATTATCGGACAGTGCTTGGCGTGTTATGTCTGGCGGCGACGGTCGTATTCTGCATCGGTATCCTGCACAGGCTGATGTTTGATCCCATCGGGTTCTATGACGGACTGACAAATGAACAGAAGGCGCAGTTTCTGTCTACGCTTGGGCAGGCTACATGGTACGCCTCCTTTCTGATCGTGCTGTTGCCGGTGGGAATGGGCGTGTTTCTCTATGCCAAACAGAGGACGTGGAGAATACTTTCCGGTATTTATATGGTGATCGGATTTGGTACGTTGGTAACACAGAACAGTGACAGCGCTTATTTTGCGCTGGCGGGTATGCTGATCGTCTTTTTTATGGTATCCTGTGAAAAGAGAGAACTGTTGTGTCGGTTTACGGCGATGCTTACGGTGTTCTTCGGGATAGGAAAGTTGATGTATTTTCTGATGCAGATGCGGCCTAATCCGGATTTGGAACCGGATCTTATCACGGAGATTGTCTGGACTTCCGGGCTGACCTGGGGGATGTTGGTATTGTGTCTGCTTCTGACGCTGGCGCTGTATCGAACCGGGGGAGCCGGACAGAGTTTCGGATATCCCGGGACTGTGATTTCCCTGGTTCGTACAGGAGTGCTGGGACTGGCGGCGGTCTTGCTTATCACGGCGGTGCTTGTCATTTACCTGCAGGCTCATGACCGGCTGCCGGCGGGCATTGCAGATAAAGTGGCGGCAGTCGGCTATCTGAACTGGAGCGGAGATTGGGGCAACGGCAGAGGAAGGATCTGGGAGTTTGCCGGCAGAGTAATTTCACAGGAAAGTCTGTTACACAGGATCTTCGGGGTAGGGCCAGACTGCTTTAACAGTTATGTGACCGCTTATCACGGTGAGGAGGCGGCTCTTTTCTGGGGTAATAAGCTGCTCACCAATGCCCATAACGAATGGCTGACTATCCTGATCAATGGCGGGATTCTCGGAGCGGCGGCTTATCTGGGTATCTATGTGTCGGCAGTATATAGATTTATGCGTGGCAGAAACAATAATTATATTTTGATCGGGATCACGGCAGCGGTCGCGGCGTATATGTGTTATAATTTTTTCTGTTATCAGCAGGTGTTGTGTACGCCCTTCGTTTTTATTTTAATGGGAATGGGAGAGTATATTCTAAGGAATCAGAGTAATATAGAGAAAAGCAGATAGAGGAGGAAACAAGGTAATGGAGGCAGGAATCAGAGAAGTTTTACAGCAATTCTTTCCGGGAGAGGATATCGTGTCTGTCGGATCCCATGGGAGCGGGCATATCAATCACACCTTTGCCGTGGAGACGGCAGGCGGGAAGAAATATGTTCTGCAGAAGATCAATACCGACATTTTCAAGGATGTGGAGGGGTTGATGGAGAATGTGGTAAACGTAACGGCTTATCTTCGCAGACAGATCGCACAGGAGGGCGGTGATCCCGAGAGAGGAACGATGCGGGTTGTTCCGGCCGTTGACGGGAAATATTATTATAAGGACGCGGAGGGCGGCTGTTGGCGGGTTTATCTGCTGATCGACAATGTGATCTCCTTAGATCAGGCGGAGAATGAGGAAGCATTATATGCCAGTGGATTGGCGTTTGGCAGATTTCAGGCACAGTTGGCGGATTATCCGGCACAGACACTGCATGAGACGATCCCTGATTTCCACAACACGCCAAAGCGCTATCAGGCTTTTGAGAAGGCGGTGGAGGAAGATTGCTGTCACAGGGCGGCGTCTGCTGCAGGGGAGATTGCGTTTATCAGAGAGCGCAAGGCAGAGACGGAGATACTCACCGATCTGCTTAAAGAAGGAAAGCTGCCGCTGCGGCTTACCCATAATGACACGAAGCTGAACAACGTTCTGCTGGATCCGGAGACTTATGAGGCAGTCTGTATCGTGGATTTTGACACGATCATGCCGGGTCTGACGGCTTATGATTTCGGGGACGCGATCCGTTTCGGCGCCAACACGGCGGTGGAAGACGAGCCGGACACGAGCAAGGTTTCCCTGTCGCTGCCTTTGTATAAAGCTTATGTGAAAGGTTTTATGGAGGGATGCGGCGAGCGCATGACCGCGAAGGAGATAGAGACGCTGCCCGTGGGTGCGAAGACGATTACATTAGAGCAGGGAATCCGTTTTCTGACGGATTATCTGCAGGGAGATACTTATTATCAGACTTCCCGCGAAGGACAGAATCTGGATCGTTGCCGCACGCAGCTTGCGCTTGTCGCCGATATGGAACGAAAGTGGGAACAGATGCAGATTTCATGACTTTTTGCGGTTGACAAAATCCGGCTGTACGGCTAGAATGAATAAAAAGTTACAGCAGTAACTTTGGTGAAATAAGGAGTAACGTGACGAAGAAGAGAATAGTACGAACAGGGAACGTGACAGAGAGAGGATGGATGGTGGAAGATCCTTACGGGAGATGTTCGGAACCGGCCTCGGAGTCCTGTGTGAGGAGCACAGCGTAGCACCGGCGATAACGGTAGGAGAAGTGGAGCGCGTAAGCGCTAATTAGGGTGGTACCGCCGAGATTTCGGTCCCTTTCGGGATGGAAATCCCGGCGTTTTTTGTTGTATTTTGGCGGTCTGCCTGTCCGCCCGGAAAGAAAGAGAGAAAAGGAAGAAAGGATGAGGAAAAATGGCTGACAAGAAATTAGTTGAAGCGATCACTTCCATGGAAGATGATTTCGCGCAGTGGTACACAGACGTGGTCAAGAAGGCGGAACTTCTGGACTATACGAGCATCAAAGGATGCATGGTGTTTAAGCCGGCGGGATATGCGATCTGGGAATTGATTCAGAAGCAGATGGATGATATGTTTAAGGCGACGGGAGTGCAGAACGTCTATCTGCCCATGTTTATCTCGGAAAGCCTCTTGAATAAGGAGAAGGATCATGTGGAAGGATTTGCGCCGGAAGTGGCATGGGTGACGCACGGCGGTATGCAGCCTCTTCAGGAGCGGCTTTGTGTGAGACCTACGTCCGAGACGCTTTTCTGTGATTATTACAAAAATGTGGTGCAGTCCTATCGCGACCTGCCCCAGGTATGTAACCAGTGGTGTTCCGTTGTGCGCTGGGAGAAGGAGACGAGACCTTTCCTGCGCAGTCGTGAGTTCTTATGGCAGGAGGGCCATACCGCTCATGCAACGGCCGAGGAAGCGGAGGAAAGGACAGTGCAGATGCTGAATGTCTACGCTGATTTCTGTGAGCAGGTGCTGGCAATCCCCGTGATCAAGGGACAGAAGACGGAGAAGGAGAAGTTTGCCGGCGCTACGGCAACGTATACTATTGAAGCGTTGATGCATGACGGTAAGGCGCTGCAGTCCGGTACCAGCCATAACTTCGGCGACGGTTTTGCGAAGGCATTCGGCATTCAGTTTACGGATAAGGACAATACGTTAAAATATGTGCATCAGACTTCCTGGGGCGCCTCTACCCGTCTGATCGGTGCGCTGATCATGGTACACGGTGACAACTCCGGCCTGGTGCTGCCTCCCAGAATCGCACCGGTACAGATTATGATTATTCCCATCCAGCAGAAGAAGGAAGGCGTGCTGGACAAGGCGTATGAACTGCGAGACAGGCTGAACGGTTTCCGTGTAAAAGTGGACGATGCGGACAAGAGTCCCGGTTGGAAGTTCTCCGAGCAGGAGATGCGAGGAATTCCGATCCGTGTGGAGATCGGGCCTAAAGATATCGAGGCGAACAAGTGCGTGATCTGCCGTCGTGATACGAGGGAGAAGATCGAGGTATCTCTGGATGAGCTGGAGACGAAGGCAGGAGAGATCCTGGAGAAGATGCAGACGGAAATGCTGGAGCGCGCCCGGGCGCACAGGGATGCCCATACCTATACGGCAGAGAATATGGAGGAGTTCCGCAGACTGTTTACGGAGAAGTCCGGATTCGTGAAGGCGATGTGGTGCGGGGATCAGGCATGTGAGGATAAGATCAAGGAGGAGCTTGCGGTTACCAGTCGGTGTATGCCTTTTGAGCAGGAGACGATCGAGGATGTGTGTGTCTGTTGCGGCAAGCCTGCCAAGAAGATGGTTTATTGGGGAAGAGCATACTAAGCGTTTGTATTTTTGTACGGATTGGATTAAAATGATATAAACTGCATGTTTTTGTATAAAATATAAAGTAAAGGGGTTGAAGTTGAAATGAATGTTTTGGTGATTAACTGCGGTTCTTCTTCCTTGAAGTATCAGCTGATCAACAGCGATTCGGAGGAAGTGCTGGCAAAAGGGTTATGTGAGAGAATCGGAATTGACGGGAGCGCGATCGTGCACCAGCCTGCGGGTGGTGAGAAGATTAAGAGTGAGGTAGACATGCCGAATCACACGAAGGCAGTGCAGCTGGTGATCGAGAAGTTGACAGATCCCCAGGTGGGTGTGATCTCCTCACTGGATGAGATCGATGCGGTGGGACACCGTATCGTACATGGCGGTGAGAAATTCGCCACTTCGGTAGTATTGGATGATGAGGTTCTGGCTGCAATCGAAGAGTGTAACGATCTGGCGCCTCTCCACAATCCGGCCAACCTGATCGGGATCAATTCCTGTAAGGAGATCATGCCGAATGTGCCGATGGTGGGCGTATTCGATACGGCATTTCATCAGACGATGCCGAAGAAGGCATATCTGTATGGCCTGCCATTATCCTATTATGAGAAATACAAGGTACGCCGTTACGGGTTTCACGGTACCAGCCACGATTTTGTTTCCAAACGGGCTGCGCAGCTGCTTGGTAAGGACATTAAGGATCTGAAGATCATCGTATGCCATCTGGGCAATGGCGCTTCCGTATCCGCGGTGCAGTATGGTAAGTCCGTGGATACGTCCATGGGACTGACGCCGCTTGAGGGACTGATCATGGGTACACGGTCCGGCGATCTGGATCCGGCGATTGTCACTTTTATCGCGCAGAAAGAAGGCATCAGCGCAGAAGAAGTAATCAATATCTGCAATAAGAAGTCTGGCGTGCTGGGACTGTCCGACGGTGTTTCCAGTGATTTCCGTGATCTGGGCGACGCGGCGCAGGCAGGGAATGAGGCGGCCAGGACCGCATTGGAAACATACGGTTATCGTGTGGGAAAATATATCGGTGCTTACGTGGCGGCCATGAACGGTGTTGACGCGATCGTGTTTACGGCCGGTGTGGGAGAAAATAACGCTATGGCGAGAGAAGAAGTCGGAAAATATATCGGCTATCTGGGAACGAATATCGATCCCGAGAAGAATAAACTGCGTGGGGAAGAAGTGATCCTGTCCGACGAAGGGGCGAAGGTCACCGTGATGGTGATTCCGACGAACGAAGAGCTTGCAATCGCGAGGGAGACCGTGCGTCTGGTATAGAAAATAAGGGGACTTTTATTGTATGGGAAGACGGAGAAAAAAGAAGAAAGGCATCGGGAAAATTATTTTTCTCAGCTTACTGATAGTGGTATGCCTGGTGGTATTGATCGGTCTGGTAAGCGGCGTTTTCCCGACAGATAAATTGACAGGGCAAATAAAATCCGCAGTGACCAAAAAGGTGACGGAAACGGTTATGGAGCAGGCCGTTCAGAAGGCATTGGAAAGTTCCGGTGATTCCCAGGCGGCGAAGAAGGCAAAGGAAATCGTAGGGAATATGGAGGAATCGGACAAGAAAGAGGCGGAGGAGATCCTTGAGAAATATGCCGACAGCGAGACTTTGTCCGATTGTCTGGAGATCGTTGGCGACGGAATCAACAGCGAGTCTATTGCAGAAGTTCAGCAGTATCTCAAAGAGAGCGTTTCCGACGAGGACATTCAGAAACTGCAGGAATTGTACAGGAAATACGGAGGAGCCATACCGTAGTTAAACTCCGATCATGCTTAAGCTTAAGAGTGGAATACGGGGCCGGAAACGGCCGCACAATGTAAGAGGGTTGTCGCAGAGCGCTGCGACGCCTTTTTTTGCATGGCGCAGTTCTGCCTCAATAAAGCGGTTGACATATGTATACCTATGGTGTAACATGCGCTTATAGAGGTAAACGATTGTATACCAAAATTTGGAAGATTATCTGCATAGAGATTAGGAGGAGGAGCTATATGGTCAGTCTATCGGACGGAGAATGGAAGATCATGAACAGGCTGTGGGAGAGCGGCGGAAGTACAATCACCGAACTGACGGCTTATTTGGAGAAAGAAACCGGATGGGATAAACATAGCATCATCACCATGCTGGGGCGGATGGAGCGGAAAGAGGCGGTGGCACACAGACAGGGCGGCAGGGCCAAGGTGTTCTATCCTCTGGTGTCAAGAGAGGAAGTCTCCATGCAGGAGACGCGTGGTTTTCTGCAGAAGGTATATCGGGGAAGTCTGGGCATGATGGTGAATGCCATGGTGGCGGACCAGGTTCTTTCGGAGCAGGAGATTCAGGAGTTGTATGATATTTTGGATCAGGCAAGAAAGAAGGGATAGGTTTATACTATGAAAGAGATCATTATTACGTCTTCGGTGTTGATTCTATGTGTTATGTTGATCAGGCACTTTTTCAAGGGCAGGATCAGCAACAGGCTCCGGTATGCACTGTGGCTGCTGGTGGCGGTGCGGCTGCTTGTTCCGGTGTCTGCACAGCTTTATCTTTCCCTGGGCGGGATAGATGGATTCTGCATTATGGATCTGGTGAAAAGGCTGGAGGGAGATTTCGGGGATATCACGGAGCGTCTGGAGCGGCCGGTCAGTTTTGTAATGAATCTGGATTCTCTGGGTGGTCAGCGGATCGCGGAGAATATGCTGGGAGAGGATCTGACGTACGTGGGCGGGGCAGATGGGCCGACAAGTGTTTTCCTTGCCGGGTCTGTCGGCTTTACGTGGCTGGATGTTCTGCGGTGGATCTGGTTTGGCGGTATGGGTGTCATGGCGGTATGGATGGCAGCCGTTAATCTGCGGTTTTGCCGTAAGCTGCATAGAGAGCGCCGAGAATTTCGGCTGCCGGAAGGGGTGACGGAGAGGCTGCATCCGAAGGTGGTGGCCAGCCTTGGCAGAAGCAGAATTTATACGGTGGAGGAACTGGTGTCTCCCTGTCTGTATGGGATGCTTTGCCGGGAGGCCGTTTACCTGCCGGAGTCGGTTACACAGGAGGAAGACCGGCTGTGTCATGTGCTTACTCATGAGATCTGCCACAAACGGCACGGTGACGGAGTCTGGTCGCTGCTTCGCAATGTACTTTTGACAGGGTACTGGTTTCATCCGTTGGTGTGGGCTGCCGCGGTGTTGTCAAAGAGAGACTGTGAGCTTGCCTGCGATGAAGGTGCGCTGCTGTTGTTAGGAGAACAGGAACGGATCGGTTATGGGAAGACCCTGCTTTCTATCATTGCCGGCAGGGGTAAGATCTCGGATATTGCCTGTACGGCGACCACCATGACCGGATCGGGCAGGAGTGTAAAGGAACGGATCCGCTGTATTGCCGAGAAGCCAAGAGTGCTTGGCGCGGCCGTGGCAGCAGTGTTAGTTCTGATCATGATCGTATCGGTGCTCGTCTTTACAGAGAGTCCGCAGTTTGTCGGCGGCATATGGGACAGCGGTACGATCTATGTGATGACGGAGGATAAGCGGATCATGCTGCCCGATTCCATAGCCGGGATCAGTGGCTATATAGGGGAAGAGGGGAACAATAAAAATCTGATCATTTATCAGGTTGCTTCCGACCAGGAGGTTGGAAGGTTCTGCACGGTTTCCTATGAAGAGGCGGCAGCATTGGTGGATCTGGGCAGGTCAGTGGTACCTCTTGGTTCTTACGGAAAGAACAGACAGCTTCGGGAGTATATGGGTCTTGCGGTGGAGGAAGTGACGCAACATGAATATTTTCCGGCGGAAGAGGATATTATGGAGGGCATTGAGAAAGTACCGCAAAGGGAGGAGGGCGAAAGCAACATAAAACGCAGTGCGAAGGATCCTTTTGCCTTTGACGGGAAGACGGAATGGGAGGAAGACGAATCTTACGAGAGCGCTAAAAAGCCCTTTGTATTTGACGGAAAGAATGAGTGGGCCATAGAAGAACCGCAGCAGGTTGAACAGGAAGCGGAAGCTGTGCAAAGCGGTGTTCCGGGGACGGACAGCAATGCCGAGGAATCGACAACTTATATAATTCCGGATGAAATAGCTGAGCCGGACGTTGACACGGATGGTTCTACGGTCTATCTGCCGGATGAGGCGATCACAATAACGTATATTCCGTATGACCTGGGACTTACAGACTGTTATATTTATCTGACGGCCGATCATTCCGGAGTAAAAGACGGGGATCTGGAAGAGATGCGTTATATTGACAACGAGCTTAAGGCTGTTGCCGGAGCGGTGATTGTAACAAATATTAATCGGGATATTACGGAGAAGACGTTCGAGTCGTTGACGGAACATAAGACACAGTATCTGGGTGATGCTTCGGCGGTGACGGCGTTAGTGAACGCCCTGCCTTTTCCGGAGGGAATCTCCTATAAGGGAATAGAGCTGACCACTGCCGATTCCCGGAAGAAGTCTCTGCGCATCGAGTGCAGTATGACGGTCAAAGATCAGGAGATGCGGTATGTGAATCGCGAGGTGCTGCTCTTTGACGGGGTAATGCTTTTTGCTACGATCGAGAATCTGGAAGAATGTGTTTTCGCAGTGACGGATGAGGATGGTTCTTTGCTGGAAGAAGCGGTCTATGATCAAGCGGAGCTGACAGAGTGGATCGGCGTGGACAGTCTGTGGAAGGAACTGGACGGGGAGAAGCTTCAGGAATGGCTTAAGGAGCTGCACCAGCGAGTGATTAAAGGTCTGTATAGGAACCTTGATTAAGAAATAATAAAAAAAAATTAAGAATTATGAAACTTTTTCTTAACTTGTGGACTCTAATATATAAGAGAATATGTAAAAGAGTGCATAAAGGAGCTGAAAAATACCTCTTTTAGAGAATCTTTAAAGATTACTCTGCTATGATAAGACAAAATATGGGATGAGGAATTTTACAATTATCTATTGAAGCAGTATCGAAAGTAAGATTGCGATATGCATGGAGATTAACGAGATTGGCAACGAGATACTAAAGAGGGGAAGCAAGTGGGACAGGTGCAGAGAAGACAGCAGCAGGATATAGAACTTTGGGAACTGTACGAAGAAGAAGCGTGGGAAGCCGGACGTAGCGACCGCGGGCGCAATGTCAACGGAAGCAGCAGGAGAATGGATCGGGACAGAGGCCGCGGAGATGGCAGGCGAGTCAGACAGGAGCGAGAAGCCGGCAGAAGTGAGAGGAGAAGCAGGCAGGAACAGGAAGCCGGCAGAGGCGAGAGGAGAAGCAGACAGGAGCAGGAAGCCGGCAGAAGCGAGAGGAGAAGCAGGCAGGAGCGGGGAGGCGACGGAAGCGCAAGGCGGACCAGGAATGGAGACAGCATAAGGCTGTATGAGATGGAGAGGAATGAACCGGGACCCGGCAGAACGGCGGCCAGACGGCTTTCTGATGAGGGAAGACGTTCGACAGGTTCCGGGAGACGCACATCTGACGGTGGAAGACGTTCTGCAGGCAGCAGGAGGAGTGCGGCCGGTACCGGACGACGGGCCGAGAGCGTATCCGGAACACGGCATGCGGGACGGTCAAATGATATTTCCGAGATAAGTTTTATCGGAAGAAATCCGCAATCTGCATACAGGGGCAGCGCACGTCCGGTGCAGTCGATCAGGCGGAGGCGTGCGAGACGCAGGAAAGAACTTCTGAGTAAGCTCATAATCACATTACTTATGGTGTCATGTCTTGTGATGATCTATTTTATAACAGGACAGATTTATCGGATGGTGCACCGGAAGACGGAAGAGAAGCCGCTTCCTGTGGCGACAGAACAGATTCTGACAGATGACGACAGTGAAACAGGGATTGTACCGCCGGAAGTGATACAGGATCTTCTGGAGATCAATGAATATTCGAGACCGGGAGATAAATTGAGCCGGATCAATAATATCTTCGTTCATTATACGGCTAACCCCGGAACCTCAGCTGCGCAGAACAGAAGTTATTTTGCGAACCTGGCTGAGACACACGAACGGTCGGCCAGCGCCCATCTGATCATCGGCTATGAGGGAGAGCTGATTCAGTGCATTCCTTTTGACGAGCAGGCTTACGCTGTGATGACGAGGAACGAGGATTCCATATCGATCGAGTGTTGCTATTTGTCAGAGGACGGTTCCTTCACGCAGGAGACATATGACACACTGATACATACTTTGTCATGGTTGTTGGACAAATACGATCTGACAACGGAAGATATCTTGAGACATTATGATTGCGGCGGGAAGCTTTGTCCGCTGTATTATGCAGAGAATGAGGGAGCATGGGATCAACTGCTGCAGGACGTAGAGGCGTATCTGTCACAGGCGAAGCAGGAGACAACATAAAGTTGGAAGGTTTTTTATTACAAACGTGTGATTTAAGAAAATCGGGAAGCCCCATAAAACGGCGGCTTCCCAATAAAAACAAACGCTGCCACGCTTTGCGTGACAGCTTATTGCAAAAGAGCGGGTGATGGGAATCGAACCCACGTATCCAGCTTGGAAGGCTGGTGTTCTACCATTGAACTACACCCGCATACTCTTATATTGTTCATTACTCTTACGAACGAATTATATCCTATCATAAGAATTCTCAAAAGTCAATTCCATAATTATAAACTGT
>CANRZW010000019.1 GCA_947644545.1 uncultured Lachnospiraceae bacterium
TAAAATAGGAAAATGAAAACGTCGGAACTTTCCTAGTACTACGACGGAAAACGGGAATGCTGATGGAGGCACTGGCGGATAAGGATGCATGTCAGGCTTCCAAGGAGATGAAGCTGGGCTATCATATTGTGGAAGCATGATATAGCGTGAAAGAGGAGACATAATTAATATTTTTTGGACTTGTGAATATGTCGGATATATACTATAATGGTGTAATATAATTATGCAAAACGACGAATCAGTCGAAAGCGGAAGTATTTGAAATGAATAAAATGACAAATTACAAGGAGGAAGCGCAACATGAAGAAATTTGAGTATGTCATCAAGGACGAGGTAGGAATCCATGCAAGACCGGCAGGACTTCTGGTAAAGGAAGCGAAGAAGTATCAGAGTAAGGTTTCCATCACCAAGGACGGCAAGTCGGCTGAGGCTACGAAACTGATGGCGCTTATGGGACTGGGCGTGAAGTGCGGCGAGAATGTAGAAGTGTCTGTGGAAGGTGCGGATGAGGATGCTGCATTCGAGGGCATTAAGGCATTTTTTGAGGCTAATCTCTAAAGAACAGGGAGCGGATGATAGAGGAGGTGGGGAAACTATGGTGAAGTTATCCGGTAAAGCGGTTTATAAGGGGGTTATTATCGGCCCTGTGGCGGTTTTGAAGAAGGATGACCAACAGGTAAAGCGGACCAAGATCACGGATGTGGACGCCGAACTTGCGCGTCTGAAGCAGGCCGGGGAGCAGGCACAGGCGCAGCTGCAGACGCTGTATGACAAGGCGGTCAAGGAAGTGGGCGAGGCCAGCGCGGCTATTTTTGAAGTGCATCAGATGATGCTGGAGGATGACGATTATCTGGATGCGATCCACAACATGATCCAGACGGAGATGGTAAATGCCGAGTATGCGGTTGCCGTTACAGGCGACAATTTCTCGGAGATGTTTGCCAATATGGATGATGACTATATGAAGGCGAGAGCGGCGGATGTGAAGGATATCTCCAACCGTCTGGTCAGGAACCTGACAGGGCAGGAGGATGTGGACCTGGCATCCATGGAGCCGTCCATCATCGTGGCGGACGACTTAAGCCCCAGTGAGACCGTGCAGATGGATAAGTCGAAGATTCTGGCGTTTGTGACGGTGCACGGTTCCACGAATTCTCACACGGCGATCCTTGCCAGAATGATGAACATTCCGGCGCTGATCGGTGTTCCCATGAATCTGGACGAGATTCACACGGGCATGAAAGCTGTGGTGGACGGCTTTAAGGGAGAAGTGATCTTCGAGCCTTCCGAGGAGATCTGTGCCGAAGTGGAAGAGAAGATTCGCGAGGAGCAGGAGAAGTTAAAGCTCTTACAGACCCTGAAAGGCAAGGAGAATATTACGCCTTCCGGACAGAAGATCAATATATATGCCAATATCGGCAGTGTTTCCGATGTGGGTTATGTGCTGGAGAATGATGCGGGCGGTATCGGCCTGTTCCGCAGCGAATTTCTGTATCTGGGAAGAGATGATTTCCCCACCGAGGAAGAGCAGTTCCAGGCTTACAGGCAGGTTGTCCAGACCATGGCCGGTAAGAAGGTGATTATCCGTACGCTGGATATCGGTGCGGATAAGCAGGTGGATTATTTCAATCTGGGCAAGGAAGATAATCCGGCGCTTGGCTATCGGGCGATTCGTATCTGTCTGAAACAGCCGGATATTTTCAAGACGCAGTTACGGGCGCTTCTGCGGGCAGCCATGTACGGCAATCTTTCCATCATGTATCCGATGATCATTTCCGTGGACGAGGTGAAACGGATCTACGAGATCGTGGATGAGGTGAAGGCAGAACTGGATGAGGCGCAGATTCCTTACAAGATTCCGGAGCAGGGGATTATGATCGAGACGCCGGCGGCGGTGATGGTCAGTGAGGAGCTGGCGCAGATCGTGGACTTTTTCAGTATCGGCACCAACGACCTGACGCAGTATACGCTGGCTCTTGACAGGCAGAATGCGAAGCTGGATGATTTCTATGATCCGCACCATCCGGCAGTGCTGCGGATGATTAAGCTGGTGACGGACAACGCGCATAAGTACGGTAAGTGGTCCGGCATCTGCGGCGAGCTGGGAGCCGATCTGGAGCTGACGGAAGAGTTCCTGCGGATGGGACTGGATGAACTGTCGGTAGCGCCGTCCATGGTGCTGCGGGTGCGTAAGGCAGTCAGGGAAGCGAAGGTGTAACAGCCTGTCAATAAAGCAGATTTCTTATAATACAAGTTTATACAAGGAGAAGGGTGTAAAGTCTTGGTCTGGGAGCAGAGGGACTTTACACCTTTTGCCGGTTGTGGGATCTTTCACGTAAGTAATTGGAGGAAACAGAGAATGTCGATCGAGAGAGTAAAGGCTTATTTTAAACAATATGATATGGAAGAACGGATCCGGGAGTTTGACGTGTCAAGCGCGACGGTGGAACTGGCGGCTGCAGCGCTCGCCTGTGAACCGCAGCGGATCGCGAAGACGCTTTCCTTCCTGCAGGGGGATAAGGCGGCATTGGTCTGCACGGCAGGAGATGCCAAGGTGGACAATCACAAGTATAAGGAGCGGTTCGGCATGAAGGCGAAGATGCTCTCTTTTGAGGAAGTGGAACAGATGACGGGACATGCGGTGGGCGGGGTCTGCCCTTTTGCGGTAAAGGAAGGGGCGTCTGTCTATCTGGATGTGTCCCTGAAACGGTTTGAAACGGTCTACCCAGCCTGCGGGAGCGCCAACAGTGCGATCGAGCTGACGATCCCGGAACTGGAGAAGTATTCCGGGTATGAGGAATGGGTGGATGTCTGCAAAGGATATTAGGCAGTAAAGAATAGTAAGGCTGCAATGGATATTTGCTGCATGGACTGGAGATTTCGTTTGAGTGGAAGCGGGAGAGGCGGTATGGCAAAGCAGGAGTATTTTAAGAGTGCATTGTCTGATTTTACATATGAGGCGGCCAGCGGCGGGGCGATCCGTCATCTGACGGACTTAGGGTATACGGTGAAGCAGATCAGTGATCAGCTTTCTTTTCCTACGCCGTATGCAAGAGTGCAGAAAACGGTCTGGCAGAGGCTGCTTGAAACGGGGGTTCTGCTTGCCGAGGAACCGGGCAGCGGGAAGAAGCAGGGCGGCGGTAAAGCCGAGTATGCCATGGAACGTGACAGATACGGCAGGACCAGTGTCCGTCTGGTGCCGGCAGAAGATGACGGGGAACGGGACGGCGTGATCTGCTGGAAAGACCGGCAGTTTAAGGCGGGCATCGAGGCTGTTGTCTGCCAACAGGGGCGTCGATTTGCCGCCAGAAGAAAGGCGGGCGTTCAGGATGTGGAACAAGGCAGGAGACTGGCCGCATATCTGGCACAGAAGTGTGAACAAAACCAGGGGGACGCGTATATTTCCTGTCGGTTTGCGGCAGCCTGCAGCAGGGAGCAGACAGCGTTTATGACGTTGTTGTCTGTCTTAAATGAACGTCAGCAGGAGTATATAGGCGGGCTTCCCTGGGAGGAGAAGGTCTGCTATCACAGGCTGGATCAGCGGATGCAGGAGATCGTGGTCAGGCTTTACAATGCCGGACGGCTGCAGGAAACGTGTTACTTTATGAAGACGGGGGAGAGGGTGGCGCTGTAAATTCCTCTGCCTTATATTCTTCGGCCATTTCCCGCATATGTTGTTCCATGGCGGCACGCGCTCCCTGTGCGTCATGTGCCTTCGCGGCATCCAGGATTGCCTTATGGTATTTTAAGCCCGAAGCCTTGCCGCGCCTGTGGACGATATCCTGCATCACCCGGGATAGATTCGTGCAGATCATCCGGTAGGCAGATTGCAGGATCTGATTGCCGCAGCAGGAAGCCAGCGTGGTGTGGAAAGACACATCGGCGGCGGCAAAGGCTTCTTCGTCCTGGCTGGAAGCAGCCATGATATCATAGCTTTGGCACAGCCTGTTCAGGTCTTCGGCTGTCATGCGCCGGACTGCCAGTTCACACAGAGGCCCCTCCATGACACAGCGGAATTCCAGAAGCTCCAGAAATTCCTGTTCTGTCAGACTGCCCGGAATATTCATGCGGGCCATGGCGTCGCTGAGAGAATATCTGCGCACATAGCTTCCGTCGCCGACCCGCGTTTCGATCAGGCCTTCTCCGGACAGCTTCTGCAGGGCATTGCGTACGGTCACGCGGCTGGTGCCGAAGATCTCACACAGCTGCAGTTCTCCCGGCAGACGTTCCTCCGGTTTCCAGATTCCGTTTTCAATATTTTCTTTCATCTGTGCGATCACCTGATCGCTCACGCTGTTTCGTGTTACCGGACGTAATCCCATACCTGTGGTTCTCCCTGTTTCCTGGTAAATGATTTGCGATATTACTGTTTTGGGCTCCCGCCAGGGCCATGTGTGAAGCCCCGACGGGAGTGAAGACATAAGATTGAAAATTAAAATTTTCAATCGCGAGAAAACTATGCAGGAAGCAGGCCTTCTTTTACAAGAAATGCGTGTACCTTTTCCTGCTCGCTTTCTTGCAGAACCGGCATCGGGAAAGTGCATTTCGCACAGTCGATGATGCCTAACTGGCGGACTGCCTCTTTGACATAGGGAACGAACGGCGCACCGATGGCGTAGATGTCCATGCAGCGGTTTATTTTCTGCTGCAGCAGGGCAATCTGACCTACATCTTCGGCGTTCACCGCTTTTACCCAGTCGGAGCAAAGTCTCGGCGCCACATTGGAGATACCGCAGATGGAGCCGTTTCCGCCGGAAAGCACGTTGTGGGCGAAGTTGTCGTCGAAGCCGGAATAGATCTCGAAATCCGGACGGATCGGTTTCACGGCCTTGATCAGTTCCCGGGTATGATCCATACCGGCGATCGTATCCTTGATGCCGATGATGTTGTCATATTCTTCCGCCAGACGTCGTACAACGGAAGGGCTGATGGTGTAACCGGTCCGATCCGGGAAGTTATAGATGTAGACGGGGCCGTGTATTTCTTTTGCCATACGGCTGTAGAAATCATACATTTCCGCATCGCCGAAAGGGAAATAGAAAGGCGGTACGATCATGACCGCGTCCGCGCCTGCATCCAGACAGGCGTTGGAGAGGGGCGCGATCTGTTCTGCGATCATATTCGCCGTGCCGATGATGACTTTCATGCGGCCAGCGATCTGTTTAACGGCAAACCGCGCGATCTCCTCGCGCTGTGTAAGCGTCTGTCCAAAGAATTCTCCCAGGCTTCCGCCGATCAGAACGCCGTCTATTTCATTGGCGATCAGGTGCTCGTAAAAGCGCGCCGCGCTTTCATAGTCTATTGTGCCATCCGCACAAAACGGCGTGATTGCCGGGCAGATCCATTTTGCATTCATATAAGTTTCCTCCTTTTTTGTATAAATCATCCAATATTGTCTTAATCGAGGCCGGCGCCCTGCATAGCGCTCAGGGCATGTTCCGTATATCGCTTGTAGAAGCCTTTTCTGGCCGGTCTCGGAAGGACGCCCTTCTTGCTTCTCAGTGCGAGAAGATCTGCGGCTTCCCCGGCCGTCAGCTCTTTACCGTCTGCGCCTACCAGATCCAGGCGGCGGGCTTCGATATCGTAATGAATGAGATCGCCCTCCTCGATAAAAGCGATTGGGCCTCCGGCAGCGGCCTCCGGGCTGATATGACCGATCGCGGCCCCGCGGGTAGCGCCGGAGAAACGGCCGTCGGTAATCAGGGCCACATGGCCGTTCAAGGATTCGTCACAGACGATGGCTTCCGTCGTCATAAGCATTTCCGGCATACCGCAGCCCCGCGGTCCCTCATACCGGATCACGATCACGTCTCCCGGCTTGATCTTCTTGTCAACAACGGCCTGGTAAGCGTCTTCTTCTTCATCGAATACGCGGGCCGGACCGGTGAAGCTGTGCTGTGAGAGTGCGACGGCGGAATATTTGATGACGCTGCCTTCCGGAGCGATATTTCCTTTCAGGATGGCAACGCTGCCCTTTTCAACAGCCTTCTCTACCGGGAAGATGACTTCGTCCCGGGTCAGATGGTAGTTTTCAAGATAACCCAGGTTGCGCTCGAAGAAGTTATCCCGCTGCAGATCCTCCAGATTTTCACCGAGGGTCTTTCCGGTGACTGTCATGACATCCAGATCCAGCATGTCTTTCAGCAGAAGCTGCACATAAGGCACACCGCCGGCAAACCAGAAGCTCTCCGTCAGATGCTTGCCGCTGGGGTTCAGATTGCCCAGATGGGGCACCTGATGATTGACTTCGTCAAAAAGTTCAATCGGCATCTCGTACCCCAGTTCACGGGCAATACTCGGCAGATGCAGCGTGGCGTTGGTGCTGCCGCCGATGGCGCTGTGAATGATCAGCGCGTTGCGGAAAGCGGCAGGCGTCATGATATCGGAAACCTTTATATCTTTTTCCACAAGGGTCATGATGACGCGGCCGGCCTGACGGGCGTAGCGGAGGATGTCGGTCATGGTGGCGGGCGCGAGTGCGGCGCCCGGCAGTGTCATACCGAGGGCTTCTGCCATGCACTGCATGGTGCTGGCCGTGCCGAGAAAAGTGCAGGCGCCCACGGAAGGACAGCCGGTCAGGTAATAGTCCCGGATTTCCTGCTCGGAGATGGCATCCTTACGTTTCTGCCGCAGAGAGATGTCGCCTGCCACCAGGCTGGTGGTCTGTCTCGGACCCGGGCGCATACTGCCGCCGGGAATAAAGATGGTCGGAATATCCATGCGGGCGGCGGCCTTCAGATGGGCCGGGATGGATTTGTCACAGCTGCTGGAGAGGATCAAACCGTCCCAGGGTACGGCGCTGGCATGTACCTCTACCATGTCGGCAATGGCTTCGCGGGATGCGAGCACGAGATTCATGCCGTCATGTCCCTGCGCGCAGCCGTCGCAGACATCGGTGGTGTGATAGTGGGCCGGGAATCCGCCCTGTTCAAAGACGCCGATCTCGGCCTGCTTTGCGAGCTGATGAAGATGTACGCTGCCCGGATGGGAATCACCGTATACGTCTTCAATCATAATCTGGGGCTTGTTGATATCGGTGTCGTCCCAGCCGCTGCCCATCTCAAGGGCGTTAAACTGAGCCCACCACAGACGTTCTTTTGCACTTTTCTGTTTCATGAGGACCTCCTTGGAATTGTGATTTGAATTGTGGCTTCTTTGCTTCGCGGCCTCGTAGATCCGGGGCCGGTTCCTTACGTTATTAAGTTATTAAGTTATGAAATTATGAAAGTTGAATCTGTATACTTGTAATACAGATTCAGCATATAAAAAAAGAGAAGAAAAGTCAAGGCTTTATCGGGGAAGATTTGCGGCACAAGGCTTCATGTTACTGTAGTCCTGTGAGGGCATCAAGAAGAGAAAACAGTGGAATTTGTCGTTGACAAACAAATTCTGTTCATGTTATACAGGTCTAAAGCTTTTTCAGAGGGTTTTTACAAGGAAAAGAAAGAGAAAGCGGAAAAAAGCGGAAAAGAAGGAGCAAGAGGTAAAGAGAATGGAGAGGGAGACATTATATCGGTTGATCGAGTTACCGGCAGAAGTTATCAATCGCCTGCAGGCGGTTTGCAAGGAAGTGGATATTGAACAGACAGAGCCTTATCTGGAGAGGCTGACGGAGCGGAGTACGGCGGCAGAGGCTTATAAGGAGCTGGGAGCGTTTCTGGAAGAAGACAAGGATCATATGAGAATGTTGTATTGTCAGCTGGAGTGCGTAAGGCGTATCTATGACCGGTATCGGCAGAAGGGGATCGCAGAGACCGTGTATGTGGACACCATGAAGTGTTTTTCGAGGTTTCTGCGAGAGTGTGAACAGAAAAACGGCCGGATGTTTTTTGACAGGGGATGGTGGACTTACCGACAGGCCAGTATGGGGCTTTTTCGGATCGGAGCCCTGGAGTATGAGTTTGACGAGCACGAGGGGCAAAGCGTCATCGCGGTACATATCCCGTCGGATGCGGATCTGTCGCCGGAAGCGGTGGAACAATCCCTGCAGGAGGCAGGGGCGTTTTTTGGTACTTATTATCCCGAATTTGCATATGGCAGGTACACGTGTGAGTCATGGCTGATGTCACCGGTGCTGAAACAGCTGCTGCAGGAACAATCCAACATTGTGGCTTTCCAGGAGCGGTTTACGATACTATCGGAGGATCGGGAGGACAGGGAATTTATAGAATGGCTGTTTCAGGTTCCGGCAGGTACGGCGTATGACCGGCTGCCGGAGCGGACAACGCTGCAGCGCAAGGCTAAGGAATTGCTTCTTGCCGGTGGCACGGTAGGCTGTGCATTCGGGATGATAGAACTCTCTTAGCATTTGCTGGCAGTTGTCCGCTTATAGCAGATTAAAGTACAGAGTTAACGATACGAAGTCAGGCGATACAGATCGTACTGATCGTCTTCGCCGGCAATGTGATCCGGATGATCCGGCCGTTCATGCGGATGGCATAGGAAGCGTCTGCATGGCCGCGATTTAGCAACACGACAGCCAGGGAGCCGTCCGGATTTGCCGCGGCGGTCACCTCCACTTTATCGTCACAGCGTGAGAGACCGATCCTCTTTGCACCGGGCAGGATATAGCGGGAGAAATGACCGATATAGTGATAAGTCAAAAGCTTTCTGTAGGTGCCGTCTTCATTGGCACATATGGGTGCGCCGAAACCGGAAGAGACATGGCGGGGGCCGCCGTCTTTATCTACGCAGAGATTCCAGTCGATCCAGCGGTTCATGCCGTTGTTGAGATTGCCGATGATGTCATGCCCATAGGCGGCGGCATCTTCGTATTCCACTTCCGCGATGCTCTGTCCTCCCATGCCAAGCAGTGCGGCAAACATGCTGGTCTGTCCGGGCGGGTGAAGGGCACAGCATTCGCTGCTCATCAGTTTCATATCCGGGAAAAGATCATGGGCCATTCCAAGAGATTCAAAGTGATCTCCGGAATACCAGTGGAACGCGATGCCTTCGATCATGCCGGCGGTCTCCTCATCGATCACTTCCCGGGAGAATTCAACGACCCGTTCCTTATTGTGATCCCAGATGTAAAGACCTATGATATCGGCCAGACCGGTCTCTTTCAATACCGGGTACAGGTGATTCTTTAAGAAGTCCTTCTGTTCCCCGGCAGTCCAGACGCAGCTGTCCCAGTTGGTTGCCGCAATGGTCTCGTTCTGCAGGCTCATCATTGTGACAGGAATGCCTTCCTCCAGATAAGCCTGTACATATTTGGCGAGATAGAGCGCCCAGCTTCTGTAATATTCCTTTTTCAGGCTGCCGCCATGGCATCTGGAAGGGGTGTCATAATCCACCTGAGGCGCTAAAGCGGCCATCACGGATCCGGCGCCGTAGACGGAGGCGTCGTTTTTCGGTTTCGCGGGCGGTGTCTTCCACTGTTTCGGCGGAGACCAGGGGCTTAACAGGACGTGGAACGGTTCCACGGTCATAGCCATGGCATCCTTTAACATCGGGATCATATAGGCGCGGTCCCGCTCGATGGAGAAGGTTGCAAATTCCGGATCGGCGACGGGATCTGCCACTGCCTGGTATTCCTCCAGCGAATAGTCACAGCTGTCCATATGCATACGGATGAAACGATAATGCTGCCCGTCTTTTCCGAAATGGTCTTCCAGAAATTGCTTTTTGTCGGCCTCGTTCATTTTGGAATAGAGATAACCCACTGTGTCCGTCAGTGCGCCGCCAAATCCTTCGATTTCCTGAAACGTCAGGTCCGGATAAAGATTGATAACCCCTGATTCCAGATGTTTTGGCTCATCCGCTTCGAATGTGACAGGCAGTATAAGTTCTTCCACAATGGCTTTACTGCCGGCCGTATAAGTAGTGATCTGTCTGGCTTTCATAGTATCCTCCTTTGCTTGTCTGCGATTACATTTTTCTTTCTTCCAGAATACAATAATTCCTCGCATAAAGCTTATGAAATTGATGCAAGAACTTCCAATATTCTGTCAAAAACAGTTGATTTGAGCAAAGAAACATTTAAAATCCGGTCAATATGCTTTATAATAGGACCAGATGCGAAGACGGCGGCAGAGAAGATTTCACAGGGCAGAGCACACTTCTATGGAGGAGGACAGAGAGCAGATCATGAGGGGATATTATGAAATACACAGGGCGGCGGACAGGCTGGGAGTCCCTGTCTCTGTGATGGTGATCAACGTGATGATGAATGGCGTCCACTGGCATGATCACGTGGAAATCCTATATTGCGTCAGAGGCGAAATGCATGTGCGGATAGACGGCCTTGCGCACAGGCTGCGGGAGAGGGACTTTGTGACGGTAGACGGCGGCGTCAGTCATGAGATCTATGATGGCGAACCGGGCAATTTGCAGATCATCTGCTCCATTGACCGGAAAATGCTGGGGGATATGGAAGGGCAAAGTATCTGCTGTTCGACGCTTGGAGGCGGTATCGCGAAAGAGGATGCGGCATTGATCCGTCAGGCATTGTCTGAAATGGCATATCTGTGTATAGCGGATCCGGAGCCGGCAGAGCAGGCGGATCTAAGGAAAGATCCCCTGCAGAACGAAGAACACTGGAACCGCTATCATATGTATATGTATCAGCTGTTGATGGCGCTGGTTAAATACAAGAGGACGGGGAAGAGGGAAGGACAAAGGAAGCATGAGCTGATCGACAGCTGTACCGCCTATATCAACGGGCATATCGGGGAGGAGCTGAGTGCCGGCGTTCTTGCCCGGGCGATGCATGTGAGTGAATCGACGATCTACCGGCTGTTTTCGGAGCAGGTGGGGATTGGGCTAAGTCACTATATTACAACGGTACGGCTAAATGCAGCATGCCGGTGCCTGGAGGAGACGACGGAGAAGGTCTCGGCCATCGCCTATGCCTGTGGATTTACGGGACTGAGCAATTTCTACAGGGTATTTCAAAAGTACGTGAAAACGACGCCGAAAGATTACCGCAGCGCCAGAAAGCGTGCCGGATCGCAGCTGTTATTCCAGGAGCCGGATATCATGAAACTGAACCGTTTTCAGGAGTTTCGGGAATTGGGGATCAGGAAGGAGGATTTTGCACAAATGTGTCAGATACGTTGACATAACTGCTCCTATTTGTGCGAAAAAATCAAGAATTTAGCTTGCTTTTTCATCAGGAGTGGTGTACTATAAGTTTACATAATCTGAAATTGAAACAGAAGATATTTTTAACGGAGGTACGTTATGAAAAAGCATATAATGACGAAGCTTGGTTCCATGCTTTGTCTGGTACTGGGAATCGTGTTTGTTCTGCCGGCACAGATGAGGGTGCAGGCGGTGGAGGCCTATGCAACGGTACAGGGAAGCGTTATGACAGGAACGACGAGTAATCTGCTGAAGCTTTCCACCCAGGAAGGCATGATGGAGATTAAGATCGACAGCGGAACGGATGCCAGCGGATGTAAGATCCTGCTGCCCGGACGCAGTGTCGGCGTTTCGGTGAACCATGGCACGGACGGATATTTGCACGCGGTTACGATTACGGCCGGAACACAGGTGCAGTCGATCACCCTGGATTCTTCCACCAATGTTACGGTCACAGGGACGATCAACAATAAGTCCGGTGACAGTATTTTGTATGTCGATACGGCACAGGGAGAGATGCAGATCAAACTGGATCAGGCTACGGATATGAGCGGATGTTCCATGCTGGTCGTTGACAGAACGTATGCCATCACCTGTGCGCGCGGCTCCGACGCCTATCTGCATGCGGTCAGCATTGCGGACAGCCTGCAGGAGAATGTGGCCGGTGCATCTTCGGGTGCATCCTCGCTGACGGATTCCTCTCAGTCCCCCTCTCCGGAGACGGTCGTGACTGCCGAAAGGTCCACGGTCACCGGAACGGTGGATAGTAAGACAAGGGAGGATCTTATGTATTTGTCGACTGCCTACGGGGAGATGCAGATCGTCATTGATAATAATACAGATTCCAGAAACGGTATGTTTATCATGCCGGGCAGAACGATGATCGTTTCCGTCTATCATGGTTCGGACGCCTACATGCACGCGGCGGTCATTATGGGATCGAAGGAGACAGTCCAGCCGGCATCGGTGGATACCTCTGCTGCGTCAACCGTCACCGGAACCGTTAATGCCAGATCCAATGAGAACATGCTGTATCTGCAGACGCAGTATGGCGAGATGGAGCTTAAGCTGGATACGGTGAGAAGCATGACGGGGTATAAGGTGCTGACTGCAGACAGGAAAGTGACGGTGACCTGCGCCCGGGGTTCGGATGCCTATATGCATGTGCTGGATATCGTTGGGAATTAGGAAGTAACAGGTTCATAACAATTCCATGGTGAATACCGTAGAACGAATGTAGACAAGACATTCATTTTGCGGTATTTTTATTTTAAGGAAAGAAGAGGAAGCGGGGGAAGCGCGGATGGAGCAGGGAATCTTTGGCATCATAGAAAAACTGAGGGAGAGCATGAACCGTGTCTTTATCGGGAAAGAGGACGTGGTGGAGGATCTGCTTGTCTGTCTGCTGGCGGGCGGTCATGTGCTGCTGGAGGATGTGCCGGGCGTGGGAAAGACGACGCTGGCGGGGGTGCTGGCCAGGACCACGTCATGCAGTTTCGGGCGCATACAGTTTACGCCCGATACGCTGCCGGGAGATGTGTCCGGCGTCTCGATCTACAATATGAAAACAGGAGAGTTTACCTATCGGGCAGGTGCGGTTATGAGTCAGATTCTGCTGGCGGATGAGATCAACAGAACTTCTCCCAAGACCCAGGCAAGCCTGTTGGAGGCCATGGCAGAGGGGCAGGTGACGGTGGACGGTGTGGTACATGAGCTGCCGGAGCCGTTCATGGTGATTGCCACCCAGAATCCGGTGGAATTTCTGGGGACGTATCCTTTGCCGGAGGCGCAGATGGACCGCTTTATGATGCGGCTTTCCATCGGTTATCCGGACAGGGAACAGGAGATTCGGATGGCGGAGGCTTTCCTGAGAGGGGAGACGCCGGAAACTGCCCGGGTGGTATGCAGCGCAGATGAAGTGCTGGAGATGAAGGCGGCGGCGGCCGGGGTTGGCGTGAGCAGGGCGCTGCTTGGATATATGAAGGATATCGTGGATCTGACCAGGCAGGAGGAGCGGTTCGTTTTGGGAGCGAGTCCCAGGGCGCTGCTTTCTCTGGTGCGGGCATCCCAGAGTAAGGCGTTTTTGCTGGGCCGGGATTATGTAAAGCCGGACGATGTGAAGGCGGTGGCGATGCAGGTGCTTTTGCATCGGCTGGCGCTGTCTACGGATGCGAGACTGAGGAAGGAAGACGCGGGAAGTATTTTAAAAAGTCTTATTTTGAAAGCGAAGATACCGGTATGAGGATGCGAAGATGGATCTTACTTGTTTTGTGGCTTTTGTCTCTGGTGGCGATCAGCTTCTATGGGGGAGCGGTCAGTTACGGCTTCTTTTTCGGGGTGACGTTTGTGCCGGTGGTGGCGGTTGTTTATCTGCTGTGCGTCTATTTCCGGTTTAAGATCTATCAGAAGCTGGAGAGCAGAAATGTGGTGTGCGGGCAGCCGGTGCCCTACTTTTTTGTACTGCAGAATGATGATCATTTTGCATTTACGAGTGTGGGCGTGCGGCTGTTTTCTTCTTTTTCCTTTGTGGAAAAGCTGCCGGACGGGATGTCCTATGAACTGCTGCCCGGGGATAATTATACGTTCGAGACGAAACTCGTCTGTAAATATCGGGGAGAATATGAGGTCGGGGTCAAGGAGATCGTGATCACGGATTTCCTGCGTCTGTTTCAGGTAAGCTACCGGGTGCCGGAGACGATCAGGGCGTTGGTTCTGCCGAAGGTCGTGCGGCTAAGCGAGCTGTACTGCATCGCGGACGTCCAGGCGCTTCTGCAGCGGGAGACATACCGGGCGCAGACGGAGCCGGATGTGGTGGTGCGGGAATATGTGCCGGGAGACGCCTTAAAGCAGATTCACTGGAAAGTTACCGCCAGGGAGCGGAAATTAAAGGTAAGGAACCGTACCGGGGAGGAAAAGGCGGGTATCGCGATCCTGTGTGATACGAAGCGGTATGCCGATGACAACAGAGAGTATCTTCCGTTGGAAAATAAGATGCTGGAGACGCTTCTGGCGCTTACTGTTTATTTTGCACAGCGGAATATGGCCTGTGACATCAGCTATGGGCAGCGGGGCATGGTGCGTCGTCACGTGGAGGATCTGAAAGATTTTGACGTCTTTTACAGGCAGGTGTCCGGGATTGATTTTGCGAAAGAGGAATCGGTGGAGATGACGGGCCGGCAGGCGATGACAGGCGGTGTCTGGCAGGATTGCAGGATTCTCTTTTTCGTGCTGCATGTGTGGTCGGACGCCCTCTGGGAGATGGCGGAACAGATTGCGGCATCCGGCGGCATCGCAGTGTTGTGCCTGGTGACGGACGAGAACATGGATGCGTATCTGAAACTTGGCAGTATGAGGAAACGGGTCGTGGCGCTTCCCGTGGAAGCGGAACTGGAGGGGAAGTTGTGATAGACGGATATCATCTGTTGTATACGGGTATGCTGCTTGGCATCGTACTGACCGGAGCGGGGCGGTTTCTGGGAATCGGGACGCTTTCTTTCCTGCATATCCTGACTGCGGCCGCGGTTCTGGCGTTCTGTGCGGTATTACAGCGCTTTACGGCCAAGGGGCGGGCGTTGTGCGCACTTTTGGCGGCCGTGTTTCTGGGGGTCTTATCGCTGACGCTGGGGGCAGCGCGCAGCGGTTTGTTTATCCGCTCCTGGCTGTACTGGCTGGCAGGGCGGGATGGATGGGTCGTGGAATGGCGCGTGGGGTATGAGCTGTTGCAGGTGGTGGCAGCAGTCTTTATCTGTTACGGCCTGCAGTTTATCCTGGAACGGTTTCTTGTGGCCAGGGTGCTGACGGCAGATCTGGTGGTTTCCTTCCTGTTGTTCTGTCTGCTGACGGAGTGGGAAGTCTCCCATACGGCGGCGGTCTTTGCGTTTTGCTATATCCTGATGGTCTATGCGGAGTGGGTACAGCGGGCATGGAATAAGGTAAAAGGAGAAGACCGGAAACGGTACATGCTGTGGATTATGCCATTTATGGCGTTGTACTTCGTCCTGCTGCTGTGTGTGCCGATGCCCGGAGAGCCTTATGAGTGGAGGTTTGTGAAGAATACCTGGTCCCGGCTCGGCGAGTCTTTGGTCGGGCTGACCCAGAATTTCCTGCGGGGCGGCGGAGATGATTTCGATACGGCGTTGAGCGGGTTTTCCGGGGACGGGACGCTGCAGGACGAACTGCAGGAGAATGAGCGGGAGATGATGACGGTACAGGGAACGGACAGTCTGGTGACCAATGTGTATCTGACGGGGAAGATCTATGATACCTTCGATGGACAAGGATGGCGGCAGAACTATCACGGGACGGATGCTCTGATGGTGCAGGACGGTATCGGAGGTCTTTGGGATGCGGTGCAGACACAGGAGGCGGCGAGACTGTATGAGGCGGCTTTGATGCAGGATCAGATTGCTACGGCCACGCTGCAGATCCGGTATCGGTATTTCCGTACCTCCTGCCTGTTTGCCCCCTTGAAGACGAAGGATATCAGGATGGCCAGGGAGCAGGACTTCTATATGTGGGACGGGGATAATCTTCTGTTTCGGGAAAAGAGAGGATATGGCACGGCATATGAGGTAAAGTATTATCAGATCAATGCGGGAGCGGAAAGTTTTGACCGTTTCCTGCGGGCGGCGATGATGGGCGCCGGCACGGCGGATGCGGCAGAAGAACGGGAGGCAGCGGATCGGACAGGGAAGGATGCGGCAGAGGCGAACAGGGCAGGTGCGGCCGTGTCGGCGGATGCTGTGAGAAGACGGCAGCAGATTGACCGGGTGTATATGGAGGATGTGGAGCTTACGGATGAGACGCGGCGGTATGTTGAGGCATTGACGGCAGGGGCAGAAGATCCGCTGGAGAGCCTGCGGCGGATAGAGGAGGAGCTTACTTCCTTTACCTATACGAAGAAACCCCGCAGGATGCCGGAGAAGATAGCGGATGGAGAAACCTTTCTGGAGTATTTTCTGCTGGAGGGCAGGGAGGGGTACTGTACTCATTTTGCCACGGCTTTCGTGCTGCTGGCGAGAGCGCAGGGATTGCCGGCCCGGTACGTACAGGGATTCTGCGTGCCGATGAAGGGGAAGGGCGAGGCGTCCGTGTACGGCGATATGGCTCATGCCTGGCCGGAGGTTTATTTCGACGGGGTCGGATGGATTCCTTTCGAGCCGACGCCGGGGTACGCCGGTCTTCGCTATACACCCTGGGCAACAGAGGAAGGGGACGGCAGCATAGAGGTTTCCTATGGGAAAGCGGCGGGGAAGAGGGCCGGGGATGCGGAAGCATCCGTGGTTTTGGGAGAGGAACCGGCGGTCGCAGAGGAAACGGCAGAAACCGGAGCCGGGAGGGGAATCTACCGGTTTCTGACCGTGTTCGGGTATGCTCTGTCGGCCGTCTGTGTGACAGGATGCGGTATACTGGTATTACAGCAGGCGATGCGGAGAAGACGTTACCGGCGGATGGATGTGACGGGCAAGTTTCGGATGGAGATTGCCGTTAGTTTGCGGGTGCTCGGATTTCTCGGACTGCGCAGGCAAGAGACGGAGACACTGCAGGAGTTTCGGGAGCGTGCCCTGGCAGGAGAGATGCTGCGGACCACACGGGAAGCCGGCAGACCTGCAGCAAAAGGCAGGGAGTGTGAAGAAAGCCTGTGTGCCCTGCAGTGCATTATCGATTATGAGAAGATCCTGTACGGGGAAAAAGCGGCGGGATGGGAGATGCTGCAGACGGCCGTCAGGGAGAGAAAGGAATTGCTGGCGGTGCTGCGGGAGCGGAAGAGGTGGCGGTATATGCTGTTTTGGTGGTAAGGATCTATTTTCCGGGAGCAGGGAGCCTTCCGCTTACGAATCCGCTGAAAGAACAGGAATGATGATTGCGGAAGTAATTAACGGTCTGCTATAATAAGATCATCATTGCCATAAGGCTGTGCAGACAGCCGGACGGCAGACAGATCAGGAGGGTAAGACTATGTTGTGTGTGAAAAATGGATTGATCCATGATGCTGTCCACGAGGAGGCCTATGTAGGAGATATTCTGGTGGAAAACGGTAAGATCAAGGCGATCGGTGAACATCTGCAGACAGAGGAAGGCGTATCGGTTGTGGACGCGGAAGGTCTGCAGGTGTATCCCGGCTTCGTGGAGGCGCACGGGCACATCGGCCTTGACGGCTATGGAATCGGCTACGAAGGAATGGACTATAATGAGCTGAATGATATCGTCAGTCCGCAGCTGCGGGGGATCGACGGCGTAAAGCCTATGGATGCTGCGTTTCCCAAGGCGGCGGAGGCCGGCGTGACCTGCGTGTGTGTAGGACCGGGCAGCGCCAACGTGCTGGGCGGCACTTTTGTCACCATCAAGACGGTGGGCAGGAGAGTGGAAGATATGTTGTTGCGGGATAATGTGGCCATGAAATGCGCCTTCGGAGAGAATCCGAAGCGGGTATACCGGGAGAAAAAGGATTCCAGCCGCATGAGTACCGCGGCCCTGCTTCGGGAGATGCTTTTTAAGACGAGAGAGTACCTGGAGAAGAAAGAGGCGGCAGGAGATGACCCGTCCAAGAGACCGGCCTTTGACATGAAGCTGGAAGCGCTGATCCCCGTGATAAAAGGGGAGATGCCCTTAAAGGCCCATGCGCATGCGGCGGAGGATCTTTTCACGGCGCTTCGCATCGCCAGAGAGTTTAATGTGAAGATTACGCTGGAGCATGTGACGGAAGGCCATCTGATCGTGGAGGAACTGGCGAAGGAAAATGTGCCGCTGGCGGTAGGGCCTACACTTACGAGTGCTTCCAAGTACGAGCTGCGCAACAAGAGCTGGACCACGCCTGGTCTGCTTTCCGCTGCGGGCTGTCAGGTATCCATCATCACGGATTCGCCGGTGATTCCGCAGGAATATCTGCCGCTGTGCGCGGGACTGGCGGTACAGGCCGGCATGGATCCCTTTGCGGCGCTGCAGGCCATAACCATCAACCCGGCAAGGCACGCGGGGATCGCGGACCGGGTAGGCTCGCTTGAAGTGGGTAAGGATGCGGATTTCGTCATTACGGACGGCTGCCCTTTTGAGGTGTCGACGAAGGTGAAGCATGTGTTCATTGACGGGAAGGAAGTATAAGAGAAGAAGTGTAATTCCATAAGGAGGGGCAGTATGGCAAAATACATAATGGCACTGGATGCCGGGACCACCAGTAACCGCTGTATCTTGTTTAACGAGCAGGGGGATATGTGCAGCGTGGCGCAGAAGGAGTTTACCCAGTATTTTCCGAAACCGGGCTGGGTAGAGCATGATGCGGACGAGATCTGGTCTACGCAGTACGAGGTGGCACATCAGGCAATGGCGAATATCAATGCCACAGCAGCGGAGATTGCCGCGATCGGAATCACGAACCAGCGGGAGACGGTGGTAGTCTGGGATAAGAAGACCGGAAGTCCGATCCACAATGCGATCGTATGGCAGTGCCGCCGCACGTCAGAGTATGCGGACAGCCTGAAAGCAAAGGGGTTAACAGATAAATTCAGGGAAAAGACGGGACTTGTCATCGATGCTTACTTCTCGGCGACGAAGATCAAATGGATCCTGGACAATGTGGAGGGAGCAAGGCAGAAGGCGGAAAACGGAGAGCTGCTGTTTGGTACGGTGGAGACATGGCTGATCTGGAAGCTGACCAAGGGCGGCGTGCATGTGACGGATTATTCCAACGCTTCCCGCACCATGCTCTTTAATATCAATACGTTAATGTGGGATGATGAGATCCTGCAGGAATTGCAGATTCCGAAGTGTATGCTGCCGGAGGTGAAGCCGTCAAGCTGTATTTACGGAGAGGCGGATCCCGGGTTCTTCGGCGGGCCGATTCCGATCGGCGGCGCGGCCGGCGACCAGCAGGCGGCGTTGTTTGGCCAGACCTGTTTTCAGCCGGGCGAGGCGAAGAATACTTATGGAACGGGCTGCTTTTTGCTGATGAATACGGGAGATACGCCGGTCTTTTCGCGGAACGGACTGGTGACGACGATCGCCTGGGGACTGGACGGCAAGGTCACGTACGCGCTGGAAGGTTCCATCTTCGTGGCGGGAGCGGCGATCCAGTGGCTGCGGGATGAGATGCGACTGATCGATTCTGCGCAGGATTCGGAGTATATGGCGAGAAAGGTGGCGGATACGAACGGCTGTTACGTGGTGCCTGCCTTTACGGGGCTGGGAGCGCCCCATTGGGATCAGTACGCAAGAGGAACGATCGTCGGGATTACCCGCGGCGTCAATAAATATCATATCATCAGGGCTACGCTGGATTCGCTGGCCTATCAGGTCAATGACGTGCTGGAGGCGATGGAAGCAGATTCTTCCATCAAACTGTCTGCGCTTAAAGTGGACGGCGGCGCCAGCGCCAACAATTTCCTGATGCAGCAGCAGGCAAATATCAGTGGCGCACCGGTTAACCGTCCGAGGTGTGTGGAGACGACGGCCATGGGCGCGGCTTATCTGGCCGGACTGGCGGTTGGCTATTGGGCGAGCAAGGAAGATGTGGTGAAGAACTGGGCCATCGACCGGGAGTTCGTGCCGGAGATCCCGGAAGAAGAGCGGCTTGCGATGGTAAGAGGCTGGAGCAGAGCGGTCAGATGCGCGTATGGCTGGGAGAAAGAAGACTAAGAAACTATAAATAAGTGAGACAGATTGGAGCAAAGAAAACTATGTATGACGTAATCATTATCGGCGCAGGTGTGTCCGGCTGTGCCTCGGCGCGGGAGCTTTCCAGATATCAGGCCAGGATATGTGTATTGGAGAAAGCAGAGGATGTATGCTGCGGTACGTCGAAGGCAAACAGTGCGATCGCTCATGCCGGTTACGACGCTCCCACCGGTTCCCTGATGGCGAAACTGAACGTGCAGGGCAATCGGATGATGGAGCGGTTATCGAAGGAGCTGGATTTTGCGTTTCAAAGGATCGGTTCTCTGGTAGTCTGCCGGGACGAGGAGGAGATGCCGAATCTGCAGGCGCTTTATGACAGGGGTGTGGCCAACGGCGTAGAAGGATTGCGGATCGTGGGAAAAGAAGAACTGCGCCGGATGGAGCCTCATATTTCGGAAGATGCGGTGGCGGCATTGTATGCGCCGTCGGCCGGAATCGTCTGTCCCTTCGGCATGAATATTGCCTTCGCGGAGAACGCGGCGGTTAACGGCGTAGAGTTTCGATTTGACACCAGCGTGCAGGGAATCCGGAAGACGGAGCGAGGCTGGCTGATCGAGACGGACAAGGGACAGTACGAGACAAGATGTGTGGTCAACGCGGCAGGCGTTTATGCCGATACGATCCATAATATGGTCAGCGGACATAAGATCAGGATTACGCCCAGAAGAGGGGACTACTGTCTGCTGGATAAATCGGCGGGAAAGCATGTGTCGAGCGTCATCTTTGCACTGCCCGGCAAGTATGGCAAAGGCATTCTGGTAACGCCTACGGTACACGGCAATCTGTTGGTTGGCCCTACGGCTATCGATACCGAAGATAAGGAGGGCGTTAACACGACGAGAGAGGGGCTCGACCAGGTGCTCAGGAAGGCCGGGGAGAATGTGAAGGATCTGCCCATGCGGTCCGTGATCACTTCTTTTGCGGGACTGCGCGCCCATGAGGAGCATCATGAATTTGTGATCGGGGAAGTCGAGGACGCCGCCGGATTTGTGGACTGTGCGGGTATCGAATCGCCGGGGCTGACGGCCAGTCCGGCAATCGGTGTGATGGTGGCCGGGATTGTGAGGGAACTTCTGCATCTGGAAGAAAACCAGGCATTTGTCGGGACAAGAAGGGGAATCCTTAATCCACAGGAACTGCCTGTGGAGGAGCGTAAGCAGTTGATCAGAGACAATCCTGCTTATGGAAACATCATCTGCCGCTGTGAGATGGTGACGGAGGGTGAGATCATAGATGCCATAAGAAGGCCTCTCGGAGCGAAATCCTTAGACGGCGTAAAGCGCAGGACGAGAGCCGGGATGGGACGCTGCCAGGCCGGGTTCTGTTCCCCAAGAGTCATGGAGATCCTTGCCAGGGAGCGGGGGAAGAACATCAGTGAGATCACGAAGGCGGGCGGCGGGTCCAGACTCGTAGTCGGTGTGAATAAGGATGCGCTGTAGGGCGCTTTGTCGTTGAGAGACGGCCGTATGAAGCAGCGGGAATCCGACTGTTTCATACGGCAGAATGATGATAGAAAATGAGGAAACAGCACGTGAAAACATATGATATTGTAATTATCGGCGGCGGACCGGCCGGCTTGGCGGCGGCGGTCTCTGCGAAGAGGAGCGGAACGGACAGTATCCTGATCCTGGAGCGGGATAAGGAGCTGGGCGGTATTTTGAACCAGTGTATTCATAACGGATTCGGTCTGCATACGTTTCGGGAAGAGCTGACGGGGCCGGAGTATGCGGGGCGGTTTATCGAGCAGGTGGAAGAACTGCAGATCGAATATAAACTGCATACGATGGTCATGGATATCAGCAGCGACAAGATTGTGACGGCGATGAACAGTACGGATGGGCTGTTCGAGATCAAGGCCGGGGCGGTTATTCTGGCGATGGGATGCAGGGAGCGTTCCCGGGGGGCACTGAATATTCCGGGATATCGTCCGGCCGGCATTTTTTCTGCGGGAACGGCGCAGAGGCTTGTCAATATGGAGGGCTGTCTGCCGGGGCGTAAGGTAGTTATCTTAGGATCCGGGGACATCGGCCTGATCATGGCCAGGCGCATGACGCTGGAGGGCGCGCAGGTGCAGGTGGTGGCGGAATTGATGCCCTATTCCGGCGGTTTGAAGCGCAACATTGTACAGTGCCTGGACGATTACGCAATTCCCTTGAAACTGAGCCATACTGTGGTGGAGATCCGTGGAAAAGAACGGGTGGAAGGCATCACGCTGGCGCAGGTGGATGAGACGGGCAGACCGATTCCGGGGACGGAGGAGGAATACGAGTGTGATACGCTGTTACTGTCGGTAGGACTGATCCCGGAGAATGAGTTATCAAGCGGTATGGGCGTTGCGCTTAGCAGAGTGACTTCCGGACCGGTGGTCAATGAGAGTCTGGAGACGAATATCGAGGGGGTGTTTGCCTGCGGCAATGTGCTGCATGTGCATGATCTGGTGGATTTTGTCTCGGAGGAGGCTGCCGCGGCCGGGAGAAACGCGGCACGCTATGTGCAGTCAACGGACGATGCTTCAAGGGGAGGCGGCCCTTTAGTAGAAATCCGTGCGGTGGACGGCGTGCGTTATACGGTGCCCTCCGGAATCAATGTGGAGCGTATGGAAGATATGCAGACCGTTCGGTTCAGAGTCGGCGGCGTGTACAAAAACTGCTTTGTGAGCGTCTATCTGGATGAAGAGCGGATTCAGCATCGGAAGCGTCCGGTGATGGCGCCGGGAGAGATGGAGAGTATTAAGCTTAAGAAAGAAGAGCTGTTAAAATATCCGGATCTTAAGGTGATCACGGTGAAGCTGGAGGAGGGATAAAGACGATGGGAAAAAGAGAACTGATCTGTATCGGCTGTCCCATGGGCTGTCCGGTCACGGTGGAGATGAACGGTGATGAGATTGTGAGCGTGTCCGGCAATACCTGTCCGCGGGGAGATGCCTATGCCAGAAAAGAGGTCACGAATCCGACCAGGATCGTCACCTCCACCGTGAAGGTGGAAGGCAGCTGCGTGGAGATGGTCTCCGTGAAGACGAAGGAGGACATTCCGAAAGATAAGATTTTTGATTGTGTACGGGCGCTGAAAGGGCTTACCGTGAAAGCGCCCGTGCGGATCGGAGACGTGATCCTGGCTGATGCAGCGGGAACCGGCGTGGATGTGGTGGCGACGAGGAATGCCTGGCCTTCCTGTCATAAGGAAGCAGAATGTCAGCAGGCCGTTGACGGATCATGAGTCGATCTCCGGAAAAGGGATGACGGCAGGCGGATTGTCCGTATGTTCGCCCAGATGCTTTTCCATCCAGACCATGTGATACCAGCGGCCGAATTTGAAGCCGCATTGGTGGAAAGTGCCGACCAGATGATAGCCGAGATGTTCATGGAACTGTACGCTGTTCAGAGTCAGGTATTCGTCTTCTGTCTCCGGATAACCGATACAGGCATTGGCAGTGAGAATGTTTTGAAGCGTAAGCGTCTTTTCCAGCGCTTCATACAGGGCTCTGCCGATGCCTGTTCTTTTTTTATCTTTGTGCAGGTAGATGGTAGTCTCCACGTTCCAGCTATAGGCCGCTCGGGTGCTAAAGGGGCCGGCATAGGTGTAGCCGACGATCCTGCCGTCCTGTTCGGCGACAAGATAGGGGTATTTCTGCAGTGTGTTCGTGATCCTTTTCCGGAATTCCGCTACGGATGGCACCGTGTATTCAAAGCTGATCGCGGTGTCGGTGACGTAGGGCGCATAAATCTGCAGCAGCTGTTCGGCGTCCTGTGGGGTGGCGGTTCTGATACTTGGTCTGTTCATGCTCATATCCATAATTCCTCGCTTCTGTACTTCATCAATGTCGTGTGGTCATTTTATCGTCTGCCGTTTGTTTTGTCAATTTGTATGGATCATGTTGTCGGGAATTGTTAAGAATTAAATTTGAAGCTTTCTTGAGATTTACCGTGTACACTATAGCCAGGAAAAGGACAGGAGGAAAGAATTCATGAAGCCAAAACTGCTGATCGTAGATGACGAACAGGGAATCGTGGAGATGATGAAGCGTTACTTTGAGGCACGGTATGAGGTACTTACGGCTTACAGTGGAGAGGAGGCGCTGCGTAAAGTGGCGGCCATGCCGAACCTGATTCTGTTAGATATCAACATGCCGGGACTGGATGGACTGGCGGTCTGCCAGAAGATCCGGTCATATATCACCTGTCCCATTCTGTTTCTTACAGCCCGCGTGGAGGCGGCTGATAAGATCAGGGGATTTGGCGCCGGGGCGGATGATTATATCGTAAAGCCGTTTGATCTGGACGAACTGGGAGCGCGGGTGGAAGCTCATCTGCGGCGGGAACAGCGCAGGCACGAAAGCGCGGCGGTGCGGTTTTTTGGGGAAGGCGAACTTTGTGTGGATTATTCTGCAAGGACGGCGGCGGTCTGTGGGCAGGAGATCGCTTTTTCCAGACGGGAATTTGACATTGTGGAGCTGCTGTCGCTCTACACGGGGCAGGTCTTTGACCGGGAGCGCATCTATGAGGCGGTCTGGGGACTGGAGGGGGACGGCAGCAGCGATGTGGTGATGGAACATGTACGGAAGATCCGGGCGAAGCTGGCCGCCCACACAGGGCACAGCTATATAGAGACGGTCTGGGGGTGCGGGTATAAATGGAACGGTTGAGGAATATGGGATTGCGGCAAAGCTATTTCCTGTTGTCGGTGGTGTGTCTTTCCGCGGCGCTGTTACTGACGGCAGCGATCTATGCTGCCTGTGAAAAGATAGGGGAAGGGATTCCCAGAGGAGGCGTTGCGATCAGTTATGACGGGGTGATAACAAAGTTGGAGGAGCCGTCGCCACAGCAGGAGAGGAGCTTAAAGTGGCTGTCCAGGATCTCTCTTCTGGCGGTGCTGACGTTTCCGGTGGGCGGCCTGGGAATGGCCGGGGCGCTCTTTTACCGATGGAAGCTGAAGGAGCCGATACGTATCCTGGAAGAGGGAACGGAGCGGATTAGAAGACAGGATCTGGATTTTACGATTCCGGCGGTCTCGGAGGACGAATTGGGGAGGATCTGCGCAGCCTTCGAGACGATGCGGGAAGAGCTGTTAAAGACCAATCAGGAGCTGTGGCGCCAGGCGGAGGAGCGCAGACGGCTGAATGCTGCCTTTGCTCATGACCTGCGCAATCCGGTCACGGTGTTAAAGGGAACGGTGAAGCTGCTGCGTCAGGAGAGCGAAGACGAGGCAGGCCGGGAACAGGCGCTCTGGCGGCTGGAGACCTATACGCTGCGGATAGAACGGTATGTGGAGGCTATGAGCAGCATACAGAGATTGGAGCAAATACCGGTCTGCAGGAAGTGCGTGAGCGGGGCAGTGCTGCGGCAGGAACTGGAAGAGACGGCGGCACTGCTTGCGACAATGCATAAATCGCCGGCGCACCTGTCTGTTTCGATGCAGGGGGTGATGGAGGTGAATGTGGATCATGGGATCTTTCTCACGGTGGCGGAGAATCTGATCGGCAATGCGGTGCGCTTTGCTGAGAAGGAAGTGAGGATCTGCTTGCGGCAGGAGGGCAGCCTGCTGACGCTTACGGTGTGGGATGATGGGACGGGATATCCGGTTTGGCTTGTAAAAGAGGGGCCGAAGCCTTTCGGAAAGACAGCGGAGGATGCGGTACGTTTTGGAAAAACGCCGGAGGATACGGCGCATTTCGGGATGGGGCTTTATAGCAGCCAGATACTGTGCGGGAAGCATGGCGGGACGCTCCGACTGGCAAACGAAAGGGAAGAGGAAGGCGGAGGCGCTTTGGCGACGGCCGTGTTGAGACTTTCTTGAGATTTATTCTTTATAGTCTCCTTTAGGAGCCGCGAGAGGGGTGGTTGGTGATCAGCGGCATCCGAATCTGACGAAAAGGAGAAGTTCTATATGTTAATTGAAGCAAAAAAAGTAAGCAGGATATACGGCAGCGGTGAAAACCGTGTCACTGCACTGCAGGAGGTCAGTCTGGAAATAAAGCCCGGTGACTTCCTGTCGATTATGGGACCATCCGGCAGTGGCAAGAGCACCCTGCTGCATCTGTTGTCGGGATTAGACCGGCCCACTGCGGGCAGCCTGCTCTATGACGGACAGGATATCTACGGCCTGAGTGACAAGGAGTTGTCGGCCTTTCGCCGCAGACGGATCGGCTTTATCTTTCAGCAGTTTCATCTGCTGCCGGTATTAACGGCGCAGGAGAATATTCTGATGCCGCTTCTGTTGGACGGGAGGAAGGGAACGGAGGGTTCTTCGACATCTTATTTTGAACAGCTGACGGAGATGCTGGGGCTGGGCGATCGGCTGAATCATCTGCCTTGTGAGCTGTCCGGCGGACAGCAGCAGCGGGTGGCGATTGCCCGCGCGCTGATCGCCGGGCCGGAAGTCATCTTTGCCGACGAACCTACCGGGAATCTTGACAGCAGAAGCGGCGGGGAAGTGATGCGGATGCTGGAGGAGATTCATCAGAAGTTCCAAAAGACATTGGTGGTGATCACGCATGACAGCCGGATTGCAGAACGGGCGAAGCGGCAGTTTGTGATTGAGGATGGGAGGTTGGCATGAAATCTTATCATACATTGGCATGGAAAGAGATTCTGGAACAGAAAGTGGTGTCGTTTCTGATTCTGACGGCAATCATCCTCTCGACATTGATGACAACGGCGGTGGGACAGTCTGCGGGAGTGCTTTCGGCCATGCGCAGACAGCAGGCAGTCATGATCGGGGGAGATTACCACGCCACTTTTGTACAGCTTGACGAGGAAAAAGCGCGGGTGCTGGAGGCGGATGACAGGTTTTCCTATACGGGGCGCTCAATTCCGATCGGCAGTATGGAATTGAACGACTTGCTGCGTCTTAGCCTGACGGAATATCGTGGGAAAAGCATCGAGACGATCCCGGCGCATACAAGACTGGTAGAAGGGCGGCTGCCAAAGGCGCCGATGGAGATCGCCTTACCGGAGGATGCATTACAGTTTCTCGGGTTTACCGGTAAAGTCGGGGACCGGATATCCCTGTCCTTATCAAAGGCGCTGCGGCATGGCATTGTCATGGAGGCCTACGACTATCAGGCGGATTTTATCCTTACCGGGATCACAGAGAGTAATTATCTGGGGTATACAGCCGGATCGATCGTGGGGCTGGCGGGAGAGGACACGGCAAAGACGGTTCTGCCTCCTGCGTACTTATATTATAATATGAATGTGCGGGTGAAAGATCCGCATGGGTTTCAGGCCTGCATGGACGAGATCGGTGAGAAGCTTGCGCTGCATGAACTGGATACGATCTATAACCAGCCTTATCTGAATGCGCTGGGCATTCGCTTCCGGGAAGAGCAGGACAGCGCAATGGTGGCAGACGGCATCGATGATACCGGTTTTTCGTATATGATGCTGGCAGGCATTCTGACAGCGGGCCTTCTCCTGACAGCGGCCGGGCTGGTGATCTATAATATCTTGAAGATCGCCGTGGCGGGACGAACAGGGCAGTATGGTATCCTGCGGGCAATCGGTGCACAGAAAGGGCAATTATACGGTATCGTAGCTGAGGAACTGTTGTTGCTGTGCGCCATAGGCATTCCGGTGGGAATGCTGATGGGAATGTTGTCTGCAAAAGGGATTTTAAGCGCGGCGCTTGGACTGCTTTCACCGGAGCTGTTCCTGGCGCAGGACGCGGGACAGCTGCAGGAGATGATAAGCGCCAATGATTCCGGCAAATGGGACTGTCTGGCAGTGAGTGCGTTGATCACCCTTGCGGCAGCGTTTCTGGCGGCGGCCCCGGCGGCCCGGTATGCGGCCAGGGTATTTCCGGTGACGGCCATACGTGGAACGGGTGGCAGAGCGCTTAAGCATAAGAAGCGTAAGGTGCGGAACATACGAAACTTTGAGCGGTATTATGCAAGACTTAATCTATGGCGCAATAAAAGCCGTACGATGATCACGGTGCTGTCGTTGGTCATGAGCATTACCGTTTATATTACGCTGCAGGGTTTCCTTTCGCTGCTGGACGTTTCGAGAACCGTGTCGGAGCATCTGGGGGATTATTCGGTGGTCAATGAGTATGTCGGATTTGCGCCCGGTGAGCTGGAGGAGATGGAGGCGGACCGGCAGACGGCGTCCGTGGGCGCACAGCAGTTTGCGCTTTATGAATTGGATGCAGGCTGCCGGCCGGTGGGAATAGAGACGGATTTAACACTGGGGGTCGGGGAGACTTTCCAGGTATTCGGAATCAATGACAGGTGGATGGAGTATGCTTTTGCAGACCGGCTGCCGGAAGAGACATTGGATGCGCTGAGAGCCGGAGAAGGATGTGTGGTGCGGAATCCCCTGCAGATCGAATTCGATGGACAGACGATCGGAACGACTTGTATCGAAGAAGGGAGGACCATTACCGTGGCCGGAAAGAAACTGCCGGTGCTGTTATCCATGAGCGGTTATGACGGCTATTTCAGCGTGGGCAGCAGCGGTTTTATCAATGGTGTGCAGGTGATCGTGAGTGACCGGATCTATGCGGAACTGACCGGAACGGATGTCTATGCGGAACTGCGGCCGATGTTGGCAGAAGGTGCCGACGCTGAGGCTTTCGAGCAGAAGCTGAAGGCGCTTGGCGGACGAAGGCCCGGGACGACCTGGGTATCTTATGGGGAGACGGACAGACAGCTTGCGGAGAGCGCTGCGCAGGTCAACCTGCTGGCCTGGGGGCTGATCCTGCTGATCGGCATGATCGGGATCCTAAATATTATCAATACGGTTTACACCAATATTCACACAAGAGTGAAGGAGATCGGAACCCAGAGAGCGATCGGCATGAGTATGGGAAGCCTGTACAGGACTTTCCTGTGGGAAGGCGCCTACTATGGCATGAGTGCGGCGGTGATCGGCAGCGTCAGTGGGTATCTGTGCACCGTGTTCACGGAGGCTGCCACCTCGAATATGCTTACACTGGTGCCGATACCGATAGTGCCGATTCTGACAGTGTCAGCAGTCTCTGTGGCGGCATGTCTGACAGCGACGGCGGTGCCATTGCGGAGAATATCACGGATGCGTATTGTGGAGGCCATCGGGGCGGTGGAGTGACATGGTTTTAAGCGTGGGACAGTGCTTTTTATTGCAGTCCGTGATATAATCAGAATCATACAGCATAAGTCAGCATAGGATGACGCTGCACGGGAACAGGAGAAAGGATAAGAGGGGGTATATAATACCATGAGCCAATATAAGATCCTGCTGGTCGAGGATGACAGGGAGATCAGTGAAATGCTAAGCAATTATCTGATGACGGAAAACTATGATGTTGCCTGTGCCTTTGACGGGCAGGAGGCCTGCAGGCTGTTTGAACAGGGCGGTTTCAGCCTCGTGCTGCTGGATCTGATGATACCGAAGGTGAGCGGGATGGAGGTCATGCAGAGGATCCGGCAGGGCAGTTATGTGCCGATCATCATCCTGTCCGCGAAGGACACGGAGACGGACAAGACACTGGGGCTGGCGCTGGGGGCGGATGATTATATCACGAAGCCCTTTTCCGTGGTGGAAGTGCTGGCGCGGATCAAGGCGAATATCCGCAGGGCCACGCAGTATGACAGTGGGAAGGCCGACGATAAAACGGACCGGGAGCTGCTTACAGCCGGAGAACTGTCGATGAATCTTGCCGATTATACGGTGACGAAGAGAGGCAGCAGGGTGGAGCTGACGGCGAAGGAGTTCGAGATCCTGAAACTGCTTCTGCAGAATCCGAGGAAGGTATACACGAAGGAACAACTCTATTCCCTCGTCTGGAACGACGCCTATTTCGGGGATGAGAACGCGGTGAACGTACATATCAGCAGACTGCGGAACAAGATCGAGGATGATTCCCGTAACCCGCGCTATGTGGTCACGGTCTGGGGAATCGGTTACAAACTGGGGGAGATGTCATGAGCAGTATGATCATTATCGTTTTCCTGTCAATTGTGACAGGATTTCTTTTGCTCGTCGTTTTATACCAGCGGTTTTGCCTGCAGGCGGGGATACGCAGGAATCTGCGCGAGATCAGCGGCAAACTGCAGGAGATCATGGAGTCCGACAGTGACGAGAGAGTCTATGTTTTCACGGAGGAAAAGGAACTGCAGGAGCTGGCGGCACAGTTAAACAATCTGTTGGATAAGCACCTGAAAGTGAAGGCGGATTACCGGCGTTCCGAAATCTCTTCTAAGAAGATGCTCTCCAATATTTCTCACGATATCAAGACGCCTATGACCGTGATCCTCGGTTATCTGGAGATCCTGCGGTTAAAAGGTGAGACACCTGACGAGATGCTTCTAAAGGCGGAGTGTAAGGCGAAGGAAGTGATGGAACTGATCAATGAATTCTTCACGTTAGCGAAGCTGGAATCGGGGGATATGGCGCCCAAGCTGTCACCCATCGATCTCTGCGAGCTGTGTCGCAAGAGTATTCTGGATTATTATGAACTGCTGACCAGACAGGCGTTTCAGGTAGAAGTCGATCTGCCGGAGGAACCGGTCCGGGTGCAGGGCAATCAGGAGTCCCTGTCACGCATTCTGAATAATCTGATTTCCAATGCGATCCGCTACGGATCCGACGGGCGGTATTTGGGGCTGACGCTGCGGGTGGAGGAGAAGGCGGCGTATGTGGATGTGACGGATCGGGGTAAAGGGATCGAGGCTTCCTTTGCGGACAGTGTGTTTGAGCGCCTCTTTACAATGGAGGATTCCAGAAACCGGGAGATACAGGGTAACGGGTTGGGGCTGACGATCGCCAGGGATCTGGCAAGGCAGCTCGGGGGAGAGATTACGCTGATGAGTGAACCCCATGTCAGGACGGTGTTTACGGTCAGGCTTCTAAGATGCTCGTAGAACTGTCCGGAAAATCCGGGTGTGGCAGTGTAGGCAACGCTACAGGCAGAAAGGCGTGGCGGGCTGTAAGGACTGCAATCTTTTTGAAAAGGACCTGGAGCAGGCATTCCTTACGGCATGGAACGGCATCGTGTAGAACAGACACTTAATGAAAATGTGATAGAAATATGGGCGTGATTATGGTAATATCTTAATTGAATAAATCGTAGCTTATGGAGGTACATTATGAAAATAAAAAGAATGCTTGCTACAGGAATGCTTGTTGTTTGTTTAATGACAGGTTGTGCAAATCCTATGGCTGCCATATATGACAACGATATCAAAATAGCAAGTAATATAAATTCATATAACCGTAATAATTATAAACAAACAACAGAGGACGGACATTTTACGGCAAGTGTTGAAAAAATGGAGGGTATGGACACCATATGGGTTTTTGACGCAGAGGAAGATAAATCTTTAGAGATAACATACATAATAAATGTTTCCTCTGGAAAGATGAAACTGGTATTGATAAATCCCAAGGGAGATGTTTCAATCATTGCTGAATGTGACACCGAAATGTCAGAGCCTATTCAAAGCACTTTGAATGTGGAAAGTGGAAACAATAGAATTAAGATAGTTGCGGGCGAGAACACAAAATTTGATATTGAATTTTCTATTCAGGAGGGAGAATTAGGTTAAAGATTAGAATAACTGTCAACTACTACCGCAATTACAATAGAATAAGTAACACAGCGTCAGAGCGTATAGAAAACAATCTATGCGCTCTATTTTGTAAAGGAGCAGAATTTTATGAGCAAAGACAGCAAGACAGGACAAAGAGCTACCCGACAGCGCACCCACTCACTAAAATTATCGTGGAAAGGCACTATGTAGGCACTGAAAAATGGAAACGGTATTCAAGCGGATAGGCGAGGAACAGATAACAAAAAAGGTTAAGGAAACAGGTTGTTTTTCAGAGTATAAGAGAAGCCAGTCCGCAGATTGTTTTAGCATCATAAAGGGCATCTCAATATGCCTGACATGGATGGGCTCGAAGTGTGCAGAAAAATCAGGGCTCATGTGTCATGCCTTATTATTTTTTAACTGCAAAAGTAGAAGAAATGGATGCAATTATCAGGTTCCAGTCAGGTGGCGATGATTATGTGGTAAAGCCCTTCCAGGCAGGAGGAATCGCTACAGAAGATAAGAGAAATGGAACTTTTTTGAGGGCTGGTTCGTATTATTAGTGGAGGGCAGAGAAAGAGGCGAAGAGCAGGGGTGGTTCTGACCGACAGAGGAGCCGCAATATTAAAAATAATGGAGGATGAAAGGAAATGAATGTTAATGGAATAGGAGCAGCAGGATACCCGGCAGCAGGGTATGAGACAAGAAGGGCAAGAAGGAATTACGCTGACCAGATGTGCAACATGGTTCCGGCAGCACAGTCATCCGGTGGCACATTTGAGTTACATATTTCAAACGATAAGGACGGAAAGGCAATCGGCTCAATGTGCGGGGCGGATTATTCCCTTACGGTCTATCAGCCGAAGGACTTTGACCCTGCGAACCCGGTATATAAAGTGAAGGTATGGGATAAAGACGGAAATGTGACAGAACGTATGGTGGATGTGTCGAAAGTTGATACAACGGGCAGTGACTATATTGATATGTTTGCATATTCCAGCCATTTATCGGCAAGTGGAAAATGTTCGGGCGCACAGTCTGCTTTTATAAGGGCAGGTGCAAATCAGCATGGCGCTGACAATAGGACACATGATGAACTGTTTGGGATGAATGACTGGATCAGCGTTTTAAAGGACGCTATGCAGACGCAGTATGATGCCGGGAATTTGAAAGGCTATCTGGATTATAAACAGTTTTGGGATTTCCTGGATAATAAGTAAGCTATTCCTCGTCCTTATATCCCCAATAAATCATAGCCTGACAGGGCAGGGTGGCTTCCCCTGTTTTCGGGGAAGTAGGGAGCCTGCGGGAAACCGATTTCACACCAAAATGATGGGGAAACGGTTTTTGTATTGGATGGGGTGAATTTAGTTGTCTTAAGGAAAAAGCTAAGATATAATATAAATGTGGTCGGATACCTTTTTGTTGATGACTATATTCTGTACAAAAAGGAGGAAGACCGTGGATACAGAATTGAAAAATGCGGTAAAAGCGGCAGATAAGAAAGCACAGTATGATGAGAGTGCTAAACGTCTGTTAGGACAAAAAGGTATACTGGCACATATACTGGTAAAAACGGTGGATGAGTTTAAGGGAATGAATCCTAAAGAGGTGGTTTCTTATATCGAGGGACAGCCTTATATCAGTACAGTACCGGTAGAGCCGGGACTTACTAATACCAGCAGCGAAAAAGACGGCCAGAGGATTATAGGTTTCAATTCCGAAAGTGGTGAAATAAATGAAGGGCTGGTAAGGTTTGATATTGTTTTTTATGTTCAGATGAAAGACGGATTGTCACAGATCATTATTAATGTAGAGGCACAGAAGGATGAACCGAAGGGATATGAAATACTGAACAGAGCAATCTTTTATGTGAGCCGGCTGATTTCTTCCCAGAAGGAGAGAGATTTTGAAAATTCCGGTTATGATGACATAAAACGTGTTTATTCAATATGGGTATGTATGAATATGGACGAAAACTGCATGAACCATATCCACCTTACGAATGACAATGTGCTTGGTTCCTATGAGTGGAAAGGGAAAATGGATCTGCTGAACATTGTGATGATCGGGTTAGCGGAGGAACTTCCGGGGCATGATGAAAGATATGAACTGCATCGTCTGTTAGGAGCTTTGTTGTCACGAGAACTTACTATAGACGAAAAGTTGAATATAATAGGAAATGAGTATGATATTCCTATTGAGGAGAGTTTCAGAAAGGATGTAAGCGTTATGTGTAATCTGAGTCAAGGAATAGAGGATAAAGGAATTGCGATTGGCGAAGCAAGAATTATTATAAGTATGCATAATAATGGATTTACAGCAGAGCAGATAGCAGCGGCTACTGATAAGGATATAAAAGACATAGAAATCATTATTGGTGGGAAAGAACTAGTAACAAAATAATTGGAGCAAGCATGGTTAGAAAACTTCCAACATACAAAGAATTTTGGAGGTTTTCTTTATCAAATTTTTTGAAAAGTGATATTAGAAATACAAAGCGTAGCAAAAATCAGTGACAATCACATATTGGGAGGGAAAATGAAAAAAATTTTATCATTGACGGGTATTATATGTTTGTGTGTCACTCTTTTTGGGTGTAGAAATAATCATGACACGATAGATTCAAATGATGACACACCAATCCAAAACAGTATTTCCAGTACAGAAGAAAGCACCTTGATTGACAATGTCCCTAATGCTGAAAGTGAGAACCAGACAGATAATTCAAATAGAATCAATGCCCAAGAATTAGCAGAGACATTTGGTATTTTGATTTTATTACCCGAAAATTCAACCTGGATTGCAGACGAGGAATATTATTTAGTGGACGAAAACAATTTAAGAATAACATACCATGATTTCATTGCAGATACAGATTGTACTTTATTGGTATCTAAAAATAATAATCTGAACCTACCGCAAAATGAGTATGACGAAACACTGGATGAGTCTTGGGAAGGTAAAACCATTAGCAGTCAGAACATTGTGGTAAAAGTACAGCATGAAAGTAATGATGAAAAAACGGTACTTGCAACTTGGGAATATAACGAATACCAATTTGCAATCATTGGAGAAGATGGAGAGGATTCTAAATCTGTCCCCAAAACTGCATTGCATATTATCTATAATTTGGATTAATACTGAATTGATTTTCAATCCGAATAAGTCAAACAGCATTGAAAACAGTGAAAGAAAGTTGTTTTTTGCGTACAGCAGCGCGGACACACAGGCAGGATTTAGAACGCCCGAAACCACTCCGATATATAGATGATTTAGCATCAATAAACAGCGTAAAGGCGCATAGAATAGTAAGTTGTAAGCCATGCGCCTTTTTTTGTGTCCAAAAGGAGGAGCATGAGCGACAATATCAAACCATGCGCCCCTGCCGGAGGATACCTGTACACTCGGCAGCAATGACACTTACCGCAGGCAGCAAGCATCACAGACGGAAAAGTGCATATTGAAATAAGTACTGTTTTAAAAAGAAAGAAATTCGTAAGATTTGCGCAACAGTTTTGAAAATCCGTGTCGTTACAATAGTATTCAGAAGCGACGGATCGCTGTTACCGGATGCTTTCAGAAAGGGGGCAGAACAAATGCCATATATGATACAGACAAATCATCTCACCAAAACGATCGGTGGGAAAGAACTTGTAACGGATGTGAATCTGCATGTGAAGAAGGGAGAGATCTACGGATTTCTGGGGCCTAACGGCGCGGGCAAGACTACGGTGATGAAGATGCTGACCAATCTCTGGAAGCCTACGCTTGGCAGTGTGGAGCTGTTCGGGGAGACGCTTACACCGAAGTCCTATGAGGTGCTGCGGCGAATGGGGAGCATCATAGAATTTCCGATCTTCTATGAGCATATGAGCGGTTATGATAATCTGAAGATGCACTGTGAGTACATGGGATATTATCAACACGACAGCGTTGAGAATGTGCTGGCTATGCTGGAGCTTACGGAGGCGGCAAAGAAACCGGTGGGGAAATATTCGCTGGGTATGAAAGAACGTCTGGGGATCGCCAGAGCGATTCTGTGCAGACCGGAGCTGCTGATCCTGGATGAACCGACAAACGGCCTGGATCCGGCGGGGATGAAGCAGATCCGCAGCCTTTTGAAGATGCTCTGTGCGGAGTACGGTATGACGATTATGGTTTCCACCCATATTCTGTCGGAGATCGAGTCTATTGCGGATACCATCGGCGTGATCCATCACGGCAGGCTGGTGCAGGAGATCGGTATGCGCGAGATTGAGCAGATGAGCCTGGCTTATATCGAGTTGTCGACAACAGATCCGAAGCGGGCGGCATATGTATTGAGCGATAAGCTGGGACTGACGAATTTCAAGATTCTGGAAGAGGGCGTGATCCGGATCTATGACGGGACGGTTGCGGTACAGGAACTGTCGAAGACGCTGGCGCTGAACGATGTGGCGGTAATGGCGCTGGGACGTAAGACGGAGAATCTGGAGAATTATTTCCTGAAAATGACTGCAGAGGGAGGAAGAACGGCATGTGGAAACTGATTAAAATGGAATGGAAGAAAAATAGTTTGGGGAAGATGATCCGCCATGCGGCGATTATGACAGCGGGGATATTGTTCTTTGTTCTGATGACGGCGGGTGTGGCCGGGGCGGATGTGGCGACACAGGGATTTTTTGATAAGAGTTTCATCCATGCATCGGTGGAGCTATATGCCCATATGTCCTACATGATCTTTACAGGAGTGCTGCTGGCCGGATTTGTGGTGGATGACTATAAGAAAGGCACGATCCGCCTGTTGTTTTCCTATCCTGTCAAAAGGAAGAAACTTATACTGGCAAAGGTATTTGCCGTGTGGATTTTCAGTTTTACGGCGTTGATCGTAAGTAAGCTGCTGATGTATGCTGCAGCGCTGGCGACAAGGAACCTGACCCATATTTCTGCATCGGATATCCCGTATGGCTATTGGCTGTTCTGGGTAGAATTAATCTTAAGCGCGGCGGCTATGGTCAGCATCTCTTTTATCGCGCTGCCGGTGGGCATGAAGATGCATTCCTCCAAGGCAACGGTGGTGACATCCATCCTTATTGTCTGCTTTACCCAGGGAAACATCGGGGAGTTTACACTGGTTAACAACGTGCCCTTTTATCTGCTGTTGTTTGCGCTGTCGGTCGTGTCGGTGGCGTTGGCGATCTATCATGTAGAGACAAAGGATGTGTGAAGAAACTAAGAAGGGAGAATTTCGATGCAGTATACGACGAAATACGAGACGCCGCTTGGCAGTGTTCTTCTGGCGGCGGACGAGGAGGGACTTACGGGATTGTGGTTTGACGGGGCGAGGTATTATGCGGCAGGGCTTTTCTTAGAGCATGAAGAGAAGGAAACACCGGTGTTTGAGACGGCGCGGGCATGGCTGGATCTTTATTTCTCCGGAAAGAAACCGGATTTTCTGCCGCCGCTGCATATGATCGGCTCCCCGTTCCGGATCCGGGTCTGGGAGATCATGCTGCAGATTCCTTACGGGGAGACAATGACTTACAAAGAATTGGCGAAACAGATCGCAAAGGAGAAAGGAATAGAACGCATGTCAGCCCAGGCTGTGGGCGGTGCGGTGGCTCATAACCCGATTTCCGTTATCATTCCCTGCCACCGGATGGTGGGGACGAACGGTAGCCTGACAGGGTACGCCGGAGGGATACCGCGCAAGACAGCATTGTTGAAGATGGAAGGCGCCAGGATGGATAGACTGTTCGTGCCGACGAAGGGAACGGCGTTATGATTTATGAAAAGCTTTCGGATTTCGATCCGGGAGTTTTTTTAATCCGGGATTCTTTTTTCTTACAGTTTTGTAAGCTGATGCAATTTGATTCCCGTCTGTGGTATAGTAGCAGTAGCTTGTCAGTTTGTGATAAGAACCGGAGGGATGTGCGGGTGCAGAGAATATTGTTGTTGGAGGATGATAGCAGTCTGATCGACGGGCTGACTTATTCGCTTAAGAAGAACGGATTTGAGATAACGGTAGTAAGATCGGTGCGGGAGGCCGGGGCGCTGCTTACGGGAACAGACAGGACATTTGACCTGCTTCTTTTTGACGTGACGCTGCCGGACGGGAATGGATTTGACTTGTGTGAGCGGCTGCGGACAGCGGGGAATGAGACGCCGATCATATTTCTGACGGCCTCGGACGAGGAAACCAGTGTGATCAGAGGATTAGACTGCGGCGGGGATGATTATATCACGAAGCCTTTTAAGCTGGGGGAATTGTGCTCGCGGATCAGAGCGCTGCTGCGGCGCAGCACAGGACGCAGAAACGAGAACGGAATGCTCAGGTCCGGCGATCTTGTCGTGAATCTGACGGAGGGCAGGGTGACACTGCGGGGAGAGTATCTGGAGTTTACGGGGGCGGAGTATCGACTGTTGTGCCTGTTTCTTCTAAACAGCGGGAAGGTTCTCACCCGCGCGGTGATCCTTGATAAGCTGTGGGACGGCGCCGGGAACTTCGTGGACGATAATACGCTGTCTGTGTATGTGCGCAGGCTGCGGGAGAAACTGGAACGGGATCCTTCGGCGCCGGAACATTTGAAAACGGTCAGGGGATTAGGATATCGATGGACGGAAGCAGGAGGAATGGAGTGAGAAGAATGGACGGCCTGTGTTTTTTACAGGAGAGACAGACCCGGCAGATGTACGGGTTTCTATGTACAGTCTGCGTTTTGCAGGCTTTCTTTTTGGGGATCTGCGGTGTGTGGCATGTGGTTGATGTCCGGCATGTGCTGGTGGAGCGGGAGCTGGCGGCGGCCTCTTATCTGCTGGAGCAGGAGATTGCGCCTGCTATGGTCGCGGCGGCCTGGAACCACACGGAAGTGACGGAGGCGGGCAGAAACCTGCTTTCACAGATCGGGCATACGGAGCAGACGCGCAGTTATCTGGTGCTGCTTGCCGGGCAGACGTCAGTGCCCTTACTGCTGACATTGCTTGCAGGAGGCGTTCTTTTTGGGGCAGCGCTGTTGATCAGTACGGCGCTTTTTTTACAGAAAAGAGAGCAGGTCTACAGGGAAGCAGAAAGGATCGTTACCGGATATGTGTGTGAACGGTTTGTGAAGCAGCTGCCAGTGGGAGAGCCGGGCGCTCTCTATCAGCTGTTTGGCAGAGTGGAGCAGCTGTCGCTGTCGCTGCAGGCCAAAAGCGAGACAGAGCGTCGGGCGAAGGAGTTCCTGCGGGATATGATCTCGGATATTTCCCATCAGCTGAAAACGCCGTTGGCGGCGCTTACCATGTATATGGAGATCATGGCGGAGGAGGCCTGGCGGGAAGAAACCGTGCGCAGGTTTACGAAGAAGTCCATGCAGTCGCTGGAGCGGATGGAGCAGCTGATCCTGTCACTCCTGAAAATGGCGCGGCTGGATACGGGGAATATCGTCTTCGAGAAACGGCAGTGTTATGTGGAAGAGGTGGTGTCTGAGGCAGTGGGGGAATTGTCGGAAAGGGCGGCACGGGAAGGAAAGAGGATCCTGCGGGAGGGACAGCCGGAGGAGAAGATCTGCTGTGACCTGGTCTGGACGAAGGAGGTACTGGCCAATCTTGTCAAAAATGCACTGGATCATACGGAAGCCGGCGGCACAATTCGGATCCTGTGGCGTCGGTCTCCTGCGCTGCTGCAGATTTCCGTGGCGGACGACGGGTGCGGCATCCTGCCGGAAGATATCCATCACATCTTCAAACGCTTCTACCAGAGCAGGCAGGCGTCTGACAGGCAGGGTGTGGGGCTGGGGCTTTTCCTGGCGAAGAAGATCGTGGAAGAGCAGGGAGGCAGTCTGTCTGTGGAGAGCCGTCCGGGAGAGGGCAGCGTGTTTCGGATCTCGTTTCCCCTTTCAAGCTGAGCGGAAGGGAAAGGAATCTGTCTGCAGCTTACGATTCTGTAAGATGAGATTCACCGGGGAGTAAGATTCGGGTGATATGCTTTTCCGGTAAGGAACAGGAGACAACATAGATGTTACTGGCCGCAGGGCGTAACGGAAAGGCAGGTTACAGCATTGGAGATCGTAAGAGTAGAGAATCTGAGCAAGACATACGGAAAGGGAGAGGGCCAGGTGGCGGCTTTGAAGAACGTTTCCTTTTCCATGGAAAGAGGACAGTTTGGGGCTGTGGTGGGTGTATCCGGATCAGGTAAGAGCACGCTGCTCAACTGTGTGGGCGGACTGGACCGGGCGGATGCCGGTAAGGTCTTTATAGGCGGCAGAGACCTGTTTGGTATGGACGAGAACGAGCGGACTATCTTCCGCCGGCAGAACATCGGCTTTATCTTCCAGTCGTTTCATCTGATCCAGGAACTGAATGTGGAGCAGAATATCATCTTCCCGCTGCTTCTGGACTACCGGAAACCGGAGCAGGAACGGGTGGAGGAGATGCTGGAAGTGCTGGGGCTGGAGAACAGGCGCAGGCATCTGCCGGGACAGCTTTCCGGAGGGCAGCAGCAGAGAGTGGCCATCGGGAGGGCGCTGATCACGCGGCCGGCACTGGTTTTGGCTGACGAGCCGACCGGCAATCTGGATTCCCGAAACAGTCAGGACGTATTGGATCTGCTTTGCAAGGCGTCCAGGCGTTATCAGCAGACCGTTCTGATGATCACCCATAACCGGGATCTGACGGCATCGGCGGACCGGGTATTCCAGGTGGATGACGGTGTGCTTGACGAGCTGGGAGGTGAGAGGCGATGAAACATTATCTGGATCTGATCGGAATTTCCGAAAGACAACACAGGAAACAGGCGCGTATGACCAGACTCTGTATCGCACTGGCGGTCTTTCTGGTGACGGTGATCTTCGGCATGGCAGAGATGGAAATGCGTTCGCAGATGATACAGGCAGTAAAGAGTGACGGCAGCTGGCACGCGGGTTTTGCAGCGGACACACAGCAGGGGGCCCTGCTCGGTGAGCGGCCGGAGGTGGAACAGATTGCCCGATACGGCGTGGTGAACTACAGGCTGAAGGACGGTTACCGGATCGAGGGTGTGGAGACTTGCATCTGTGGTCTGGATTGGAATCTGTTGGAGATGTTTCCGGAGGTGACGATCATAGAGGGAACCTTTCCCAGCCGGCCGGAAGAAGCCGTGTTGAATGAGACGGTCAAAAACCGTCTGGGCCTGCAGGTGGGCGACAAGATCAGTCTGACGATGCCGCAGGGCGGGAACAGACAGTATGAGATCACCGGGATCACGAAGAATACGATTCTGACAGCGGAGCATGACGCCTTCGCGATGCTGCTTACCGTGGAGGGATATGATGCGCTGCATACAGGGGAGACGGAGGCGGAAGCGGAGATGCTCTATTTTGTGAAATTCAGAAACTTCTGTAATATCCAGAGGGCCATCAGTGATATTACGGCGCAGTTCGGCTTCGGGCCGGGGCAGGTGCGGCAGAATGCCAAGGTGCTGGCGCTTATGTTTCAGAGCAAGGATCCCTACCTGATGCAGTTCTATTTCGTGGCGGCGGTACTGGCAGTGCTGGTGGCGGCTGCTGGCATCTTTATGATCGCGGCAAGCATGAACAGCAGCATTGCGCGCCGGACGGAGTTTTTTGGGATGCTGCGCTGTCTGGGTGCGACGAAGAAGCAGGTGATTCGATTTGTAAAGAAGGAGGCTCTTGGATGGTGCCGGCTGTCAGTTCCGGCAGGGCTGCTTGCCGGTGTAGTGGTGGTATGGCTTCTGTGCGGAATGCTGCGGTTCTTAAGTCCGGGGCTTTTCGAGGGAATGCCCGTGTTTGGCGTGAGTGTATTAAGCCTTGCGGCGGGCGTCGTACTGGGGGTTACCACGGTACTGCTGGCGGCAGGAGCGCCGGCCAGAAAGGCGGCAGGGGTATCGCCGCTTACCGCCGTGTCCGGCAACGCGGGAACGGTGCCGGCAGTAAAGCGGGCAGCCGGCACGAGATTCCTTAAGGTGGATGTGGCGCTGGGAATGCATCATGCCGCGGGCAGTAAGAAGAACTATTTCCTGGTCACAAGCTCCTTTGCGCTGAGCATTATTTTGTTTCTGGCATTCAGCACGGAGATCGATTTCATGCACCGGGCTATCACGCCGCTGCAGCCCCAGGCGCCGGATCTCTACGTTTACGCCGATGATGATCGGAATCGGATTCCGGCACGGCTTGCCGGGAAACTGCAGGAGCAGACAACAGGCGTCAGGAGGGCGTTTGGCAGAAGTTATGCCCAGACCACGGGGCTCTTAGACGGGCAGGAGACGCTGTTTACGATCCTTTCTTATGACGGGCAGCAGTTCAGGTGGGCGAAACGGGATCTGTTGGAGGGGAGTTTCACGGATGCGGCAGAGGGAAAAGGCGTGCTGCTGGCATGGCGGGAGAAGGGGCAGATTCCTGCGGGCAGCAAGATCAGGCTGCATCTGGGCGGAGCGGAGAAGGAGGTTTCGGTGGTCGGCATTCTGGGAGGTGTGTCGTTTCGTTCCGGAAGAAATGCAAATACCGGCAGCGGTGAGATGACGCTGGTCTGTTCCGAAGAACTGTTCCGCGAACTGACCGGAGAAAGCGGATATGCAGTGTTGGATCTGCAGGTGCAGCCGGATATCACGGATGCAGAGGTGCAGCAGATCAGGAGGCAGATCGAGCAGGCCTGCGGCGCTTCTATCTCTTTTTCGGATAAAAGGATGAGCAATCGGGAGGTGAAGGGGGCGGGTTATTCGCTGGCGGTCTTTCTCTATGGGTTCCTGATCATCATTGCGCTGCTGGCCTTTTTCAACATCATCAACTGTATCGCCATGAGTGTGTCGGCGAGAATGCGGGAATATGGGTTCATGCGGGCTGTCGGCATGAGCAGTCGTCAGCTTCTGCGGATGATCGTGGGGGAGACCTTGTCCTATATGGTGTCCAGTCTTGTCGTCGGGTGTCTGATCGGCCTGCCGCTCAATCGGATGCTGTTTCAGTCACTGGTTACCTCCCGCTGGGGTGAGGCCTGGGAAGTTCCGGTATGGGAACTTATCATGATTGTGTCAGTGATGGCGGTGGCGGTCTGTATGGCGGTGATGGGGCCGGCGAAACGAATCAGGCGGGAGGGCACAGAGTTCGGTTTATCAGCGTGAAGAGCGTGAGAATGCGGTTTACACTTTCTGAGCGCTTTGCTATAATTATCTTGTAGCATTTGATCGGTCGAGAATCCGCAGGGGGAATCATTATGGGAAATGCAGCGGCGGAAATAGCCTCCGAAATATCATTGTTGTCAGTCATCCTGCGCCTGGCGTTTGCCACGTTTATCGGTGCCCTGGTGGGCGTGGAGCGCAGCAGCAGAGGGCGGGGTGCGGGTGTGAAGACCCATGCACTGGTGTGTATGGGGGCGGCGCTTGTGATGCTGACCAGCGAATATATGCGGATTAGTTTACATAATGCTGGTGATATGGCCCGTATGGGCGCGCAGATTATTAGCGGTATCGGTTTTCTGGGTGCGGGGACGATTATCGTCACCGGACGCAACCACGTGAGAGGGCTGACCACGGCTGCCGGACTCTGGGTATGTGCCTGCGAGGGAATGGCAGTGGGAATCGGCTTCTGGAAGGGCGCGGTGGTGGCGTTACTGTTTATTATGCTGACGCTGCGTGTGTTAGTGAAGCTGGATCAGAACCTGCACAGTCATGCGAAATCCTTTGAGCTGTATGTGGAGTTCGACGAGGGCGCGGATATCCGTCAGTTTATGAAGGAAGTGAATATGCGCAATGCAGTGCTTAAGGGCATGGAGATGGCGAGGGGGAAGATCGATCCGAATGACAAGTCGGTGATCGCCAGTTTTGAGATGTACAGGGGCAAGGACCGGCCGGATCTGGTACAGTGGATCCGCAGCCAGAAGTACATATTGTTTGTAGAAGAGCTGTAGGGAATTTACTCCCCTACAGCTCTTTTAAACAGGATCCAGGTGCTGAGGAAATAGCACACCAGCAGGATCGACAGAATCAGTGCCGTGACGGCAATCTGCGCGGCCAGAGTCCGGAAACCGATATAGGCGGTGATCTGGTCTCGAATGGTCGTGAAGAAGTAGGCAGCCAGGACGGCAGCCGTCAGCACGGCAGCGGTCACGGGCAGGCCGAACCAGATGCGCAGCTGCTTTACGATCAGCTTCTCGATATCACGTTCCTCCACGCCCAGTTTCCGCAGTACGCCGAAGCGGCAGCGGTATTGTGAGGCGTCTGACAGCTGCTGCAGGGAGAGGATCGTCAGACAGATCACCATCAGGATGACGCCGCTGTAGGCCATCATGGCATGGGTGGTGAAAATAGCCGCTTTCGAGCTGTTTACCTGCATGGTTCTGGTGCGGAGATAGTAATTGACACCCTCGTGGCCGGCGGGTTCTTCCGGATATCGTTCCATAAAGGTTTCCTGTAGCTGCAGGGCATCCTGATAGGCGATCGGCTCTTTCGTCTGCAGATAACGGTTTTGCATGACGGGAAGCAGCTGTTTGCAGACGGCGTCCGGGAAAATATAGATGACATCCGTGTAGCGGTTGTAGAGGGTTTCGCCCAGCACTTCCGTGTAATAGACGGGACTGCCGGTCAGTACGCCTGCATCGGTCTTTACCGTGCCATGTTCCGCCAGAAATTTCTCCCGGTAATCGGCAGTGGCGATCGGATGCCACTGGGTGGCAAATTCCTTTTCCCCAAGCGTTACAGGCGCGTAGCCCAGCATGGTCCGCAGAGTGTTGTAATCGGAGAGGGCGATGGCCGCCACCGGAAAATCTAATTTCACCCGGTTGCGAAATTCTTCTCTGCGGGGCAGGTACAGGTGGAAGGTGCAGTCCATGTCAGGTTCTATCCCGTGTTCTTCCAGAAAATCGCTCACCGGTTCATAGCCCTTTGTGGGCAGGTCTTTTTCATCATAAACATTGTTATAAGCAGTGCTGATCTGTACATCATACAGGGCACGGATCTCAAGATAACCGGAAGCCCATTCGGTCAGCGCAGGTGCGACCAGGAAGAGGAAGAGCGACAGCACAAGCGTCAGGCAGATTAACGTCATGGTCTTGGCCGTGGTGGTCAGCCGGGAGATGATCTGTCCGAAGAAGAAAAGGTTCTGGCCGCTGTAGGTGTGGGCCGGCCTCTTCTCTTTCCAGAGACAGATGACTTCGCCTGCCAGGTAAAAAATGCCGCAGATCAGATAGATCAGGTCTGACAGCAGAAACATCAGATACGTGTTGGCGCCCGTGTCGAAACCCAGAGCGGAAGTGCCGAAAGAAATATGATAGCGGGCACAGACAGGGGGGACGCTGGCAGAGAAACAGATATTAAGTATGGTAAGGATCAGTTCCGGCACAAGAAGCCGGCGGAAGTTCCACGTGTTCTTCCGGACGGCTTTGGCGGCTAGCCAGATAAAGTGCCATGTAAAAGCCAGCAGAGGGGACAGGAGATTTCCCCAGAACATTACCCGTGCCGGCAGCGGGAAACGGGGATCGTAATATAAATGCAGTTTGGAGATTCCCGAAAGCGTCATGGTAAGCAGAACGATGCCGTGCAGTACGGTGGCTGCCGGCATATAGCGGCTGTCGGCAAGCTGCGGGTCATTTTGTCTGTCGGCGTAGAGCATGTCGATGACCTTGATCCGGCGCAGCGTGCGGACATTGAACAGACCGACCGCAAGCAGGCTTAGGGCAAAGAAGCACACGGTAAAAAAGACCGTATCCGGAAACAACATAAAGGACAGCCGGAATGTCAGACCGTACTGGGACAGCAGCATGGCTGTGATCAGCTGGGAACAGAGCATTCCGAGCACGATGCCTGCCAGAACACATACGGCGCCAAGTATGAAGGTTTCCGCAAAGAAAAGCCAGGCGATGGTCCGCTGTTCCATACCGAGTACGGACTGTATTGCGAATTCTTTCTGTCGGCGTCTTAGCATGTAATTGTTCACATAGCGGATCAGGAACAGGAGCAGCAGCGTGATGCAGACGACAGCCAGCTTTATGTTACTGCCCAGTATGGTAAAGTCGTATTCCGCACCCACCTCCGGCCTGTAATAGCGGCTGGTGATGGAAAGGAACGCATAAAAAAGCATGGAGCAGATCGTCAGCGTGACGATATAGATCAAATAGTCTTTGGCGGAACGCTTCATATTCCGCAGGATTAGTTTAGCATACATTAGTCTGTCCACCTCCTGACATTGTAAGGACACTTAAGATCTTCTCATAGAAGACTTTGCGGGAATCGCAGCCCTTGTTCAGTTCCGTGAGAACACGGCCGTCCTTTAAGAACAGGATCCGGCTGGCATAGCTGGCGGAAAAGGCGTCATGGGTCACCAGCAGGATGGTGGCATTCAGCGTCTCGTTGATGCCAAGAAGGGTGGAGAGCAGCATCTGGGCAGCATGGCTGTCCAGGGCGCCGGTAGGTTCGTCCGCCAGCAGTAATTTCGGGTTTCCGATTAACGCGCGGGCACAGGCGCAGCGCTGTTTCTGGCCGCCGGACACCTGATAAGGATATTTGTGTAGAAATTCGGCGATGTTCAGTCTGACAGCCATTTCCTGTACGCGGGGGCCGATCTCGTGAAGAGGCGTTTGATTGATGGTCAGCGCCAGGGAGATGTTTTCTTCCAGGGTCAGGGTGTCAAGCAGATTGAAATCCTGGAAAATAAATCCCAGATTCTCCCGGCGGAAGCGTGCCAGCTGTTTGGGTTTTAAGTCTGTCACATCGGTCTGTTCCAGATAGATACGGCCGGCGCTTACGGTGTCGATGGTGGAGATGCAGTTAAGAAGGGTGGTCTTGCCGGATCCGGAAGCGCCCATGATTGCCAGGAATTCACCCTTTTCCACGCAGAAGCTGATGTCCTGGATGGCCTGGGTGAGATTGCCTTCGTTTCCATAGTATTTTTGGATATGCTCCAGTTTCAGGACTGGTTTCATAATTAGTTTACCTCCTTTTTTGTATGGTTCCATTGTAGCGTGAGAAGGGTGCGCGCCGTATGTCTTTTTCTTACAAAGTTCTAACAAAATTGTAAGATATTGGCGGCGGGCAGCAAAGAATAACGAAGTGCAGGAATGGATGTCACCCCTGCACCTGATCGATTAAATCATTGATATAGAAAGAGAGTACGATGGTGGTTTCGGCAGAAGAGTGGACTTGCAGACCAATCTCGAGCTTGTCGCACAATCGTTTGCACAGATACAGGCCAAGACCGGTGGAACCCTGTCTGAGCCGTCCGTTACGGCCGGTGAACCCTTTATCGAAGACATACGGCAGGTCGCTTTCCGGTATGCCGATGCCGTTGTCCAAGATATACAGGAACACGGTACCGCCCTGGCGTGCCGTGCAAAATTGTATTGCGGGCGTTACAGAATCTTCGGAAGCGGATTGTGCCGCAGAATCCATTCGGCGGTATTTTACGGCGTTGGCAATGAACTGGTTTAAGATAAAACGCAGCCACTTTTCGTCGGAGAAGACGGTCTGGCTGCTTTGTGCCACATCGACGGCCACATGTTCCTGCTGCAGCAGATATTTGTTGTCCGAGACAGCCTGGTGGATGACGTCGGTGAGGATAATCTCGCGGATGGAGAAGTCTTTCTCCGTGTGTTCGCTGCGGGCGTAGTAGAGCGCCTGCTCCGTGTAGGCATTGGTCTTTTCTAACTGGGCTAACAGCTCTCTTGTATAAGGCGTGCGGTTGTTCTCGCAAAGCAGTCTCATGGCGGTGATGGGCGTCTTGATCTCGTGGATCCATTGTTCGATATAGTCCCGGTAGGCTGTCCGATCACGCGTTACGGCGCCAATCTCCTCCAACATGGATTTCCCGGCCAGCTTCAAAAGCCGGTGGAAGACCTGATCCTCCGCGCGCCAGGGGGAGTTCATGACCTCGAAGATCAGATAACGCTGGTCCAGCTGTTCCGCCGTCTGCAGCAGCCTGTCCAATTCCCTCTTGCGCTGTCTGCAGCCGGTAAAGGTGCACAGGAGCAGGAGGAGGATCCAGAAGAGCAGGATCAGCAGGATGGTATCCCGGCTGCTGCCGGTGGCCGTCAGGAAAATGGAGAGCAGCAGCATACACAGAACATGCAGGATAAAATAGGGAATGCGGTTTTTCCAGTAAAGTCTTGTATTCATAAAGTATACCCCTGCCGGTGCCTGGTCTTGATAAAGTCGGTGAGGCCGATTGCTGCAAGCTTCTCCCGGATTCGATTGATATTGACGCTTAGGGCGTTATCATCCACATAGAGGCGATTGTCCCAGAGATAATCGATCAGGTCATTGCGGGAACAGATCTTCCCGGCGTGTCGAAACAGGAAAACAAGGATTTTCAGTTCGTTTTTCGTCAGTTCAATCTGACTGCCCTGATATGCGAGAGTGCTGCTTTCCGGATGGAGCGTGGCGCCCTGCCAGCGTAAAGTCTCTTCCCGGCCATGTTCATAGGCCCGTTTCAGAAGAGCGGAGATCTTTGCGAGCAGGATGGCGGTATTGTAAGGTTTGGTGATAAACGCATCGCCACCAAGGAGGATACTGTTCAGCTCGTCCATATCCGTATTGCAGCTTGTGACGAAGATGATTGGCAGGTCGGAGAAGGTCCGTATCTTGGAACAGACAGACAGGCCGCTTTCTCCGGGGAGCTTGATATCTAACAGGAGCAGATGAGGATGTTTGTTTCCTGCGATGTCGATGATCTCGTCGGGCCGGTCGGCAGTTATGGTGTCATAACCGTTTCCGCGCAGAAGTGTCTGTAACTGGGAGCGGATGACGGGGTCATCTTCGGCGATCAATATTTGATAGGGTGACATGGCAATCTTTCCTTTCCGGATCCTTTTCCTGTTTGCGATCATTCATCATATCATATTCATCATGTCATGATAATCCAATGAATTGTGATAATTCATTGCAGAAGAATCGCTTTACACCTTTCGCAAAATCCACTACAATAAGTATACAGGTAATCCTACGATGTGGCAAGGAAGAGAAGACTAAGAAATGATAACGAGGAGGACGGGGTTATGGACAGAAGTAAGGCAATCAGGCAGCTGTGCGAAGAGCAGAATATCCGTATGATCGATTTCAAGATGACGGATATCGACGGAAGATGGCGGCACATCACCATTCCGGTGGAGCGGTTTGGCGAGGACACGTTTACATACGGGATCGGGTTCGACGGTTCCAATTACGGGTATGCGCCGATCGAGAAGAGCGATATGGTGTTTTTGCCGGATCCGGATACCGCTTATGTGGATCCCTTTGCGACAGTGCCCACATTGACGATGTGCGGTAACGTGTGTACGATCGGCCAGGGGGAGAATAAGCCTTTCGATCAGTATCCGAAGAACGTGAGCCTGCGGGCGGTGGAATATATGAAAGAGAGCGGCATCGCGGACCGCATGATCATCGGACCGGAATTCGAGTTTTATCTGTTGGACAGTGCGCGGTTTGAGGTAAATCCGCAGCAGTGCGGATACCAGATCAATACCAGACAGGCGGAGTGGAACTGCAGTATGGATATATACAGGCAGGGGAACAACGGCTACGAGGTGCCCTACAAGGGCGGTTATCATGTGGCAGCGCCGCAGGATGTGGGTTATGACCTTAGAAGCCGTATGTGTATGATGATGGAGGACTGGGGTATCCGTGTGAAGTACCATCATCATGAGGTAGGCGGCCCGGGGCAGATGGAGATCGAAGTGGAGCTGGCGGATATGCCGGCCATGGCGGATAACACTATGATCATCAAATATATCATCAAGAACCTGGCGGCCAGAGAGGGCAAGACGGCTACCTTTATGCCCAAACCCATCTACCAGGAGGCGGGCAGCGGACTGCATGTGCATATGCTGTTGTTAAAAGACGGAAAACCGTTGTTCTACGACGCGGAAGGGTATTCGGGGTTAAGCCGCACGGCTCATTATTTTATCGGTGGTCTGTTAAAGCATATCGCTTCCCTGTGCGCTTTTACCAATCCTTCCACCAATTCCTTCAAGCGTCTGGTGCCGGGGTTTGAAGCGCCGGTGACGGTGGGGTATGCCACCTCCAACCGCAGTGCGGTCATTCGTATTCCGGCCTATGCCAAGTCGCCCGAGGCGAAGCGCTTCGAGCTGCGCAATCCCGATGCGACGGCCAATCCGTATTATGCCTATGCGGCGATCCTGATGGCGGGGCTGGACGGCATCGAGAACCGGATCGATCCGGAAGCAAACGGCTGGGGACCTTATGATTTCAATCTTTATACCTTGTCTGAGGAAGAGCAGAAGAAGATCAAGGGCCTGCCGAAATCTTTGGGCGAGGCGTTGGACGCGCTGGAAGCGGATCATGATTATCTGACGAAGGGCGGCGTCTTCCCGCAGAGGCTGATCGATATCTGGGTAGCACGTAAGCGCGGCGAACTTAAGAAGCTGGAGCAGATCCCGAATCCGGCAGAGTTTAAGATGTATTATGATCTGTAGAAAGACAGGAAGTTACCCTGAGATGTCAAAGAGTGGCGTCTTAGGGTAACAAAGCAAGATATTTATTAAAGAGAGTGATATTTTAGGAATCATGAACTATGATCTGACAGAAGGAAAAATCGTACATAAGCTGCTGAGGTTTGCATTCCCCATCATGGTGGGGAATCTGCTCCAGCAGCTGTATAATGTTGTGGACACTTTGATCGTTGGGAGGTATCTGGGAGAAAATGCGCTGGCGGCGGTGGGATCTTCGTATACGCTGATGGTGTTTATTACGTCTATCATCATCGGGCTGTGCATGGGCAGCAGCGCCTTTTTCTCCATACAGTTTGGCAGCAGGGATCAGGACAGGCTGGAAAAAGGAATCTATATTGCGTTTTTGTCTATCGGACTGGTAGCGGTGGTATTGAATGTGGCAGTGTATCTTGGTATGAGCGGGATTCTCGTCTTTCTGCGCGTGCCGGGTGAGGTGACGGCGCTGATGCGGGAGTATCTGGTATGGATCTTTGCCGGGATCATGGCGGTGTTCTTCTATAATTTTGTGGCCAATCTGCTGCGGGCGGTAGGTAATTCGGTAGTGCCGCTTCTGTTTCTGGCGGTGTCGGCGCTGGCTAATATCGTGCTGGATCTGCTTTTTATCAGAGGCTTTGGCTGGGGTGTGGGCGGCGCTGCGTCGGCTACGGTCATCTCCCAGTATCTGGCGGGCATCGGCATCGCAGTATATTATTTGAGGAAATATCCAAAGCTTCGGGTCTCCGGGAAGAATTGTCGGTTTGACTTGCAAATCCTGAAAGAGCTGGCGGGACTTTCGTCTCTGACCTGTCTGCAGCAGTCTATCATGAATTTCGGTATTCTGATGGTACAGGGGCTGGTCAACAGCTTTGGCCCGGTGGTGATGGCGGCCTTTGCGGCGGCGGTGAAGATCGACTCCTTTGCGTATGCGCCGGTGCAGGATTTCGGCAATGCCTTTTCCACCTATGTGGCGCAGAATTACGGTGCAGGTAAGACGGAGCGGATCCGCAGGGGCATGAAAGATGCAGTCTTAAGCGCTTTTGTCTTCTGCCTTGTTATCTCTGTGTTGGTGGTGGTATTTGCGAAACCGCTGATGGGGTTATTCTTAAAGGCGGAGAGTGCCAGGGCAATTGCAGTCGGCGTGGGATATCTGCGTATCGAGGGAGCCTTCTATTTCGGCATCGGTCTGCTGTTTTTGTTCTACGGTTATTATCGCGCCGTGCATAAGCCGGGTATTTCCGTGGTTCTTACGGTGGTCTCTCTGGGCACAAGAGTGGCGCTGGCCTATGCACTGTCGTCGATTGAGGCGGTGGGTGTGACCGGTATCTGGATGTCCGTGCCCATCGGATGGATTCTGGCGGATCTGGCGGGAGCGTGGTATTACTTCCGTGGCCGCAGGAAAGAGTAGGGCGGCGTTGGTTTTTGTATCATATAAATGAGTAAATTCCATATGTTTTGTCATATAATAAGGCAGGCCTACAAGATATAAGGAGGTAATGATATGTGTACGGCAGCAACTTATATGACGAAAGACTTCTACTTCGGACGGACATTGGATTATGATTTTTCTTATGGCGATGAGATCGCGGTAACGCCTCGCAGGTATCCCCTGCGGTTTCGGAGTATGGGAATTTTGGATGAGCACTATGCGATCATCGGCATGGCGCATGTGGTGGACGATTATCCGCTGTATTATGACGCGGTGAATGAAAAGGGGCTGGGGATGGCCGGCCTGAATTTCGTGGGAAACGCGAAGTATGGAAACTGGGTTCGGGATAAGGAGAATGTGGCTTCCTTTGAACTGATTCCCTGGCTTCTGGGACAGTGCGGCACGGTGAAAGAGGTGCGGACGCTGCTTGACAAGATCAATATTACCGATGAACCGTTCAACAAGGATCTGCCCGCCGCGCAGCTGCACTGGCTGATCGCGGACAGGGAGGAAGCGGTTACGGTGGAGGCGATGGCGGCCGGTCTGAAAGTGGAAGAGAACCCGGTAGGGATCCTGACCAACAATCCGCCCTTCGGTGAGCAGATGTTTTATCTGAACAACTATATGGCCCTATCCCCGAAGGCACCCACCAATCATTTCTGCGATAAACTTAAACTGCAGACTTACAGCCGTGGCATGGGGGCCATCGGATTACCGGGGGATCTGTCTTCCCAGTCCCGTTTCGTCAGAGCGGCTTTTGTGAAAATGAATTCTGTCTCCGGGGACACGGAGGCGGAGAGCGTAAGCCAGTTTTTTCATATCCTGGGGTCTGTGGATCAACCGCGGGGATGCTGCGTGCTGGAGGACGGGCAGTATGAGGTGACGATCTTTACATCCTGCTGCAATACGGATAAGGGGATTTACTACTATACTACCTATGGGAATCATCAGATTACGGCGGTGGATATGCACAGAGAGAACCTGAACGGCACGGCGCTGATCCGGTACGAGCCGGTAGAGAGCGAACAGATCCGAATGCAGAATTAGGCTTGCTATGACAGGGAAAATTTGCTATACTCAACAATATGAAAAGCACACCTGCGGGCAGCGTTACAGGAAGGATGCTGGTGCGCTATACAGAATATACAGTTGCTTGATTAGGAGAGGATAAAGATGGGAAACGTGGTAATTGTCTCAGAGGTTCAGAGTTATCTGATATTATCATTGAAGAGTTGGTTTGAGCAGGCGGAATATGATGTCACGATGGTGAAGGCAGACATTAACGCCATCAATAAGATAGAAGAGACGCCGTCTGTTATGGTGCTTTATGTGGACGAAAATATGCTGGAGGAATTGCAGGCGCTTAATTTCATTAAGGATAAAGCGGCAGAGGGAGATATTCCTCTTTTTGTTGTGGGCGATATGGATGAGCTGAATTCGGTGGAGAAGATCATCACGAAGAACCTGATCCGGCAGAGATTTCAGCGGCCGATCAATGTGAATGAAGTGGTGGCTACGATCAGTCATTATGAGAGAAAGCATGGCAGACAGAATAAGAAGAAGATTCTGGTGGTGGATGATTCCGGTACGATGTTAAGGAACGTGAAGGGGTGGCTGGAAGAGTCGTATCAGGTCAATCTGGCTAATTCGGCGGCCATGGCGATCAAGGCGTTGTCAACGAACCGGCCGGACCTTGTTCTTCTGGACTATGAGATGCCTATCGTAGACGGGAAACAGGTATTGGAGATGATCCGCAGCGAGCATGATTTCGCGGATATTCCGGTTATATTCCTGACCAGCAGGGAAGATCAGGAGACCAGAGACGGCGCTATGGCTCTGAAACCGGAAGGATATTTGTTAAAGAGTATGGAGCCGGGAGAGATCGTAAAGGCTATTGATGAGTTCTTCGGCGGTCTGAGAAGGAAGGAACTGGCCGGATTTTAGGATACTTCCGGAGCCGGGATATAGGCAGACTTATAGAAAAGATAAGCACAGAACATGTCAGGTGATCGATGTTCTGTGCTTTTTGTATGGATTGCATTGTCAGCTGTCTGCGTCTGCAGAGATTCGTTACGGAAAAGAAATCTGCACAGGCGCTGTTTTACAGGGCGATTGCTCAGACCGTAAAGTCGAAACGTCCACCGGGGGTAGGAATAGCGGTCTCTTCCTGAATATCATCCCAGTTCACATGATTGATCTTATCTAACAGTTCGTCGGCAGTGGAAGCGTACAGGGTAGTACGTTTGCTGTGCGTATATTCGTACTTGCCGCGCGTGCCGGCATCTGTCTTTGAAGCGGTTTCCTTAGCGTTCTCTTTCTTTTCCTCGCGGATCTTGTCAATGAATTCCTTCTGGCGTTCTCCGGCTTTCTCTAACTCTGCAAAATAAGATACTTCACCGTTCTTTCCGATATGAACGCCCATGCGGACTACTTCGTCTTTCTTATCGCCCAGCTGTTTGGTCATTTCGTCCAATTTACCGACTGCGTCGTCAAGAAGAGAGAGATTCTGTTCCTTCACGTCGTCGTCAGAAGCCATACGTTCCAGTTCCTCAGGATCGATCAGGACGCTGTAATCTTTCGTTCCGCGGGAAAGATAAGAAGCGGCTTCCTCCTCGGATTCATAGTCGGCTACGATAAAGTCCATGTTGGAATAAGTCTTCTTCAATTCCTGCAGAAGCGCCTTGGCTTTGCTGCTCAGCTGCACGGGATTGCTGTTGGTCTTCCCTGCGCCGTCTGTTTTGGATGAAGTAGACTGTGACGTTCGGGAAGAGCTCTTTCTATTGACATTATTGTAAGAATTGGTCTGATACGGATGATACCCGTTTACTTTATTCATGTTTCCCTCCATTTTCTGCTTTCCTTAGCTTGAAATCGTAAATCCATTTACTTGTGACCGGCACATATGTGCAAAATTCTTATTATTTATATCGTAATCGTTCCTTATTTTCTTAACTATGTAAAATAATTTTCGCGGACATTGTGGTTTATGACAGACGATGTTATGATGGAAAACAGGGCTGCCGAAGGACATGATAAGAAGACCGCCGGCAGGACGAAACAGGGAAAGGGGCAGAATAACGAATGAAACGGTTATTTTTACTGGAAGATGATTTGAGCTTGCTCAACGGACTTTCCTTTGCCTTAAAGAAACAGGGATATGAAATAGAGGCTGCCCGTACCACACGGGAAGCCGATGCACTCTGGGTAAATGGGAAATATGATCTGGCTATTCTGGATGTATCGCTGCCTGACGGATCCGGCTTTGATTTTTGCAGGAAGATACGTCAAACGTCAAAAGTACCGATCATGTTTCTCACTGCCGCGGACGAAGAAACGGATATGATTATGGGACTTGATCTTGGTGGAGATGATTATATAACAAAACCTTTCAAGTTAGCGGTGTTCCTGTCGAGGCTTAACGCGCTGCTGCGCAGGAGTGAGAATTTCAATACGGCCGTTACGGCATTAAACTCTCATGACATAACGATTGAACTTTTGAAAGGCGAAGCATATAAACAAGGAAAGCCGCTGGAACTGACGGCGAGTGAGTATAAACTGTTATGCCTGTTCATGGAAAATCCCGACCGGATACTCTCCGCGGCGCAGATCTTAGGAAAGTTATGGGATTGTAACGAAAACTATATCGATAATAACTCTCTTACCGTATATATTCGCAGGCTTCGCACCAAGATTGAAGACGATCCGGGCAAACCGAGACGAATCGTTACCGTTCGCGGCATGGGTTATAAATGGAGTGCAACGGATTGAAGTGCGAAGTGGAAGCATGGGGGTAGAATGAATATATTTGCGAACCGAAAAATCAAATTTCTTTTTGATGGCATCTTGCTGTGTACCCTGATTTTCATGTTGATCTCTGTATTATTAGCGGTCTTTGAAATCAGAAACGCAGTATATTACATTATAATTTGCAGTTTGTGTATGGCAGTTGCCATTTGGCTTCTTTGCTATGAGTATTTCAGGGAGCAGCATAAAGTCATGGAAACAGCTATATCGCAGATTAGAGAATATATAGCCGGTAACAAAAATGTTTCCATTGAGTGTAACGACGAGGGTGAACTATACAGGCTGTTCCATGAAGTAAATTCTCTGGTTGCAATCTTAAACGCCCACGCGGAAAATGAGAAAAACGCGAAGAAATTTCTGCGTGATACGATATCCGACATTTCGCACCAGTTAAAAACGCCGCTTGCCGCCCTGAATATTTATAATGGGCTGATACAGGACGAAGCAAAAGAAAAAGAGCTTTCAACAATACAGGAGTTTAACTTACTTTCCGAGCAGGAGCTTGACCGTATAGAGACACTGGTACAAAGCCTTTTGAAGATCACGAAACTGGATGCGGGTACGATTCTGTTGGAAAAGACTTTAGAAAATGTGTCCGAACTTGCGGAGGACATAAAAAAACAGTTCCTGTTCCGCGCCGGACAGGAGGGAAAAGAAATCTGCCTGTCGGGCAGGGAAGAAGTTACACTGTTATGTGACCGTAACTGGATCATGGAAGCTGTCGGTAACCTTGTGAAGAACGCCCTTGACCACACGGAAAAAGGCGGCATGATCTGTATCGAGTGGCGGGCGTTTCCTTCTATTGCTCAGATCACCGTCAAGGATAACGGTAGCGGCATACACCCGGAGGATCTGCACCATATCTTTAAGCGGTTTTATCGGAGCCGTTATTCCAAAGATACACAGGGGATTGGGCTTGGCCTGTCACTGACAAAGGCGATTGTGGAGGCCCATAACGGGACGATTGAAGTGGACAGCATGTTGGGAGCGGGCACCTCTTTCACGATCAATTTTCTGATTTGAAAAATCATATCCCTACAAAATTGTAGGCTGGTTGTAATATTGATGTAGGATTGCGCTGTTATATTGGGGCTATCAAAACAGAAAGAGGTGTTTACACATGAACTTATTGGAAGTCGACAATATCTGTAAAACTTACGGAAGCGGCGAAACCGCCGTACATGCTTTGAAACAGGTCAGCTTTTCTGTTCCAAAGGGCGAGTACGTGGCCATTGTTGGAGAATCCGGCTCCGGCAAAAGTACGCTGCTCAATATGATCGGCGCGCTTGATACGCCTGACTCCGGTAAAGTCACGATTGGCGGCAAAGACATTTTTGCCATGAACGACAGCAAACTTACCGTTTTCCGCCGCAGGAATATCGGATTTATTTTTCAGGCGTTCAATCTGGTGCCGGAGCTTACCGTGGAGCAGAATATTGTGTTCCCGGTGCTGCTTGACTATCAGAAGCCGGACAGAAAATATCTGGAAGAACTGCTTACCGTTCTTAATCTGCAGGAGCGGCGTAACCACTTGCCGACCCAGTTATCCGGCGGACAGCAGCAGCGTGTGGCGATCGGACGCGCCCTGATCACGCGCCCGTCGCTGATCCTGGCAGATGAGCCGACGGGTAATCTTGACACGCAGAACAGCAGCGAAGTGATTGCCCTGTTAAAAGAGGCGTCAAGAAAGTATGAGCAGACCATTATTATGATTACGCATAACAGAAGCATTGCACAGAGCGCAGACCGGATCCTGCAGGTAGCGGACGGGGTGCTGACTGATTTGGGGAGGTGCCGCGAATGAAAAGTTTTTTAATCCTTATCCCGATTTCTGCCAGAGTGCGGAAGCGGCAAAACCGTATGACCATTTTGTGCATTGTCATTTCCGTATTGCTCGTGACAACGATTTTCAGTGTGGCGGACATGTTCATTCGGACAAAAAGCGAAGAATTACAGAAGAAACATGGTACGTATCATATACAGCTGGAAAATATCTCCCGGAGCATCGGAGAGGAAATTGGCAGTCGCTTAGATGTTACAGCCGTCGGTTGGTCGGAAGCCTTCAATACAGACGCAGATCAACCGTACTACATTGGAGAGAAAAGAGCTGCTTTATATGGAGCCGACAGTATCTATCTGCGTCAGCTTTCCAATACCCTTGCAGAGGGGGAGTTCCCGCAGCGCGATAACGAAGTCATGCTCAGCACCAACGCAAAACTCGCTTTGGAGGTGCAGATCGGCGACAGCGTAACGATCAGGACCCCGGCGGGAACTGCCGACTTTACCGTAACAGGTTTCGGCTCGGATAACCGGGAGGATTATCAGGGACAGACTTATCTGGTTGCTGTCTCTATGACGCGGTCAGCGTATACTTCGCTTATGGAACAAAACGGTATTGCGCTTAATCCAACCTGTTATGTTCAGTTTAAAGATGCGTCAAAGGCTTCCGGTGCAATGACGGAAATAAAAGAGCAGTATGCTTTGTCAGAAGAAAACATTTCCGAAAATACCGCAATCATGGGGATTGCAGGGCAGAGCAGTCATGAGTCTGTAAAAAATATTTACGGCCTGGCAGCAATTTTGTTTGTTCTGGTGCTGTTGGCCGGCGTGCTGATGATTTCCGGCAGCATGAACAGCAATGTGGCCCAGCGGACGAAATTCTTTGGTATGATGCGCTGTATCGGTGCAAGCCGCAGGCAGATTATCCGCTACGTGCGTTTGGAGGCATTAAACTGGTGTAAAACGGCAGTGCCTGTTGGATTGCTCTTTGGCATGGCGATCAGTTGGAGCGTTTGTGCAGTACTGCATTATGGGATCGGCGGTGAATTTCAGACAATACCTGTGCTGGCCCTCAGTCCGGTGGGCCTTGGCAGCGGCGCACTGGTTGGAATTGTTACGGTTCTTTTGGCGGCACAATCCCCGGCCAGACGTGCAGCTAAAGTTTCGCCGATGGCAGCCGTTTCCGGCAGCGCAGATACGACGCCCTCTGTACGGCATACCATGTGGCTGCATTTAGGAAAGGTTGAAAAGACTTTGGGAGTTCACCATGCAATCGCGTCTAAGAAAAACTGGTTTTTGATGACGGCCAGCTTTTCCCTTAGTATCATCCTGTTTCTCTGCTTTACGGTAGGGCTGGATTTTGCACATGCGTTGGTGCCGTCCCTGCGGTCATGGCAGCCGGATATTACCCTCACAGGCTATGCCAATGAACCTGTGTTGAGTCAGAGTTTAAGTGATACCATCAGCTCTGTTTCCGGGGTAGAGCATGTCTTTGGCAGCACATACAGGCAGAATGTTTCTGCGGCTTCCTCACGACAGGGGGTTGACCATGTGAACATAACATCATACAGTGATTATCTGCTGGATTGTGCAGAGGAGAGTCTTGTGCAGGGGGATTTATCGGAAATCTACGGAGACAGCAATCAGGTTATGACGGTTTCAAATAAGGATAATCCGTTACAGGTTGGCGATACCATTCAGATCGCGGGAGAGGAGGTTGTAATCGCCTGTGCCGTATCGGATGGATTGTATTCCAGTGAATACAGCGTAATCTGTTCGCAGGAAACGTTTGCCCGGCTTACAGGAGAGCGCAATTACAGCATGATTGGAGTGCAGTTAGGCAAAGATGCGTCGGATGATACGGTAAAACAGATCAGCAGCCTTGCCGAAAGCAATGTTATTTTTGAAGACCAGCGGGAAAACAACAGACAGGATCGTGCAACCTATCTGGCATCCGTTTTTATTGTATACAGCTTTCTGGTCATTATTGCCATGATTACGCTGTTTAATATGATTAACAGCATTTCCATGAGTGTAACAGCGCGGATGAAACAGTACGGCGCCATGCGGGCGGTTGGTATGGATGCAAAGCAGCTTACCCGGATGATTGCCGCAGAAGCCCTTACTTATTCCCTTTCCGGGCTTGTAATCGGCGGCAGCACAGGAATTGCGCTTAGCCGTTTCCTGCATATCAGGCTGCTTACACGGTATTTTGGAACTCCGTGGAGCCTGCCCGTAGAACTGCTTGCTGTTGTTATTGTGTTTTCCATCGTTGCCGTTGTTGCTGCGGTTCATGCCCCGGCAAAGCATATCCGCCACATGGAAATCACAGCAACAATCAACGAATTATAGGAATCAGTGAATTGTTAGAAATGGAGAAAGATGTTATAATACCTGACTTTGAGAGTTGAACTGTAAAATATAGTGCTAAGCTACAGATTAAAACCTATGGCTTAGCATTTTTTTGATTTCTCCCTCGCTCAAAAAATAGGATGTTAATGGAAGGTTACAAATAGTTGAAAACTCTTTTATGAATGTCGTACCTCTTGAAAGATTTATATATCTTCTGTCTGATATTCGGGCAGCCTTGAAAGTGTAAAGCCCTTGATAATTCAATAGACTTTACACTTTGGTTATGTGATATATTTATGTAGGTTGCTGGTTTGTTAAGCGGTCTCTGACAACAACAAATAGTATTGTGGTTGCAGCGGTGGCAACTTTAAAAGATGGAGAATGCATTTCGTTGTTAAGTAAGTCATATCCATTTAGTTTAGATGGATATTTCCAGCAGATAGCTGGGAATGTTTGTACTATAGGACAACGATAGAAGAAAGATGTTGACGTACGTAAAAACGTACGGTACAATATAGTGAAAAGGAGATGATGCTATGACCGCAATTAGTGTAACAAAAGCAAGAGAAAATATATATCAAATACTGTCAGATGTCAATGAAAGCAGCCAGCCGATTACAATTACAAATAACCGTGGGAAAAATGGCGTCCTTATTTCGGAAGAAGATTGGAACGCCATTCAGGAAACGTTATATTTGAATTCTATACAGGGTATGGCAGAAAGCATTATCGAGGCAGGAAGAGAGCCTTTAGAAGACTGCTCCATATATAATCCGGGTGAGGAATGGTAAATGTATATAATTAGGTTTAGCAAACAAGCAGACAAAGATAAAAAGCTGTTAAAAGGGGCAGGGCTTGATTCAAAAGCAAAGAATCTATTAAATATTATAGCGGAAAATCCTTTTTGGAATCCACCGCCATATGAGGGGTTGGTGGGAAACCTAAATGGCTACTATTCCAGAAGGATCAATATACAGCATAGGTTAGTTTATCAGGTATATAATGAACCAGTAGTCATTGGTGGTGTCGGATATGAGGGAACAATAAAAGTTGCCCGTATGTGGTCACATTATGATGCTGTGAGATAAAAGTAAAGCACCAACAAGTGAGAGTCAAATTACAGAACCCATTCTGTGAATTCATATTCATGAAAGATGGGGAAAGAATCTTGACACAGGCAATGCGCATGAGGTTTAAAAGAATATGTAAGAAGCTGGGAATTTTTCATAAATCCCCGCATAAGATCAGGAAAACATATGGGTCTATACTGCTTGATAATCAAATAGATAACAAACTGATTATGGAACAGATGGGGCATACGGATATTCTGTGTACAGAAGAGCATTATCATAGAAATAGAAAAAACCCCGTAAAATTAAGGGTTTCAGCGAGCGGATAACGGGAATCGAACCCGCCTCTCCAGCTTGGGAAGCTGGCGTTCTACCGATGAACTATATCCGCATGAGATTATTATAACAGCAAATGATCAAAAAGAAAAGCAAAAGATTGGATAATTTATAAAAATGTTGTGGGTACTGCTTGTTTTATTATATGGAATATTGAAAGGCGCCAGAGAAATCCTGAAAAAGAAAGCTTTGGAAAAAAATTCTACGATAGAAGTATTATTTATGTACACATTGCTTTCGTTTGTGATTGTGCTGCCGGATATGAAGAATGCGATGGGATTGGAAACAAAATTCTATCTCTATATAGCGTTAAAATCCTTTGTCATATTTCTGGCATGGATGTTCAGTTTTACGGCGATCAAAAAAATGCCGATCAGTCTGTATGGAGTGCTGGATCTGTCCAGGGTGATGTTTGCCACATTGCTGGGGGTCATTGTGATGCATGAAGTGCTGACCGGATATCAGGTTGCAGGGCTTTTGTTTGTGTCAACGGGGCTATTTCTATTAAAGTACAGACCGCAGAAGCTTTGGGAGAAAGTGACGGGTAAAGGAACAGTAAACAGCGGGAGAGAACAGGGCGTGAGAGGCGTATATGTAATCATAGCATTTGCCTCCTGTATGCTCAACGCTTTGTCAGGCCTGCTGGATAAACTGCTTATGCGGGAGATTAACAGCTCCCAGCTGCAGTTCTGGTATATGCTTTTTCTGGTCTTATTCTATTTGCTGTACATTGTTTTCACACGGACACCGGTTCATATGGGCAGTGCCGTGCGCAACAAATGGGTGTGGATGCTGAGTGTTTTGTTCGTGATCGCGGACAGATCGCTCTTTATCGCCAATGGTATGCCGGACAGCCGGATCACGGTGATGACACTGCTTAAGCAGGCAGGCTGTGTGGTGACTATTCTGGCCGGTAGATATTTATTTAAGGAAAAGGATACCACGCATAAGATGGTATGTGCGGCGGTTATCATTGTGGGGATTATGGTCGGAGTACAGTAGGTTGAAAAATCTTGTGAAGATATGAAAATTTATGGTATACTGATTTTACGTTTGGCAGTTGCTTTATGACAGTAAAGTGATTTTGGGAACAGGATAAGGAGGAGTACGATGGGATTTTTGAAAAATCAGTTTTCCAATCTGGTGGAGTGGAACGAGAGCGAGGAAGGTGTTATTTTTTATAAATGGCAGAGTCAGGAGATCAAGAAGGGGTCCAGGCTGATTATACGTCCGGGCCAGGATGCGGTCTTTCTATATAATGGCAGGGTGGAAGGTATTTTTGAGGAAGACGGTGATTATGATATCGAGTCAGATATTATCCCTTTTCTGACAACACTGAAAAGTTTTAGATTCGGGTTTAACACACCGCTTCGCGCGGAGGTTCTTTTTATCAATACAAAGGAACTGTTGGTGAAGTGGGGGACGAAAAATGCCATCAATCTGCAGGCTCAGGGGTTGCCGGGCGGTATGCCGATCCGGGCTTTCGGCACTTTTAACTGCCGGGTGGTGGAGCATGGCGTATTGATCGAGAGACTGGCGGGAGTTCAGCAGAAGTATACGGTGGCGGATGTAAAGGCGCGTATCATTGCCAGTCTGGATCAGTTGTTGATGAGCTGGATCAGCAAGGAAGGCAGGGACATGTTCAACCTGCAGGCGGATGCACGCAATATAGCAAGAGGGATCGAAGAGGATCTGGACCAGGATATGCGTAAGCTGGGAATCGGTATTTCAGATTTTACGATCGAAAGCTTCTCCTATCCGGAGGAGATCAAGCGGATGCAGGAGAAGGCGGCCGCGCAGTCCATGGTGGGCGATATGGGCAGATATACGCAGATGGCGGCCGCCGACAGTATGGCAAAGGGCGGGCATGGATCCGGAATGGCTTCGGACATGGTCGGCTTGCAGATGGGCATGGCGATCGGACAGCAGCTGGTGAATCAGATGAATCTGGGAGGAAGCACGGGTGCACAGCAGCCGGCAGCAAATGGGAACGGTACAGGACCGAAGTTCTGTCCTAACTGCGGCACGCCGACGAATGGATCCAAATTCTGCGGTAACTGTGGAAACAAACTGATTGAATAGTAAGGGATACGAAAAGAAATGAGTATATATGATACCTTAAATGAAAGACAAAAACAGGCGGTCATGCAGACCCAGGGGCCTGTTTTGATCCTGGCAGGAGCAGGATCAGGAAAGACGAGGGTACTGACGCACCGGGTAGCTTATCTGATCGATCAGGAGGGCGTCAACCCTTATCATATCATGGCAATCACGTTTACCAATAAGGCGGCGGGAGAGATGCGTGAGCGCGTGGATCGGATTGTTGGTTTTGGTGCGGAGCAGATCTGGGTTTCTACATTCCATTCCACCTGTGTGAGAATACTGCGCAGGTATATTGACAGGATCGGTTATGATAATAATTTTACCATATATGATACGGACGATCAGAAGGGCGTGATGAAGGAGGTCTGTAAAAAGCTGCAGATCGATACGAAGATGCTGAAGGAGAGGACGATCATGAGCGCCATTTCCTCGGCGAAGGATGAATTGATCGGCCCATTACAGTATGAAATGCAGGCGGCCGGCAGCTATGACTATCATGCAGGTAAGATCGCGCAGGCCTACAAAGAGTATCAGGCAGTGCTGCACAAGAACAACGCGTTGGATTTTGACGATCTGATCATGAAGACTGTGGAACTGTTTAAGGCGGATGCACAGGTGCTGAACAATTACCAGGAACGGTTCCGCTATATTATGGTAGATGAGTATCAGGACACCAATACGGCCCAGTTTGAACTCATTCGGCTGCTTGCAGATAAATATCATAATCTGTGCGTGGTAGGTGACGACGATCAGTCCATCTATAAATTCCGTGGTGCGAATATCCGCAATATCCTGGATTTTGAGAAAGTATATCCGGAGGCATGTGTGATCAAGCTGGAGCAGAACTACCGCTCCACACAGGTTGTTCTGGATGCGGCAAATGCCGTGATCAAGAATAATACAGGGCGCAAGGATAAGGCGCTTTGGACGGAGAAGAAGGAAGGAAACCGCATTCATTTCAGGCAGTTTGATACGGCCTATGAGGAAGCGGAGTACATAGCCGGCGATGTGGCGGCGAAGACCAGGAATGGTATGGTGGAGTATGGTGAATGCGCAGTCTTATACCGTACCAATGCCCAGGCGCGTCTGTTGGAAGAGAAGTTTATTATGGAAGGGATTCCGTATGACGTGATCGGCGGCGTTAATTTCTATGCCAGACGGGAGATTAAGGATATTCTGGCTTATTTGAAGACTATCGATAACGGCCGGGACGATGTGGCTGTGAAGCGTATCATTAACATCCCGAAGCGTGGTATCGGTATGACTACTATTGTACGGGTACAGGAGTATGCGGACAGCAGGCAGATCAGCTTTTATGATGCGCTAAAAGAGGCGGATCAGATCATGACCATCGGCAGAAGCGCATCCAAACTGAAGCCTTTTGTCACGATGATACAGACTTTCCGCAGTAAACAGGAGTTTTACAGCCTGGAAGAACTGCTCAGGGATATTTTGGAAACGACAGGATATGTAAGAGAACTGGAGGAATCTGATGAGGAGGATGCTGCTGACCGGATCGAGAATATCGATGAGCTGATCAGTAAAGTGGTCACTTATGAGGAGACCCATGACGAACCGAACCTGAGTGAATTCTTAGAGGAGGTGGCACTGGTTGCCGATATCGATAAAGTGGGAGAATCGGATAACAGAGTGCTTCTGATGACGCTGCATTCTGCCAAGGGGCTGGAATTTCCTCATATCTATCTGGCCGGGCTGGAGGATGGTATTTTCCCGAGCTATATGACGATCATGTCGGATGATCCGATGGATATCGAGGAGGAGAGAAGACTTGCCTATGTAGGAATTACCAGGGCCAAGGATGATCTGACGATTACTTATGCCAGACAACGCATGATCAGAGGGGAAACGCAGTATAATGCGGTCAGTCGTTTTGTCAGGGAGATTCCGCCGCAGCTTATGGATAACAGCCTGCCGCAGTCGAATCGTCAGGAGCATCAGGAGTATGAAGCTGACTCCCGCGAGCGAAGCTTTTTTAAGGCAAAGCCCTTTGAGACGAAATCTTTTGAAACACGTTCCTTCGAGAAGGAAACGCCTTATCGAAGGGTGCCGGATGACGTATTTGATAAACCGAAGAGTACAGGAATATCCTTTGGGAGAGAGTTTTCATCGAAGCAGCCTCTGAACGGTGAAACAGTCCGGAAACCGGTGACGGGTATCGGTGCGAGGCCAAAGGCAATCGTCCGTCCAAAACGCACTGCCACGGAGAATCAGCCCTATATTACACGGGCGACGCAGGGAGTCGGGGCGGTTTCCATAGAGCCGGTGGGCAGCAGAGCCCTGGAATATGATACGGGAGACCGTGTTCGGCATATGCGGTATGGAGAAGGAACGGTAATGAAGATAGAGCCGGGACCGAGAGATTCCCAGGTGACAGTAGTATTTGACGAGGCCGGGCAGAAGATCATGTATGCAGGCTTTGCGAAATTGAAGAAAATATGATGAGCTGTGTCGTTTCAGGTGTTTATGTTAAAGAAGCTGAAGCGGCTGGCAGATTCATGATCTGGAGGATAGAGAGGCGCGTGACAATGGCCCTGACACCGGTTAGAAATCTACAATTACATCAGCAGATTGAAAGAGTCCTGCATGTGCAGGGGAATTACCGCGGCGGTATTTTGGAGATGGCTATGGTCGTGGATTGCGAGTTTGACCGGGAGACAGCAAGGCAGTTGTGTGCGGACGTGATAACATCCTGTAAGAAGCAGAGTGAGGTGTTTAGGAATGTGCGGCTGAACCTGGTCCTGTGGGGGAAAGAAGAGATCCGTACGACGGCAGTCGCCGCCGCGTATGTTCAGATGGGTACATTTTTTGACGTTTATGAGCAGGAAGAAATACCAGAATTAGAATACCGAAGGAAAACGGCGACTGAGATCATGGAATACTTGAAAAAGTTTCAGGCCAGAAGTAAACTGATCCTGCTCTTAACACCGGACAAGGAGCAGTTTGATCGGCTTCCGGAAGCGGACAGAGGAAGGATGCAGCAGGCTTTGAGTCCATTTTTGAAGCAAAAGCTTATCTTGCTGTATCCGCATGAAATGGAGTCCGGTACCGCACTTTTTTTGCGGAGCTGTGCAGATACATAAATTTTTGATAAATTTATATATTTTTATAGTAAAAAGAAAAAAGAAGTGGTATATTATATACAATGATGATTCGTATCGGGGACGAATGTAAAACAGGAGGTAGTGTCAAGTGATCTATGAAAAAATTGAGCTAAAAAATAGGCTCATCCG